>CAYGGE010000001.1:0-211632 GCA_964349485.1 uncultured Candidatus Saccharibacteria bacterium
CCATTAAAAGAGGTGGCGCACCTCTGCCTGACCTTTGGCAAACCCCTAAATGAGATCACTTCCGATTTCGATAACAAGAAGATCCGCGTTGCCGGTATCTTGACTACGGTGAAAAAGATCATTACCAAGAGTAATGAACCGATGCTCTTTGTAGGGATTGAGGACACCACCGGGATAAGTGAGATACTAGTCTTCCCTCGCCTCTACCAAGAGCAACACGCCATGTGGGTCGCCGATAAGATCGTTGTCGTTGAGGGTCGCATTTCGACTAAAGACGGCCAGATTAAGATTATTGCGAGTCAGATATGGGAATTGACTAAAGATTTGGCCCTTGATTCATATAAAGCGAGTGAAGAGTTGAATCTATTCGCCGATAAACCAGCCCGTAAGCAACGCTACAGTGGGGGAGTTCAATCGCCCGATGGTCCGGCGGCTCAATCATACGCCGATAAAGTGTTTAGCAGCCCACCACGAGTCAGAAAGCCTTCTGAACCTGAAATCGACCATTCGCTCTATATTACCTTGCCCCCCAATTCGAGCCGCGAAGTCTTAAATACCCTCAAGACGATCATTATGGGTCATGCCGGCGACACCTCTGTCGTCCTTCGTCTGCCCTCACCAGTCGGCTACAAAGAGCTCCCAGCCAAAACAAAAGTTACCGTCTCCGATGACCTGTTAAGAAAAATCGATGCTGCCATAGGTGTCGGTAGCGCACTCATTCACTAGAAACTACACAAAAGGTATCCACCCGAGCCTTCATTTTGGATATGGGTGGCTCACCGTTCGACATATCGGTCATTGAATAACACAAAAAATGAGTAGTAGCCGAGGGGTCAACAAATCTCCTTATAACGATCGATATTTCGAGAGGTGCAACGAATAAGGTCTTCCTCAGAGAGCATACTGCTGGAACAATCAGTCTCACAGAAGATGAAACTGCCCAAACAACGGGCAACCTCGGCTCGTCATCGGTGTCATCGGGTAGCTCCGTTAGATTCGTGATGACGAACTAACGAATGAGTTCTCGACAGCGATGCTGGCAATAACAGGTTGCAGTATGAGCGCGATTAGCGAAAATCGTGTATTTGCCTCTCCTCACGGCCAGTATCCCTCAGAAGGCCAAATACTCAATACGCGATTGTCCAATCGGCCGAAGAAGTACCGACGAGCCCCTAACTTGAGTGCATGTTAGGTGCTCTTTAGCTAGTATAGCACATTGTGAGTAGTGACTAGCAACTCGTTACTCGGTATACTAGCCTCATGGATAAGGCTAAGCAGCTCGAAAAAGTTTTAACCGATCTCAAAGCGCTTCCACTTTACGAGGGGTCTAATTTTGTACCTGGAGAGGGTAGCCCCGATGCGGATATCCTGTTCGTTGGGGAGGCGCCAGGTAAAAAGGAAGATGAGCTGGAAAGGCCGTTTGTTGGGGCCTCGGGCAAGTTTCTGACAGAGATGCTTGGGTTAATCGGCTTAAAGCGAGACGATGTATACATTACCAATATCGTCAAACAGCGCCCACCCGACAATCGGGACCCATTACCTGAAGAAATCGAGGCTCATTGGCCACTGTTGATGCGTCAAATTGAGATCATTGAACCAAAAATCATTGTCATGCTCGGTCGACACTCGATGGGTAAACTTCTGCCTGGGCTAGGTAGCATCTCTCAGATCCATGGCAAGCCGTTTCGGCGCAAAGACGCTCGAGTCTACCTGCCACTGTTCCATCCCGCTGTAGCCCTCTACAACGGCAGCCAGCGCGAGGTGCTGATTCGTGATTTCAAGAAGATTCCGTTGATACTCAAGAAGCTCTAATCGAATAAACATTAAATTGGATCGATGGTGTAGAACTCTGGCGACACAAGACCGGCGTCACCGAAGGGGATTAAGATAAAGTAGGCTTTGCCCACGAAGAAGCGACGTTCGACGGGACCGAAGACCCGGGAGTCGTTGGAGTTTTCTCGGTTATCACCCATCAAGAAATACTCCTCTGGCCCAAGTTCATGAATCCCATTAGGAAGGGTTTGAAAATCGGCTGGGATATAGGACTCGTGTAACACCTTCCCATTGATCGTGACCACATTCGTATCGATCTCGACTGTCTCACCGGGCAAACCAATAATCCGTTTAATGTAACGAACTTTCTCGGGGTCACCAGGAAACTTGACGATGACAGGTTCGCCACGCTCGGGGGCACGCAGGTAAAAACTCAATCGATCAACCAATACATACTGTTTATCGTGAAAATTCGGTTCCATGGAGGCACCGTTAACGATGTTTAAGGTGACGACAAAGACATTGATGAGGGCTAGGACGACCGCAAAGAGGATGACCCCTCTGGCGAGCTCGAAGATACAACCGGTAGCGAAGAAAAACTTTTGGATCAATCCGTTCATGAGTTTATCATAACATACAAAAAACCCGCAGCGAGGCGGGTTATTTGATTTAGATCAGGGAATCTTACTTCTTGGCGACAGTCTTTTTTGCAACCGTTTTCTTAGACTGAGTCTTCTTCTTGGCAGCTGTCTTGGTAACCTTTTTCACTTTTGGTGCTTCGGCGGTAATCTTGGAGAGGGCTGACTTGATTCTGGCCGCTTTGTTTTTGTGAATAATGTCGCGCTTGGCCGCTTTATCGACTAAGGAAACGACTTTACTCATCGACTCAACAGTGACATTCTTGAGAGCACGACGAAGTTCAGCCTTCACGAGCAGGTTACGCTCATGTTTAGCTTCGGAACTACGGAGGGCTTTTTTGGCTGATTCGATTACTGGCATTGATTTACTCCATTTCGAGTTTGATTATCTTTCGAGAGTATAGCAGTTAGGAGCGTGTTTGACAAGAGGACGACAGAGTATTGAGTAGTAAGTGGTAGGCATCAGGTACAAATTCGTCCACTTACACCACGAAGGTGAGATTGGTCAGATAAAAGTGGCGAGCAACCGCACAGAAAGACTCGCAAGCCGCTTCTGTAAAGGGGACACCTTTTATCTGACCAATCTCACCTGCCCACCGTCTATCCTTGACAAATCATGCGCATATGGTACGATTACCCCTTCTCTAAACCTGAAAGGTACGCGAGAAACCATGGAACTAACACCCAAACAGCAAACAATTGAGTTGATACGACAGGCGGAGAATATCCTGCTTGTCTCGCATAAGAATCCTGACGGTGACGCTCTCGGTTCGATTTTGGCGTTAAGTATGGCACTCAAAAAGCTTGGCAAGAATCCAACAGCCTACCAAGCCGACGCTATACCTCAATCGCTCAAATTTCTGCCCTCACAAGAACTCTTGACCAAGGAGATTCAACAGGGTAACGACCTGGTGATGCACCTCGACGTCTCGACTGTCCAAATTGGAAACTTGGGCTATAAGCAAATTCCCGACGAAAAGAAGGTCGCAATTGTCATCTCCCCCAAAGCGGGGCGCTTTTCGAAAGAGGATGTATCGTTCCCCGAGGTAAAGCCAAAGTACGATTTGGTCCTTGTTTTGGATACTCCAGACCTGAAACGGCTCGGCGAAATCGCCCAGACGAAAGCTGACTTGTTTTACGACTCAACTGTGGTGAACATCGACCACCACCCAGGCAATGACTATTTTGGTAAGGTAAACTGGATCGACTTAACGGCTACCTCGACGGCCGAGATATTGGTTGCTTTACTGGAAAGTCTAGGCCGCGATAAAAGCCTCCTTGACCCTGATATTGCCACTTGTTTGCTTGCCGGAGTAATCACCGATACAGCTAGTTTTCAGAATGCCAACACCACACCTAAGTCATTTACAGTAGCTGCCCAGTTGATCGCCGCCGGAGCTCGGCAGCAGGAGATTATTCGCCATGTCTATAAGACCAAACCGCTCTCAACGCTGAAGCTCTGGGGTCAGGCGCTAATGCATATTACTGAGAATAAAACCCATAACTTCATCTATTCGACCCTGACGAAAGAAGATTTTATTACAGCCGGTGCGGCTGAATACGAATCTTCGGGCCTGATCGATGATCTGTTAAAGACCGCTGACGGTTCGCGATTCGTGGTGCTCGCCTGTGAAAAGCAAGGCGGCTTACACATTTCAGTGCGCGCTCTCGAAAAAGGCATCGACCTTACCCAGCTTGCCGAACATTTCGGCGGCGGCGGTCACGACCTAGCGGCCGCTTTTGAGGTCCCAGGTGGGACAGTCGCCAAGGATATGGACAACATCATCGCCAAATTGGCTGATTATCTGCACAAACTAGAGAACAAACCGGCTAGACTTGAATCAGTCGACACAGCTGAGCTCTAAAAACGAAAATATCGCCACGACCTCCAGGGTGGCGATATTGGTAATCCGTTGTGCAAAACCGAGACCTAAACTTCAGGCTCAGTTAATGCCGCAACCCATGCTACTGTATCATCAGACTCTGCGACCAGGCCACGCTGCCGGGCAAGATAGTTATTCAGCCGACCCAGCCCCTTGCGACAGAGCTGCATGACACGGCTTTCGGTGCGATGGATCTCCTTTGCGATCTCTCTGTGGGTCAGTTCCTCAAAGAAGTGGAGCTCGATTACCCGACGCTCAGGGCGCGGCAACCAGCTCACACACTGTCGGACGAGTGTCCTACCAATCTCGCCGATTGCCAGCGTCTCCGGTTCGGGTGCCTGAGACCTGACTGCGTCACTCTCAGTAATAAGATCATCATCTTCCATCTCATCACAGCGTACGTGATCAAGCGATATGATGAAGTGTGGCTCGGCTTCAGCAAGAAACCAGTGGAGATTTTTGATCGGCAGACTAAGCTCCCTAGCTAGGTCCTCGTCGCACACGCTGTGTGAACCGTTACGAATCTCCAGAAGCAAAAGTGCCTGGTTCAGCCGTTTTTGTTTGACGCGGACACTACGGGGAACCCAATCTTCTTGACGTAGATACTCATGCATCGCACCACGGATGCATTTGATTGCGTAGGACTCGAACTTAGCACCCCGAGTTGATTCAAAGCGATGAATCGCCCTAAATAGGGCGATCGAACCTACCTGCATCAAATCATCAATCAAGATATGAATTGGGATCGTGGGGATGGTTCGACATCGGGTTATGGTGACGAGGTGAAGATAGTGCTCATAGAGAGCTTGCCCAGCACGTTGGTTGCCATCTCGTTTAAACTGCTTCCAGAGTAACGAGACATCTTTTTCCAGCTCGACTGATTTTTGACTCATAACGTCACTCCAAAAAAGGACACCGGACCGTTTACCGGATGGAAGTTAGATTATCATAGACTAACCTATTAGACAAATAGAGTGCTAGAGAGGCTTAGCGGATGGTCACTTAGCCTTAATTGCCACTCTAACGAACTCTTTAAATAATGGATGCGGTTTTTGAGGTCTCGATTTAAACTCAGGGTGGAACTGGACGCCCACGAAGAATGGATGCTTATCGGCCGGTAGTTCAACGATCTCAACTAGGTGGCCGTCCGGTGATGTACCAGCGATGACCAAACCTTTTTCAGCCAGTTTCTCACGATAGTCGTTATTAAACTCGTAACGATGGCGATGGCGCTCGCTGATATCGCCTTTGCCGTAAGCCTTGGCGGACAAGGTACCATCTTTGAGAACGCAAGGATAGGCGCCTAGTCGCATCGAGTTTCCATAGTCATTATCGAGTAGCTTCTTCTCTTGCTCGGGCATGATGTGGATGACCGGGTGACTGGTTTTAGAACTGATCTCAGTCGTATTGGCAGTTTTGAGTCCGGCGACATGGCGGGCAAATTCAATCGTTGCCAATTGCATACCGTAGCACAAACCAAGGTATGGGATCTTATGTAAGCGAACATATTCAATCGCCTCAATAATCCCTTCAACTGCCCTCGAACCAAAACCGCCCGGGACAATAATGCCGTCGAACTTCGAGAGCTCTTTGAGTTTCTTGGGATCCTTCTCATAGTCCTCTGAGTTTAGCCAAGTCAGGACAGGCTTGCGGCTATTGGCCCAGGCGGCATGCTTGATCGATTCAATGACCGAGATATAGACATCGGACAACACAAAGTTACCGGAAGAGAAATATTTACCTAAGACCCCGATATGAACTTCTTTCTTGTAGCCTTTGATCTCTTTATTCCACGCTCTCCACGAGTTGAAGGCATTCTTTCGGGCCTTAAGCCCAACTTTACGTAAGATCTTGGTTCCTAAGTCTTGATCGTCGTAAACTACTGGTACTTCATAGACGCTAGCCACATTGGGTGACGAGATAATATCTTGGGCATGGACATTACATAGAACGCTCATCTTCTTTTTTCTTGGTTCGTCGACCGGTTGTTCCGATCTTGCAACGATAAAGTCAGCTTGAATCCCGGCCGCATTAAGCGTTCGGGAAGCGTACTGGGTAGGCTTAGTTTTCATCTCGCCGAGCTGAGACGGGATGGGCAAATAACTGACTAACACAAATAGCACATCGTCGGGATTTTCATATTTCATGGTTCGAGCCGCTTCCAGAAAAAGGATGTTTTGGTACTCACCAACAGTTCCACCGATCTCAACGATCACAAAATCGGCCTTCGAATGTTTGGCGGCATTTTTAATCCGACGGATAATCTCCTCAGGAACGTGGGGGACGACTTCCACACACTTGCCACCGTATTCAAGGGCTCGTTCACGATTGATGACTGTTTGGTAGACCCGACCAGTAGTCATATAGTTAACTGAAAGTATATCGACATCGAGAAATCGTTCGTAGTTACCAATATCCTGGTCGGTTTCATCGCCGTCGTCGGTCACAAAGACTTCACCGTGCTCAACGGGGTTCATGGTACCGGCATCGACGTTAACGTACGGATCCATCTTGACTGCAGTGACTTCGAAACCTTTGCTCTTAAGCAATCGGCCGATTGCCGCGGCAGAAGTACCCTTACCAACACCACTCATGACGCCACCGACGATGAAGATGTACTTGGTCGATTGCTTGGCCATGATTATCTCCCGGAATTAATAGTAGTTCATTAAAAAAAGACTGTCGGGGGAATCGCCAGGGCGGCGAAGAGGAGAGCCCTTCAGTCATGGCTGCGCTACATGCGGAGCCCTTATCAACATATCGGATAATCTTTTCACTGTCAAATACGTGGTTGGCGGCCAGAAACCCGGCCGCCAACATTTACGGGACTAGTCCGGCAAGAGACTCTGCAGTTGGACATTGCCCTTTTGGTCACCGCTGGCTAGGCGCTGTCCATCGGGTGAGAAGCAGAGGGCAGTTATCGGCTCGGTTCTAGCGAAGGATTGGAGCTCCTTCGCCTCGAGCAGGGACCAAAGCGTGACGCTCTTATCATTCCCGCCGGTTGCGAGCAGTTTGCCGTCGGGTGAGATCGCTAGCACAGTTGCGGTTTTGGCTAGTGACTGCCAGACGACTGTGCCATCGATGATACGGCCCAGCTGAACCAAACTTTTCGCGTCAATCGCCACCAAGAGCGGCGATTCGCCTGGCTTGATGGTAAGGTAGGGACGATCGACGACGTTGACTGGGTATGTTGCCGTCGGTTCTTTGGCCCCAACCTTCCAGTGATCAAGCCGATAAGCTAGGTCCTCGACCGGAAAAGGAATCGGCCCTGCGAGCAGTCGCGTTGGTTTGCCGATTGATCGCGTCCCAACAAACCAGCACTCATCGGGCGACTTGCCATTGACAGCAAGAAGTCGTTGATACTTTGGATGGAAAGTTGACTTTCGACCAGACCACGGTATGCAGTCGATAACCTCTCGGGTTGCCGTGATTAGCCGCTCGCCTAACACAACCGTAACGAGCGGACTCCCATAGAAGTAGAGTGGATCACTATCCCATGTTCTGTTGATGGCAACCTCGAATCGGTCGAGCACACTAGTGTATCCGACCATCATACTCGTCGTGCTCTTTGGTTGGTCGATCCGACGTCGCTGGATAATCGGCTGATGCCCGAGGCAGGCTAAACGTTTACCACAACAACAGAAAGTCAGCTTGTCCACGACATTCGCATGGCTCATGAAGGTCCGTTTAGTCCGGGTTTTTAGGTCCCAGATCTTCACGAAACGGTCATCTCCACCGGCCGCCAACGATTGACCATCCGGCGAGAAGGCGAGCGCACGCACCGCGTCATGAAACGCGAATCTGGCTATCGGGTCAGCCAAGACGGGAACTGCCCAGATCGAGAGACCAGTTAGAGCCAGACAGAAAGAACGGTAACTCATCGATTTTCTCCATCGCATGTAGCGAATTGTCCAAGGTACAGCCACGATTACTTTACCCTGCTACTGGGTAAAAAACAAGTTTGTCTCTAGCTTTTTCTCCTGTATTTTTGTAGAGTATGGATACGAAAGGATCCCCTATGACCGAGATCTTGACGAAACTCGACAGCGCAAAACAGACCGGTGCACTGAGTGAAGCGGCTGTAATGAACATCAGGGCCTGGCTCATGAACGATCAGTTAGCTGATTTCCACCAACAGATCGTAAAACTGATTGATCAAAGTGATTGGCAGACGCTTTCCGATGATTTTTATACTCAACTTGAATTCGGGACAGCTGGGATCCGTGGCCGGACCGGACTTGGCTCGGCTAGGATCAATCGTTGGACTGTCGGTACAGCCACCCAGGGCTTAGCTGATTATATTCAACTAGCCGGTAATCCAACAAAGGGTGTAGTGATTGGCTCGGATACTCGCCTAACTAGCCCTGAATTCGTCGAGTTAGTGATAAATATTCTCTCGTCCAACGACATTAAGGTCTATCGCTTTAAGAACCCGCCCCAGGTCGGCATGTTCTCATTTGCCGTAAGGCATTTCAAAGCCCAAGCCGGTATCTACATCTCCGCCTCCCACAACCCACCGACCGATAACGGCCTGAAGATCTATTGGGAAGATGGCGCCCAGCTCCTCCCACCCCACGACAAAGCGCTGATTGAGGCGGTGAAAAAGGTCGCGAAGTTTAACCAGACAACCAGACAACCAGACAATCAGACAACCATCATAGGTGAATCGTTTGATGAGACCTACCGTCACCGTGTCTTACAGGAATCTGTCTACGACGGACGAAGTGCCAAGATCGTCTATTCACCCTTCCATGGCACCGGCATCTACGGTGTACTACCGATCATGCGCGAAGCAGGCTTCGAAGTGATCACTGTCGACGAGCAGATGACCCCAGATGGTAACTTTCCCAATATACCAGGCGGCATACCCAACCCTCAAAACCGAGAGTCCAATACTCTAACCGCCCAAAAAGTACTAGAGACAGGCGCCGATGTGGGCATATCGACTGATCCCGACGCTGATCGATTAGCTTTAGTCGTACCAAAAGGAGACACCACATTCATCTTAGACGGCAATGAAACAGCGACATTGCTAGCTTACTTCATCTGTAAACAACTCAAAGAGGGACATAAACTACCCACTAATGGGTTTTTAGTTCGGACTTTCGTATCGACTCCCATGATCGATGCCATCGCCGACGACTTTGGTCTGAAGTATTACAGTGACTTGCCCGTTGGCTTTAAATTTATAGGTGAGTGCATTAAACAGCACGAAGATGTAGGCAATGAACTGTTCATCTTTGCAGGTGAAGAAAGCTTTGGTTGTCTCAAAGGCTCTTACGCTCGAGATAAGGATGCTTCATCGGCAGTCTTAATTGCCGCTGAAATGATAAGCTGGCTCAAAGACACGGGTAAAACCGTCTGGGATCTGCTCGACGAGGTCTACAACAAGTACGGTTATTACTTGCTTGATCTTGTAGATATCAAAATCGAAGGCGCATCTGGTTTCGATACCATGACTAAGCTCATGAACGGTCTGCGCAGTGCACCACCACAGACGATTGGTAGCTGGAATGTTAAGCGAGTTATCGACCGGTCATGCAACGAAGTTAAAGATAATTCAAGCGAAGTGATAGAGAAACTTGTGGGACACACCACCAATGCGATCATCTTAGAGCTTTCTGACGATCATAATAATTGGGTCGTTGTCCGACCATCGGGTACTGAGCCAAAAGTGAAGCTCTATACCTGTGTCTATCAACCTGTGACAGGTAGTAAATCTATCGCTTCGGTTCGAGAGACTGCATTGCAAACTAGCCAACAACTCAAAACAGCAATAACCACACTGGTTGAGCGATCAACTAGCTAGGAGGACTTATGGAACGAAATATGAACGGAGAACCGATATTTGACAGTGGAGCCAATGGTAATCGGCGTGAGACTGACCGCCTGGGTGGTTTCAATATCACGGTCTCCAATATCATTGCTCACGAAATACCCGGACCGACTGAATACCATGTCTCTGCAAGTCCAGAGATCGATGATACTAAATTATATGAGCAAGATATAAAACCACTAGAGAGAACATACATTGTAACCTCTTTCACTGACGGAAAGTCTGGTGCGACACTTAATTCCTATGAGATAAGCAGACTTAAGGATAGTCATGCGGCACTCAGGTTGGAAGTGAATCCAACTAGTCAGCCCGAGAGCCCAGAGAACAGCGACCAAAAAAGTTATCGAGCGATAGTCAATTGAGCCGTCTGATTATGCACTATCAGTCAATAGCTCTAAAGTAAACCAACTTTCTGCTTTATCTGTTTGAGCGATAGACTGGCCACTACCTGAGCTTTAGCGGCTCCATCTTTTAGAACAACGTCTAGAGCTGATTTGTCGAGAATTAAAGCCTGATACTTTACTTGAATAGGTGTCAGGAAATTAACAATTTCATCAGCTAGATCAGCCTTAAACCGACCATATCCGGTAGAGCCATAATCCTGTTCTAAATCGCTTATTTCACGATCACTAATCGCTGAAAAAATAGTAAGTAAGTTGCTAATCGCTGGTTTGTGCTGCTTATCAAACCGCACCTCAGCTTCTGAATCGGTCACCGCACTTTTAATTTTTTCCCGAATTTGCGCTGGATTATCCAACAAACTAATGTAATTATTGGGACCCAACGACTTACTCATTTTTTTACTCGGATTATCGAGAGCCATTATCCGGGCGGTCTGTTCAGGTAGGTAAGGATCGGGGACGACAAAGGTTTTGCCGTACTTAGTGTTGAACCGTGTAGCCAGATTACGAGTCAGCTCAACGTGCTGTTTCTGGTCATCGCCGACAGGCACGAGTTGGGGCTGATATAGCAAGATATCTGCCGACATTAGCACTGGATAAGTAAAGAGACCAGCCGAAACAGATTCTTGGTCTTCACCAGCCTTATCTTTGTACTGCGTCATCCGGCGCAATTCACCCATGTAAGTAATACAATTCAAAATCCAAGCTAGCTCGGTATGCTCAGGCACCATCGACTGAACAAAAAGGGTAGCTTTTTTAGGATCAAGACCAAGCGCCAGATAGAGAGCAGTTAGTTTGTAAACGTTCTCCCGCAAGACATCTGGCTTGATCGGCATGGTTAAGGCATGCAGATTAACAATCATGTAGAAAGCCTCATGAACTTCTTGGAACTCAAGCCACTGCTTGACCGCCCCAATGTAGTTACCGAGATGAAGCTCACCATTGCCGGTCGGCTGGATACCTGAGAGAACTCGCATAGAACCTTCACTTTCTATGAAAACTATACCGTATGATAGGATGTGAGTAAACAGGAAGCATAATCATTAGTTAATCGATATTACGATGTCACATTGGCAAAACGACAATCAGCAAACACTGACGAAAGCACTAAAAATTATTCGGGCTATCCCTTTCACGCGGGGGATCTCCTTGACTGGCTCACAAGCCGAGCGTCGGGCAACGGCGAAAAGCGATATCGATCTTTTCGTACAGATCGAGCCGGATTGGATATGGAGTACTCGGTTTTTTGTGACCTTAATCGTCCACCTAGCAGGCATCCGACGGACTAATACAGATATTGCGGGCAAGATTTGTTTGAACTGGTTCGCGACGTTTAATGCTCCAGCGGACCAGAAAGATAGACTATACCTGCAGTTATGGCAGGCCACAAACAAGGAAGGAGGTAGTTTGAAACCATTTATGGAAAAAATGATTTCAATTCTCCAGGGAAAATACGTAGAAAAATTACTAAAATATTATCAAATTAAGCGAATAGAGCGCGATCCAAGAACTCACATTATAGGATCGTTAGTCCGCCATTCGGACCAAGAGCTCGGTTTCCACCCGCCAAAGAACCGTTAGAATAGCAAAACCCGCCGCTCGAACCCGAGGGCGGGCATGTATTGCTCCCTGAACCGATCATGTCACATGAAGTCGGGCAGTTTATACTGGCCCTTTTTCGCCTGTTGTTCCAATGTGAGACCGATCACTTGACAGGCAAATGAAAGGACGACGAGAAAGGTGGACAGATAGTTGTCCAGGCGGTACTCGACCGCCGCTATAGCGAGTAATGTCACGGCGACGGCCGTCACTTTAACTTTCCATGACTCCCGCAGAAGACATGCTACATCTTCGTTCTTAGGTTTGGAAACGGCGGACTTGTCGAACCCCTTCTGGTGTACACTTGGCATCACTGCTCCTCCTTTTCCAGGTGGATAATCACCAGCCTACAGACAAGCGTGATTAGCAGGAATACAATGGCCAGCTCGGGTAACCGCTGAGTCGCGGAAACCACCGCGAGAGCCAACACGCAACAGGATGTCAAATCAATCCTTTTGATCTCCGTCTCCGGATCAATACCGCCGATATCTTCTTCTTCCCGCATTTTACCCAACCTTCCCCAAACGAGACAGCCACGATTGACGCGCTGTAAGTTTAAACTAAACCGCACCCTATGTCAAGGCTAGGACCTTCATTGAACCGACAATTGTAGGGTTAGTAGTGTCTGATGGCATGACGAAACAAGTACAGGTCAGGACAATTAAAAAGCAGTCCGCCGGGTAAAACACCCAGGCGGACCGTGCAAGTTGTGCCACAGTAAGCCCAATGGGGCGGTGTGGCAAAGTAGCGATCGAGCCCAACTTTTTATAGATGAGACTCGGCGTTGGGGGTTCGCAGACCCTGGGCTGGCCAGTAGCCGGCCCGTAATTCAGACAGTATCGCCGCGATCGCGGCGAGCAGCAGTAGTGCGAGGAAAATGTTGCGCATGTACTTCACTGCGTATCCTCCACTTTCACCCGAGCCGGGAAGCGGTTCGGGAACTCACGCTGTAAACATGCTCTTACTTCGGGCCAGAAGGCCCAGACGTAAAGTGGGGGAACCAACGCGATGCCCCCGAGTACCCACCAATTCAATCCCAGCAATTTATGCCTCCTTTCTGGGATGAAGCCACGCAGGGTCGAAAACGTAGCCTCCTAATCTAACACTTCTAAACCTGTTTGGTCAAGACAGAATTGCTGAAATGTAAAGGGGACTTGACATTTACTCTGCTGGCATTATAATTATTGTCTGGTGCTAGGCTGCGTCTTGGTATCCCCCTTCCAAGAATGCCTAGCGCCGTGAGTCATCTGCTACCAAGATAAGTAGAAAGGAACCAACATGGCTACGAAAATCCGGCCACTGGGTGACAACGTTCTCGTGAAGCCTGCCGAGGCCGAAGAAAAGACAGCATCGGGCATCGTTCTTCCCGATTCAGCCAAAGAGAAAACAAAAAAAGGTGAGGTCATCGCCGTCGGAACAGGCAAATATATCGATGGTAATTTGAAACCACTTGAAGTTAAGAAGGGCGACACCGTACTCTACTCATGGGGCGAAGAATTGAAGATTGACGGAGAAGAGTATGTCATGGTGAGTGAGGGAAGTATCCAAGCAGTTATCGAGTAGTTCTCTAGTTATCTGGTTAGCTAGTTTCCTAGTAACTAACCAGATAGCAAGGCGAATAGACAACGAGATAACCAGACAACCAATTAACCGGAGGTCAAGTCATGTCCAAACAAATTGCATTTAACGAAGAGGCCCGCAGTAAATTGCTACGTGGGGTGAATATCCTCGCTAATACCGTCAAGGTTACCCTAGGGCCTAAAGGTCGCAACGTAGTACTCGACAAGGGCTATGGGGCACCAACGATTACCAATGACGGTGTAACCATCGCCAAAGAGATCGAACTCGAAGATAAATTCGAAAACATGGGCGCACAGCTGGTTAAAGAAGTAGCCACCAAGACCAACGATGTCGCTGGTGACGGGACCACCACCGCTACATTGCTCGCTCAATCGATCGCCAATGAAGGATTGAAGAACGTTGTTGCTGGTGCCAATCCATTAGCTATCCGCAAAGGCATCGAAAAAGGTGTTGAGGCGGTAGTTGAGACACTCAAAAAGAACGCCAAACAAGTTCAAGGCAAAGCCGAGATTGCTCAGGTTGCTTCGATTTCTGCCAATGACCCAGCAATTGGTAAACTGATTGCTGAAGTCATGGACGCCGTCGGTCGCGATGGAGTAGTGACGGTTGAAGAGGGTCAGACTATGGGCCTCGCCAAAGAAGTGGTTGAGGGCATGCAGTTTGACAATGGGTACATTTCCCAGTACATGATGACCGACACCACTCGCCAGGAGGCCACGATCGAAGATCCTTACATCCTGATAACCGACAAAAAGATCTCGGCTATTGCCGACATACTCCCTATCCTTGAACAATTAGCAGGGCTCGGTAAGAAGGAAATTGTGATCATTGCTGAAGATGTCGATGGCGAAGCGTTGGCGACTTTGGTCGTCAATAAGATCCGAGGAATCTTTAATGCCTTGGCCGTCAAGGCACCAGGTTTTGGTGACCGACGCAAAGAGATGCTCGCCGATATTGCCGCTTTAACTGGCGGTCAAGTGATCAGCGATGATCTCGGCTTGAAGATGGATAAAGTTACCCTCGACATGCTAGGTAGAGCCCGAAGAGTGACCGCCGATAAAGAAGGTACGGTCATTGTCGAAGGCAAGGGTGATGCGAAAGCCATCAAAGCTCGAGTCGACCAAGTCAAAGCCCAGATCGAAAAAGCCACCTCAGACTACGATAAAGAGAAACTCCAGGAGCGCTTAGCCAAGATGACCGGTGGCGTGGGAGTCATCAAAGTTGGCGCCGCAACTGAGACGGAGATGAAAGAGAAGAAACTTCGCATTGAGGACGCCATTGAAGCGACCAAGGCAGCGCTTGAAGAGGGCATTGTTGCCGGCGGTGGCGTAGCCTTAGTTGATGCCATTCCTTCTCTCGACGCCGTAGCTGTCAGTGATGAAGAAGAGGCAATCGGAGTCAAGATCTTGCGTCGTGCCCTTGAAGAACCAATGCGCCAGATCGCCATTAACGCCGGTAAAGACGGTGGGGTAATCATCGAGCAAGCCCGCCACGCCGAAAAAGGTGTCGGCTACAACGCCGGTGCAGACCTCTTCGAAAACATGATCGAAGCCGGGATCATTGATCCGCTCAAAGTGACTCGTTACGCCCTTCAGAACGCCGCTTCGATTGCTGGTTTGATTCTTACTACTGAAGCCGCGGTGACTGATTTACCAAAAAAAGAAGTAAGTATGCCTCCGATGCCGGGTGGGATGGGTGATATGGGAATGGGTTATTAATTAACTAGTTATCTTATTCTCTAGTTACTAATACTAAAAAGTCCGCCTTACAAGCGGGCTTTTTAGATTTCGCCAGTTTATTGACTGATTAGCTACAGCGTTGGTGATGGAGTTGGTGATGGGGATAGCGAAGGATCGATAGTTGGACTGGGTATAGGCGTGGCCTGGTCTTCGACATAATTGATTGACGGGATCTGTTGGGTACGATCGATGTAAGGAATTAGCGTGTTGACCGCTGGTTTAAGCACATCTACCCGGGCTAAACCGTTTAAGGCCCAAACGATGACAGCCAAGACGAGTGTCGCCCCAATTGCTGCGCCAATACCCGACAGCATACCATTGGTCAGATGACGCCAGGGAACCCAACGCTTGTTCAGCTCTTCAATCGACTGCGTAAGGTGTTCGATACTCTCTTTTAGGTCATCATAATCCATACCACTCCTTTACTAATTCGAATCTAGGCTTCAGCCGGTGCTGTCACCATGGTCATCGCTTCGTTATCTACAATAATACCACGCTTATCGATCGTGATCACCTGTTCAGCGGCGATGATTCGATCAGAGAGCAAGTGGTGAACATAATATTTAACAATCATGCCAAGCTCCGTATCAAGCAGTAGGTCATGGGCTAGACCAAGATAATTGCCGTGTAGAGTCAATACTTTAGCTCCGAGAACTGGGACTTTTTTGGTTATGATAGCGCTTAACTTCGGCTCTTCGCTGGTTATCAGAGCGATGTCTTCATGAGATGCGATAACTCGACTCTGGTCATAGCCAATAATATCATGAACCGAAACAATGTCTTGTTTAAGGTTCAAAAAACCATGGGAGTAAAAATAGCCGACAAGCTTACCATTGGTAGGGTCAATAATCGGTTCACCAAGCAAACCAATCGTTTCGGCACCATCGAAGCTGATAATTGGTTGTCCAACCAGTTGGGAGATCAGGATGAGCATGTATTTATTATAAGGTAAAAATTATAAGTTAAAAGGCAAAAGCGCAAGTAAAAATTCAAAACTTATTACTTTTAACCTGCAATTTTGCCTTTCGGTCCATACCTTTTGATTTTTTATCTCACCCGTTCTACGTATTCCCCTGTTTCAGTGTTGATTCTAATCCTATCACCGATCTTCACGAAAGCGGGGACTTTAATAGTAGCACCTGTCTCTACTTTGGCGTCTTTCAAGACACTAGAAACAGTGTTACCTGAGGAGACCGACTCGGTATAGGTGACTTCTAGATCGATTTTAGGAGGAAGATTAACGCCAATCGGTTTATCGCGAAACGATAGAAGATCAACCATAGTGCCATCTTTAAGCAGTTCTCCTTGCTGACCAACAAGGTCAGATGGCAGTTCAAACTGATCGTAGGTCTCCATGTTCATAAAATGGTAGCTCGCCCCATCTTTATAGAGAAATTGCGCCTCATCGTGCGACAAATTACCTTCTTCCAGGCGGTCAGAGTCTTTAAATGACTGCTCAGTAATTGCTCCCGAGAGCAAATTCTTTAGCTTTGCCTTAAGAATACCGGCCCCCCTGGCCTGTTTGATGTGTTGAGAAGCCATCACACGATAGGGTTCATCGCGAAAAGTGATAAACATGCCAGGTTTAACTTGAGCAATTGAATAGATAGAAACCTCCAATTAAGTCAGAAGGCAAAAGTTTGAGGGTATAAGTACAAGTTAAAAATAAAAACTTTGTACTCTTCACCTGCAATTTTGCCTTCTGTCTTTTGAGTTAGCGCGTTGTATAAGGCAGTAACGCTAAGAACCTCGCCCGCTTAATGGCGTCGGTTAATTGGCGTTGATGTCTGGAACATGCGCCGGTATCTTTACCGGGGCGAATTTTGGCCCATGGACTGGTGTAGCGGGCGAGTAAGGCGGCATCTTTGTAATCCACCTCATCTACCTTACGCTTACAAAATTGGCACTCTTTGCGTTTCATTCTCATAAATCATCCTTTTTAAAATGGTATGTCTTCAAGATTGATCTCATCATCAGCTGGTTCGGCTTTGGCTGGCGTGGCTTTAGCGATTGGTTTGGCTGACGCTTTCGGAGCCTCAGAGACGTCTAGGGTAGGGGCGGCATCGTTATTGAGGTCATCGAGACTATCGAAGTTGGCACCGTCACCACTTTGGCCTTTGGGCGTCAGAGGAACGAAGTTCTCAACGATTATCTCGGTCCGGCGTTGTTTCACCCCATCGGGTGTTTCCCAGGTTCGGGTTTGTAGGCGACCATCGACGTAGATCTTGTTGCCTTTTTTGAGGTAGTTAGCGACAAATTCTGCCGCTTTCCCCCAGGCCACTACATCATGGTATTCCGTAGCCTCTTGAAACTCTCCCGAGCCCTGATTCTTCCAGCGACGATTGGTCGCTACCGAGAAAGTGGTTACTGCTTGACCATTTGGCGTGTAGCGAAGCTCCGGATCTCGAGTGATATTGCCGATTACCTGGGCGCGATTCAATGAATACATCGCGTCTCCTTTCCTACATCGAGTAATACTTCTATGATTCTATACGTGCTCGATGCGCTTATCTATGTATTGTCTTAATTATACTATAAGGTGCAAGAGGCGATCTTAGTCTTTGAGGATGTCAGAAAGCTTGTCTTCCAAGGCCTTCAAACGGTCTTCTTCTGTCGCTTCGGAAGCATCTTGATTCTTAGCGGCTTTCTTAGGAGCACGCTTTGGCTTCTCTTCTTTGGCAGTCTCAGTTACTTCTGGGGTAGTTTCTTCGGTAACGACAGTTTCGTCTGGTGCTTCTTCGGCAGGAATCTCGTCAGCGATAGCTTTATCGAGAGCTTCCATCTTGGTTGCTTCAGTCTCTTCTTGGTTAGTGTTTACTACTTCTTGATTCACCGGCTCAGCCACTGTATCTTCCAACATCTCGGCGGCGGCAATTGCTTCACGAACTGTTTTAGAGACTTCCTTATTCGCCTTAGGAATCCGTTTGGTTACGATCAGGTGTCGTATGATCGCTGTGTTCAACCGAAGTTTTCGGTCAAGCGCAGCTTGTGCAGCTTCGTTAATATCGAAAACAAAGGTCGTGTAGACGGCCTGAGTCTCTTTATTGATTGGGTAGACGAGGCGACGTCGGCCCATGGTGCTTTCGACCTGAATAGTTCCGCCTGCCTCTTCGATCGCGGCTTTTACGCCAGGATCAGCCTCTTCCTTGGTCAGGAAGGTAATTTCGTAGAGTGCCATAACTATGGTCCTCCGTACCTCTTACTATGAGTAAGAGGATCCCCATTTCGACAATCCAAGGGGATATGGATACTTTGGATATAATAGAAGAATTATAACAGGTTTGAGAAAAATAACAAGTACGTTTAGGTATTAAATCGAAAATGCATGACGTCGCCGTCAGCTACGAGGTAATCCTTACCTTCGCTCTTCATCTTGCCAGCTTGCTTAGCCCCTTGTTCACCGTTTAAGGCAATATAGTCCTCATAGGCAATCACTTCAGCTCGAATAAAGCCTTTTTCAAAGTCGCCGTGGATCACGCCAGCAGCTTGCGGTGCCATAAAACCTTGCTTGATGGTCCAAGCCCGGACCTCCATAGGGCCAGCAGTAAAGTAGGTAGCCAGGCCTAACAGATCAAACCCAGAGCGGATAAGACGGTTTAATCCTGGCTCGGTTAGTCCGAGACTTTCCAGATATTCTTTGACCTCTGCCTCATCGAGCTCAGCTAGTTCAGCCTCGACTTTGGCGCTGATAACCATCAGCTTCCCTGGCGTCTGCTCGTAGAGGGGGGCGAGATTCCATTCTTGGATTATTACTTCAGGCGTCTTGTCAGCGTCCTCCTCAGAGACGTTGGCGACATAGAGAATAGGTTTGAGAGTCAGTAGATGCAGTTCTTTCAGAAATGGTGCTTCGGCTTTTTCGTCGAGCAAGGGGACAGTAGAGGCCAATTGTTCGTTTTCGAGGGCTGAAAGTAACCGCGAATAGAGTCCATTTTTGATGATGGCGTCCTTGTTTCCGGATCGTACATCGCCGGCCAAGGCATCAATTCTCTTCTGTAAAGTGCTTAGGTCAGCGAGTATAAGCTCTAGCAATACGACCTTCGCGTCCTCCAAAGGATCCACTGTTCCGGCGACATGGATAATGTTGTCGTTCCTAAAGCATCGAAGGACAATGGCTAGGGCATCAGCCTCGCGAATATGGGAGAGAAACTGGTTCCCCAAACCTTCACCTTGGCTGGCACCCTTAATAATTCCGGCGATATCAACGAAGGTGACGGTGGCTGGTACGATTTTCTCAGGTTTAGCGATTTCAGCTAGCTTTCCCAACCGTTCATCAGGTAAATCGACAACGCCAATATTTGGCTCAATCGTCGTAAACGGATGATTAGCCGCAGCAGCAACAGCTCGCTTCATGAGGGCGTTAAACAGAGTGGATTTGCCGACATTAGGTAAGCCGACGATCCCGATCTTTAAACTCATGAAGTCATACTATCAGGTTCAGAGTGTTTTGTCGAGGTAGCACCAAATTCTACATCAACCCGATAACTTTGCCCATCGCTAACATGGCGACGAGTTGGTAGCAGGTGTCGATACCGAAGAGAGCCCACTGTTTTTTGTCGCTAAAGAGCGTCGCTGTAGCCTGAACTGGCATGACGAAACCAAGCCACATCCAGAAGGCGGTGGACAGACCAGTTGAGAGGTCCGAGTAGTGATAGAACGCCTGGGAGAGACCCACAACATGGGCTAAGACGTAGGCGGTTACAATGCTGAAGATGGCGCTAATTACATAGGCCTTGCCGGCCTCTTTTTGACTAGCTTTCATCTTTTCCGCATCCATGCCATGCAGTGCCGCCCATTTTTTACCGAACAAAGCAGGGCTGTACCAGATAAACCCTACGACCATTGAGGCAACCATCGCCAACAAGACCGCAAGATAGTTTATTTCGATTTCCATTTGTCCTCCTAAGTTATTTACCTATTATCAAGTGAGGTACGAATATATTCAAGGTCGGGGATCAGGATTTGGGCGGCTTGCTTATCTGGGTTGAGTTGTTTAAGACAACCAAGAGCGCTGAAGACAACATTTCTGACGATCTTTCGGTCATCAGTACTGGGTAGCGCTTCATAGTTGTGAACAAATTCAACAGCATAGAAACGCAGAACTGTTAGTGTCGAAGCAAAAAGCTCGTCATAGCGATCATATGGATGCCCTGCACGGGCCCCGTTTTCTCTTATATCTTTGTTGTCGATATACGTTGATTCATCAAAGAGCCGAACTAGTTTAAAAGCAGCGCTCTTCTCGGATCGGTTGGCCTCTTCAAGAGACTGTTTCATTCGTGTTTCATAGTAGGGAAGCGGTAGTCGTGAGTGTTGCATCAATGTTTCATAGGACCGGTAGAAATCAAGATAGGCTGCAGTGCCCTTATCGTGTCTTTGGAACTCTCCTTGCAACTGCCTGATAACACAGTGAGACATCTCGTGAAAAAGACTATCATCACCATCTTGGCTGTATCGAGGCTTCTGGAAACTATCGGCGGTAATCGTCACATAGTTATCGGTTGAGTTTGCTGATGCATTGTAGGTCGCTAGCTGGTCCACTGGGTGTAAGACATAGACAGACGGACGCAAGAACTTAAGATAGGGATCAAAATAACCTGCAATCTCGTCGATTTGTTTAAATATAGCTTCAGGCAACTCGACTTCTGAGAGAATATGGGTGTTGGTCATGTATGACTGATGATGGTTCACCGGCTTTATTGTATATGTTCGTTCAGTCTCTTTTGTTTCCCTACTACGGTAAGCTTCTTCGGCGAAGGTAACCCGTACCGTGTCAGACGTTCTAGATGGTAGTAGGCTGTTCACAAGATATTGGCGACCATCCCTGTTAACCGTTACGAAATCAGTGGGTTTCAGATCAGAATTGATTCGAAGCGGAATAATCTGCTTCACCTCGCTGCCCTCAATCATAAAAGTTGCTCGACCCTTGTCCGGATCAGCTAAATAGTTATTAATATCCTCGAGATCAATAAGCAGTAACCAGCCTTCAATACGGACCCTGGCTACGGGATCTTCAATAATCTCCCCATCTTGGTAAAACTCTTGCTCTGCTTTCTCTTCCGATCTGGGAGTTAGGACCGTTTCGCCAAGTTTATAGGTTGCCGCTCCGGCAGCGGCTGTGCCGAGATATTTCAAGAGTTGACGTCGGTCTAAGGATCGAGTGCTCGGGTCCTTTGGCTGAGAATCTGGCTGACGTTCATTCATATAGTTAAGTATACCACCAGATTAATGATTTGGGGCTCTTCTCGCAACAACTAATGCATATGGCTGGGTGTCAATTGCTCCTCGCCAGAACTGTTGACCAAGTTTCTCTAGACTTTCGGTTGTCGGTTGTAGTGGCCGCCAATCAACCGAATCGAAACCGCCGGATTTCGCGGCAGCCTCGTACTCTTCTCGAGAGAATTGGTGCAGGATCGCAGTGAAATCCACGTCCAGTGTATTGGGCTTAAGAAACTGAACCTCAACATTAAGGTCATCCAATTTTACAAAACGCCGGTTCGCCACTACTTCGTTAAAGGCTTGGAAATCAGGATTGAAAATTACACTGTGGAATCTACCGCCCTCATTTAATGCTCGGTAAGTCGAGGCGAAAAATTGGGTTAAGGCTGCCTCATCGGGAGCATAAGGTAGAACCATGACCGAAACAGCTTCATCGAAAGGTTTGTCGGCCACAAAGGTCGTAGCATCGGCTTCGACGTAGTCGATACCATCACGCCGACGCTCTTCTTCTCGCTTGGCAATCGTAATGAGGTTCGATGCTTTATCGTAGCCGGTAACTTTTGCGCCACGAAAGGCTAAAGCACGATCAAACAGGCCATCACCACAACCGACGTCGAGAATGCGTCGCTCCGTTACATCGCCAAGGCTACCGATCACCATAGGATAGTGGAGTGCATTTCTAACAGGATCGCCACCGACAAAACCGGCATACTGCTCCTTTTTCTCATCAAACTGTTCAACTTCACGCTGCATATCCTCGTATTGTAACATAACGAGCAGAGATCCTTCGATACCTCAGGACGAGCTAGGAGAAAAATAAGATCTATTTCATGACTGGTAGTGTATACTGGGTAGACATGAATAAACCTGATTCTATCCACGCCCTGCTCAAGAAACACTTTGGTTATGATGCCTTTCGACCCCTTCAAGAAGAGGTGATTAAGACTATTCTCGAGAAACGGGATGCCTTAGTACTCATGCCGACCGGGGGTGGGAAGTCGTTGTGTTACCAGTTGCCGGCGCTGTATCTACCTGGTTTGACGTTAGTGATATCACCTTTGATTGCACTCATGAAAGATCAGGTCGATTCGTTGCAAGCCAATGGCATTGCTGCGGCCTTTCTGAATAGTACCTTGAGCGTCAAAGAGACGAAGCAGATCGAAAAAGAGGCCCAAGGGGGGAAGTTGAAGCTGCTCTACATCGCTCCGGAACGCTTAGCGACCGAAAGTTTTCGCGAATTTCTGGGCACGCTCGATGTAAGTCTTTTAGCGATTGACGAAGCCCATTGTATCTCCGAATGGGGTCACGATTTTCGGCCCGATTACCGCAATTTGAAACGCTTACGTCATCAATTTTCCCGAATTCCCGCCATCGCCTTAACCGCGACGGCGACCGAAAAAGTGCGGGAAGATATTGTCAGTCAGCTGGAGTTTGAAAAAGCGACGACGTTCATTTCGAGCTTTAATCGAGCGAACTTGACCTATCACGTGCGGCCAAAGCAATCGAGCTACGAGAACTTGCTTGAATTATTGAAAAAATACCAGAACGAGCCGGCTATCGTATACTGTTTCTCACGAAAGGATACTGAGAAGTTGGCTATGGATTTGAATGCGGCCGGTTTCCAGGCGTTGCCATATCACGCGGGGCTATCGGCCGACGACCGAGAAGCTAATCAGAACCAGTTTATTCGCGATGAAGTACAGGTTATGGTGGCCACTATCGCCTTTGGCATGGGCATCGATAAGCCCGATGTTCGGCTCATTGTTCATATGGATTTGCCTAAAACACTCGAAGGGTATTACCAAGAGACAGGCCGGGCTGGACGCGATGGTTTACCCAGCGAATGCGTCCTTTTTTACTCCTACGGCGACAAGATGAAACAGGATTTCTTTATCAATCAGCTGGCTGATCCGCGTGAACGAGCCAAAGCACAAGAGAAGGTTGCCCAAGTTATCGACTTCTGTCAGTTGCAGTCCTGCCGGCGCGGTTATCTGCTACGCTATTTCGGCGAAGAGTGGGACGAGACCGTGTGCAACGCCTGTGACATCTGCCTCAATCCCCGAGATCAGTTCGATGCGACCGAGATTACGAAGAAGATTCTTTCGGCGGTCATCCGGACCGGGGAACGGTTTGGGGCGGGCTACGTGATTGAAGTCCTAACCGGCAAGAAGAGTAAGAAGTTGACTGAACGAGCCCACGATGAGCTATCGGTCTTCGGGATTGTGACTGAATTTACGGCTTCGCAGCTGCGCCAATTGTTTGCTGCCTTAATCGATAAGCAATTTCTCATGAAAAATGACGGCGAATATGCAACCTACCGAGTCGGTCCCAACGGTAAGCTCTTTCTGAAGTCAGGGGAGTCGGTGACGTTGTACCAGCCAGCAGCCACTGAAATCTCCAAAACCCGTCAGAAGACCAATCTCGATTACGACCAGTCGCTCTTTGAGGAACTGCGTAAAAAACGGAAGGAACTGGCTGATGCCCGTGGAGTACCACCGTTCGTTATCTTTGGCGATGTCACGCTTCAGGAAATGTCCACCTTCTTCCCACAAAGTGCCGAGGCACTTGGTCAGGTTACTGGGGTTGGAGCGGCCAAGCTCAAACAATTTGGCGACATATTTCTGGCCATCATCCAAACTTATTCAGCAGTCCATGGGCTAGAAGAGAAGATCCGCTTAGTTCGACCATCAAAAAGGAAACCACCAATCGTCAGAAGTAACGCCAGTCTCGAGCGAGCCAGTTCAACCTACAATGAGACTAAGCGGTTAATCGAACAAGGACTATCCCTTGAAGCGATCGCCAAGGAGCGAAGTGTCACGATCGGCACAGTGATCAGCCACATCGAAAAGATTATTGCGCTCGATCCCAAGCTTGATCTCAACCATCTTCGCCCGAAAGCGGAAAGGGAGTCCTTAATCAACGCCGCCTTCGAGCGCTTCGGCACCGGCTTCCTCTCGCCCGTTCGCCAGCACCTCGGCGAAGACTTCTCGTTCGACGAGATCCGTCTAGCTCGTATTATCTATGACCAGCGAGTGGTTAAATTAGGATTACAGACAACTACCAAGCGATGGCTCTTGCCGTGATAAATGATAGGTGTATACTCTATGTATATCAAACTACTTAAAGTGTAAGAAATGGGAGGGGTCATGAGTAAAGTAGGTGGCGTTGTTGTCGTTGTTCTCTCGTTACTAGCTGGGTTCGGCGGTGGATGGACATATCAAGCGACAGTTGGTAAGTCGGCTACTGGCACATCTACCAGTAGCTCATCCACAAAACAGTCTAAGGCAGATTGTCTCAAAGAAGTTTGGGGTGATGACAAATACGCAGCAATCGGCGCTAACCCAGGCCTCGCTACTACTGAAGATAACCTGGCGGCCCTTAAGTGTTACGAATAAGGGAGGGATAAATGAACCGACTGATCTATAGTCTGGTCGCACTCGCCGTTACATTGTCTACATACGTTATTTCACCAGTCTTTGCCCAAGACGAGACGAAGTCTGAAACGGCTCCGGTAGAGTTTAGCACAGAGCTCAAAGGCTGTTTGGAGAGTTCAAAGACAGGTATCGGTAAAGAGCTTTACACCGAACTTGCTGACGGAATTGACGTTGAATTACCCGATGAAGCAAAAAAGAACGCTGATGGTTGTTTTGAACAACACCCACCACAGGCAGTCGGTGGAGCACAAAGTAATCCGACAAATCTCAGTTTTTCACCAGCCACTGAAGAATGTCTAACTAAAGCCCTAGGCGGCGACTTTAAGTCGAAGATGATTAGCCTCGGCAAAGAAGCTAGGGGTTCTATAAGTGGTTGCTTTGGTGTAGGTGTCGTCGGTGGCCCAAAAGGCCTCGATGAATTTAAGAGTTGCGTAACGGCAGCTGTCGGTGAGGCAGACGCAAAAAAGATGTTTGAAACCGCTACACCGCCAACGCCCGGATCTCCGTTAAGCACAAAACTCTTTAATGCTGGATGTGGCAAGAAGATGCAACATCAATTTGGTGGCGAACGGCCTCCCATGCCACCGGAGATGGCAGCCTGTTTTGAAAAGAATGGCTTTAATGTAAAGAGTCAGGTAGTTGAAGACGTTGGTGAAGCCAAGGTAGCCGAGATTCAGAAGGCCTGTAACATTGGTGGGCCCAATGGACCGGGTGGGGCCAAGGCAGCCGAGATGATGGCCTGTCTCCAAGGCTTAGGTATCGATCCAAAGCAAGCAACGCGAGGCGCTGCTGCTGGTGTAGTCAGCACTACTGAGATTGAAGCTTCGAAGAAATGTGCGCAACAAGTCGGTTTCCAACCTGGTGGCCACGGTGGGTCAATGCCAGAGGATATTCGTCGATGCTTAGAAGGTAAGGGAATCGCGGTTCCTGCACCTCAAGCCATGCGTTCTGGGCATGAATCGCAATTTAATTCATGGATTCGCAGCAACTTTATCGCTAGCGCACAAGAATCTCCGCCGCCTAGACAGCCGGATAACTTACCGCAAGGCGGTCCACAAGGTGGGCCACCCCAGTTAAATCCAGATCAGCAAAAAGAAGCCCAAGGTTGCTTTAGAGGACCGGGCGGTGGCCAAGGCGTAGGACCAGGTGGCCCTGGTAATAATGACCCAGGACATCAAAAATGTTTCCAGGAAGCTGGCGCCACACCAGGGGCAGGGACACCATTGTCCGAAGATAAGGTTAAATTGGTCCGTGAATGCATGTCAAAAAACAATATCGGTGGCTTCGGGCCTGGGCCTGGCGGGCCAAATAATGGACAGCCTGGTCCAAATGGACAACCGGGCGGACCAAACTGTGGTGAGCAACAGAAAGTTAGAGGAGTTGAGAAGATTCGACAATTCTTAGCTCTAGGCCCAGGTGACCGAGAAGGACAAGATCAGCAACCTGGCAACGGCCCACAATGTGGTCAACATTCTGGTGGACCGAATGGGTCACAGAACGGGCAACGTGAGGGTCAACAACCAGGTCAAAACTGTGGTGAGACACAAAGAGTCAGAGGTATCGCTAAAATTAGACAGCTCTTAGCTCTAGGCCCAGGTGATCAAGGTCAGCAACCTGGCAACGGACCACAGTGTGGCCAACAGCCGGGTGGACCAAATGGGCCGCAGGATGGACAACAGCGCCCCATCGAAGGTCAGTTCCAGAACAATCAACCGGGATTCAATGGTCAACAGCCACCCCCTGGTGGTCAACAATTCCAGAACAGCCAGCAGGGGCCGCAGGACGGACAACAGCGCCCCATCGAAGGTCAGTTCCAGAACAATCAACCGGGATTCAATGGTCAACAGCCACCCCCTGGTGGGCAACAGTTCCAAGGATCCCAGAGTGGTCAACAACCACCTCCACCGCCTACGAGTGGTCAACAGAATCCTCCACCGGGAGGAATCCCTCCAGTATAGACAGCTACAAGAGCCCGCTAACGCGGGCTCTTTGTTTAAGTTAAGAATTATTTAATCTGGCCTTTGAGAGACTAGTCGCAAGGGGGATAAAACAATGCGACTTTGGCCTGCTTTCGCCTGTCTCTTACTCTTGGCAATGGTCGGTAGACGGCCGATACCATCAACTGGCCAATATGTACTCGAGTGCTGGGAACGTAATCTCGCTAAGGGACAAGATACCTGCTATCTGTGTGGCGCCAATCTTGGTTATGTCAACGAGCAGACACTCTACCTAGACGCCAAATATCGAGCGGGGCGTGACCGCTGGGTACCAGCCTATATCGGTATATGTGAGGGTTGTGCGGCGCGATACGGATGGCCGTTGCCAATTAGTCAGCAGAATCAAGCAGTCAAGCACTGGAAAGTAGTCGAGTACCAATACTTCGGCCCCTTATATCAGACAGCTCCTGATGTTTGGGAGCGACGGCGTAAACAGATTGACAGTGCCCAGGTGACAGCGTCCACCGAGTAACTTGTAGCGAAGATTTCGCAGAAAGATAATAACATCCACAACCAGTTAGGTGTGGATGTTATTATCTTTCTGCAAAATCTTCTTGAGAGGCCGAGTGGAATTTTTTATGAACATCAAGTAACTGTTTATTGGTTACGTGGGTGTAGATTTGAGTGGTCGTGATAGAGGAGTGGCCGAGGAGTTGTTGGACTGAGCGGATATCGGCGCCGTTACTTAGCAGATCAGTCGCGAAGGAATGCCGAAGCGTGTGAGGGTGAATATCTTTGGTAATGCCGGCCGCTTTGGCATATTTTTTAACGATCCGTTGGATGGAGCGGGGAGTGAGTCGGAGCTGTGAAACCGCATCGCCACTAATTTTGACTGGGTAGTCACCTTCGGAGGCACCGTTTTTGGCTCCTTTATGCCCAATTCTTGGGGCAAAGGCGGCCGAAACCGCTTTCTTGCCATGACGGATGAAGAGAGCCGGGTCTTTATCTCGACGACGCTTCAAGTAGTTAGCCAGGGCGGCATTGGCATGATCGGAAATGAAGACTAGACGAGCTTTACCACCTTTGCCTATTACTGTTAGCTCTTCGGTCTTAAGATTCAATTGGTCTCGATCGAGATTGGTTAATTCAGCAACTCGTAGACCGGTCGAGAATAGGGTAGCAAGTAGTGCAGCGTCACGAGCTCCAATAAGCGTAGTTGCTTTTGGTGCCTCGACAAGACGAACCAGTTCTTCTGGTTCGAGATAACTGATTTCTCGGTCAGGCGTGTCGGCTAGTTCAATCCGTTCAGGAGAGAGAGTAGTCACATCGCGTTTGGCGAGGAACTTTAAGAAGGAGCGGAGGGCGATTAGGTGGTAGTTCTGGGTAGATTTGGACAATGTATCGAAGGGCGATACACTTGTGGATAAGTTAGGGTTGGGGAGCCGATTCAACCATAAGCGATAATCGTGTATTCCCTCTTGAGTTATTTTTTCTGGATTTGAAATTTGTCTACTGTCACAAAATTGTAGAAACCGTTCCAGATAATGTGCGTAATTACTGACTGTCAGCGGTGAGTGTCCCCTATCCACTTCACAATATTCTAAAAACAGTCGCACCCATTGCGAAAGCGGTTTAGTGGGGCCGGCTGGTAGCGTATCTTTCAAGATCGGCTCGAGACTATCTGGTGGCATCTTCCCCTCACATAAAGTTCAGTTCATAGTGCTATAAAAACAAAATTGTGCGACATAATACGATTATAAGGTATCGGATAGCGGGTAGCAAGTATCGGCACAAAATTACTAATTCCTAATCTCCTACTTTAACCTCCTCCCTATTTCTGCTACACTACTTCCATATGCAATCCTTGATTACGCTTGATCAGAACCTTTCCGCGGTCTTCTCCACCTTCGTTGGAGATCATTTTTTATTGGCCACCACCTTCAAGATCCTTGGAGTAGGATTGGTCTACCTAATCCCCCTGATTCTGCTGACAATGTGGTTTACAGCCTCTCGTAAGATAGCGCTACAGGCGATGATAGCAGGTGTATTTGCCTGGGAAGGGCTTAGTAAAGTTATCGCCAATGCCGTCAATCGTGACCGCCCAGCGATGAGTCAGATCGGAGCCAAAGAGCTCATCTTTCATAGACCCGATACCTCTTTCCCTTCCGATCACGCCGCCTTTCTCGTTGCGATTACCGTAACATTTTACCTCATGGGCCAGAAGAGATATGGTCATCTCGCTTTGGTGATGGCATTAATCGTTGGCATCTCACGAGTCGGCATCGGTGTTCACTTTCCTGGCGATATCTTAGCTGGCTACCTAGTCGGTACTGTCACTGCCCTACTCTTTCACATGATTCGTCAACCACTAGACCGTTACGTTATCGAGCCATTGATTAAAATAGCCCGCAAGTTACACATATAGTAAGGTTGTCCTATGGAAGTACTAACTGAGTATATTCTAACTTTTGGTTATATTGCCCTTTTAGCAACGATCTACGCCGAAAGTGGTCTGTTTTTCGCTTTTTTTCTGCCAGGTGACTCATTGTTGTTCACCGCCGGGATCTTCGCCGCCAGAGGCGATCTCAACATCGTTGCTATCTGCATCGGCTGTTTTGTAGCGGCCATACTCGGCAATCAAACCGGCTACTGGTTTGGAGCGAAGGTCGGAAAAAGTTTGTACAATAAGCCAGACTCATTCTTGTTTCGTAAAGAGCATATCAAGAAGACCCAGGCATTCTTCGACCAATACGGTAGCACGGCGATAGTCATCGCCCGATTCGCCCCAGTGATTAGAACCTTCGCCCCTATCCTCGCCGGTGTTGTAGCCATGGACTACAAACGATTCACCCTATTTAACATCCTGGGGAGCGTGCTTTGGGCTATCTTAATCCCCTTACTGGGTTATTGGCTGGGCAATGTCATCCCCGATATCGATCGTTATCTCTTGCCGATCCTCGCCGTACTGATTATCGGCTCACTATTACCGGCAATCTGGCACCTATGGCCTAAGAAAAAGAGTGGTCATGATCAAGTTTGAGAGTCATGTCTTAGATAACGGCCTACGAGTCTTCCTGGCTCCAATGCATGAGACCAAAGCAGTCACTGTTTTGTTCTTAATGAATGTCGGTTCCCGTTACGAAACCGCCAAGCAGAATGGACTTTCCCATTTTCTTGAGCATATGTTCTTTAAGGGAACGGGACTACGGCCAACAACTTTGGACATTTCTCAGGAGCTCGACACCCTGGGTGCTGAATACAATGCTTTCACTGGTGAAGAGTACACTGGCTATTACGTCGCCACTGCAGGAGTGCATTTTAACATTGCTTTTGATGTCTTAGCCGACATGATATATGAATCAAAATTTGAGCCTAAGGAGATTGAGAAGGAAAAAGGGGTCATCGTTGAAGAGATCAAGATGTATCACGACAACCCAAATTCGTATCTCAATCAGATCGCTAAGACCTTAGTCTACGGCGACACGCCTCTTGGTCGGGACATCGCCGGCACGCCAGAAACTGTCCGATCATTTAACCGAGATGATTTCTTGAGCTATCGTCAGCAGTACTATGGGCCGAGCAACACCATTGTGGTCATCGCCGGTAATCCAGTCAATCACGACTGGTTGAAGATTGTCGACGCAGGATTGAGTCACATTCCAGCCGGGTCGGTAAAACAATTTGAGCATCCAGCTAAGATGACCGACGGCCATGTGGTGGCCATTGGCCATAAGCCGATCAAACAGGTTCATCTTAACCTTATGCACTACGCCTTTGGTCACAAAGATCCTCGGGTACCGGCCATGAGTGTCTTGTCGAATATTCTTGGTGGCACCATGAGTAGTCGGCTATTTATCGAGGTTCGGGAGAAGCGCGGTCTCGCCTACTATGTCCGCAGTTCTTTAGATACCTTTCATGATATCGGCACTTTCGACTGTACCGCTGGGGTTGATCCAGAGAAATTAAATGAGGCCTTAGGATTGATGATCACCGAGATCGATCGTCTGAAAACAGAGCCGGTTGGCGAGATTGCCTTAGCTCGCGCCAAACAGAATATCCAAGGTCGGATGAGCCTACGACTCGAAGACTCTCACTCAATCGCCCGCTACATCGCGAGTGAGGAACTTGAGATGGGTGAGGTCGTTCAACCCGAAGCTTATCTCGAAAGGATTGAAAAAGTGACAGAAAAGGATATTATTGAGCTGGCCAATGACCTTTTAATTACAGATAACCGGCGAATAGCCGTTGTTGGGCCACTCGATGAAGCAAAGATAGACGAATTAACGGAAATCATTCTAGAAACTAAGAAAGGATAATATTATGACCATGCAACGAACCCTGATCATCATCAAACCCGACGCGATTAACCGTGGTCTCGCGGGCGAGATACTCTCTCGATTCGAGAATAAAGGCCTCAAAATTGTTGGCATGAAGATGAAGCACTTGGAAGATGCCGAACTAGAAGAACATTATAGTCATATTAAAGACAAGCCGTTCTTTCCTGCGCTCCGCGATTTCATGAAGCACTCTCCCTCACTCGTTATCTGTCTCGAGGGTAACGGTGTGGTTGACGCGGTCCGCTTGATGTGCGGCCCAACCCACGGCCTCCAGGCAGCTCCTGGAACGATTCGCGGTGACTTTTCGATGAGTATTCAACAGAACGTCGTCCACGCCTCAGAGAGCGACGAGATGGCCGAATCCGAGATCAAGCGTTTCTTCACTACTGAAGAGCTCTTCGACTACCCACGCGTCGATGCCGAAATGATCTACTCGCAGGAAGAACGCTAAGAACATCTTTTCTAGCCTTTTCCCCTGCACTTAGGTAATATAACCCTATGGAATACGTACTTAGTGCTGTCCTCACTACAATTTTAGCCGTGCTTCTGACACCACTTGTTCGCAAAGTGGCGATTGATCGGCATATCGTTGATGTTCCTGGTGGCCGCCGGGTGAATACGAGTCCAATACCCCGAATGGGAGGCTTAGCGGTAGTAGTCGCCTTCTGGCTTACGGTGCTTGGTATCCAATTAGTTAAACCAGAGCTTCTGCACTTTAGTGGGGTTGAAATCTTCGGTATCGATCAAAACTTGCTTGGCGTCTTTCTTGGATCGATGATCCTGTTAGTTACTGGGATCATCGATGACGTAAAAGGCCTCTCCCCACTCCAAAAGCTAACCGCTCAATTCGCCGCCGCCGCCTGTGTCCCTTTATTTGGGATCCATATCCAATGGTTGGCTCACCCTCTCGGTGGTGCTGACCTCCAGCTACCCCTTTGGCTAGACACGATCGGGATTATTATCTGGATTGTGGCAATTATCAATGTGGTGAATTGGCTCGATGGCTTAGATGGCTTAGCGACCGGTATCGGCACCATTGCCGGGGTAATCCTCTTCTTTCTCTCTCTTGCTCCATTCGTCAATCAACCAGCCACGGCATTGCTGGCCCTTATCCTCGCCGGTTCAAGCCTCGGCTTTTTGCGCTATAACTATAACCCAGCTAAGATATTTCTCGGCGACTCTGGTTCGATGTTTCTAGGCTATATCTTAGCGATTATTGCCGTTATCTCAGGGGGGAAGTTAGCCACCGCTGGTTTAGTCCTCGGCATCCCTATTCTTGATGCCGGATGGGTAATCGTTCGTCGTCTCGCCACTGGCCAATCCCCTTGGGCAGCCGATCGGAAGCATCTCCATCACCGGCTACTTGACGCCGGTCTCAACCAACGTCAAACCGTAGCCCTCTATTGGACATTTTCCGCCCTCTTTGGCGGCATCGCCCTAGCTAGCCAAACCTACGGCAAAACCCTGGCCGGACTGGCCATAGTAGTACTGATGATTGCTCTAGGCATCACCTTAATGATAATCGAGAAACGAATCGTTAAAGATTAATGTTTGATTAGTCGGCGCTTGGCTCGTAGCGCGGTCTCAACTCGCTCGCCAGATAGTGCACGGGTGGCCGTCAGTATTTTTTCTTGGACTTCAAACGGATCCTCAACGAACGGTAGTTCGACTCGGTCCTTGATCCCCATAATTGCCAGCATAACGATGCCGAAATTTAACATGGTTCCCGACATTCCCTGGGTGTTCGAAGCCACAGATTGAATCTTTTCGAGACTATAATCCTCAATCTGGCGTGACCAAAGGCTACTTTGAGTAATGGTTATTACCCGCTGGTTAGTGATGAGATAGAGCGAGTTCCACCAGAGGAACCATTCGTAACCACCATAAATCAGTAAGATTGGCCCCAAGATGAAAAGGCTCCAGATTGAGGGACCAGAAAATTGGAAGTAGACGAAAATGAGGATGAGAAGAACTAAACCAAGGCTCACAAATAAGCCTGGCTTCGCCAACGCCCAAGGATGACGATGGATAAGCTGAATTAGCTCCTCATCCTCCCGCTGTCCACGAAAAGTTGTCATGTTTTTGTCATTATGCATTTGGATTTTGTCGTTAATGATTAATGTACCGTCGGTTCCTTGGCTCCAGCGAACAATTTGCTGATGCCGCCAACTATCTCATGTAGACCACTAGCGAAGTCTTCAATAGCCAGGGTCTCTTTCTTGGTATCGTACCATATCGGCATCTGAAACGGATGCTCTCGAAACCGTCTGGCCCAAGAAGTTTCCTGACGTAGTACCACCGCGTATGGCAAAAAGCGTTGGTAATAATCTTGAGAGCCCTCGGTATAACCTATGAGCGTTGGGTCGGCAAGGTAATTACTAAACAGCTGCCACTGCTGTCTGGCCGCCTCCCCTGTCTTAGTCAGTAAAGGCATAGAAGTTGCGAAAAATATAATGACTAGAGCCGTGGTCATCATGCCAGCAAATAAGAAGACGAGATAGGCTGGCTCAATCTCAAGAAGCAACGTTGTCGCAAAGCTCATTAGGCCCAAGAAAAACAGAAAGAATCCGAGGAAACGATATCGGGCATGAACCGAGGCAGGGTTATGCAAAAAGTAACCAGCTGACGTGGCCCCATCGTACATAGCAAGATAGACTTTAGCGATGGTCCGGGAGAACAGTGCTCCACCAAGTCCGAGCTCTACATCCTGTTGATTCGCCTTATAATTTTTGTCTGGGAACATTTGAGTCAGTAGGAGGAGTTCAAACGATTGTAGATTCTGCCATGGCGCTCGCTTAGCAAACGAGAATTGCCCGTCGCCTTTATTAAAAATAGTCAGGTAACCACGATTCGCCAGATCGATCAAGGTCGCCGCAATCTCTCGGCTAGTAATCCGGCCATGGACGATAATGCCGACAATTGCTGGTGGCAAGCGTTGGGGGATATCTGATATTTCACCTGTTGGTTGGCCAGCAAAGAAGCTTTTGATAGTTAATCTAAACATCACTATAAGGGCCATAAAGGTGAGTAGTGGCAATGTGATACCTACTCCTAGCCATATGCTCGGTGGTAAGTTGACCATCGTCGCTATGACTGTTCGCCATAAAGGCCAGCTAACGGTCCCCTTTGGCAGCTGAGCAGCAATGGTGTATGTTGCTTCAGGGCCGAGGCCAACTGCACTATACTCGATCGTCTGTTCATCGACTTTGGTCGCACTGGCTTGATCGATACCGTGGACAGCAAAGGACTGAATCTTGGTACCCGCTGGCAGGCCAGCAGTGAAGGTAACCCGAACAGTCAGGTAATCAAGATAATTTTTTGGCTTGTCGATTACTTTATACTTAAACTCATCGAAATTCCGTTGTGGCCGAAAGAGCCCAGAGGTCGGTTGACCGTCGACCATGACCCGACCGTCACTGGCTACCGCAACGTTAATCACCGCGGCGGCTGATGGATCGACACTGTAATTCTCTTGAATCTCTTCCGGTGAAGCGAAGGGCGAATCGATTGCGCTAATCGTATACCCTACTCCACCGATGAACAATGCTATGACCAGCCAGAAAAACAAGTGACGTTTTCGTAAACGCACCGATGAAGCCAATCCTTGTATGACTGCGAGAAGACTCGATGATTTTTTGGTTTTCTTGGCCATACCCTACCTTCGTGACGAGCTTCTTCGTGTTCTAGCACGGTTAGTGCTCAATGCCTACTAAACGAAGAACTTAAGCCTATTGTACCATCTTTTCTTCACTGATTTCAGGTAGAACCAGTGGTTTTTGCGTAAGGCTAGCGGCTAAAACTTTAAGACCTAAGAGTGGCTCGGCGATCGAGAGCTTACCGGCCATATCGAGCTCGAACAGATAATAGTAGACAATCCGCAATTCATCTTGAGTATAATGATGAAGCATTGAGAGAGTCTTCTCGACCACAAATGGATGAAGACCAAGCTGTTTGGAGAGTTGCTGACGGGGCATGTCCTGAGCTAAAGCATCGGCAAGGAGAATCATGGTTCGATACTGACTGGCTACCAAACCAAGGAGACCGTGACCCGATTCGTCGGGATCGGTGGCCGAAAGCAAGGTTAGCGCCCGCTTGCCTTCTCTCGCGCCAAAGGCATCGGTCAGGGCAAAGATGGAATCAAGCCCAGGCTTTTGCATAGTCAGCGCCTCGATATCCGCTTCAACTATAACGTCTGTCTGGCCATTCGCCATTGCGTAAAGAGCTAGTTTTTCCAATTCATTCTCAACCTGCCAGAGATCGCCACCAACTCGTGTAACTAGCAACTCAATCTGTTTAGGCTGCAAGGTTAAACCCTTTAGTTCGGCCTGTTTTTTGACATATGTCGCTAATGCTGAACCGACTGGTAGGTCGAAGGCCTCAGATTGCTTTGGCTGGTTAAGAGCGTTAAAGATCTTGGTACGGACATCGGGCTTACCGGTTTCATAGAAAAATAAGACCGTCGACGATGGTACGACCTTTAGTTCCCCGACCAGGTCAGCGATAACCTCTTTGTTGCCTTTGGTCAACAGATCGCGAACAATTACCAGACGGTTCTTGGCCAAGAAAGGCCGAGTTTGGACCTGCCGACGGAAATCATCCTTGGTTAGGGACTCCCCTTCCAGTGTTACGAGATCAGTATCACCAGACACGCTTAAGTAACGCTGCTTAATTTGCTGCAACTTCTTGAAGCTTCGATAGGTGTCAGGGCCGTGAAGAAAATAGATCATGGGGCTGGTTACCGAGAATAATTATACCAGTTACTAGCAACCAGTTACTAGCACAACCAGCCCCGGTGGTTGACAGAAGCGCTCTCTGGCGGTAAACTGCGCATACTACTGAAGTAGCAACGGGCGGCTTCAGCGCTCCTTGGAGAAACGGAGAGTCAGATGGGACTTTTTATCGGGCTATGTGGCCTTGTGTTGCTCGTTAGCGGCTTCGTGTTGTACCGAGCTGGAACGCTCGGCTACACACTAAAAGTCGACAACGACCACGAAATTAACTTGGAGCATACGGGGTTAATCGTCGTGAGAAGGGTCGAGCCGGCGGCCGGAGAGTTTAGGGTGATTGCCTCACCGGCTGACCAATCGAATAACCCGGCGAAGGATATCGGACTAACTATACCTTCTAAGCGAGTTATCCCGCTTTCCCAGCTCGCCAAGGCGAGAGGAATAATACTCTACGCTCCGGCGTTCCTAGTGATCGACCAGGAACTGTATCTCGCTCGACCTGATGAGATTATCAGGAACGCTGACCAACGCGAAGTAATCAAGCCTAGGGCGAGGATCATGCTTCTGTCTGAATACCACATATGGCGACGTAATCAAGCTATGTTCGGCCTGATTGGCTGCGGCCTAGGTATGGCTGGTCTAATTGGTGCACTGATCGTCACCTATGTTGGTGTCGGCGGTGGTCCGTAAAGCGCGGACCGGGTGAGCGCTCTACCTCAAGGCCCTGCTAGGGCCAGAAAGCGAGTAATCGATTAACAGGCCGCCGCGGGACGAACTACCCGCGGCGGACCCCTTATCTTGAAGCAGTGAACTCAGCAACGACGGCAGAAAGGCCGCTTTTTTGATTGTCCCAATCGGAGCCCCAGCGTGTGGCGGCTTCGATTTCAACATACGAGACGCCGTTCTCTTCGCACCACTCTCTAGCCGTGCCTGTCTGCTTGAGTTCTTCCCATTCTTTATCGGAGCTGAGACGATAGCCGGTCTTTTCTGAGAATAGCTTGGCGATCATTCGGGCTAAAGGCTGTTTGTTGGCCATAACGTCACGGCCAGCGCTATGGAATGCGATAACGAGTTCGATCTTTTCTATTAGTATCAAGTTAGTCAACGCCTTGATCTCCGGCTCTGAGCCTCCTGTCTCACCACAAAAGACCGAGGTCCGCTCTTGGTAGTCTTTCCCATGATTCCAGTCGGACCGAGACTGAAAGCTCTTGGTTGGATAGTTCCGGTTGAGGTCAACGTTGCGGCCGTTAAACCGACCAATTCGTCCGCCATTGAAGTAGTCGGGATGTTTTTGTGCGAGAGCATAGCCATCAGGATTCAGACAAGGAATAGCGTACAGGGTCAGACCCTGCAGAGGGTTGTTCCCTAGCCAAGCCAATAGATGATGGATGAGCTTGACGGTCCCTACTTCGTTCCCATGGGTTCCGCCAACAATAAGAATTTTTCTTTGGCCATTGCCAACTTGAGACAATTCGACTTTGCGATCCTGCGCGCTCTTAGTAAGAGTGATCAATTCAAAAGGAATTGTCGGCACTAGCTCGGCATTCTGCCAGATGCCAAGTAGACCACGACGGATTGAGCCAACTTGTTTTTTTAGTTTTGAGCGCATGTATGTCCTAAACCTGCTAAGGGTCCGACCCTCTGAACCTGATAGAATCTACACGTTGATTGTTAAATAACCAGTTTATCCATCTCGTCCCAGTTATCGCCAACTTTGACTTCGGCTAGCAATGGAACCGATAAATTATCTACGTCTTCCATCAGGCTTTTTGTCTGGCGCGAGAAATCGCTAACCGCAGCAATAGGCACCTCAAAGACCAGTTCATCGTGAACTTGCAGTAGCATCTTTGCACCATATTTCTCGAGCACGCTAGAATGGGCGATCTGAATCATCGCCAGCTTCATAATATCAGCAGCCGTGCCTTGAACAGGCATGTTCGTTGCCGTTCGTTCCGCAGCCCCGCGAACGACGAAGTTAGCCGACTTAATCTCCGGAATATAGCGACGCCTCCCAAAAACTGTTTCAACATAGCCCTCACTTCGAGCTCTAGCGAGAACATCGTCTAAGAACTTTCGTACTCCAGCGTATGTCGTGAAGTACTGATCGATATACTCCTTAGCTTGTTTCATGGGCACCCCAAGCTGATAGGCCGTAGAATAGGCACCCTGACCGTACAACACAGCGAAATTAAGGGTCTTGCCTACCCGTCTATCGACCATCAAGGTATCGGCTACTTCCTGGTGGATGTCCCGGTTCTCAGCGAAGGCCTTAATGAGCGCTTTGTCTCCTGATAAATGAGCCACAACCCGCAGTTCAATCTGGGAGTAGTCGATCGAAACCAACTTATAGCCTTTGTCAGCGATGAACGCTCGGCGGGTTTCACGGCCGAGTTCAGTGCGAATAGGGATGTTCTGTAGGTTGGGATCGAGGCTAGCTAGCCGTCCGGTCGCGGCCGTAGTCTGACTGTAGTTGGTATGGATTCGTTGGTCTTTATCGACCTGCTTGGGAAGGGTTTCGATGTAGGTTGAGAGCAACTTGGCAATCTCGCGGTACTCAAACATGAGTTCAATTATTGGGTGCATGCCGCGGAGTTTCTCTAGTTCAGATGCTGCCGTAGAAAAACCAGTCTTGGTCTTCTTCATGTCCGGATGTTTCAATTGGAGCTTATCAAAAAGAACAACCGCTAGTTGCTGGGTTGAGTTAATATTAAACTCTTGCCCCGCATGGTGGTAAATCTCTTTGATCAGTTCCTCGATACGTTTCTGAAGTCGTTTGGCCAGTTCTAACAGGTAACCAACGTCGAGTTTCACCCCAATCTCTTCCATGCTCGCCAAGACTGGAACTAGTGGCATTTCGAGTTCATAAAAAACTTTATGCAACGAGCCGTCATCTATCTGTGGAGCAAAGCGGTGATAAAGACGCAAGGTACAGTCAGCATCTTCGCAAGCGTAATCGGCAACTTTATCGATAGGAGCATCGATTAAAGACTCAAGTTTCTTCACGCCGATAAGGTCAGCTAAGGGTATCTTTTCGATACCGAGCTCAACGAAGCTTACTGGGTCGAGCCCGTGCTGACGATTGCCTGGATTTAGCAAGAATGAAGCGATCATCGTATCAAATGACAGTGGGGTAACCGTAATACCCTCTTTGCGCATAGCCAGATAGTCATATTTCATATTATGACCAACTTTTTTGAGCGCCTCGTTTTCGAGTATCGGCTTGAGTGCGGCCAGTAGCTCATGGCGTTTACCTTTGCTCCATGAGGCATTGAGGGGAACATAATGCGCCTCCCCTTCCTTAATAGAGAATGACATCCCAATCACTGGACCGTTAAGGTAGTCCGTTTCCGTATCAAAAGCCATCAGTTTAGCGGATTTTAGAGTCTTTATGAGCGCTTCAAACTGACTTTGAGAGTCGATCAGTTGGTAATGCTTGTTGATGACTTTTGAGGAGACCGCATGAGGGACTGGATGGCCAAACAAACTGGTTTGGGATGCATTGGGCGAAACGACAGATTCAGCTAACGCTCTATCACTAGTTTCCGGTAACCGTGGCAGTAACGACCGGAATTCGAGCTCCTTAAGCAAGGCAATAGCTTTTGGGCGGTCATAGTCTTTAAGTTTCGCCGCCATCAAATCCAATTCGATCGGCACATCGCAAACGATTTGAGAGAGATGTTGACTGTCGTATGCTTGCTGTTTACCGTCAAGAAGGATCTGTCGAATCCGTGGGGTAATCTTTACTGGCGCCTTATCAGGATCACCCTTCTCAAGATACTCATATAAACCATCGAGCGAGTGAAAGGCCTGGATCAGCGCACTAGCTGTCTTCTCGCCAATGCCGTCGACACCGGTAATATTGTCTGACACATCACCTTTTAACGCTTTAAAGTCGACGAACTGTTCAGGACTCAGACCATATTTCTCGATGACTGTCTCAGAGTCGTACACTACCGTATCGGTAAAACCTTTGCGCATTGTGTAAACTTTGACCAAGTGATTAACGAGCTGTAACGTATCCATGTCACCAGTAACGATCATGGTTTCCACATTCAGCTTTTTGGCTTGTACGGAGATGGTCCCGATCACGTCATCAGCCTCAAAACCTTTGACTTCGAATATGGGGATGTTCAAGGTCCGAACGATCTCCTTAACTCGATCAAACTGAGCGTAAAGATCATCGGGTGCTTTGGCCCGAGTAGCTTTATATTCCTTATAGGCTTCATGACGAAAGGTCGGTCCAGCTAAATCGAAAGCGACTGCTACGTATTCCGGCTGCATATCTTGAATCGCTTTCAACAATAGAGTCGTAAAGCCATAAACCGCATTCACTAACTCACCCTGTTTGGTGGTCAGGGGCGGCAAGGCGTGGTAAGCCCGATGGATGAGGGCATTCCCATCAACTAAGACGAGACGTTTGAGCTTGGTTGGCATGCCTTGAGTATATATGAGATAGCTTGAGTTGATAAGTAGTTATTTTGATTTAGCTAAAACCTTTAGTTCCTCCTTAACCACTTCCTGGTCGGCCCATGGCACATGTGCTGAACCAACAACCCGGTGGGTCAGAGCCCCCATCCCAGAAACGAGAACAACGTCACCTTTTTTGGCCAGCTCTAACGCTCTCCGAATCGCCTCCCTGCGGTCGGAGATAGTTAGGAAATTTTGGCCTTCGGTCATGGGGTGATTCTTGTTAGCGCCCCTTGGTACTCCTCTAGCAATCTCTTCGATAATCTTAGCGGAATCTTCAGTGTAAGGCTCTTCATCAGTTAGAATCACTACATCAGCGTTGCGGCCGGCGATAGCACCCATAATCGGTCGTTTGGTCTTATCCCGATCCCCTGTCGCGCCAAAGACATGGATGATTTTACCGGTCGTGGCTGGGCGTAACGTTTCATAAATCTTTTCAAACGAGTCAGGTGTGTGGGCGTAGTCAACGATCACCGTAAAGTCCTGACCTTCATCGATCCGCTCCATGCGCCCCTTGACCGATTCAAGGCTTTCTATTGCCTCTTTAATAGTCGGTAGCGGTATACCTAAACCGACACCAACGGTCGCCGCACCAAGCATGTTATATACGTTAAACCGACCAGGTAGGGTGCTATTGATCTGGATCTCACCTTTTGGCGCAACCAGAATGAATGAGCTTTGAGTAGCCATGGCGTCGAAAGTGATCTTTTTAGCGGTTATGTGAGCCCGGTGCTCAATACCAAAGGTTAATTTCTTGTCGGCCGGAAAACGATAAAAGTAAGAGCTATTTTTGTCGTCGATGTTGACGATCGAGAGATTGGGGTGATTGGCGAACATCTTCCCCTTCGCCTCGCGGTAGTCTGCGAAGGTTTTGTGGTAGTCTAAATGATCGTGGGTTAAGTTGGTAAAGACCGAAACATGGTAATCGATCCCAAAAGTCCGCCACTGGGCTAGTGAATGACTCGTCGTCTCAACCACCGCATACTGACAGCCTGCTTCGGCCATCTGTTTGAGCAGTTGTTGGAGTTGAAATGGGGGTAGGGTACCCATATTTGTCTCATTCGGCCACTCCTTATCCGCAATCTTGAACATGACAGTCGAAAGCATACCAACTTTATAGCCGGCAGCTTGGATGATGCGAGCAATCAGGTGGGCTGTGGTAGTTTTGCCTTTTGTACCAGTGACCCCGATGATGATCATCTTCTTTGCAGGAAAACCATAAATATACGCTGCAGCTACTCCTCGAACCTTGTGGCTAGCAAGAATGGCAGACTCTGGAAGAATTTTTCTGAGAAGTTTTTTGATCATGAAGGTATCGTATTAGGTTTACTACAGAGGCGCAAGGACTAGACCAACAATGCTACCGGCGGCGGATCTTCTGGCCAAGTTTAAACGCCTCGTACCATAATGGCAGATAGACATAATCCCACCCCCCTACCAGATCAACCCGCTCTCCGCCAAAGCGTTCTTTAAACTGAGTCAAATTGGAGTAAGGGTGGTTCCCCTTAGCGTCTGGTGGCGATACCTGAAGGAGATCATAGACCGTGCAACTCCTCTCCTTCGCTCGTCTCATGGCTTCAAAATGAGCTGCATAAGGCGCCATGACGTTTCGATGCTCATTGCTTGAGGCGCCGTAGAGGTAGTTGGCCAGACCATCGTAGTAGGTCATGATGAAGGTGGTTAGTGGTTGACCTTCATATTCGGCGATAACCAACTCGCCAAGACCGTGTTCGAAAAGCATGGTGCAAAGATCGTGGAAATAAGTTTTAGAGCGAATGCTGAACCTATTTCGGCCACCGGTCAAGCGAAACAAGTCATAGAATACCTCGACGTCCTTTATATCAGTCGAGAACCGTACCTCGACCCCCTTCCTATTGGCCAATTTTACGTTGTATCGACCCTTTTCAGTCATGTTTGCGAGGATCGTCGTCTCGTCTTGAGTAATATCGACTTGTTGTCGGTGTTCTGGTTGTGTCTCTTCGAAGGCCTTTCGGAAACCAGCCTTTTTTAACGCAGTGACTGTGGCGCTCTCCCCTTTGTCCTTTACATCGAAGATCTCCAAACGAAGGAAGATCGTCGTTCTCGATAAGGACCGGGCTTTTTCGATGAATTCCGTTAGCTCAGAAGCCGTTGCCTCGCCCACCGATACCTCAGGCGCGTAGAGGAAAGTTTTGCCTATCCCTAGCTTACGCTCCAGAACAAAAATCGACTGGCCATCGTCGCCAAAACCGACCTCATGAGCCTTCCAGCCCCGTGAAGCCTTAAACTGCACCCACTCTTTCGTTTGAAGTAAACTTTTCATAGGTTCATTGTACCCATGACGCTATAGAATAACAACTTATGAAGGGTGAACCCTGAACGAGAGGTCTAAACCTGTTGCCGTTGGATTGAAAGGCTGGTAGAATAACCCTATGTCACAAGAACTACCTAAAGCTTATGAACCGTCGGCCGTCGAGAGCGATATTGTAGCTCTCTGGAAGAAGCATGAATTAGGGAAGCCTTCCGAGAAGCATGGTGCCAAGCCTTACTGCATCATCAATCCCCCGACCAATGCCAATGGTGCGCTGCATATTGGTCACGCCGTGGGGATTACGCTCCAGGATCTCATGATCCGTTACCACCGTATGAAGGGAGATGCCACGTTATGGGTGCCCGGTTTTGATCATGCCGGCTTTGAGACCCAAACGGTTTTCGATAAGAAGTTGGAAAAAGAGGGTCGTTCTCGCTTTAAGATGAAGCGACAAGAGCTCTACGACGAGATGTACGATTTTACTCAAGAGAAGATTGATGAGATGCGACCGCAATTCGAGAAACTCGGAGCTTCACTTGATTGGTCAAAAGAGATCTTTACCCTCGATCCTCGGGTGGTGAATATTGTCTATAAAACCTTTAAAGATTTATACGATGATGATCTTGTGTATCGCGGTGAGCGGTCAATTAACTGGTGCGTCAAACATCAGACAACCCTCGCTGAGCTCGAAACTCGCTACGAAGAGCGTCAGGACGAGTTCTACTACTTTAAATATGGCCCGTTCACCATCGGCACCGCTCGACCGGAAACCAAGTTTGGTGATAAGTACGTCGTCATGCACCCCGATGACCCACGCTATAAGGAATACAAACAGGGTCAGACCTTGCAGGTTGAATGGATTAACGGCCCGATTACCGCGACGATCATCAAAGACGAAGCGGTTGACATGGAGTTCGGTACCGGGGTCATGACCATCACTCCTTGGCACGATGCGACCGACTTTGAGATCGCCAAACGTCACAACCTGCCCATAGAACAAGTCATCGACCAGTTCGGTAAATTACTACCAATCGCCAGCGAATTTGAAGGCATGAAGATTGCTGCCGCCCGGCCATTGATCGTTGAAAAATTGGATAAGAAGAGTCTGGTTGAAAAGATTGAAGCGAATTACAAACACAACGTTCAGGTTTGTTATAAATGTAACACTGTAGTTGAGCCACAAGTCCTCCCCCAGTGGTATATTGCCATGACCAAGACCGGCAACAGTGGCAAGAACTTGCGTGACGATGCCGTTGCAGCGGCCAAAGCGGGTAGGGTGAAGTTCGTGAGTAAGAAGTTTGAGAACCTCTACTACAGTTGGCTCAGCAATATCCGCGACTGGAACATCTCACATCAGATCGTCTGGGGCATCCAGCTACCGATCTGGTACTGCCGATGCGACGACTGTTCATGTGAGCCTATTGTGACCGACGGCTCGACCCCCGAGGCGTGTCCTTCTTGTGGGAGTAAGCAGCTCGATCGAGACCCCGATGTCTTCAATACTTGGTTCTCATCAGGACAATGGCCTTTAGCTGCCCTACGGGCTCAAGATCAGGCTCTATTTGAAAAATATTACCCAACGGCCGTCATGGAAACCGGCTACGACATCATCTTTTTCTGGGTCGCCCGCATGATCATGCTGGGGCTCTATACGACCGGCGAGGTCCCCTTCTCCGACGTCTATCTCCACGGTTTAGTGCGAGACAAAGATCGTCAGAAGATGAGTAAGTCAAAGGGTAACGTGATCGACCCGCTGGGCATTGCCGAGCATTATGGCTCTGACGCCGTACGGCTAGCCCTGATCTTTGGCGCTTCCGCCGGCAACGACATCGTTATCACCGAGGAGAAGATTAAAGGCATGCGGAATTTTGCCAATAAGCTTTGGAATATCGCCCGTTTCGTGTTGTTAAACCTAGAAGACAGCACATTTAACACTGACGAGCTAGCGAACGTCAGCCTCAAAACCGAAGCCGACAAGACCCTATTTAGCAAGCTTGGTTCTGATTTAGTGCCATCGATCACTCAAAATATCGACAATTATCAGTTTCACTTAGCCGCCGAGAAACTATACGACTTCATCTGGCATGATTTTGCTGATAACTATCTTGAGACGGCCAAAGCACAACTCGCGAACCCCGAGACAAAAGAATCGACCCAAAAGATCTTACTGGTTGCTCTACGGACACAAGTCTGCCTATTGCATCCGTTGATGCCATTCGTAACCGAAGCGATCTATCAGTCATTGCCGATTACCGATAAACCGCCGCTACTTGCTACTGCCGAGTGGCCAAGGACTGCCAGAGAAGCTGGCGTATGAAACGACCTGAAGGAGCGGGACTAGAACTAACCTCAACCCATTGGTTGCAACTCACGGCCACTGTTTTACTGATCCTTGCCGGTTGGCTTTGGAGTAGCAAGTTAGCGATCGTGACCTATCAAGCCCAGGTCGCCACCATCAATAGTTCACTCGATGATCAAGTCGCCTTGCTTACCGACCGTCTAGCCACCCAAACCGACACCCTGAGACTGATGGCCACCGGTCATCGGTTTCTTGATGCCAAAAGCCCACGCTTCGCCGTTGTCGCTCTAAGCCAAGCGGTCAAACTCGATCCGGCCAATCGCGACTCCTGGTATCTATTGGCCTACAGTTATGTTGAGTTAGCAAATGAACATTATGAACCATTTGTCTCCCGAAGCAAAGCCACGGCGGCACTAAAGAAAGCCCTGGCGATTGACGCAAACTATGAGCCGGCGAAAGAGCTGTTGGAACAACTTAGTCGCTAAATCCAGAACCGGGAGACCGGGGCAATTATCTGGTTTTCTAGTTTTCTAGTTAGTAACCAGCCAACTACTTGACCTTTTTAATTCGGATTTTTGCCATATAAGTGCTATACTTTTAAGGAAGGAACCACCCGTCACCCGCCGTTAAGTCTATGGGTGATGAATCAGGTTTGGGTGGTAAGAAGGAGGGCAATGGTCTCTAGGATCCCACGCCATCTCTCCATTTTTCTCGTAGCGACAATCGTTATGAGTTATTTCATTTCGCCAACCAATTTGAATGCCCAATCATCAGCAAGCACGACCAGCGCCGATACGATCACTGAAGATGAGGCAAGTGCGCTCATTGATGAGGCATTGGGTGGCAACGTGGCTGAGATTGTGGCAAGCAAGGACGGTGTAACCGAGGAAGAAGTCCAGCCCGATGCTTGTCTAGATAGTTTTAACCCAGCCAACGACTCAACAAAGACTGTTTTCAATGCTGGGATCATATTGAGTCGGGGCATTCCTCCCTACCTTCACCAATGTTTTACTCTCGATGAAGACGGTGAAACGATTATTCATAAGTTTAAGTATAAGCTCCAAGGTCAGGATGGCGACACGATTTGGGAGCAACGGTTTACGCCGGCGAAGAAGACAGATCCGTCACTGCCTAAAATCTATGCGGGATGTGTTGGCATATCAAGTATCTCTGCCGCTGGAACGATCCCAATCAGGAGTTGTCAACAAAATGCTTACCTATCTCGTGATTATTTTGCCTATGGCGAGAATGATGTCAAACTGACTACCTCGTCGTCATTTTCCGCTGTCGCTGGTTCTGGTGGCAGTATCAATGAAACTAAGCAAGTATTTAACGAAGAAGTTGAGCTCTACCAATTCGACACCGCACTCAGCCCTCGCCCGAATGCTTTCTTGGTAGTATCAATAAAAAATAAGCTAGTGTACGGTCTCTATGAGATGAATACTGCAAGACTCCACATGAGTCCCGCCCAACGCAAGGCAGACCGTACGAAGAGCTTTACCACCGATGACCTCAAATTTATTGCCCCAAAAAATAGCGGAACAGACTATGCCAATTTGCCAATCATTCAACACTATATTGCATCTATGAATGGTCTCATTAGCAAACAGCGTCCTGTCGCTTACCCTTTCCAACCTGTCTCGCCCGTCACCGTTCCAAACGCAGCAGACCGATCAGCCTATACAAGGCAGGGGGTAAAAAACTTGTTCGGATCAATAACGAACTCGTTTATCTTAAGAGCCGGAAGAGAGAAGGATTTGACACTTGAGGATTCAAGTGCCGATCCAAATCCAACTACCCCTCCCGTGGTACGAATCAGCAAAGCAGCGACTGGGCTACCTCAGGATCTCACCCCAACGCTTCGCTACCTGCCCTATGTTTCCACTCGTATCGATCTGACACAATTGGCCTTCGAGGTGAAAAACAACTACTTCTTCTTTGCGTTTGACAAACTATCGGACGACATGGTCAAATCGTTCAATATTCGGGGCATCGATCCCGATCTGATCTATTTAGCCATCGATGTCGGTGGCAATATTGCCTTCGTCGTTGAAGATACTTCCAACGGTGGTGGCATATTCCAAAACGATCGTAAAAAGCTCGATCCATTTGTTGTGTTTGGCAAGTTTGATAGTGACAATCAAGTCAGCACAAACTTGCTCAATGAATCATTGCACATCGATCGGGAAGAGTACAAACAGGTTCTAACCACTCGGGTATATAACGAACCTCAGGTACCGAAGTCTGACGGTAAAGACTGTGGAGCTCTCGTGCTCTATCCACAGTTGAACATAGGCTATGCAGACGAATCATTCCCTGACGGTATACCTAAAGGTGATTACCGCAAATGTATCAACACTTCACCGGACGGTTGGCTGTCAACCTGGGGCGTACAAATAAAGAAGCTCGATTCCTTGAAAGATCCTTGTGTCTTGGCCTTTGAACAGAAGGGTAACTACTGGTTCAACTTCTTTGTTGGTGGACCGATGGGCCGTTCAGTCTGCTGGGTTGTGGGGGTAGCTACTAACGCTGCGGTCTGGATGGCTGGCTTTTCAGTCGACTTTCTTATTGGAGCTGTCGGTTTGCAGTAAATGCTATGCAAAATAATAATCGCCAACAGATCACTTATCTCGCCCTCCTAAGCCTATTCATCATGGGCATGTTTGTGGCTACATCGCCGACCGTAACACACGCCCAAGACCAGGCCGTCAGTATCGATCTGGCCGATTGTGCGACCACCCAGCGCCAGAGCACAACCAAAGCTAAAAACGATGTCGCACTGACTGAGACTAAACAATTGACCGAGAATTTTCTGCTAAATGCCTTCACCTACCAAACGCTCAATCAGCGGTTACGTTGTGATCCACTGATTGTCGGCGTTCTCGACGATCAAGGCAAGCCAACGACAACAAGTATCTACAAGACATCACAAAACTTGGTTAATTTTGGCGTCTTAGTCGCTTTGCTCATCATTGCTTTTGCCAATATTCTGCCGCTGAAAATTGAGACCTATGCGGTAAAAAAAGCGGTACCAATGTTAGTACTTGGTGTAGTTCTCGCTAATCTAGCCCTACCAATGATCCGGACCGTAGTCGATTTTTCTGGTGTCCTGACTGCCACGCTAATTAGCTCTGCCACCCCTGAGCAGACCCGAACGGCCTTCGTCGAACAGCTCGTTAGCACTGTCTATAAGGGCGGAGCGGCGGCCACCGGCGATGCCCTACGAGGAATTGCCACAGGTAATGGTGGGTTAAATGCGGCGATCGGCATTGTCGGTTTCGGTGTCGCGCTCGCTGGGGCAACCGGACCATTCTTTGTGGCTCTCTTTGTCGGAGTCCTCTTCCTGATCACTCTTCCCAGTATCATTTTCCTCTATCTCGGTATCCTGTTTGTGGCCCGCATTTACGTCTTAGTCATCCTAACCGCGACCTCACCGATTGCTTTTGCCTCGATTGGCTTTGAGCCGCTCAAAGGGAAGATTTGGGCCTGGTGGTGGAAGCAGTTTATTAACTGGACGTTCATGGCCCCGGCAACCTTCTTCCTCATGTGGGTCAGTATTCGGTTCTATCAGGCCGTTAATGAGCAACCAGATATTGGGACCTATGTCCTCACGCTCGCCCTCCTCTTCCTCGCGGCCCAAATCCCGACCAAAATGGGTGGGACGATTATCAGTAAATGGAATGACACCTTCGCCGCTCCATTACGCAGTTTGGCTCTGAAGCCGTTTACCAGCGCCAAGGACTATGTTCAAAAGGCCGCCCCGCGCGATCTGTCTCGGTTCGCCAGCAACCGGGGGCTCAATCCAGTAAAATTTGCCTCTGAGTTTGGCGCCGCCGTCGAGAAGAAAAATGCCGAACGCGAGACCTATTCCAAGTCTGCTGGCGCTGGTCGGTTCTATGGGACGATTCGGGGCTCAATGCAAAATGTATGGTCTAAGCAGGAAAGGGATGAAGCCTGGGCTAATCGGTTTAATAATTCCGATGTCCGCGAAGAGTTTCGAAAGAAATCTCAAATGGATATCATAAAACGCTACCATTTAGATCAGTCCATGATTGAAGATAAAACGACTAACGCTGGGAATAACGAAGACATTAGGAGTGCGCTTGAAAAAGATCGAGAGGCGGTTAAGGCTGGCACTATCACCGAACAAGAGAAGATTCGTAACATCATATTAAACCACGGTCAGCTTGGTGGTAAATTAAGCGATATCGATGCCACCGCCCTTTTTGAAAAGATTCAAAATCCCGCGCTTCGAGATGACTTAAAGAAGCTCTACGCTGCTTACTACACGAGAAAAACCGACGATCCATATAGTTTTGGTACATCGCCAGCCGAGCTGAGCAAGGCCAATGAAAGTCGTGATGAGCAAAATAAGGTGAAGCCGGACGAGCAGTTCTCGAAGGACTTGGCCGCACTAGGCAATCGAATTGCCAATGCCATCAGCACCGCCGCCGAAAACAAGAAAGAGAAAGAATATCTAACTCGAATGCTAGATCAGCTACGAACTATGAACATAAACCTTAATGATCTTGGAGCGATCGAAAAAGATATCAATGCCCTAGCTACTGTCAAAGCCTTGCTCAAGTATGGTAAGAATGCGCCAACCGATGGTCAAAACAGCTCTACCATGGCTGAGATTGAACAACACCGAGCCGCCCTTGGTGTAATTAGGATTGAAAAGCTTATCAGTTCTCCAAGTGGTGCGGCGTTGGCCGCCGCAATCAACCACCAGCGTCAAGAGCGGGCCGACAGTGGCGGTTCTCCATTTGTTCAGCTTGATCTAAATCAGCTCCAAGGCTTACTATCTCAAGGGACCAATCATGACCCGGCCCAAAGCCAAGCCATCAGAGAGGCTATAGAAAATACTAAAGAACTTCGAGATTTCCTTAAGCACTTGCTAACTACCTCACTTAGTGCAAAACTCGATGTCGGAGATCTTGATAGATTGGTTAATCATGTTCTGCCCGAAGATGGCATACCAACAAAACTACATGCCGAAGCAATCAGGTCTATTGTCTCCGATAAAAATAAGGCCTCACCGGCAATTGCCCAGGAAATCGCCATGCGGGCCGAGAGCTACAATAATGCAGTCGACCAAATTAACGAAGCAAAAGCCATGCAGCAGATTACTGCCGGACACGTCACCACGACCGTCAACAGCTAGGAGAAAGCGATGATGAACATGCAGGAGCGCCAAACGATGGCCAATCAGTTAGCAAAGCTTAGGGCGCAGATCATCCAATACGATGATTGGGTCTTGAAGGCTATCCCACCTGACCTACAGCAACAGGCACGCAGTTTTTCGGCGCTCCAGCCGATTACTAGTAGCGGCCTCGAGCCAGTCCATACAATTATCAACCGGCTCGATTGGGCGATCCACTTCCTTAACGACCCCCATTTTCCAGAAAACCAGCAGAAACAACGAACATCCATGGCATCGACTAGCATTCGACAGGTCGTGGATACTAGTAGAAACAGCCCACCACAGTATAATAATCAAGAGCCGAAGGTTACTGCAATGAAGCTAGTCAGCCAGCCAGCCACTACCTCGTCTAAACCGCTTGATTTTGGGCCTTTTGGCCCCAAGAGCCATGGTAGCTAAGGCCCAATGCATAAAGCTAGAACTATACATATGAAAACGACTAAACACGACTATTATTTATATGATTATCCCGCCGACCGATGCCGTACTGAGCGGTTCCTAAAGGATCCTATTGAGTTGCCCGGCTATCGACCAGAATTTCTCGGTACGCCACAATCCAACGATCTTCACATCGACTCGCCGCGGTTTAAGGACATGAGCTTTAAGGATCAGATGCGGGTAATCGCGGCAAACCCTGACTTTGATCTACCGAGCATTGAGCTTAAAGACCTTGAACGCTCCCCGTTATTGAATTTTGGTGAAGGATTTGAGAGCCGACAACCGTCATCCCGCGAAGAGTGGCTGAGGCAAGAAAGCGTAGTCATCCCGCCTGGAGTTGGACCAGAAGATATCGACTGGTCAACTGCTCCTGATGCAGGTTACCAATCACCTAAGTATGGCGCCGGTAAGGCCCCCGAAAGCGCGCCGATGAGCCAAGAGGAGATGCGCGTACTCCTTTGTCATGTCATCCCTGCCGAGCTTATCCCCTTTGTCCTAGACAATATGGTTTTCGATTACAGTAGCGATAACGACCCTGATGCACCAGTCGCGACGGTACAAGTGAAATCGAGAGCTGGTAAAGACAAGATCCATCTCGTCTTTAATAAATCGGCCTTCATCACCCGTGGCGCTCCGCGAAGTCTTCAGGAAACAGCCTTCGAGAAAGCTAACGCGATTCCCTTTCACAAAGGCAAGGCTGATACAACGATTACTAGCTTTCAAGACCCTTCAAAGATCGCACTGATTGTCAGTCGAGTGTTGGGTATGACCCTCCCTCCCCCAGAGAACTGGCAGGACAAAGTCCCACCCGGTTTTAAGTTACTCCAAGACGATACGAAACGGGAGGCGCAACGGCGTGGTGGGCGGGCGGTAATTGAAATTGAAGATGAAGTGGGTATGGAAAACGCAACCTTCGCCGAAGCTCGTCAGCGACAGTGGGAAGACTTTGTTTCCTTAGCAATAACCGCACCGGCTTTAGCCAAACAGACGTCTGGACTGACCTATGCCTACTTCGAACAAGCCGCTAGTCAGATGCTCGATATTAACCTAAGTGACGAGGCAGTCGAACGCTTAAAGCTGAAAGGTAAGATTGCGATCAAGAATTTCCAGATGGTTGATCTGCGCAGTCAAGCCGACAAGGATAGAGCCAAGGCCGATGCTGGGACGGCTGGACCCGGTGGTTATTGGTTCGATAAGATATTCACCGGTGCTAATAAGGCCTTAAAAAAACTAAACCTCTTCGGCTGGAAACTTCGGATCGTCTACGAACTACCAGAAGACCCGGCTCGCATGGCAACATTGGGCGACGATGCGGCTGAAGTCAAGAAATACCTTGAAAACTATCGACAAGAAGACCGAGAGAAGATCTTCGGACGAGTCATGCGCCAGGCTCGTCAAGACAACCCAGAAGACCGAGCTAAAGCTAGACGATTAATTCTAGCGAGTTGTGAGAGTGAAGACTGGCACGAATGGCGCGAGATTGCTTATCTATATATGTTCTCAAAAAAATTCCGAGACAGTAAAGGTATGATGATCGACAAGTCCGACTTCCTTGATCTTCGCATGTTCCATAACACCTCATCACAGCGGGGCAAACGTTTCGGCTCGGACATGATGCCCTACAGTGCTGTCATGGCGCCCGATCCTGACGATGTAACCGGCCGTCAGATCTTCCAATTCAAGCGTAAGTCTAAAGAACAGTACTATGCCTCAGTCCGAGCAAAGCTTGAAGAGAAATCGGAACGTGAGGTCCAGGGCGTTGCGCGTTCAACCTTTGATACATACGAACTTAGTGAGGGCGGCCGAGTAAAACCAGAGGATCTCCACAAAATCTACAGCGCTACACCTGAGGGCATGGACACTACCTATGGTCGACTGGATAAATTACTTGGTCCAGTTCTGGCTCGTACAATCGTCAATAATTTTCTTGAGCCTTTGGGAGTTGAGCGGATACCACCCGACTCAATTTATAGTCTTGAACGGCTAAGACGCATTGCTCTTGATCCAAAGGGTAAGGGGCTTAACGGTGAGCACATGCCTGGTCCAGCTAAGACCCTGATTGGTCACTTTGGCGCCCGACTCGACCGCCCACCGACGAAAGAGATTGGTGCGTGGCTCGAAGGAACTCATCACCTGTCATCGTCTACCCCAGCGGATCAAGTGACTGCTCTCATTAACCAAGGTGAATCACTTAAAGGCCAGCTCCTAGCGCAGATCATCAGTGTAGCGTCCATGCCGGTTGGTGGCGTTGAAGGTGGACAGCCACTCCTCTCGCGGCCAATGCGAGATAAAATGATCAAGGGCCTGCGCTCAGGCTTCCATAATTATCGCGATATTTACCAATATGTCACCGCTAACCCGCCGGAATTTAAAGCACCGCCTGATACCCCACCAGACGTCCTCCTTACATTACGCGAGCGTTACGATGAGCGCTTGCGCCAAGAACGGTCGAACCTTCTCTTTGTCCTACATAGTCTGGCACATGACGGAACCGGCGAAAACTCGCTCGCCCTTTACGGTGAGATCGCTGAGCGCCAACGGGCAATTCTTCCTGAATCATTGAATACGATTAGCAATGCCGCGTCGACTGTTGCACCGGAGTTGGTCATTACGACCGATCCAGGCGAGCCTGACCAAACTAGACCCGAAAATGAGCTGGATAAGAACGCCCGAGAGGCTCAAAAGGCCCAGCGAGCCGCTGATCTAGCAGACCTCGCCAAGGCTGGCCTTATCGATAAAACGGAGATGACTACCCGACTGTCCGCCAAACGAGCAGAGATCGAGGCTTTAGTGCGCAATGAAGTGTTGAACGATGAGTATGGTAAACCTAAAACACTCAACGACGAACAGAAAGCCCAGGCAGAGCTCACCATCGCCGCCCAGGTCAAAGACCGAGCGAAGAATGAGTTGCCTAACGAGGAGGCACGCTATCTGGCTGAAGCTTTCTCGCAAGCTTCAATCGGCAATAAGGAGCTCTATATCGACGAACGAGTAGCCAACGCACTTTCTGGCAATAATTCGCTCGATGCTTATCTCAAAAAAGCCGGCGTCGATGATGATTACGAGGCAGTCTACCAAAATTGGGAGAGCGGTCCGGGTCGGATATTTCGACTACCAGCCTTTGCCAAAGTACGCCAAAAACTTATCCAGGCGGTTCATGACATGAACAGTACATTTAGCTTCAATAGTGGGCTAGCATCTTTAAGCCGGGTCACACAAGATCTCGATCGAACCCTCGCCTTTACCCGAGCTGAACGCACGCCAGTCAAAGTTGAAAAAAAGAAAGCTAAACCCGACGATGATAGTGATTAGCGAGCTACAGGTACCTTGATTGCCTGCCTGACTTTTGCTAAAATTCTCTGATATCCGTATAATAACTGTAAGGAGCGGCGCATGCTCGGACAACGGAATATGGAGGAACCCGGATTTCAACTTCTGCCTAAAGCAGAAGATATTTCGGGTAAAGAAGTCCATTTAGAAGGCACCCCCGGACGCCTAGCCAACTCCGACATCATGCTCGACGAACTCAGTGATCAGGTTGAGGTTGGTCTCAAAAAACGATTTGTCACTAACCGACGACGCGAACTTGAAAATGGTGAGGCTAAGTGGCTCACTCGATTTGAAGCTGAGTTTCAGGGAGACGCCCCACACATTTACCGTGACATGGTCCTCGATAGGGATGAGGCGAGTTGGGATGCAGATTTGAGACTTGCCAAATCTTCGCTACAAGAGCTACTTGAGGAATTAAATAAAGCCAAAGCGACTACTTTTAAAACACTCGGTGAGCAGATTGGGATCATGACTCGCCAATTCCAAGTTAGTGAGGAGACCGATAGAACAATACGCGCGCTTATACTACAAGCAACAGAAGATAAAGATGCATTTGATACCGCTCGTAATGAAGCAATTAGAGTTATCAAAGGGATTCTAGACGAGCAGACCGCAATAAAGCTTGAACTAACTCAAGCCATGACTACAAGTTGGGATAGTACAAGTAACGCAACTAAAGCATTTATTAAGCGTCGTTGGTTTGCCAAGCGTTGGGCTGAGGAATTAGGAACGATAGAACGCGAGGCTGAACTTGATGTGTTGAAACGAAGGTACAACGCGCCGTACGAAGTCCACACTGGACATGAACGAAAAGTCTACGAAGCGATACTCGAGTGGCGTAAATTGAAAGCTAAGATGAACGCCGGCGGTTTAGACCAGACTCGACGAGCAGAAATTGGTCGAGCGATGAAAGAACAGGCGGCTGTTGTTCAAGAACATACCTCAACTCTTACTGGTACATTCGATAGTCGATTTGAACAAGACGCCGACGGTATCTCACAAGCTAAAGGCGCCGCCTGGGCGGAGATCCATGACCTCATCGACAAAAATCGCACGACGACTGGTGACGTGAAAAAAACCTTCCTCGAGATCAACGCTAACTACGACCGGGGTAGTATCGAGACCGCCAACGAAAAAGCGATGGCCTTCTTCCAGTTTGGCATCGCCAAAAATGCTCTGAAGCAATTTGGTCGCTATAACATAACTCAGTACCTTCGTGACTTCCCCTACCAGACTATGGAAGAAGACCCTGAGCTTGACGATAAGAGGCGACCAGCTATGGTCGCTGAAAAACGAGATGCTGCCGATGCAGCACACCAAGAAGCAACAAAATTGCGAGAAATACACAAGGAGCTTAATGATAAGCAGACAGAGACTCAATTACTCTATGAAGATATGGCTGCTGCAGTCAATGAACTAAAAACTCAATATAATATCAATCGAGCAAATGCACCGCTTGTGCGTAACCCAGCAGGTGGTGCAGATATCCCTGATCCAGTAGCGCTTAGAGAGTACCGTGAACAATTTCAAACAAGACTTGCTCACCTTGTTCTTCAGCGCGACAGGATGCAAAAGGCACTCGCTGAAGCACGTAATGAAACAAAAGCAGCCGACCAAAGAGCATTGGCGGCAGAACGCGATCACACAGAAAAGCAGGCCGCCTACTCGGCAATCAACACTTTACACTCTACTCCGACCGACCTAGCCACACGCCGTGCCACTGCCGCTCGAACCATCCGCACCGATAGTGGTGCGTATGCTCGAGAGCGTTTGCGTGACCTTCGCACCAAACTCCAGCAGTTTGTCGGCCAAGACAATCTACGCAAAGACTTTTACAGCATCTTCAATGACCGTGAGATACTCGTCATTGCCAAGATCTGCGGCGAGATACCAACTCAAAAACATGAACGCACCGGTCGAAGGATATTTGCGCCACGTGTCGTCGAGACTTGTGGGGGGGCTGATGCCGACTATTGGTTCATTAACCCTTATGCCATCCCCGAGTGGACAGGCAAGGTTTCGAACGATGTCGTGCGTGAGCTGTTCGACAACGCAGGCAGGTATCCAGAAGTCCAACAAATGGTTAATGACCTGAAGACCCATAATAAGATAGTAATTGTCGCTGGTTTCCCAGTCAATTTCGATCTTGATGGGGGCATGAACGAACAACAGCTCGCCCAAACTGGCCAAGAGCTCGATCTCTCCGATAGCAAATTTAAAGCTATGAAGGCCGCCTACGGCTTCGCTAACGATTCTGACTTCTTTGCCCGATGGCTTGACGATCTTGAGTTGCAAGAGAAGCTAGGAATGCGCCCCGAGGAGATGGAAGATCGCTACGCTACCTGGATGGCCAAGCGACACTTACTGCGCAATCAACACTTTGCCGCTGGCGAGGGTTGGACCTATGTCGACACGGCTGTCGCTTCTAGCGCTCGTAGATTTGTCGATACCGCCAAGCGACTACGCGACGGTGGCTATGAACTAACTGGAGTAGATTTCCGTCGCTCACCCTACTACAACCGTTTAATACGGGATAATGAGTATGCTGTCACGGTTACCGAAAACACGGGTCAGCGAAAAGTCAGTTTCCGTAACCAGGAACTGACAGAAAAAAATGAGGCTCCTCAGACCGTCGCCAAACGGTTGTACGATTCATATCGCGGAACACTCAATCTTTACTATCAGCGAACCCAGATCGGTGGCCAATCAACCGCTTTCGATGCTGACGCGCCGATCGACGATCTCGGTAACTTTGTCCAGGCCAACATGGCTCTTATCCAGAAGAAGATGCAGATCTTGAAATCAATCTACGAATATCCAACCATGAGTGCTGAAGAGAAGATTAGCAATATGATCCGCTTCCGCAGTGGTGATCCAATATTCGCTCCAAGCATCGGCCTAGTTACTCCTGGCGCACCGCCGCCGGTCGGGGTTCCCCTATTTACAGATGCCAACGGCAATCCAGACCCTGGTATGATCTATCTCACCTATGACATCGTTACCGCCGCCGGTGATCCCAACCTTCAGGCAACGAATCCTGAGCTTTGGGCTGAACTAGACGCCACAGTCAACTGGCAGAAAAAACTCAATACTGATTATCGCGATGCGGAGCAACGACTGGTTAATACGCTAAGTAATCGTTCTGCGACCGCCATTGAGATTGACACGGCTGAAGCCTTTTACGATACACAACTTCAATTAATGCGTAACTATAAGGTTCGTTCTCACCTCCTTGGCATGCAAGCCGCTGGCCGATTTTCCGAGATGGATAGTAGCGGTATCGCCGAATACATGGCCGATATGCACTCCGATGTGGCCATGACCGCGGTCATCCGCCGTCAAGAGCTTGAGATGGCGGCACGAAACCGCCTAGATACTGATCATCCTCGAATTCTTCAGCCATTACGTCAGTTGGCCGTCGGTTTAGTCGGTAAGTTAGCTCGTAATAGAGTAGCTGACTTTGCCCGAGGTGTCGGCAATGCAATCGGTGTTGGAGATAAATTCTTACGAGAACTCGATGAGCGCCAAGTTACTCATCTAATTGAGAATAAAGTCGACGACGAGGTCTTCCGCCGAGTGGCTGCCCACGTTGCGCTCAATCTTAAGACTGGCTACAGCAACAACTTTTGGCATGTCCGTCCCGGCAATGCTAAGAGTGATGTCTATCCGCGAACTAGTGATGTTCGTGATTTGCTGGGCCTACGTAGTAACCAAGCGATTACTGGCGGCGTTGAGATGACCCAAACCGGTCAACGATTGCTTAAGGGTCTTATGAAGACGCGACTGAAGGACGATGTCAACGAGGCGGTTGAACGAACAATCCGACTCAACATGAGTCAATTCGTTCGAGCCGGCAAAAAAGGCGGTTGGAATGTCGATGAAGTTATCCATACTTATCTCAATGCTAAGATGAAAGATACCCAACGAGCTGTCTTCCGTAGCGGACGTTGGGAGACTAATATGTATGCCACCACCGGCACACCTATTGCCATGGCAGACCGTTGGCTGATGCAGCTGATTCGCGAGCGAACCAACCGAGGCACTGGCAGGGGCTGGTTCCAGGGTTTGATGCCTAGTGTAGCAGCAAATGATACTCGACCAGGACCGATTAATGAAAATCGCACAACAGTAACCACTGACTACATCAATCGACCGTAAGGAGGGAAGCCATGCCTAAACCACTGACCCAATCGCTATTCAAACCAACCGATTTTGATCTGTTTCTCGATTCGATTGGCCTCTCCAAACAATCGAAGGAAGCTCGGATCAGCTTGATCGATCGCATGCAACAGGCGGTTGAATATCAGATTGTGACTCAAATCTTTAGCCGGCTCACTGGGGATGAGAAATTAAATCTCATTGATCTCATGAAAGAAGCTGACGAAACTGAAAACGAAAAACCAGTCAATGATTTTCTGCTGGAAAAGATCCCCGATATCGAGATGCTAGTCGATGAAGCGATCGATAAAGTTAAGAATGATCTCCGGATCGGTACCGCCGGCATGGCAGCCGCCATGGCCGAAGATATGGCCGTGCTCTCGAATCCAAAGGGGCTTGATTCGGGCGGATCGGCAGACGACTCATCCATCGTGGATCCTACAGCAGACACCATGAACGAGTCACCATCAAAGATCGAGCCAGTCTCCCATGCCGTAGCTTCCGAGCCAGAGACCGAAACGTCGTTCAGTCATACTGATCTACCATTTCCATGGGAAGCACCAGCCGGGGCCGCTGAAAACCTTATGGCCCAACCAACTACGCCGACCGACGGTACAGACCGTAGCCGCCAGACAATTGACGCCTTTCCTTGGGAGGCCGACGTTAAGAACCATTCTGAGCCCGGGGCTGCTGCGCTCGGCGAGACTATTTCGAAAGCTGTGTTTCCGGCGGTTGACGAGCCAACTGTCAATCCAGCACAGGCGACGAGTAACCCGATTGACGACGAACTGCGCGACTTGAACCAACCAACCCAAGTAAATAACCCCTAACCTTGGGCACACGAACCATGATCAAGCTTGACCCGATAAGCGAGAGCATCTGTCGTCGGCTTCGGCTATTCCAAGGCCTTCGACCGCTAGCTGAAGATACTGATCTAATGCACACCTTCCAAAAGGTTTTTGCGCAAGAACTTTTAACGTTCGTTGAGAGCCGGTTTGATATTGAACAGAAAACGCAACTAACACGATATCTCGAAAGCGGTCAACAACCAGACGCGACGGCCCTACTCAGTTTTGCGAATCAGATTTTTCACGCCAATCCACAGACAGAGACGCAGTTCGAGCAACGTATCACCGCTCTTCTAGACGATTTCGTCAGTAAGGCGACCCATGCGTAGCCCAGAGCTAACCACTACGAGTAAGGGTAGCCTACACATGCCGCCCGATATTTTGGTTGGCTATTCTCTGACGCCGCCAGTATCAAAAGAATCCGATAAGACTGTATCAAGCCAACAATATGCTCGTTGGGCACCTGACATTTTGGTTGGCTATTCTCTGACGCCGCCTGTACCCAAGGAAGCTATCAGCCCTGGCATCCTGAAAGACCTTGAAGACAGTCAACGAGAGTTGCGCGAAGTGGCACAACAGAGCAGATCCGAGATCCGCGTACTTCAAAGTCTGCTCACCGAGGCAGCGGCTAAAGAGAAGCAGTTAGTCAGCGAACTGGACATACAGAAAGCCGCTCGAAGCGTAGCAGAGGCAAAGGCGAGAGAAAAAGAGACAGCCGCTGCAGCCCAACAGGCAGAGTTACGATTGAGACAGGATGCGCTCGAGGATGTAAAGCACGAATACCAATCACTCCAGGACCAACTTAAGTTGGTAGCCGAACGAGCTACAACTATTCAAAATGAGTTAAACGCTGCGACAGCTCAGATCAAAAAACTAGAGGGAGCGGTTGCTAAGGCGGATCAAACCACAAAACTAAGTGAGGAGGCCTATCAACGATTAGCTGAGACGATCAATCATGATGACGTAGATGCCCAAGCGGCCCAAGACGTGACAGTCGCTCGTTTGGCTGAACTCCGCAGACAGCTTACTGAACTTCAAAAAGAAAATACTGATCTCAGTCGAGATATAGCATCGAAGACTAGTCAAATTGAGGAGCACGGGCATGCGGTAGCGGTCTCACAAGCACTGACTCTAAGTCTGATCGCGGAACGTGACCAAGCCCAAGGTTTGTTGCGACAAGCCAATGAGGCCTTCACGGTAACAGTGAAGAGTCATGAAGAGCTAATGGCTAACCTCTTGGAGCAGTTTAACTCTACGTACAATGTGCACCAGACAGCCATCGCAACGGCGAGACAAGAAGTGGTCACAGCAATCCAAGCGAAAGATGAAGCCGAAACAGCCGCCCTCGAAGCGATGAGTAAACTTGAGGAGGCTACTACCAAGTCTGCAGCTGATTCAACGACTATCTCCCAGCTTAATCGTAGGCTCCATGAGCTAACTGAACGGACTGCGGCCGCTCAAGCCACCGCTGATCAGGCAACAACCAGAGTTAACGAACTCGAGGAGCAGAATCGACAGCTTACCGGCGAGCTACAACGCTTCCGCGACGACCCATCAGTCGCCCGGCTTGAACAGGAAAAGATCGAACTGGCAGAGAGCTTGGCTGACAAAGAACGTGAGCTGGTCACTAGGACTGAAGAACTCACCACAACGAGCGGTGAGTTTGCGCTACGAATCCGCACTTACGAACTTGAAATCAGTCGCCTCCATACTACTATTGAAGAAATAGTCGCACACCACGAAAGCACTGTCGTCGAACTGCGTACAGAGCTGGCACGCGTCTCCGTACCAACAACTCAGACTGACAAAACCAGCGAGGCCGGATCGACACCCTTAGCGATCAACGAGGCCACACCACGTATTACTGAGCTTCAAGCCGAAATACGCACCCTGGAAGAACAGATTAGTCTCCAACAAGCCACTAATCAATCCTTAATTGACCAGATGACCGCCGATTCGGCCACTGCTGCGGCTGAGATAGAACGAGCCAGACAGGAATCGACTACCACCAGCCAAGAGCTTACCAGAAGACTCGACGAAGCAACAGCACAGGTGGCAGATCAAACCAGACAACTTCAGGAGATGACGGAAAGTAGTGCGATCGATATGAAGTCTGTACAGGAATCTCTGACACAGACTGGCCTACAACTGGCCGCCGCTACCCAACAAGCGACTGAGGCAATACTACAAACTACTCAATTGACTACAGAGCTTGAGGCTGCTAAACAACAGATTACCGAAGCGAAGGCCGAGGCAGAGCGACTGGCTACCCTCCGTGCCGAGGACGCACAACGATGGCAAGCGGAGCGTGATCGTCTGCGCCAACCTGGGTTACTCCAACAGCTCCTCGATCGACTAATTCGACCAACACCCCCACCCCCGCCAGTCGCTCCTGGTCCTGTAGCCCCTAAGCCGGTCACTCCAGCAACCATGTCAGAAGAAGCTGAGCGAAAAAAGGTCAGTCGTCGAAGGCTATTACAGCTTGGCGGAGGCATCGCCACAACGATCACTGCGGCAGTTGTGCTTGAGAAAGTAATTAGTCCTCCAGTTAGTCAAAAAACTACGGAGACCCGCAGGGCCTTTATCGAGTCCCCTTCCCTAGCTACTCTCTATGCTGATATCAAAGAACCAGTCACAGAACAGCTGTTCATCGAACGCGGTAGTCTCATCGAAGATAAGGAAATTATCCATACGGGCTCGATTGTTCATACCGGCGACCTCCTAGATCGCTGGACCTATTTAGCTCGTGAGCTCGCCGAAACTCAGGAAGATCACTTGAATGCAGCAACGCTGATTAAATATCGCAATACCATCCTCCTTTGTCGAAGCGCGAAAGATCTTTACCCTCAGGCAGTTAAATTTCAATTTATCGAGAAAGATGGCAAACTAACTATCATCCCGCTCGACTGGAAGGAGAAAGTAGCCGTTCGCCGAGAGATTAAGTCAGACCTAGTAATTGCCGGCGGTGAGATCGAAGCGATCGTGGCGGCGATGCATGCCGTCAAGAAAGGTATGCGACCAACTTTGATCTATCAAACAGGCAAGTTAGGCGGTCTCAATTCGGATACTGGCGCCAATATGGCTTACTTTGATGCCGTGAATAACGGTACGGTCAAACCACCAGAGGAGATGGTTGAACTATTTCAAATTGGACTTGGCATGCCAGCAGGTAGCCTCATCTCTCTAAACAATGAAGGCCTAGATCAAAAACTACACCGGTTTTTGAAAACCCATTACCCAACAGTTACTTTGATCCCCACCCGGACATTGAACTCAACGCACACCCGTACCTTGACGACCGATGTATTAGGAAAGGCACCTCGCATTGAACTCGTAACCGAGGAGGGCACCCAAATTCACGCTAACAATATGATCGACATGAGCACTGAATGCTTAATCGGTGAGAAGCTGGGTCTTGACATGACACCAGACACGCCAAACTTGGCCTATGGCATGGTCTTCGATATCAAAAATATTAAACACCCAGAGTTAAACGCCACTGTCAAAGATGGTCGGCTTCACCCTGATAAAATCTTAGTACTTATGGGACTCACACACACCGCTGTCGATGAACACGAAGAGCTGAAACCGTACTATCGTGAGTGTCTGGCCGCTCAGTCGAAAAACACCAACTACTCCCCTAGCGAGAGTTGGGGCTATGCCGCCTTAGGCAACGCCTTTAATTTTTATATGAAGCTTCAGGAGTTCCACGGACCTGCAGAGCTACGGGGCATCATTAAGGAGCTTAATCAACTTCGCCTGGTTGATGGCTTCAATGTTGCCTACCATCAAGGTGACCGAGCGACCTTCAATAGTATCAGTTGGAAATTTAAGAAACGACTCTACCAAAGTGACCACAGCGTCCACACTGATCCGGAATTTGCTGCCATCCGCCAAGTTGAGATCCCCTTACTGCAACAATTTATGCGCCAGATCGTGGGCAACGATAGCCTTACTGTGGTACTTCCACAGGAGATGTATGTCCGTCAAGCTACGGCTCACTTCCCAACTTCGCTCGAACGAACTCGACACGACCTTAGTCACACCCCGCTGGGTGATCCTGAAGATTCATTTAAGTATTACAACGACTATCGTGGTCTTACTCCACGTAACCAATGGGATACCTACCCTGCCGAGCTTAAGGGTGAGACCCCGGTTTACATGAAAGCCGACCCTCGTTTTACTGTGACCGTAATCCCTGGTGTCTATCTAGTCAATAAGAACGCCCAAAGCGCTGTGACCTTCGGAATTGGCCGAATTCAACAAAATCTAGCTCTCCAAGCCAGGGCGACTGTCGACGCCATGAGCCAAGGCCGGCTCGAGGCGATGGCTAGACCTTTACGTGACCAAGCAGTCGCGAGTACTAAACGATTTAACCCCAATCGAGCTTTGGTCGCTCGCTTAATCCAAAAAATGCCAAGTGAAGTCCGCACCGTCTAAAACCTGGGGATAGGCCGCTTTCCTTATCGTCTCGTACTCTGTATAATGTTAGCTAGTACGGTTTGTGAACTATAAGGAGAGGGATGCCCGGACCAGAAGGAGCAAGGCCAGGCCCTGACGAAGTTGGTATTGACGACACAGACAGTGTCGTTGATCCGGTTGCGCCTGAAGTGGCGAAACCTGAAGAAAAGTCACCGACGCCACCTGACCCAGAGCAAGAACGTCAGAGTAGTCGAAGACTTGAACTAACCAGACAGGTTAGTTCGATGCGCAATTCTGAGTTGTTCGATGGTCTAACCGACACAGAAGATCTAATTGATATTGAGTCCTTAGCCCATACTCAACCGATTACCGAAGCGGGAAACAGTACAGTCGCAGTAGCTAGCCACGAGTTCATGCGAGACTTGATCGTACGTCGGATCGAGGGCGCAGTTAGATATATTGCCGAAGTAATTAGGCCGAGGCTTTCCGAGACGAGAGGTACAGGCACAAGACCAGCTAAAGAACTCGCCGATGAGATCGATAACGAACTAGAGCAGGCTAGGCACAATATTGACTGGGAAATGGGAGATCTCAATTCGTTATTCAACTTCTATGTGACCCAAGTGCAGGGCCATGCACAGCGAATAACCGATCGGTTAGCGCCTAACCTTGATCTGCCTGGTCCTGGCGACTGGAACACCTGGATTCGTGAGCACCCTGAAGATATTGAAGCTGAATCAGTCGCCAGCCCAGAAACTGCCGAGCCTAAACTAGAGCGAAAAAGTGTTGCCGAACCAGTGAAGCGTCTCGATAAAGGCGCAGCACGGGCGATTGCGGCAGGAGCGATGAGTACAATAGATAGTCTTAACCGAGGCTGGGATATTTTGATTAAAGAAATTCGCGCCTTAGGCAAAAAGAAAGTTGACGATGAACCGGTCAAACTCGATGAACCTAGGGAAGAACCTTCAGAAACAACCGAGACTACACCGCGGGTTGAACGTCAGGCAACTGAAATCGACCCTGAAGAAATACAGATGACGATGATCGATATGTATCGACGAGATGTATCTGCCGATACAGAAGAACAAGATCGTCGGGGCGATCTAACTAATCAACAGATTTTGGAAGAAATGAGTAGGGAGCCAGAAATATACGACGCGCTTGTCAGTAAAGCGATCGCTAAAACTCTAATCAATCGAGAACTGGCGAACGTGCGGAAAGCAACTTATGAACGCCAAAAGCAACTCGAGAAAAAGGGTGTAGCTAAAAAGCTCCTCGCCTTCCTAGGTACGACTTATGCTGGTGTTTTAGCTAGACATCTTATCCAACAAGGCCTAATCGGTGAAGCCGTTAAATGGGCTGGAACAGAAGCGACTAAAGAAACAGTTCTGGCCGCCGCTCGTGGAGTCAGCATGTGGTCAGGTATTGCCGTCGGCGGCGCCGTCGGTGCCGGATTTGGTGCCTACAGAGCCAGGGAACGGGCCAAGCGGAAGCAGTTTGAAGTCACAGCCCTCCTTGAGGCCGCCGATAGTGACGAAAAACTCAATCTCACGCCTCAAGAACGAGCCGATCTTGTCCGTAAACTATTGGTTGAAAAACGGTTCTACGGCACGAGTGAAGCCATCGAACAAGCCTACACCTCAATTGAAGAGACCCGTCAAGCACAACTAGCCAACGAGCTACGGATTGTCCGAGACCGCCAGAAGGCTGAGACAGCTGATTATGAGAATCTCACACTCGAAGAGCGATTGAGATTAGTTGCCGAAGCCTTAACCCAGCTCTATCAAACAAGAATGGACGAGAGCGGTTCAGAAGCTACCAAAACGAGAGAGATCCAGGCTTTTATCGACGGTCGGCAACGAGTCGTCAACAAAGAGACTTGGAAGGGCGCGGCGCTTGGTGCCGTTGCCGGAGCTGTTCCAGCCGGTATCTTTGGCTGGTTCTTCCCCTCTTCAGGCTTGGTGACACAGATTAATACTGAAGTCGTGATGCGCGCTCCAGAGCGCTTGGCTGACATGGTGTCTGCGTTCACCGGAAGTAGCCCCGATCTAGCACTAGGCGACAATATGGGAGTCGATCTTCGTCATGAGTATAACGGGAAACAACTCGCGACTTGGGCTGCTGACTATATTAAGGACGCCAAGGCTAACGGTGTCAGTACCGAGAATATTGAACGTGGGTTGCACCATCTCCTCTCCCATGCTGAAGCGATCACCAAGAACTGGGATCAGTTCCAAAGCATCGTCCATCAACATGCAACTGATACCGGTAAAGACTTCACCCTTTCAGTCATCCACGGCGGCGCGAACGGCTTGCTCGTACCTTTTTCAGACATGGGCGCTGGTGGTGAGCTCGGCAAAGACATGGCCCACTCAATGCACAGCTACGTCACCCATGGCTTTACTAGAGACACGTTAAATCCCAGCTACTTACCTTACGGTGACCATCTCCATAAAACCATCAACCATATGGGATTCGAGACACCGTGGTTTGTCAGCGACCCCGTTCCCTTGATTGGAGCAATTGGTAGTTCGGCAGGAGCCAAGTTAAGCGGTAGCAGTGAGAGTATCAAGGGAGCTGTTGATAAATTGCGTAACCGTAAAAGCGAAGCAACGAAAGAACAGGTCAAGGAAAAGGAAAAGTTGGGTAATCGAGGTCCTCATGAAACGGCAGAGATCGAGATCAACCCGACGATATTCGTTGATCCGAATGAAAATAGAGACAAGCTAGCCGACCTCAATAACTTTGTCGTCCACCGACACGGTTACTTCGTCTTTAAGCAAGACGCAGTGACTGGTAAGATGCGAGCCTTTCGACTCTGGCCTATGCAGACTGCCAAGGCAAAGACCTGGGGCGATTCTCCTAGTGGCCTGCCAGCCGCTAACGATCCAAGCATGATGAATAGCGGACCAGAAAATGGTCTCGTCCCGCATGACCCAAATGCAGTTGAATTTGGCGAGATCTATTGTCATGAAGTCGAGTTTATTGATGTTTATAACTCGAGTCGTAGTATCGACCATGAAACATATAAACCGCTCGATGATCAAGACCAGGTAGCTAACACTTGGACATCAAGACGCTGGAAGACGCCCGTAGGGAAAGTACCTACGCGCATCTCCTATCAGGAACTTACAAGTGACAACAAACTTGTCGTTATCCACCCCCAGGACGCCGACAAATACGCCTACCTCATCCACCGCGATCCCAGCTTAGTCGGGCAGATTCTGGGCGATAATAAACCTGAAGCACTAGATGATTTAATCGCCAAAGTTGATAAAGCAAAGAAGCCGGAACCAACACTCGAACCAGAGCCGGAGTCAAAAGACGAAATCAAAGCCGATACTGATCCGAACAGCCTTGAAACAGCTGACTTTACCGACATTGTCGAACCGAAAGAACTCAAGCCGGGCGAGATCTTAAAACATAAGTCCGGTATCTTCTTACGGGTCAAAGATAACTTATCTGATAGAATCACCGCCTACCGTTTCAGTAAGGATGATAAGCGCACGGGCAATGAGTTACTTTGGCTCGACCCCCAACAGATTGCCCACACTATCCTAGTGACTGATTTTCAGATTTATCGTAAAGAAGATCCGGCTCCAGAGCCACCGAAAGATGACGATTCAAGCGCGATTGAGCCTGAGCCAGATAAACGTTTTGAGTCTGCTCTTTACCCCAATAACCAATTTAGGAGAATCGAACAGCAAGATGTTGATGAAGGCAAAATCAGGCCTGAGGCGATCATCATGAATCAACAATACGGCACCAAATACAAGCTGATTGAACGACAGACTGTATATGATCAGAATGGTAATGAGGTACATACTTGGAGAATTGGCCTACTCGACCCCAACGACAACTTTAATGAATTAAATAGCGCCAAGCAGCCAATGTATCTTCTTGAGCAGTTCAACACCAATGATTACTTACTTTTTGAACCTTTATCCGAAACCCCACCCACCCTAGATAAATTTGTCGCCGAGAATTTTGAAGTTAATGATGATCCAAGGGTCTATGAGTCAAAATTCGTAGTCAGAAAAGACCACAATGTATATAAACTGCTTACGAAGAAAGATGATTTCTGGTTTGTCAGAATCTTGCGCGATGGTAGATGGCAGAAGTCAGGAGATAGGATTACTGAAGATGAGATCGAAGCAGGCAAGATTTCGTTACATAAGGAGCAAACGCCCGAAGTCACTTAGGCTAATAACAAGGAGACAATATGGATGACGACAATGCCCAATCGCTCGACACTTACCGTGAACAATACACTTTTTACGCAAAGAAGTTGCTCTCTGACCTTGGTCTCGGTGATCTCGGCCAACCCGAACGAACAGAGCTACTTTCAACTATTGAGCAGTATGTCCAGCAAGTGATCATGAATACCCTGCTCGAGAACCTTGATGAGCCAATTACTACCGAGGCAGAGAAAATACTGAACGAAGGTGGCACGCAGGAAGATGCCTTGGTCTATATCATGAGCGCCATCCCCGACATTGAATACCGCATTACCGTCGCCCTGACTGAATCGTACGCCCGCATGGTCGACGAGGCCAGACAGCTTGCTGATACTCTCGCCGCCAATAAGCCCAAGCAAGCGGCACACGCCCAAGCGACTGAGTAATAACGGGCGAATAAGTTAACCCGAACCGAGAAACGGGCTTGACAGACAGCCCGTTTTTTGGTACAATCCTAGGTCGTCAATCAAGGCGACTCGTGATCAACTAAGGAGATCACTCGTGTCCATTAAGAACCTCAAGACCCTGCTACACCGTCACTGGGTGCTGGTGCTATGGGTCGGGCTCTTCGTGGTCTCCTTCACGGTGACCACTGGGATTATGACTTGGCGCAACCGAGCCCTCCTGAAGACCACCGGTCTTGCTGGGGCGACGGTTGAAGGTCGCATCCGCAGTATGGGGCTGGCAATGTGGTATTGGCAGATCCCTCGCTGTGACTGCGACTGTCCGAAAAACCGGCGCGGTCAGCACCGGAGCTGGAACGCAAAGGGACGGGGACGGCACTACGTATCGGTAGCCAGTAACGCCCGGCGTAGTGGCGTAAAGACGGCCTACGTCAAAGTGCACGACGGCACCCAGCCATATGCATCATATGATGACGGCCAGATCACGGCTTTCCGCAAGGCCGGACTAGCAGTGCTGGTATGGGGTTACAACCACGTTAACACCCCTCACGCCGAGGCCGAACTCATTATCTCCTACCTTCATCGAACTGACGTAGCTGGCTATATTGCCAACACGGAAGTTCACGTGAAGGGCAAGGCAAAATCCCTGGAGACCATGATGGGCCGGGTGAGACAGCACCGGGATAGCTGTCTGTCCTGTCGGGATAAGCTAATCGGCTACGCGCCGTACGCCTTTCCCTCATACCACAGAGCGCTGAGTTACGAGGTTTTGAATCGCTATTCAGACTTTGTGGCTCCTCAGCTCTACTGGGCAACCATCTATCGGCATCCTACCTACATCGTCCGCGACCCTAAGATTGGCCGTCACAAATCAGTCAGTCGGGTCGTGAAGGCGGTATCCAAGATGTACGCTGAGTGGTCGGCGTGGGAAGCCCAGCAGGAGCGCACCGGCAAGAGTCGAGCCATACCGATCTGTCCGATTGGGCAGACCTATGGCCGGGTGAGACCGGGAGAGATCCAGGAATTCATCCGCTTGACTCGCGGGTACTACTCGATCTCTTTCTGGGACGCTCAACACGCGACCCCGGGGATGGTCCGAGACGTAACTGCCGGCACTCGACGCTGGCGCCGGTAGAATTCGCCGCAAGGCATGATCGTCCGTGAACAACGGACAGAGGGTAATCATGAGAACGAATGTGATAATTGGTGGCTGTGTCATAGCTTTGGCTGGCGGCATAGGCCTGGCCTTAATGATGACCCGATCGATGGTAGAAAAGGCCGGCGGGCGCGAGATCGTGGTGCCGGCAGAGTTGCCAACACATCCCCCTACCAACGCACCCATCGTCGCCAACACAGAAGGCGGCGAGAACCTGACGGCGTCTCTGAGCGAGAATGGCAAGACCATCCTGCTCATGGATAGCAAGCATGAACTGCGGACCAAATGGGAGCAAGATAAGGTGTCTGACAACCACGAGAAGGTTGTCTCTCTCGCCTTCTCCCCGAACGGCTCCCGTCTGGCGGCGATCTACGAGGACGGCTACGTCCACCTCTGGAACGTCGGCATGCGGGAAGATGCCGACTGGCGGTTCGGTTGGGAGGTTCTGCCCACTCGTAAGCGAGCCGGCCGGCGTCACATTGTCGAATACGCGGACTACGCCGAGGTGGTAAAGGGCGCTGAAGTCAAATACAGCGTCGTGAAGATCGACGAGGCAGAGCGAGTCGGCAGCTACCGGCTCGAGGAGCGGTACACCGAGGGAGTCGGTTACTCCCTCATCGTCAAGGATGTCACCGTCGATGATGGCATCCCGTAGGGCCAGCTTGGCCCGAAGCATCAGAAGCCCTGTCCCCTGTGGACAGGGCTTCTCGCGTATCATAGAGCTATTTTGAGCCTGTTAGTCCTTGACAGATGGCCATTATCGTGCTACAATCTCCGGTTAACGATGGCTATTCTGCCTGCCTTAATAACTAAATAAACTTACGGTGACTCAATTCTCTAACTTAGCGAGCTGAGTCACCGTAAGCAACTGCTTGCGAATACGGTGTACACTCGCGCCGCAAGGCGCCCCTACCCGTCCGCGCAAGCGGACACACTCTTGAAGGAGAGTGAAATGACACGACAGACCAAGGACTACTTGCTCCTTGCTTTCATCACGCTGACCGCACTCCTCGGTGGGGTGATGATCGGGAGAAACTACCCGAGCCAGGCAAACGACGAGCAGGAGATCGCCGCCGGCCCGACCCACGCCCAGGCGACGGCCCCAGATGCGGGCACTGAAGAGGGCTACACCGCCACGTCGGCGGATGAGACCCTCAACGCTGACCTATCTGTGGACAAGAAGAGCATCGGGCTATTCGATAAAGAAGGGAAACCGCTGCCAGTCAAGTGGGATCAGGGCTCGCTCGCGAGTCATGGGACCATCACCGACGCGGAATTCAGCCCCAACGGCTCACGGCTCCTCGTGCTCTACTCTGATGGTTATACGCATCTCTGGAATTCGGCGGCCGACTACCGTAACGGCCTGGACTGGGCCAAAGGCTGGTCGGTCTATCTACCGCAAGGTGATGACGCAAGTACCGTAAGTACAATCACCGAATACAAAGACGATAAGGAGGGTGACACAGTCTACAGCGTCGTCGGGCTTAGTAGCGGTGACCTAGACGTGACCCTGATTCTTTCAGAGACATTCACCGAGGGAGTCGGCTACTCCCTCACCGCCACCAAGGTGGAGGACACGCCGGCCAGCACCCTGCCCAACGGCGGCGAGGGCGATCCTGGCCCTCCTGTCGACGAGAAGCCCGCGCCGGCTACTACCAAGCCGGCACCGATCAAGAAAGGGACCAAGGCCTAGCTGGCCGCGGTCCCCTACCACACGAGCACAAGAGGCCCGACCCAGCTGGGTCGGGCCTCGCTCAAATCTAGGTAAGGCAAGGATGCCTCTATCGCTCATCTCGAAAGAAGGAGAAGTGAACATGAGCGTTGAATCTGAGGACCAAGAGGAGCAACCGATCGCTTACTGGTCAAGCGAGATCGAAGTCTTCGAGCGTCAGGCATTCATCACCGGTTATCGGCAAGCGATGGAAAAAGCTTTCTCGCGAACAATGCTAGCAGTCTGTGCCGTCGGCTTTCTGGGTAGCTTCTTCGGAGCTGCAGCTAGTCACTGGACAAACCAGCAGCAAGCTGCCGTGCGACCAACAGTCATCGCGCCGCTCGACATCCCCCCTACCCTACCAATTACCGAAAAACAGGTTGGTTCGGATGATGTTCGGGTAATGATCGAGGACGACACGATCAAACTGACGCAGTCTGATGGCATAAGGCTACCGACCAACTGGCGTCAAAACCGGCACGGGAAACCACTGTCGACCAGCCTCTCGCCGAACCGGAGCCGGCTCGCAGTCAGTTATATGGACGGTCAAGTCTGGCTCTGGAACATCGCCATGCGCAACGCCCCTACTTGGGCCGACGGCTGGCAGGTGCTACCGGCGAAGGAAGGGGTCGTCCGGACACTGACCAGCTATGAGGTGGCGGACGACGGCGAAGTCCAGCGACACCGACTGGTCATAAGCGAGAATCTCCAGCCCATCCCTTTCCTCCTCACCGAGCGGTTCGATAAAACTGCCGGTAAGGGAGGCGGTTATGTCCTCGACGTAGCCGTAGAATGAAGCAGGCCGGCCCCCCGAGTGCGGGGGGCCGGTTTTTGCTATCCGAGCGTAGTCACCTATGCTATAATTCAACTACAACATAAGGTGGGGAGACTATGCAGTATAAGGTACCGCAGCATATTGACGAGGAAGATAAGATCCTCGGTCCGTTGACGTTTATTGACTTTATCTACCTTTTAGTTGGCGGAGCGCTGATTCTGTTTTGCTTTGTCTTGTTCGATTTTGGTCTCTTTCTCTTCCTCGCTATCCCGATCGCTCTCCTATCGGCCGCATTGGCGCTAATTAAAGTCCAAGATCAGCCCTTTAGTCGATTTCTGGTAACATTTCTGCTCTACTTACGTCAGCCAAAAAGACGGGTTTGGGCTGATCTTGAAGCCGAAGAGGATGAAACAGCCAGCCAGCTACTCGATATTGTTGCCGATCGTGAGGTCAAATTTGCGAGGAAGGCAGGTAATACAGCATCGGCAGCTACAGCCCCACCATCACCGACTGTTATTAAAACCGATGCCTCGCCGATTGTTTATCCTACCAAACCCGCTCGCAGGGTCCAAGTCACCTTAGCCTCGTAGGAAGTATCATGACCAAGCCTTCCCCTACTCAACACTACCTCAACCTAGCCGATATAAAGGATGGTTGTTTGGTTCTGCGTAATGGCGAGGTAAGACAAGTACTGATTGTGAGCGCTCTGAACTTTGCTTTAAAGAGCGAACAGGAACAGTCAGCGATTATTTATCAGTATCAAGCCTTCCTAAACTCACTGCCCTTTTCGATCCAAATCGTCGTTCAATCACGACAGCTTGACCTAACGACCTACCTCGCCAAGCTGAAAACCCAGGCCGAGCAGACCACTAACCTGGCTCTCAAGGCTCAGATGCTTGAGTACCTCGACTTCGTTGGCCGGCTGGTGACTTTAGGCAATATCATGGAGAAACGATTTTATGTAGTAATCCCCTACGCGACGGCGGCTGCCCGCACGAGAAGCCTGTTTGGCCAACTATTGAAACGCCAGACGGTCTTTATCGAAGAAGCAGAGTTTAAGGTCGCTAAAGCCAAGCTCGACGAACGGGCCGAATCGATTCGCCAAGGCTTGGGCAGCATGGGTCTAGTGGCTAATGTGGCGACTAAAGAAGAAGTGGCAAAGATGTTGTACCAAACCTATAACCCGATCGAAACAGGAGAGGTAGCGGTCAGTCCGCTCGCATCATGAACAAGACTAAACAGCCCAAACAAGTTGAGACCCCCAAAACCAGCCCGATTACCAGTGCCATGAACGCCATCGCGCCGGCAGCTTTTCTGATGACCGCCGACCATATCCAGCTTAACAACCTGTACGCCAAGACATTATTCGTCTATACCTATCCCCACTTCCTCGAGACCAACTGGGTCTATCCACTAATTAATTTAGATATTCCGATGGATATTTCTTTCTTTATCTATCCGATCGACAGCAACAGTCTACTCCCCCAGCTTCGCCGGAAATCGACCCAGCTCCATGCCAGTTTTAGTATCGAGCAGGATAAGGGCTTGGTACGTAACCCAGAGCTTGAGGCCGCGATTACCGATATCGAACAGCTTCGCGACACCTTAGTTCGGGGTGAAGCTCGACTGTTTCACTTAGGATTATACTTCACAATCTATGGCAAAACACAGGAAGCGCTCTCGTCGGGCATCAAACAGATTGAGTCGTACTTGAACGGCGCCCTTATTTACACGAAGCAGGCCTTCTTACAGATGGAACAAGGTTTTAACTCGACCCTACCGATTGGCACCGACGAACTAGCCATCACCCGCAACCTCGACACTGGCTCGCTGTCCACCACCTTCCCCTTTACCTCGGCCTCCTTGACATCCAACGAAGGTATCCTCTACGGCATCAATCGACACAATAATTCATTGATACTGTTTGACCGATTTAACCTTGAAAATGCCAATTCGCTGATCCTCGGTAAGGCTGGAAGCGGTAAAAGTTACTTAGTCAAACTAGAGATCTTACGGACCCTCATGATGGGTACCGACGTGATCGTTATTGACCCTGAGAATGAATATCGGGCCTTGGCTGAGACCCTAGGTGGGACATACTTGAATTTTTCGATCAATTCCCAAACCCGCATTAACCCACTCGACTTGCCACCGCCTTACGAGGGTGAAAGCGGTGAGGATATTGTTCGTACAGCGATCGTGACCGCCCGCAGTCTCATATCGCTCATGGTCAACGGCCTCTCGCCAGAAGAAGACGCGGTGCTCGATAAAGTGTTGTTGGAAGTTTATAAACGAAAAGGGATCACCACCGATATCGCCACTCACGGCAATCCACCACCACTACTAGCAGATGTCGTCGCCCTACTCGGTCAGTCGACGGGCATGCAACAGTTGGCGGTTCGTCTTGAACGCTATACTGAAGGGACGCTGTCTGGTCTCTTTAATCAGCCGACCAATATCAATTTGAATAACGGCTTTCTGGTCTTCTCAATTCGCGACCTTGAAGAACAGCTTAGACCAATTGGTAGTTACATTATCCTGTCGTTCATCTGGAACACCATCCGCCACGAACTACGTAAACGAATGCTGGTCATCGATGAGGCTTGGATCTTGCTTCAGCACGAGGACTCAGCCGCCTACCTTTATTCCTTCGCCAAGAGGGCTAGAAAATATTACCTTGGCATGACCACGATAAGCCAGGACGTGGAAGACTTCTTAGACTCGAAATATGGCCGATCGATCATCAATAACACATCATTACAGATACTACTTAAACAGTCGACCTCGGCGATCGATAAGGTAGCTAACGCCTTCAACTTAACCGAAGGCGAGAAACTGTTACTCCTTGAATCAGATATCGGCGACGGGCTATTCTTCGCTGGGCAAAACCACGTGGCCATTAAAGTCATCGCTTCAGGAATTGAGGATCAGATGATTACCACCAACCCGCAAGAAATTCTGGCCGAACGAGCGATCGCCGAGCAAGCCGCAACGCAAGAAGGTACTCAGCCAGCGCGGCCAACTGCGCCGGCCGCTTAGGGACATCTCGTGAAGCTTGCGATTGTTCTATTTATCGGCATCATCTTCTTTGTCGGCCTCCCGCTTCTTATGAGTCCATTCTTCGCCGGCACTGGCGGTCAAGGTGAGGGTGTAAGTAGCGGTGAAAGCATCGCCGTTAGTCCACAAACTGGGCCACGCACCGACGGCGGCACCACCAGTGATGAAGTTCCTGCCCCACTTAAAAAGCTCTTTGAAGAGGCAGATGACGCTACGGATACCTCGACCCCGGCCTCACTCTTAGCGGCCATCTCACACCAGGAATGCGGCCGCCTCTGGACATATACTGAAAAGAATTTACAGATAGTTCAGACGATTATCGATAACAATGATGACGTAGCTCATGTTCCAGTTGGTCTGGGCGATGCAAAAAGTCGAGTCCATCCTAACTCATGGGGCTGTGGATTTAAAAATGATTCAAATGTATGGGGGCCGATGCAGTTTCTGGACACAACGTGGGGTATTGCGAGTGGCGCCGACGCAACAACTCACCCAATCCCCCGAGCAGTCGGCTACGGCGCTAAGGCAAGTCAGTTCACTAACCGCGCTCCAGCCTTTGCCAACCAACCGGTTGTTTCTATGTTGAGCATCAAGGATTCGGTTTACGGGGCGAGTATCATGCTCTACGAAAACGCCAGTCAGCCAACGGTTTGGACTGAGGCGACAGTTAAGAAAACAGCGGCCAGGTACTACGGCAGTTGTGAGGGTGAACATGCGTCTTATTGCCAAAACATAGTAAGTAAGTGGCGTCGCTATGCTCCCCAATTTGAAGGAGATACACCATGAGGAAGCTTTGGGAACAGGTCCGTCACTACCAGTATTGGATTATCCTTGGTGTCGTCTTAATCGCCGTATTGTTTAGCCTATTCAACCGTCGCTCAAATCCGTCTGCGCCAACTGGCACACCCGCCAAGACGCCTTCAGCCGTCACACCGCTGTCACGCTCCCCGGCAGCAATCAAACAACCAGTAAGCGATAGCCTGGATACCCTTTCGAACCATCCATTTCCTGCAGCCGCACTCGATGTAAACACAAAAACGATCGTCTACCACGACTTCGATAACGATGCATTTAAGCGATATACACTAAGTAGTGGGGCTGAACAGACCATCGCTAAGGCCTCCGTCTACCTCACTAAAGCTCTGTGGTCACCCGACTTTACAACCCTCATCATTCAAGCCCTCAATGAAGTTGGTCGAGTAGGCACCAACCCGTTTTATAGTGAAGCTCGACCTTTTGGGAGTACAGTTGTCGGCTCATACAAGTTACAAACCAAGCGATTCACTCCGCTCAACCCTAACATAAAAGAGATTGCCTATATCAGTCCCCAAGAAATTATCTATCAGTTTAACGACGGCCGACACAATAACATTTCAGTCGCCCAGGTTGATGGCAGTGCTTGGAAAAATATCAGCCGTCCGAAGGGTGAGGTGGCACTTCGTAACGCTGGCTACACGGCACTGCTTCAGGAGGTCGGGCAACCAAAGATCACTCGACATGGAGCTAATGGGAAAGTGATGGAAACAATCGACGTACCGACCGACCTCAAGCTCGCTCAAAGTAGTTGGACTGGGTCTGGTCGACAGGCACTGTACTGGATCGAGGAAGATGGGCAGATCGCTATCAAACAGCTACGCGCCAATAAAAGCGAACTAGTGGCCACTGTTACGCTAAACACTGAAGATTTAGTCATTTTGTGGGATAATGAAACAGGTGAGGTCTATCTGGCCAATTTTGACGGCCTGTTCAAACTCAATAGTATTGCCAAACCATAGGACACCCATGAGTCGACTTTACCTGTCATTAATCTTAGCTTTCATTGCCCTGGGTCTAGCTGGCTTTGTTTTTTGGCGCTATTTCTACCTTGGAACTCTAGTTTTAGATCTTGTTCCCACTCAGGCGACCGTCACTCTGAATGGAGTGGCCGTGCCCGATCGGACGTTGCATTTGCGTCGGGGAACGTACGAGGTAACGGTCAGCGCACCTGGCTATCGCAATGAGTCATTCACTCACACATCTAGCCTCGGCAGACAGGCCAATAAACGACTAGAGCTCGTCTCGCTCCCTCGGCCAAAGCTGATACTGGATGGGGCTATTAGTTCAGTGGCCACCAATGCTGAACGGACTCACCTATTTTTCGTCAAAGATCATACTCTCTATCGCCTTAACTTAGCTGTCGCTGGACAACCCGCCCAAGCGATCACTCCGAAGCTAGCTGGTATCGTTCGAGTCGATTGGTCGCCTGACTTTGCGTTAGCGATTCTCTACAAAACGAATGGCGAAGTAGGACTATACGACTTTAATCGCTACGATCTACTCAATCAAAGTTACAAAGTGCTCGGCCAGACAATCACGGCAACGACCTGGGAGGCTGACGGTAGCGCCTACTACTACCTCAATCAATTACCCGATGGCACGAACCTCTTAGTCAAGGCCGATCGGTCAGGGACTGACATTGCTCGTTACGATCACATTGGCGTGCCAGCTGGCACAAAAGTTACCTTAGTCAGCGGACCAGCCAATCAAGTCTTAATCACCGGAACAGACCGTCAGAGGCCGAACGATATTATCGTTAGCGATAACTACACCCGAACGATCACCCCGCTAACCACTAGTCAAAATGCTTTTGCCCCTGTCCTCTCCCCCTCCAAGAAATATCTTGCCTATCTTGAGAATGGTGAGTTAGTCGTTGCCACAGCTGCCGGCAAAGATCGACGGAATACGAACCTGAGGCCGAGAGCCAATAGCTACGCTTTTGTTTCCGAAACCAGCCTCGCTGTACTCACTGCCAACATGATCAGCTTAATTAACCCCCAAACGGGAGAGACCACGAGTCACGAGGTTTACGCCCCCGATGATACGATTACGGCACTTATTGCGAGTGCTGATGGCAAGGTAGTATCCTATGTCTACAAAGGCAATCTATTTGCCCTACCTCTTGGCCGGTAAGGAGCAGTATGGCCAAGCGAAAAACGAGTCAATTCCCCGTTCTGACTAAATTCCAACAACAAGCCGAGACGACAGCAGCTCGTTTGGCTCGTCTTGAGGCCGAAAATTTGGCCCGTTCCTCGGGAGCAAGTCGGTTTGCTGGGCGTAAGTTGGTAGCCACCGCCACCCGCGTCGGTCAACAACTTGCCGATACAGAGAAAGAGACGGACCAAGAGCGACGACCTGAGGAGATATCTCCCCAGGAAGTTCGTGAGGTCTTTGCCGAGAAACAAGCCAAGGGTCAGCAAGTCCAGGCAACTAAAGTTCAAGAAGTAGCCCGCAACGCCGCTAGGCAAGAGATCCGCCAAGTTGGCAAAGCGATTGCCAAGCAATTTACCCGTCAGGCCTTAGCCACCGCCACTAAAGCATTGTTGACCAATCCATATGTATTAGCCGTCCTAGCGGTCATCGGCCTTGCCGTTATGATCATTGTATTGATCTTCGCGATTGGACTAGGCGCTGCTGGGTCTGATCCGGCCATTAGCGGGACCAGTGTCCAACAGCCAATCGACCCCGTAAGCCATGGCGGGACGCTGAAAAGCGTTTTGGCCGGCTCAGTCCGTTCGGCTACCGCCGCAAAGACTTTACTCGCTGAACTTCAGAAACTACGTAAGCGCTTCGACACTAACCCTGCCGCCACTAGCACGATTAATACCCTCCAAAAAGCGGCTGAAGCGATGATTGCCAGTCCAAACGACCAGACTGTTTTAGCCGAAAAGAGCGCCGTCATCAGTGCCGAAATGGCCGAATTACTGGCGTTATTGACCATGCCGGAGCGAATTGCGATTACTGCTCTCTCTAAGGTTACCGATCCGACCGAAAATTATTACGCACCTAACCCCACTCGGGCCTGTGCCGCTTTTGTCGGCAAGATCCTTCGCGAAGTAAAGGCCGTTCCCACGGTCTGTTCCTTCCGTGCAGTTACCTTAGCTAGCGAGGTCGAAAAGTTTGGGGCCACCCGAATCATCGCCGACAATACTCCGCTCAATCACGGTTCAGTTAGTCAGCTAGCGGCTGGCGATATCATCTTCTTCAATAAAAAGCCTGGTTACTATGGCCATACGGGCATCGCCATCGGTGGTGGCGAGATGGTCGACACTAGCTCATCGGAGCGAAAGGTTAAGAAGCGACCGGTTATGGATCTTAGTAACGATTATCAAGCGATCAGTTCATTTCGGTTTAATTAATATGCAACAATTATCCCAAGCACAGTCGCGCCTCAGTCAGCTAGCCAGGACAACCGGTCTACTAGGTTTGTTATTGGCCTTAGTATTGACATCACCACTGGATACACTTGGACAGCAAATCGATGAGACTATCGATGATCCGGTAATCGTCTCTAACCCAGTGCCCATCGATGCCGACCGCTTGACCAGCCTCTCGACCCTCCTCTCGACGAAGACAACGCTCGACGATGCCGTAGCTAATCCAGCTATCGTCTTAAACGAGCAGGATTGGCGGGATTGGCAGAACCTCGAGGGCAAGGATCTCTCGATTTATGATAAACGAATCATGACTGGCCTCTTGCCGGGCTTAGTTAACGAAGTCGGACCGGGTTTTGAACAAGTCGTGGTTGATCGAGTAAGACGTGGCTATACCGACGAGACGACGGCAATCAGCCGGAAACTGCCCGACTCAACCAATATCAGTCAGCACTACTATGGCAAAGCCGTATCGCTTACGTCCTTAGGAACAACCCGATGTCAAAATGGATCAGCCTTCTTTCCACAGTTGATCGATGCGAAATTACCGGTTTGGGTTCACTGGCAGACCGGCGAGGCGGACAAGCAAACTGTCCGATGGCCCTTGGCCCGTAGTTTTGACGGCCTTATCAAGCATATCTTCTGGCTAGAGGGTCGAGCCCTGACCGAGACGCCGATCGCCGCTGAGACTTGGTCAGATTTCCTGATTGCCATCGCCAAGAGTGAATTGGAGCAACGGTTCGGGTTAAGAAAAGGTAGTCTAAACAATGTGCCTATTGATGACCTCGATGTGGCATTAGCCAGTGGCCGTCTAGCTACTGCCCTCGGCTTAACTGATTTGCCAATCGGAACAACCAAAGCCGAGCTTTTCGAATCAATTGGCCGTCGAAAAGCCGAGGTTGAGCTTAATCTACCGATTTACGCCTTCGAGGGAACAACTTGGACCGCCATTTATCGAACAATTGGTCAGCGAGTCCTAGAACATGAACTTGGCTTGCCCGATGTCCCGATCAGTAGTCTAGTCACCGCCGATAATAGTACTGATCCGAAGCTCGCCTTTGGGGGTGAGGCCCGTTTTGGAGCGCTGGCAGACGCAATTGGAGAACGTCAAAACTACTATAGTGACTTACGAGTCGCCCTTAATCTGCCAGTCGGTGAGTATTTAGCTTCCAGTAGTGGGTTAGCTTTCCCGGATCGACTGCTCCTGGGTGATGCTGGAGCGTTCACGACGCTTGGTGCCTACTTTCTGGCTGATAGTCTCGATCTTTCGCCTGGCGACACCAAAACCTTGGTCGAGAATCTAGATAATGACCAGACGACCAGTGATCGAGTCATCAACCTTAAAACCGCCCGCCCGATTGACCCAGCCATCAGACCCGAGACACTGTTTAATCTTGAAGTTTCAGACCAACCAAAACTCTTCGAATCGATTGGCCAACAGGCCGAGTCGACAATCAGTAGTCACCTGCCGCGACTTAACGAGGACGTCTTACAGGCGATGAAGGGTAATAATAAGATTCCAGAGTTAGGACAGATTATTTCGACCCTAAGTAACGCTAAAGGACGCCAGGCCATCTTAACCAAGATTGCCAGCGCCAGTATCGCCGATGCCAATTATCAAGGGAACCTGACCAAAGCCGCCCTACAGAACCGAGGAAGGGCGCTGTTCGCCGGAACGATCGGTCTTTCACCCGATGCAATTAGTAGGGTGGAACAGAGTAAAGCTACGCCGATCGAACTCGAACAGACCGTCAGTACAGTCGCCGACGCGATGGGTTGGCCATCACCCTATGATTCGCGGGTGGCTACGACCGACAAGACCTTAATCGAAGATCTGCTGGGGAGCGTCGGTAGCTCTCTCGCCCCAAACGCTACGATAGCCTTAAAGCGCCGCTTACTGACCGCTGGCGCCCATCAGCTGTGGAACCAGTTAGATATCCCAAAAAGTCTCGTCGATAGTTTGGATCGTTACTTCTTTCTCGGCCAAGCCCTAGCCACACCGGCAAGACTGCCCAGTACCAGCCAAGGGACGTCAGACAGCGACGAAGGAGAGACTATTCCTGACGACTTCTTTTCCTCAATAGAGACACAGGCTCCGGTCATCCACCAAATCAGTCAAGCGACTAGCCTGCCCGAAGCCGATATCACCTACTTCTTCACGGGCCAGATGAGGCCAGCCCTAATTCGAGCGACGGCCGCTTTGGTAGGTCGCGAGCTAAACGATGCAGGGACCATGACACCGGCTGAGGTTATCAAACTTCTCGACACCAGTGCGACCGACCTTGGCAATCAACTGGTCAGTCAACCGACAGCCCCTGATGTGCTTGGCCCGACATTTCTCGACTTAGCAAAGAAGGCCATCGCGGCCGATGATCCATATAAATTATGGGATGCCTTTCAGGGCGAGATGGTTTACCAGTGGAATATGGCCTGCCAAGACAAGCAGACCTTAGCCGAAACAGCCATCAGTCGTCTAATCAGTTACCTCATCTCCTTACCTGACAGCAGTCAAAATCAAGAAGATGTTCCCACTACCCGGCCGGTTCAGATCATGACCCTAAAGGGCTCTGCTGGACTGGCGGGAGGAATTAGCTCGAAGATTAAGGAAGCCTATCCGAATGCGGATGGCGAGAACTATAAATACGGTTTATATGCCTTTGCCAGAGGTTGGGATAATGTTTATATTGCGTACTAGCTTCTCACGTAAAGCTCTTTAACGACCGACTCGCCAAAAGCACTATTCAATTGAGCGATGATTGCCTCTTTGCGTAAGACAAGATCTTGGGCCGCTACTGGGCTATGAGCGATAATCGTTAGACGACCGTTGCGGTAGCGAATTGGCTCAAACCGACCAGCCGACACTTGTTTCACCTTTGCCAGCACAACGGCAGCATCAATTGACCGGGACAAGCCGTTGCCGGTTTTCTTTGTGATGATCTGGCTGATTGGTTTAAACATAGAAAATCTCTTGTATCTACCTTAGTTTCTCAATCTTCGCCTCTTGGCGCAACTTGGTGTCCAGATAGCTAACTTCAGTCGTAGTAATGACCGCTTGATGGTTACCGATCAACGTCGCCAATTGACCACGACGATCCAGGTCAAGTTCGGAGTAGGCATCGTCTAACAGAAAGATGAGCGGCACTGGCTCCTTGGCGGCAAGTAGAAAATCGGCCTCGGCCGCCTTGAGGGCGAGGGTCGCCGATCGGAATTCGCCTCGAGAACCAAAGGTCGAGAGCGGCCGACCATTTAAGACTAAAGTGAAGTCGTCCCGCTGAGGACCATAAAGGCTCGAGCCAGCGCTAATCTCTCGATCTTGAAACTGCTCTATTGACCCCCGTAATAGTTCCTGCCACTGGGTAGCTTGTGTGGGACAGTCGGAGGGGTGGCGATATATACCCTTTAATCCACTTCGCTCACTAATTGAGGCCGCTTTGTACTCGAGTTGGAGTAATTCTTTTTTACCACTCATCACTTCGTAGTGACGAGTAATGGTCTGATTAATTAGCTGTAGGAAACCTACTCTTGAGGCGATAAGATAGCCAGCTTCTTCCACAAAAGAGTCATTCCAAAAATCTAATTGATCGCGGCTCGCCTGACCTTCATCTATTTGACGGAGTAAGCGGTTTCGTTGACGTAGGATCTTTTGGAGTTGAATCAGATGATAAGCATATCGCCTGTCGCTTTGAACTAGGACCAGATCGAGAAAGTGACGGCGGCTTTGGGGTGAACCAGCCACCAAATCGATAGATTCGGGTAAAAAGAGTACCACCCGGACATTGCCTAACAGTTCAATCGCCCTCCGCGCCACGCCATTAATTTTAACCGACTTGCCGCCGCGTAGTTGCTGGGAAAGGGTAACTTCAATCCGAGTCTCACCAATATCCCCCACCAAACGAGCAACATCGCTCTCCCAGGCGATTGCCTCCTTGTCCTGTAAGGCCCGAAAACTGCGAGCCAAAGCCAAGAAGCCGATTGCCTCCAAAATATTCGTCTTGCCCACGCCATTCTTCCCAATAATAGCCGTCACCCGTTCAAAAGTGAAAGTTTGGTCGGAGTAACTTCTGAAATTAGTGAGGTGAAGGGAGGTAAGCATGAGTGTAAAGTTCTCTGGTTGTCTAATTCGCTTCGCTATCTGGTTGTCTGGTTATGAACTAGAGAACTAGACGACCAGAAAAACCTCGCCTCTAGTCGATCTTCAGTGGCATAACCAGCGAAAAGTACTCTTTACTATTGGCCGGCCGCAACACCGCTGGTCGATCAGGACCAGAAAATTCGATGAAAACATTGTCTGAGCTGATCACAGAAAGCGCATCTAGAAGATATTTTGCATTGAAGGCGATGGTCAGTTCCTCGCCCTCGGCAATCGCCGTCAGACTACTCATCGCCTCGCCTTTTTGGTCGGCAACAGATTGAATAATCATGCCATTGCCTGGTGAGATCTGACATTTCACCATGCCGCCCGCATCTTTAGTGAACAGTTGGGTGGTCTTCAAACTCGCGGTCAAGTCGCCGACATGGGCGGTGACTCTCGTCTGATAACTATCAGGGATGATTGTTTTATAGGGTGGATAATTACCCTCGATTAAGCGCGAGACCAAAAGGGTCGATTTATAGCCAAATTGAATCTGATTATCCCCAACAAAGACCGAAATATCCACAGTCTTATCTTCGATTATCCTCATAACCTCTAGCAAGGTTTGTTTGGGAACAATTACCGAACATTCAGACTGATCAGTATATTTGACCGATCGTTCAGCTAAGCGATGACTGTCAGTTGCTACGAGCACTAATCTATCGTTCTTACATTGTAATAGGACACCGGCTAAGACAGGGCGGGTATCGTCGAGGGCAGTGGCGTAAAGAACCTGTCCAACCGCTTCTTTTAGAGTTTCTGTTTTAAGGCTGAAAGTTGGTAGAGCTTTAAAGAACGGTAGGTTGGGGAACTCGGAGGCATCGAGACCACGAATCTTGACCCCTGTGTGCTCACTGGTCAGGTGGAGAGTTGCATCATCGGACACCTTTCCATTGAAGTAGAGGTCATTACTACTTTGAATGAATTCGTGAAATAAACGAGCTGGTACGGTGAACTTTCCTGGTTTTTTTACTTCGGCCGGAATTGTTGTTTGAATTCCTATTTCCAGATCAGTTACCGATAGAATTATCTGATCATCTTCTGTGACTAGGAGAATGTTATTTAAAATAGGTAGGGGCATGCGGTTAGTAGCTAATCGGCTAACTATCCCTAGTCCAGCTATGAGATCTTGTTTTGCTACTTTAAAGTTGAGTTCGCTCATATATACACCGTTCTATTTACTAATAATATATTTACATAAGTAGTCGTAATAGTCTTAGGGCCTGTGGATCTGGGGATATTAACCTGTCGGGCATGGGGGTAAACGATCATTTTTCTTGGGATAGTTTGGGGACGAGGTGAGGATGAATCGGGGACAAGGTTTGGCTTTGGCGTGAACGCTGGGGATACTGCCGACTTATCCCTCCCCTATCAACAGCTAACGCCTCGTAGCTACATAGACTGGTAGAGTTTTTCTTTTAGCCTGGAGAGATCGTCTTGAATGGTTGCGTTGCGGGCAATCTCTTTCTCGATTTTATCTACGCCGTGCATAACGGTGGTGTGATCCTTGCCACCGATTTCTTTGCCGATCTTGGGGTAAGAATATGATAGTTCGTGGCGCAAGAGATACATAATGATCTGCCTGGGGTAGACGAGCTCTTTGTAGCGTCTTGTTCCCACCACTTCAGATGACTCGAGAGAAAAGAAATCACTAACAATCTGGATGATCTTGTGGGTACTGACTTGTCGGCTTCGACTAGTCGCAATGGCTACGTGCGAGAAGACTTGGGCGACATACTCTGGAGTTAGGGGGATCTTTTCTATAGCGCTTTGAGTGATGACTCGCTGGAGTGCCCCTTCGAGCTCGCGGATATTAGACTGAATGACCTTGGCAATTGCCTCGATCGATTCGTCTGGGATGATATAGTTTCCTTCGGCACACTTGGCTCGTAAGATTGCCACTCGGGTTTCAAAATCCGGAGGCTGAATATCGGCGACCATTCCCCAGGCGAATCGACTAGTTAATCGACTCTCTAATTCAGGGATGTTCTGCGGTTCGCGGTCGGCAGTTAAGACAATCTGTTTTTTGGCCTGGTGAAGGGCATTAAAAGTGTGGAAAAATTCCTCTTGGGTCTGCTCTTTGCCAGACATGAACTGAACATCATCGATCAAAAAGACGTCAGTCTTTCGGTATCGATCCTTAAAACTATCCATCTGATTCTTACGGATAGACTCGATGAAATCATTGGTAAATGTCTCGCACGATATGTAGGTGATTCGGAATTTAGGATTATTTTTACGAACTTCGTTGCCGATCGCTTGGGCGAGGTGGGTTTTACCTAGGCCGACTCCCCCGTACAGAAAGAGTGGGTTATATTTTTTACCTGGTTCCTCGGCGGCGGCCAAACTGACAGCGTGGGCCAAACGGTTTGAGCTACCGACCACAAAATTAGTAAACAGCCGAGTTTCGTCGAGCGGTGCATGCCCTTCTGGCACAGCTACCGGAGTATCGGCAAAGACGGCTTGTTGTCGGCCAGAATTGGAGAGGCTTTCTGCTCCCCCACTCTCCGGGAGGACGATTGGCTCACTGTAATTGGGCGGGGTTTGGGCGATTTGCGTCGAGACCGGCGAGAGAGCTACTGGCGGAGCTGGAGCCTTGCTGGCCACGGTATAAGAGATGTCTCGAATGGCTGGCCGAAATTTCCGTAGAGCCTCGGCGATATTTTTATGGTATTTGTTGCGAATCCAGTCAAGGTAGAAGGTGTTAGGAACGCCAATAGTAATGGTCTCCCCGGTGTCGTCGATAATAAAAGTATCGCGAAGCCAAGTCCCAAAGTTAGCCTTTGAGAGCGAAACTTCGAGTTCGCTCATGACCGATGACCAAAGCCCTTGGTTCTCCAAGACAACCTCCCGGAACCTATTGTTATTACCGACCAACCTTCGTAAAGTCGTAGCTCCAATAGTCACACAATTATCCACAGTTTGTCAAATCGCTGTCTAAAGCGTCCCCTACCGCAATGAAAAGCACTTTTACAGGTTAAAAGGAGTTTATCCACGGTCTTACCCCCAGCTTATCCTCCATATACTTATTCTTTTCCACAATAATGTATGGGTTTTCAACAATAGTTATGACATTATCCACAGCAACTTCGAAGTTGTCCTCCGTCATACTTAACTTTGCCCAAAGGCCTTGAACTATCGGGAGCTATAAGGTATACTAAGAGCCACTACAAAGTCTTTGAGGAAGGATCGTTATGAAGCGGACATTTCAGCCCAATTCTCGTCATCGCAATAAAACCCACGGTTTTCGTTCTCGCATGACGACCACTACCGGCCGCAATGTGTTAGCCCGTCGCCGTTTACGGGGACGTAAGAAACTCGTGGTCTAGGACTATCATGCTTGCTCGTTCTTTTCGGCTCTATAAAAAACGAGATATTCAAAAAGTCTATAAATCGACCCTAACTAACGGCACTCGATTTTTTTATGTCCGTGCCTTAGTAAACCGAACCAATCAACCACGCCTCGCGGTGGTGATTGGGAAGAAAGTTGCCAAGAAGGCTGTCGTCCGTAATCGATTACGTCGCTTAGTTCACCAAGCCTTTCAAGAGCTGATGACCGATCCAAACTTTCTTTCAAAAGTGAGCAAATACGATCTCCTTCTAACCATCCATCACGATCCCGATCCGCCATATAGCCTGGAGAGAATTAAGTCGGAGACGGTGACATGTTTCGCCAAGTTGCCTTAGGCCTCATCCGTTTTTATCAGGCGACCATCTCCCCTGACCATGGCCTCTGGCGCCGGGCAGGCTGTATCTACATGCCGACTTGTTCCCAGTACACCTATGAAGCAATCGAGAAATATGGGGTAGTAAAGGGGTCGCTGTTGGGCATCAAGCGAATCGGTCGTTGTCATCCGTTTGCGAAGGGTGGCTATGACCCAGTTAAGTAACTTTTTCGCTCTAAAGATTTAGCGTATACTAACTAAGATCCAGCTTTAACTAATGTGGCAATATTAACATGAAAGACTTTTTTAATAGCATCTTCGTTCCCCTACTCTATCAGCCAATCTTCAATGCCTTGATCTTTTTGGCTTGGCTAATTCCAGGTCATTCGATTGGTTGGGCGATTATTGGCCTCACTGTCTTGATCCGACTCTTACTCTTGCCGACAGCGAACCAGACCTTCGTTCAGCAAGCTCGGATGAAGGCGCTACAGCCAAAAGTCGATGCTCTTAAGGACATTCATGGCCACGATAAAGCAGCGCACTCTAAGGCGACCATGGAGCTCTACGCGGCCGAAAAATTCAACCCCCTTGGCGGCTGTTTACCCAGTCTCATCCAACTGCCAATTCTGATCGTGATGTATCGGGTTTTTGTGGATGGTTTGACGACCGAGCACTTTAGCCTACTTTATTCATTTACGCCCCATATGTCTGATATCAATACCTCGTGGCTTGGCTTTAACCTGACCAAACCCGATCTCTGGATCTTGCCGATCTTGGCTGGTCTCGGACAGTATTTCCAAGCGAAACAGATGGCTGATATGAATAAACCAGTTGATGGTAAAGTTGATCCTAACGATATGACTGCCGCGATGAGCAAACAGTTCATGTACCTCTTCCCGATAATGACTATTTTTATCGCTCGCAGTCTGCCGGCCGCGATGTCAGTCTACTGGATCATTTTCTCACTGTTTAGTGTAGTTCATCACGCCTGGTATTTCCGTACCGAACGCGCCTTACCTGCGCCGAAAGTCAATAATACCAAAGATGGTGTAACGGTTTCAGTCCGCAAGAAAAGTGAGGACTAAGTAGTTCGTAATTTGTTCGGTATAACTTTGAATATACTCGATAAGATGCCTGGCATTTATGCCGTGTATTCTGTATAACTGACCGATGTTGGAGAGGTCGCATAGTGGCCTAGTGCGATAGTTTCGAAAACTATTGTACCCGTAAGGGTACCGTGGGTTCAAATCCCACCCTCTCCGCCAAAGTATTACTACTCACTCGGAAGTGAGTGGAAATACTTTGAGTATAGGTGTGAGATTTGAAGGGCGCGAGCGAGCGTAGTGCCCCGGGGGCTATGCCCAAATCCCACCCTCTCCGAAGAAAAGCGAACCTAGATCAATAATAATTACAGATTAAACCGATGAAACAATCCCAAACTATCGACCAATATATACATGATTTCCCCGAAGATATACAAGCCATTCTCCAAAAGATACGTAAAGTGATTCAGTCGGCGGCTCCTCAGGCAATTGAAGCGATTAATTATGGCATCCCGACTTTCAAGCTCCATGGCAATCTGGTCCATTTAGCCGCCTTCAAACAGCATATTGGCTTTTATCCGGCGCCGTCTGGAATTGATGTATTCAAACAAGAGCTGGCGCCATATATCGCCGGCAAAGGGACCATACAGTTCCCACTTAACCAACCTATTCCCTACGAGCTCATCAAAAAAGTGACCGAATATCGAGCCAAGGAGAACCTAATGAAAGATGGTTATGCCCGATAGACCGACTGAATCGACTGGTGAATGGATCCGATACCATAAGGATGGGAGTATTTGGGCTAAGGGCCGCGTATTAAATGGTCAACCTGAAGGTTATTGGGAGTGGTGGCGCAAAGATGGCACCAAGCTTCGTTCGGGTTATTTCACGGCCGGCAAACAGTCCGGTAGCTGGACGACCTACGATCGGTCCGGCAATGTCTATAAAGTTACAACTATACAAAAGTGAAACAGTGTCTAATTAATCGTTTTCCAACTAATCCGACGAATCAATCACTCCGAGTGCTCGCCTTAGTCTGATAATCGCCCTAAATCTTCGAGATTTGACTGTACCGGGAGCAACCCCATCGCGAATTGCGATTTCTTCGACCTTCAGCTCCTCAAGTAGATCAAAAATTGCTTGTTTATGTTCAGGTGTAAGCACGTGTAGCATAGCTTCGACTTTGTCGAGTACTCGATCGAGCCAGACCTGTGAGACGATAGTCCCCTCTAAATCAACTTGTAAAGCGGCGTTATTACTTGTTTCTTCAGGATCTATATCCGTCGTATTGATATCAAGTCTACCTTTCTCTATTAATCTTGACCTTATGAGATTGAGGTAACAATTAATGATCGCTTGGGACAGGAATCGTCTGGGAAATTCAATATCTCTGTTTGTGGCAATTTTTCTAGCTACCAAAACCAATTTAACCAACCCTTCGGAGGTAAGCTCTTCAATATCTAGCCCAATGTCAGGATTTTGGTATTTTCTGGCCAATATGCCTGGTAGATCAAGATTGTCTTGGATAATTCTTTCGGCTTTATCACTCTCGTGATGCTCAGCTTCTGGGTAATGACTAATTTGTTCGCTCATATACTACTCCCATCATATGGACTATGAATAATATATTCCAAATCATATTGTATAATAATTACATGATTAAGGATATCAAGCATGAATTAGCAACTTTCGCCGCTGGCTGCTTCTGGGGAGTGGAAGATGCCTTTCGTCGTATCCCTGGAGTGAGTAATGCTATCTCTGGCTATACTGGTGGCCACCAAGAGAACCCGACCTATGAACAGGTTTGCACGGGCGATACGGGTCACGCCGAAGCGGTCGAAGTGACCTTCGATCCAGAAAAAGTTACCTATGAAGAACTACTGGCTAAGTTTTGGTATTTACATAACCCAACGACTCGAGATCGTCAAGGGCCAGATGTCGGGTCACAGTATCGCTCAGCAATTTTTTATCATAGCGAAGACCAGAGAAAAGCTGCAGAGGTTTCAAAAAAAACTTTGGAAGTCTCGGGAAAATATCCAAATCCAGTAGTCACCGAAATTACCCCGGCTTCAACCTTCTACCCGGCCGAAGACTACCACCAACGTTGGACGGAAAAACATGTCGGTTACGCCTGTCACATATAGGTATAGGAACCCGCATCGTCAGGAGCAGACATGTTACAGGTTGGGAGACAGTTTCCTAACCTGTAGTGTTTTAATTGACGCGAATTAGAATATGGAGCGTCAAAATCGTCTCTTGATCAGAAGCCGTTATTGGAGTGACTTAGAGAACATCTTTTTAGTTTAGTATATGCTAAACTTTGCGCAGCCCAAGCCACGGGGCGTTCGTGGTAGTTCTGAAACTGTCAGGAGGACAGAAATGATTCCTTATCAGCCGACACCAGCCGACCGGTTTACGTTCGGCCTCTGGACGTTTGGCAATCCTGGCCGTGATCCCTTTGGGGACGCGGTTCGACCGACGCCTAGCATCGACACGATCGAGCGTGCTCTTCCTAAACTGGCTGAGCTTGGGGCCTATGGAGTGAACTTGCACGACAACGATCTGGTGCCGATGGACGCCACCGCGTATTATCGTGACCAGCTAGTGGGGCGCTTCATGGCCGCACTTGCAATGACTGGACTCAAGGTGCCGATGGCCACTACCAACCTGTTCACGAACCCAGTGTTCAAGGACGGGGCTTTCACTAGCAATGATAGGAGAGTGCGGGCATATGCCCTACAAAAGACGATGCAGGCGATTGACCTCGGCGTCGAGCTGGGGGCAACGATCTACGTCTTCTGGGGCTGTAGAGAAGGAACGGAGGTCGATGTGTCCAAGAACCCGGTCGAAGCACTCGAGTGGTTCCGGGAGTGTCTGGACTTCCTGTGTCACTATGTCGATGACCAGGGATATGACCTTCGCTTTGCTCTCGAAGCCAAGCCAAATGAGCCGCGGGGCGACATCTTCTTGCCGACGACGGGGTCGATGCTCGCCTTCATCCAGACGCTTTCAATACCGAACATGGTTGGGGTCAACCCGGAGGTCGCCCACGAGACGATGGCCGGGTTGAACTTCACTCATGCGGTCGCCCAGGCGCTGGAGGCCGAGAAGCTGTTCCACATAGACCTGAACAGCCAGAAGCCGGGTCGTTACGACCAGGACTTTCGGTTCGGCCAGGAGGACATCAAAGGCGCTTTCTTCCTGGTCAAGTTGCTAGAGGAAAACGGATACGCCGGTATGCGTCACTTCGACTCTCACGCCATGCGGACCGAGGACATGGATGGAGTCTGGGCGTTTTGTCGTGGCTGCATGCGGACGTATAAGATCCTCCAGGAGAAGGTTCGGCAGTTCGCTGTCAACCCCGAGATCCAGGGTCTGCTGGCTACGATCCGCGTCGACGACAGCGAGCTCAAGGACATAATGGCGAGCACCTCGCCAAGCTGCGCTGAGAAGCTCCAAAATTGGAGGTTCGATCCGCGGGCACTCGCCGCTCGAGGGCTCGGCTACGAACAGCTCGACCAACTCGTTACCGAACTCCTCCTCGGCGTTCGTTAACAGGTAGGTGCCGACCTTAGGCACACCAAGAAAAGAACCCCCGCTAACTGATGTAAGCGGGGGTTCTACATTTAAGATAGGGGGGGGTCAGTCCCTATCTTAAAATGATCTTGGCCTGAGCGTTCTTAAAGATCTTACTGAACGGTCATATAAATGTAAGAGGCAATAAGTCACAATTTAATACCTATAAGTTTAAGAGGTTAGACATTTTACAGTTGTTAGCACACTAGCCACTCAAAACAATAAAACAGTATACTAGGGAAGGTACCTAATGATTAGCTTTTGTTGATAAATCATTCCCTAAACTAATGCTCATTGAATTTCAGGGTACTGAGTGCGATAGTGATCTTGAATTTCACCTTTTGGATGTTCTATCTCCCAAGACGCTCCGCCTTCACTGGTCTCGATACGTAATGAAACACTTGCGTCTGGATCGTTAGGGTCAGTCGCATATCGACTGTCGGGTGTGTAGATTGCTAATACGACCCGTTGGATATGTGCACTGTCGAATGGTACCCCAAGCGAACCGGGACTTGAGCCCTCTGGATCTGACTGAAGCATTCGGATGATAGCCTCTGCCTCTTTTATGGCGGCATCTTTTATCGTATCTGTGATGCGTGGGTCCACGATCATTGAAGGTGTAAAAGGCTTTACTTCGACACTAGCCACAGTTGCTTTCCGTTCGTGCATCGTATCAACTCTGGCCTGTTGCTCGAGTGCTGCTCGTACCTTATCTATCCCAAAGCGTATAACGAGTTCGTCAACAGCTTTTCGAAGCTCACTATTTTCTAACTCAGGACGACTTCCTGACATTTCTCCACTTTGGTTATATGACTGTTCATACATAATACCACCTTCCAAAACTCTTATTTGATAAGCGTAATGTGATTAAGAAGACGGAGGGCTAGTCTTTTTGATTGGAGTTGGTTTAGTAGTTGGACTTTTGGTATTAGTGGGCGAGGGCGTTGGTTTATTGCGGCAGCTTTGGCTCAGCAGCAACATCTGCTGTCTCAACGCCGCCAGGCTGTCGATGAGCCTGCGCAGTATCAGTTGGTCGTTAGGGTTTTGGACGTTGCCGATACTGGCATTGATACGATTGATTTCGTCATTGATCTGCTGAATCTGCTTGGTTAGAGCGTCGATCAAGGCTTGGCATTGCTTGTTCGGATCCTTTTTTTGGTCGGTACAACTAGCTAGCGCCGTCTCTAACGAACTTCGTTGATCGATGAGGTCCTGATAATGCGCGCGAAGCAGAGTCATGTATGTCGGATCGGTGTCTGGCAAATTATCGATGAGATCTTGCTCAGAAGCGATCTCATCGGCTAGGTTATTGATAGTTACTGAAAGCGAAGCAATCTGATCACGGAGACCTTGGCAGAGATCGGTTGCACCGGCTGGTGTCTTTGTGTTGGCCTGTGGGGAATAGCGTGTGATCAGAAAGGCAGCGGTCCCAACAACGAGAGCTAACACGATCAGCCCAATCCAAGTTTTGACGATGAATTGCTTACTCATTTGACATAACCATAGCTTTAATCTTATCAACGGTCAGCTTGATGGTCAATTAAAGTACGTACTTGTTTGAGGGGTGGTTGGGCCGTATGATGAGTTTATAACTATACACATTACGGAACTTAGTTCCATCACACTCTGCGGAGGAATTGTGACAAAAATTAAGAAAACCGATGCCCAGTGGCGAAGCCAATTGACTGAAGAACAATATCGAATTCTACGAAAGAAAGGGACGGAGCCGCCGTTTACCGGAGAGTATTTGTATAACGATGAAAGTGGTGTCTATACCTGCGGGGCATGTGGCTACGAACTTTTTTCTTCAGACACTAAGTTTGAGTCACACTGCGGTTGGCCGAGTTTTTATGATCCCATGTACCAAGACCATATTGTCTTCACGCCTGACGATGCGCTCGGCATGAGCCGGATTGAGGTGACCTGTGCTCGATGTGGCGGACACTTGGGGCATGTGTTTGACGACGCCCCACAGACGCCGACAGGGAAAAGGTTCTGTATCAATTCAGCATCATTAGGCTTCAATAAGAAGGATATGAAGGAGGGGAATGTTGAATCTGTTAACTAACCTTGGAGTCAGTAAATTATTGCTTATCGCCAGCGGTGTAGTTGTCGTCACTGGTGTTTCAGCCTTTGGTGTAGCGCGATCGCCTAAGCCGGCCGCGGATTCAATCGTAAGGGTACAGACAACCGCTGTTTCTGTGGTGCCAAGTAGCAGTACGATTGCGACTGCGTCATCTACCAGTACGGTGAAGCCCTTACCGTCTGTTACCAATTCAGCTATCACAAGTAAAATAGTAGTGGCAACCAGCCCACCGAGCGTGGCCAAAGAAAATGATCACACACCGCCGTTATTACTCAAAGGAGTGGGCATCAACTTTGATTATTACGATCCGGCGACGGGTAGAGCGGGCGATGTGGTATTTACCAAAGATAAACTTCAGTTCAATGTTCTCTTGACTGAGTACGGCTTTACGATTCCGGCTGATCAAACCTCGAGCGGTCAGAGCAAGCGCAATCCGCAACCGACCTGGCAGGTGCCGATGGGCACTAAGGTTCGTTCCATAGTTGATGGTGTTGTGACGAATGTTTCGACCCTATATAGCAATGACTATAGTATCATGGTGGCGACAGACCCTAAGAGTAATTGGCAATATGAAACTGAACATGTCATCAATCCGTTAGTTAAGGTTGGAGACAGAGTGACTGCCGGTCAAGTTATCGCTGAAGTTAGTCCACACAATAAAGATGGTAACGCCGGCTACGGTCTGGTCGAGATTGGTATATTGAAAGGTGGTACCCCACCACAACACGTCTGTCCGTTTGCCTATCTTGACCCATCGATCAAAGATGACTTCCAAAACAAACTGCGGGCATTTTACAAATCCTGGGAAGAGTATCGCGGTGATACTAACTTGTACGACGAGGCATCACAAGCAATTCCTGGTTGTTTGACCCAAGAGGCGATCGATGGTTGAGGATTGAACTGTGAGTGAGGTATAAATCGGCTTACTATTCGAGATAGATGCCATTTGTTCGGTTGTGTCAATTGTCCAGTAAGAGTATCATGAACGCATGAAATGGTACAAATGGCTTAGCTTAGCCAGCATAGTCTTAGTTCTTCTTGCTCTCGGATTGTCTGTTTGGGCCCGTGTTGCCTATGGCAAAAGGCAGTTGGTAAACCACAAACGGGTCACGATTACTCTCCCCTTTTCGGTAGACAATGAAGCTAATCGCTTAATTCCGATGGGCGAGACGATCGAACACCCGAACAGTCCGGGAGGTCATCCGGGGCTCGATTTTGGCTGGGAGCGCTCCGTGCCGCTGATTGCGGTTGGCGACGGCACGATCACCGCTATTACCGACGCTCTGGACTTAGGTGATCCGGTAAAGTATGTTACCCTTCGAATGGGTGAATACGCCGCGACCTATAAGGAGCTGAGTAGCGTTAATGTAATAAAAGGTCAAAAGGTCAAGCAAGGTGAGTTGATCGGGACCCCTCATTGCCTAGATTATGGCGATCACACGGGATGTCAGCTTCATTGGGAATTTAGCTACGCTTCATTTCTGGCTCATTTTTCGGGCGCTCCAGATCGTTTGTGTCCACTTACTTACTTCGATTCATCGGCTTTAGTGCGGATTACGGCCGTGTGGGATATAGTGCCCGCCAACGATAAGTTCAAAAAGGAATTTCCTCACATTTGTAGCAACGTATTTTATGAACATAACGAATAGGGCTGATTTTGATATTATTTGAACTATAATTAATCGACAGTTATTGTTGGTGATTAATTATTCTTTCGGCATTCTGGTAGGCGTATTTGGCTTGAACCGTCGGGTCTAGTCGACCAATAAACGAACGCATATACTGATTTAAGACGACTGCCACATCGGAATCGACTGACCAGGCCGAACTCCAACCACGGTCGGTACCCCACAAAACTTGATCAGGATGACGGGTGATAAAGTCCTTAAATGTTGCCAAGTCAATCTCTAATAGGGGCTCGGGGTTATTGAAGTGGGCTAAGAACTGCGACTTCGATACTTCTGGCCGTAATAGCCACTCCCCACCGTACAGTTCGTCGACGCCATAGTAAACGTTAGGGTGACGATTTAATATGGCCTCAATGTCGTCGAGGCCGATTTTATTATCGGGTAAATGATGCACTAATTGATCACCATGCCAAATAAAAGTGATATCGCGATTAGCGGCGGCCATCGCTTCGAAGGCGGACTGTTGACCTTCGCCCAGATGAAAATAGATAACCATATTATGTTTGCGAACGACCGGGTATATATCAGTTAGTCGCGGTGAGTTTGGCGATAAAGCTTTGGCGCCATGCACTCGAGCATACAGACCGATCTCGCCATATCCAGCGAATGAGTTAGAAGATTGGTTAAGCATGTTGGTTAAGGCGGTCGCGTCAACCGTTGGGAAGCCACCAGGCTTATCGTCGTGTTCTGGTGGCATAATAAAAGGCACAAATTTGTCGGGGAAAGCAGTGAGAACTCTTTTCACAACGGATATGGATGGGTCAATAATTGGCTCCCAGACTGGAAAGAAAGCAAACACTTGGCGGATATTTCCGGTCGTCATCATACAGACATAATCATTAATTGTAATGTTTGAACCTAAAACCGGTCGACTATTTTTTGACGTGTTTAAGACTGGCCCATCTGGAAGGGGGGCGATGTGAATGTGAGTATCAATCATCGGACCAGTGTAGGCGAGGGGATCCAGGTTCGGCACGGTTTTGGTTGTACAGGTTCGTGAGTCAAAACTGTCGTCAATTAATGAGTTTATAACAGGCGTTGTGTTGAACAGAGTAGCACTTAGTCCAAACCAAACTAACCCACTTGCGATCAATAACCCGATCAATATTTGGATTAACAGACGATAGCTGGTCATAAAAAATTTCTCTTTAAAACAAATAACGATTCTGGTAACGACTGTATATTACTCACTTTTCGGCATATCTAATCTTTAATAAGATGCTGGAGGCTGTACTGTAGGGAAACGGCAACTTTTTTGCCTGGGTTGAAGATATTATTCGGATCAAATATCGCTTTAGTAGTCGCGAACAGACTGACCATCTCTGGGCCAAACATGGCGGTTAAGTAAGGAGTACGGATTAAGCCATCATTATGCTCGCCGCTCATGGAACCGCCATACTGAAAGACTAGATCGAAGACTTTTTTTGATACTTCAGGGATAATTGCCGTGATCTTTGTGTCGTGCATATTGAGCAGTGGAATAATATGAAAATTGCCGTCACCGATATGCCCCGCTAATGTGTACTCGATGGCGTAGTGGCTCATTATCTCTTTAAGTTTAGGCAAAAATTTTGGTAGCTTTGCTGGCGCGACCGTAATATCGTCAATAAACGGAGCGGCGTGCTTATCGGGGCTGTGATGTCGCAAGAGATTGAAACTTTCTCGTCTGACCACCCAGTACTTCTTCTCCTCGATCTTCGTCTTGGTAACCAAGGTTTTTTCTGAGTACGCCTTAATTGCCGTTTCCGCGACTAAAGCCTGCTTGGTTGCGTCACTAGCTTTATCTGAGGTGAATGAGGCGAGGAGGACTAATTTTGGCATGCCGTGACGGAGAAAGAAAAAGGCTTCAGGCAAGAAATTAAGTGCTGTTTTTAAAGGACTCTGCCTGGCAATATGTTTTGACAGCTCTGGTAGATATTTTATAGCCATAGTAAGAGTATGGTCATCAAAGCACTCGAAACTCTCTGGTCGATGCTCAAGTACTTTATTGATGATTGTTGCGAGCTTGTCGGTGTCGGAAAGAAATATCACTAGTAATCGGCTATGTTTTTTAGGCCTGACGAGCTTTAGTTTCATCTTGGTGATGATGCCTAGAGTGCCTTGTGAGCCGACTAAGAGTTTGGTGAGATCGAAGTGTGTTCCGTCCCAGACATTCCACAGATAATAGCCGGCTGAATTTTTTGAGACGGTTGGCTTGGCCTGGCAGATCGGTACGTAGTTTTCGCGAATTAGGGCGTACATCTTACGGTAGATGTCGCCTTCGAGTCCAGGGAGTTGAAATTTGGCTGGTAGCTCCGCAACAGTCAGGGGACGAAAAGTGGCTAACGTACCATCGGCCAAGACAACCTCCAACTCCTCGACATAGCGCTCTGCCTTGCCGTAGGACAACGATTTTTCCCCTCCCGCATTGTCCGCGATCATGCCACCGATCGTGCAGATATCCTTCGAAGAGGTGTAGGCGGGATAGAGGGCATCCTTCTTCTTCGCTGCCCTCTCGAGAGTTTTATACATTACGCCCGGTTGGCAGACAACGTGACTGCTGGTAACCGATTCAATCTTGGTAAAATGCTTTTTCATGTCGAGAACGATCGACTCTGTCAACGGTCCACCGCTCATGTCGGTACCGGCAAGGCGTGGGGTTAGAGAGAGTTTTTCATCTGGATGTTCATTGATGTACTGGATCAATTTTTGAATATCAGTCGTATCTTTTGGGGCGATCACCAAAGAGGGTCGAACGGTAAAGATGCTGGCATCTCGGCTAGCTTGATCGAGGATCTTAGGAGTATCGTAAACCTCGCCGCGAATCAACTGCTGAAGCGTTTCTTTTTGCATCGTAAAACCAAGCTCAATGAGCCTGTCCCCTCTCCTTCGCTCCATTGTCTCAAATCGCCCTAGAGCAAGCAAGTCACTTACTTTGACTTCTGGCGACTCACCCACCACTCGTCCTCTTTGTCGGCGAACCACCACTCGTCGGAGTTGGTTTCCATGATTTGCTTAGCCAGCTTTTTGGCGGACTCAGTTTTGAGACGTTTGATCGCTGGTGGGAGCCAAGTTTCGGCTCGGGCATTGCCCGTGTCGACCTGCTCTTTGAGCGAGAGAATCCATTCAAGATTGTCAGCCTCTTTGGCGATGATCGATTCTTTAGTTTTACGCTCCTCGTACTCCGCTATGATCGACTTAATTTCCTCGCCATAAGGGAATGAAGCCGCAATATCGTCAACCGCTTTTGCCTCATGGCTCTCGATATATTTTTGATGAATATAGTTGAGGTCACTGGTTCGGCCTTCAGCTAGATCGTGAAACAGGCACATTTTGATGACTTTTTCAGTGTTGACATCGCCTTCCATCCAAGCCAAAACTAAGCCACAATAGACAGTTCGATTAATATGTTCAGCCACTGACTGTTCGCCACTACCCAAGAAAAAGAACCCGCTACGTGGGGTTTGTGACAGAATGCCAACTTCAAACAGGAAATTGACGAGCGATTTGGAATCATTTTCCATGATTACTCCAAGGTTCTCACTATACCAACACAGGCAATTGAGAGCAACTAGACGTTGCTCCTCGGTAGTATATATGGTTTAATGATTACCTCCGGCTTTGGTCGGCGTTCTTTAGTCTTTCTGTTTGGCATTTCCAGGTTTTTCTCGATGTTCGTTACAAGGCCTGGAGTTGTCCAGGCAGAAAGGGTAGTAAGCCCATGTGGCTTGAACGGGTAAAGCTTTGGTGGCGTCAAAAGTGTCGACAGGGGACATACGTCCTCGTCGTAGGGTCGTTGTTCGGCGACGAAGCCAAGGGGAAGCTCACTGATCTCCTGGCTAAATACGCCGACGTGGTGGTCCGGTGGGCCGGTGGTAACAACGCCGGCCACACGATCATTCACGGTGGATTGACCCATAAACTCCACCTCCTTCCGAGTGGTGTGTTGCACGAGCACATCACGAACGTGATCGGCTGTGGCACGGTCATTGATCCGGTGGTACTGTGCGATGAGCTCGACGAGCTAGCTAAGCACGGCATCACCCTCGATAGCCGTCGCTTGCTCATCAGCCGTCATGCTCACTTGATCCTGCCAACACATCGGCTTGCTGATGCGTTGGGCGATCAACAGCGAATCGGCACGACCGGTCGAGGGATTGGCAAGGCTTATGAGACCAAGGCCGGTCGCTATGGGATTCGGATGGAGGATTTGCAAAGACCCGACTGGAAGATCGAAGAAATGCTTGGTGCAGAAGTCCAACGTTTCCATGTGCTCTACCAAGAGCGTCCATCGGACGATCTCGAAGGCGATTTGGTTAAGTGGATGGAAGCAGCTAGGCGGCTAAGACCGTTCATCGCAGACACCGCAACCTTCCTAAACGACGCTCTGGCGGCCGGGAAGGTAGTCGTCGGTGAAGGCGCCCAGGGTTGGGGGATCGACCTCGATCATGGGACGTACCCGTTCGTGACCAGCTCCTCGCCGACCGCCGGCGGGGCCTGCACTGGGACGGGCATCTCGCCTCGGAAAGTCGACCGAGTGATCGCCGTGGTCAAGGCCTACTCGACGCGAGTCGGGAAGGGGCCATTTCCCACGAAAGTTACCGATGAAGCTGGTAAGTGGATGCTCGAAAAGGGCAAAGAGCGCGGCACGACGACCGGTCGGCCGCGGGACTGTGGTTGGGTGGACTTGGTTCTGCTCAAGTACTCGTTGATGATCAGCGGCTGGGACTGGATGTTTCTGACCAAGCTCGACGTCCTGTCGGGCCTCAAAGAACTCCGGGTCTGCGTCGCCTACCAGCTACCAGATGGCAGCCAAGTGGACCGGCTGGCCGACGTGCCGGATCTCGATGCGGTAACGCCGGTCTGGGAGACTCTCCCCGGTTGGACTGAGGACATTGGTCATATCCGCTCATTCTCGGACTTGCCGGAGGCAGCTCAGAACTATGTTGAGTATCTGGAGTGCGCGCTCGGGGTAGACGCCAAGATGATCTCGGTCGGGCCGGACCGAGATCAGACAATCTACCGCTAAGGCGGGCGGAACAGCTCAATGCAAATGTAACAGGAGGTTAAAACGGGCCGGGGCGCAGTGTGCGCTCCGGCTTTCCGTTTTCTGGTATACTGAAACTATGGATATTTTTCGCGCTTTTGTTTTAGCTTTGTTTCTCCTTTTCCCGGCTCGTCTTTTGGCGCAAACAGTTGATTACTGCGTACGATTAACCAACGTTGCCGACTATCCGGATTCGGTATTTGTTTCTAGCTTACCAACCGACGTGGGAAGTGGTTTTGGAATCTTTACTGGCAATAACTGCTTGCCAGCTGCTCCTGAATTTAACCAGACAATCTATGCTATCCCCCAGTCTGATTTCGACGAGTCACAACTTTCTGGTGATACCACAAGCTACTTGGTTGAAAACCCGGCAGTGGCCAGAGGTATACTTTCAATTAGTGCACCGACAGATCCTGCCATTAGTCGAGTAGTCGCCAATTATTCGATCGATACCCTAACGCCAACAGCTCTCACCACAAAACTTATTGACCAAAAGTCATTTGACGCAAATGGATCGATTATTATATCGAGCCCAATCCCATCGCCGCGACCCGCTGGCTCAAATGGATCCCAAACTGCCTCAACTAAGGGGCTCAAGTGGTTTCAGGAAAATTGGACTGTCGCCTTGCCGTTGGCGGGGAGTATTATCATCGGCCTGATCATTGTCTTAAACATCGCCAAAAAGCGGCCGACAGAAGCAGTCGTTCAGGAACCGACCGATGAAGTAGAAGTCCAGTCACCGCCACCTACTGAGCAACCACCGAGCGTATAGTCATAAGAGAGATAAGGGAGCCTCAAATGAGTGAAGAACGGATCCTTGCTTTGGAAAATGAGATTAAATCCATCAAGGAGCGCAACCTAAAGGTTGAGGCCGATAAAGCATGGGAGACTAGTCTGGCCCGAATCGCGATGATTTGTATCATTACTTACTTCATCGCGGTTTGGGTGATGGCAGTAATCGGGGTTACGAACTACTGGCTCTCAGCCTTAATCCCGACGATTGGCTTTTACCTCTCAGTTCAGTCGTTGCCCGTGGTCAAACGGTGGTGGGTGAAGCATTACGTGACGAGTAAGGAATGAATAATTCTCGATGAAATAATATTAATCAAATAGTCGTGGCCTCTAACAACCCGGTAAAAATTGAAGCGGCACGGCAAGCTTTTTCTAGGGTGTGGCCTGAGACAGAGTGGCAATTGGAGGGTTTGACGGTATGGTCGGGCGTGCCTGACCAGCCCATGTCAGATGAGGAAACTCTGATCGGTGCCACCAATCGTGCCAATGCTGTAAAACTAGCCAGACCACTCGCCGCCTATTGGGTTGGAATTGAGGGCGGGCTTCAGGATCGGGGCGATGAACTGGAGGCCTTTGCTTGGGCAGTTGTCATCGGAGCTGATCGAGTGGGTAAGGGAAAGACAGGCAGTATATTTCTGCCACCCGAGGCCGCCAAACTTATTCGAGATGGCAACGAGCTAGCGACGGCAACCGACATTATCTTTAAAACAACCAACGCCCGTCACTCCATCGGAGCCGTGGGGGCGTTGACCCGAGGACACATCGATCGCACTACTTTCAACGCGCAAGCAGTCTTGCTGGCCTTATTGCCATTTATGAATCCAGAACTCTACAAAGAAGAGACTTAAGTTCCAAGTACTGAACTCGGAGCAGTCTCTGGTTCTCTAATTAACGACCAGACGAACCAGACAGCGAAGCGAACGAGACAACTAGAGAACCATTTTTTGCATTTCTTTTTCAGGTGTCGTATAGTTAATTTAACGGTGTATTTTTATTTACAGTGAGTTTGTTCTATAAGGAGGTTATATGGCTTGGTCTGATGTTCCTCGGAGTAAGAAAGTGCTCATTTTAGGCACCAGTGTCCTGGTTCTCTCGGTTGGGTTAGCAATAATCGGAACCGGTGGTAGCAAGACGCCAAGTGCTGATAACTCGGCCAGCAATCCACTACTTGATAGCGGACTCGATCCTGATGCGATCAATGTTCTTATCGAAACGATAACTGACGATGACAAGGTAGCGTCGGCTTTTCTCGATGCCATTGCCGATAAGAACCTTAATTGTAAAATTGACCCAACGGAGAGCGATGGATATGCTAGTCAGACCGAAGCAGATGGCACCGCAACTATGAGTCTACCAGCTGGTTCGTATGTCTTGCGTGGGACGGACATCAGCTCAAATGCCGAAGGAACTACAGCGATCGCCGTAGGAGCAGTTTCCGGTGCAAGCTGTACGAAGCAAATCTCAGTCGCCAATACCGATCCGGTGATTATCCGACTGATATCGAGCCAGTAGGTCAAAATAGGAGGAGTGTTTTTGCCTGTACTTAAGCGATGGGTATTGCTACTGGTCACGGCTATTTTGGCACTTAGCCAACCTGTATTTGTCGTTGCCCAAACGATCGATACTTATCAAGGCGATGCAACTATCGCGATAGGCAGAATTAACCAAGTTGAAGCTCAAGCGATAGAACGGATTCGTTTTTCGGTCCTGCATCAACCGACGGTTGGTGGTGCATCTAGCTCTGTTACGACTATTCGTTCCGATGCGATTCGCCTAATTACTGAAATTGTCAATGAATATAAGGCGCAATACGAACTAAACTCAGTGAGTCGCTCCACGATCGATCCGCGAAGGGAAGGCATCCGTATTGCTTCGAGCCAAGTTGAGTATGCAGGCCAACAGTCAGTCATAAAAATAGAGTCGTCGATTCGTACGGTTTCAATGCAGGCCAGACAAACCAACCATGCCCTGCCACAACCCAGTGTCCTCCCGTTTTATCGTTCAATTCTGCCAGCGGGCGCGGCGACCTCGGTATTTAGCCGATATCCAGAAAAAGCTCCAGCCCTGACTGAGTCCCTGGCCAAAACTGGTCATCGACCCTTTTTACCGCTTTCGCCCAACATTGGTGGGGTGCTCTATCGACTGCAGAACCCGCAGATTAAACAGTCCCAACCCGATTTTTGGACCGCCGCTGGCGTGGCAATTGGTGGTTATCTCGGTTTACGTACGCTATTTAATCAACCAGCCAAGATTCGAGTTTCTGCCTACTCGCCGTACGATAGCCTATCGTACACCATCGGCATCACTGGCGATCGTGAGGCGCTAAAAGAGGTAGTCGTACCAACTAAAGGTCAGGCGCCCATTGTTCAAGAACTTCGAGCCGGTCAGTATCGGGTGGTCTATCGAGCGAGTGGCAGTAACCAACAGCTGATCCATCCGTTATTAGTTGGACCGGGCGAGATTTGGTGCTTACAAGTGCCTCAACCGCCAATTCGTTGTTATTGAGAGAGGGAATTATGAATTTCATTCCAAAACTGCTGACTAGAATTGCCACCCTACTCATAGCCGTGACTTTGGCTTTCCCCGCTGCGGCCACTGCTCAGTTCGTGGCGAAAGGCGAAGTAGCCTCTTTGGGCAATACGGCGCAACAACAGGATCTGCAACGGGTGCTCGATACTCTAGCGAAGAAAAATGATACGGCCCGAAAGAAAGTTCTGGTAGTATTGAGCCAGCTCGACAGTAAAAGTATCGGCGCAAGTAACACTAAGCGCCAAGTCGAAGGAACGGTTGGCCTCTTAAAGTCTGAGTTCAACAAGGTGTTGGCTGACTACGCCAGACAGACACCACCAACTACGTCTCTGCGGGAAGCATACCGGGTTGCTCAGACCTATCTTAACGATATCCGTAGCTTAACGGACGTTGCAGTAACGACAAGCGAGATCGATAAAAAGCTCGACCCCTCGGCGCCGACTGGTAAGTACCTGGAGCATCAGAAGAACATACAGGTTCTAGTCACAAAAGCCCTCACCAAAGCCGATGCCCGACTGGCTGATCGGGGCAAGAAAGAGACGGTTCGACGTGACCTTGAGCAGATTGTAGCGGACACCCAGCGTCACATTAATTCTAGCACGGCAAGCTACATGTTAGAGAATGCTGAACTATTGGAATCGGCGCTCAAGAGAGTTAACACTAAAGTGCTCGAGGGATTTTCGACCGAGATGGAAGCTCGGTTCAAAACCGCCAACAGCCGTAGCGCTGACAAAGAGAACGATTTGAATGCCGAAGAAGAGGAGATATTTCAAATAGTTAAAAAAGAGATGAGCGATGTGATTGATCGTTCAATCAGCACGATCGATTCATTGGTCAAACAAGTACTTACTGCCAACTTACCAACGTCCAGCCAGGAGCCTGGTGTTAATCCGCTCCTTGAAGCGAAGTTTAAAACCCAGAAACAATTGGCCGATATCCTCAAGACCTCGCTAGACCGAGTCAGAAAAATTAATGCCAGGGCTAATCAGAACAATGAATACTCATCCTTGCTGAAGGAGGTGATCGACCGGGAGGCGACTCGCCAAAAACAAAGACTGCAGGATACCTACGCCGAATATGAGGGAAATTTTATAGCCGGTGATCCGACTCGACAACAGTATACCAAGCGCAAAAATGCGGCCCAAGACAAGGCAGAAGGTTGTACTAGTTTCTTGTGCGACATTGGCCGTGTAATTTCAGGCGCTGGTTCAGCGTTTATTAGCGGCGCCACTGGTGGCCTAGTCAATATCCCCCCGCAAACGTTTAGTAGCGGACTGTTCGGTATTCAAAATCCGACCTATGCCGCTTCGCCGTACTCGTCGAGTTATTTCAACGGTGTCCCAAGTCTGCCAAATGTTAACGGACGTTATCTTGCTCCTGGTGCATACGGCAACCAGTCGATCATTTCTGATCCACGCTGTTTTGTGCTTGGTGAGCCTCATCGGCAATTTGTACTTATCGACTCGGTTAAAGCACAACAAATTGGCGATCATGATTTTATCGAGGCAACATCCATACCTTCACGGGTTATCCCTGCTCCAAATCCAACAGCAGTGGTTACTGCTGTCCCCCGCTCCGACACCAGGAACCAGAGCTTTGTCGATCAGATTCGTCAGACCATCCAGCGTGGTGCAGGCTTCCAACTCGGTGGATTCGGGATCGGCACACCGCCGTTTAACCCAAATACTAGTCTGCTTGCCTGTCCACCCGGGACACCGGGCTACTATCGCGCCGCCGGTGGAGTTCTATCGACCGGTCTAGGCAATGTCTTTGGTGGCCTACCAGTCGGTCAATCGATCTTCGGTAGCGGTACAACCAATGACCAATTACGTCTGACTTTGAATCAAGCAAATATGACCAGTCAACTGTCTTCCGGATTTCGTATCTTGGCCGGTATTACCAAGCAAGACGGATATCGGGAAGTAGCCGATAGCTTTGGTAGCGGTGACATGACAACCGAAAAGCTGATCAGCATTACCACTAAACTTCGCGAACTGAGTTTCTACAAATTAGCCAACAATGGCGGAGATTCAATCATCAACCTCTTCTTAAACCTATGTTCGTATACGATTAGCGGCGATCAGAATATGAGAACCTTTTGTCAAGGGATTATTACGGTTAATAATATAACGGAGCCTCAATCACAGTCCGCTGTGCTTGCCCCAATCTGGTCGAGTCAGGTAGCCCATAGCTTACCACTTAGCGTTAGTCCTGAATCTCCACAACTGGTTGAAACGTCAAGGGCATTGATCCCGAGCCGTATCAATGTCGGCACGATTGTTGTGGGGGTTGATACGGTTGCTGGGGCTCAAGCCTATATCGTATCTGTCTTGAGGCAAGGTAGTAGTAATGCTTCGCCAGATATCAATAGTGTTGCAATCAGCAAGGGTGAAAAACGAACAGCAACGGTACAACCAGGAACATATAAGCTCTATTACCGTGATATCTTAGAGCCTGATTTAAGAAAGACGACTTTAGTCGCGAATATTGTAATTAAATCTGGTACGTGTCAGCTTGTTATGATCAATGGGAACAAGAACGAACAAGCCTCATCCTGCAAATAAACTGAGCCATATGAATAAAAACACCATAGCATTTACGATATTTGTTCTAGTTTTATGGTTACTACCGACGACAGCTGCAGCCCAATTTGTACCTATAGGGGAAGTGGCTTCTTTGGGGACGGTGGCGCAGCAGGGGGAATTGCAGCAGGTGCTCGATGCTTTGGCAAGGAAGAGTGATACGACTCGAAAAAAAGCAATCATTACCCTTGGCCAACTTGAAGATAAGAGTATTGGAGCCTCTAACGCTCGTCGGCAGATTGAGGGCGAAGTTGGCAGTCTTAAGGTAGCATTTAACAAAATTCTGGCTGACTACTCAAGGCAAACCCCGCAGACTGCCTCCCTTCGTGAAGCCTATCAGGTAGCTCAGACCTACCTAAACGATATACGAGCCATGACTGACGATGCGGCTAGTCAAGCTACCCTCGAAAAGAAACTTGATCCTTCGGCACCGACGGGCAAATATTTAGCTCATCAGAAGAAAGTACAATCCCATACTACAGCGGCTGTCGCTAAGGCTGATGCCCGATTAACGGAGCGGGGTAAAAAGGTTACTGTTTTGCGTGATTTAGAACAAATAGTTCAGGATACTCAACGTCAAATAAATCTAGCGACAGCGAGCTATTTACTCGAAAATGCCGATGTCTTAGAGTCTGTTTTGCAACGGATCAATACCAAGGCTCTTGAAGACCTTTCGGCCGCTATGGAGAGCCGTTTCAAGGAAGCAAGTACGCGCAGTTCTGATCAAGAAAACGATCTCAATACTGAGGAAGATGGCATCTTCCAGGGAGTCAAGCAAGAGCTGAGTGACACTGTCGATCGCGCAATTAGCACTTTCGACTTGCTAGTCAAGCAAGTCCTCTCTGCAAATCTACCCAGTGCGAGTCAAGAACCGGGTGTAAACCCGCTCCTTGAAGCGAAGTTCAAAACACAGAAGCAGATGGCAGATATTCTCCAAACTTCGCTTGATCGGATCAATAAAATTAACGGCCGCACTGGCCAAAATGCTGATTATTCCGCTCTACTTAAGGAAGTCATCGCCAAGGAAACTACCAGACAGAAGCAACGCCTGACTGATACCCATAAAGAGTATGAAGGTAATTTTATAGCCGGTGACCCAACTAGACAGCAATACACCAAGCGAAAAAGAGCTGCCCAAGAGAAGGCAGAAGGTTGTACTAGTTTCTTGTGCGATATCGGTCGCGTAGTCTCAGGAGTCGGCTCGGCATTCATTAGTGGAGCTACTGGCGGTTTAGTCAATATCCCCCCGCAAACGTTTAGTGGCGGTCTATTCGGTATCCAAGACCCGACCTATGCCGCTTCGCCCTACTCCTCAAGTTACCTTAATGGTGCTCCCAGTTTACCGTTCGTGAACGGACAGTACACCACCATGGGTGCATATGGTGGGCAAAATATCTCAATTAATCCCCAGTGCATCATGTTTCGCGGCCAAGATAGTCAACTGTCTTTTCTGGGCGTAGCACAGGCGCAGGGCGGAGCAGAGGAATCACAGTCTAGCGGTGATCAAGGTCAGGCTCGTGGTACCGGAAGTAGCTCAGTTGATACTGAGAGGAGCACCACCAGGACTAACCAAAACCGAGGCTTCTTCGGTGAGCTATTTGGTGGTAATCTCGGCAGGGCCTTCGGCGGCTTTAGCCAAACACTCCGTAACGGCGCCTGCGGTACCTATCAAAACCAATATAGTATGGGGACAAATTCATACTATGGTGGTCTCCCTGTCATGCAAGCCATGGGCTTACCAGCCAATGCACAACTCAATTTGCCTCAAAACTATGTACCGGTCTTGAGCCAGCTCTTTCAGTCGCTTGGCCAACGCGATCCGCGATTGGCGCAACTTCTCCCGATCTTCGACGACGGCCAGCTCACCGGCAACGAAAGTGCCCAGCTCCAACCGTATCTTCAACAGATTGGCTTTTTCTCGAGTGCTACCAATAGTCCCTTCTGGCAAGATCCAATACGCGGCCTAGTTCTTGGTGCCTGTCACCAAGCATTCCAGCAGTCTAATCAACTGGCACTACAGATCTGCAAACAACAGTTTACTGGCGACCGATTGCTCAATACGACCGGTCGAACCAACAGTGTACCCTCTACTGTGAGTGGTGCCAACGACCAAAGCGCATTAACAAAGGTGCAAGCGATCGTGACGAACCGAATCCAAACTTTGTCTGCCGCTGGTCCCTTCCAGTGTCAATCCGCAACCAATATTGTTCAAGATGTTGATGCAATCCGTTTTGCATATCGAACGGTTCAGAGCGAGACTGTTAAATCGCAGGTAACTAATCTCTGGCATGGCATGCTCAGGCAATTCGAAGTCACTTGTCCCAATGTCAGCGTCATTCAACTTTATAGTCCCGGCTACTCACAATGAATCTATAGTTGCCAATCAAACAAAAAGAGGTCGATCGACCTCTTTTTGTTTGATAATACAGACTGTTAGAAACCGTTCGAGTTAAACCCGGCGCCGAAGCCGTTACCACCTACTTGTTGGGCTTGCTCCTGAACGAAGCCGCCAACCCAGATAATGATTGAGTAGGAAAGGATTATAACCACAATCCCGATAATCGCGTTGTAAATGGCTGTTCGGGCTTTTTTCGCCTTTTCTTCATCGGTGCTGGCTGTGATGTACTGAATACCGGCCCAGACTAGGTAAAGGATGGCGATAATTGCAGCCAGGAGAATCACTAAGTTAAAGAGGTTCAAGAAAAAGCTCACAATGTTGAAATTGCCACTAGGTTGAACCGGGAATAAAATTTGCTTCAGTCGATCAAGGTTAATGGCCTGGGGAGCGCCGCCGAATTGAGCGAAGGTCACGGTAGGGAGCGTGAGGGTAGTCAGAGCGACTCCGGCACGCAACAGGAACTTATTCATCATTCCTCCTTAAAGGATGTAGGACATAGGTTTTCTTAAGTATACAATACCTACACAATACTACAAGTAGGGCTATTTTTGGATGTCACGAACCGCTGGCAGTTGTTGAAGTGGGGCGTTCAAGTCCGTGTTGACTGGTTCATTATCCGCTTGGGGAGGAACGACCTTGAACATGTCCAGTCGCTCTTGGCAACGGTCGATGTTCTGACCTTGTGCATTACGAATCACGAACAAACCATTAAACTTTCCAGTATTATCGAAGATTTGATACTGAACCCCGAGGAAACCTCGCACAAACATGACGAAGAAGAACAAAGAGATAAGAACCATGAGCAAGCCGATAACTCCATTACGTAAACCTTCGCGTGACTTCTTGATCGACTCTTCGTCGCCAAAGCTCCGCAGTAATCCGAAACTGTTGGCGCGTATAACCGTCATTAGCGCCATGATACCAAACCATAACAAGCCAATGAATAGCAAGTTAAAGAGGATCGGTAAACCCTGTTGAATTGGACAGGCCCAGAGGGCAGGCTCGCCGAAGTTGGCGAGGTAGCGAGAAATGTTATCGTAAATAATCGTGCTATCAGTCATTAGCCACCACCAGCAATGAGATAACGAATGAGCAGCGAAAACTGATCGGAGACAAAGTAACCTAAGATCAAAATAATGATTACACTGACGGTGGCAATCAAGTAGTTCCTGGCTCGCTTGACCTTCTCTTCATCGTCCCGAGCCATGATGTACATTATCCCACTAAAAACGATGGCGAAGAGGATGAACATCGGCCAGAAGACTTGATCGAGAAAATTTAACATTACACGAACGAAGTTTTGGCGTAAGGTCGGTAGCTCTGCTCGGACGGCATTGTAACCCAGATCGGGGTCAAAGAGTTCTTTGGTTGGTTCGATTGCCACATTGATGTCTGTCTGACTGGCGATGATTTGTTCAACTTGGCCCTTACTAAAGTTTTTTACGATGGTTGCCGCATTGATTACTACCTTTTTTGGTGACTCGTCGGTTGGTACGGTAGCCAGGGCAATCGTTATGCTCTTGATCTGTGGGCCAGGGGCGGGAGTGATAGGGATGGCATTGGTTTTCACGACGCGGTTATCGGCAATCACCGCAAACGCGACGCCGTACTTGTTGGTATCGCCAGGGATCGGTAGTAGGGTGACGGTGTAGGTTAGGGTGAGATCGTCGCCGTTAACTACTGCTTTGTTAATTTCGATTGAAGGGGAAGCGGCGGCTTCGACCGATGTGACGACGAAAAAGCTAGCGACAATTATGAGCCCAATCGCTTGATAAATTAGTCGAAAATATTTTTGTATTAAAGTAATCATCTGTTCACTCGTTGAAAGAGGTTTTCTAAGAAAGTATTGGGAACTTCTTGACTGCCGACCGTATTGGTAACATTGGTCGCGTAGTCAGTATACTTATCTTCGCTCGTAAAGCCGATCGGTTCAAGAGCTAGGAAGTTAGCCAGGACTCTAGCGAACATGAGGAGCATGATCCCGATTATCGCTCCACCCATAATCTCGCGCGATTTCTTCAGCTCTTCTGGGTCTGCGGAGTCCCACATAAGCTTACTGCCCGCGTAGATAGTCATGAGTACAGCCAAGATGATGCCGATCGGCAGGGCAAAGCTGACAATATTGGATGCATATTCGCCGATGTTGCTGACTAAGCCAAATTCAGTTGGTGCGACCACGGTGTCAATGTGGCGGGTGGTGCCACTCGTCACTGTTCCATCAGTGAGGGTAGCCGAGACGGTATACTCTGTAGCCAGATCACCTTTCGATTTGACATCAGCAAGGTGATAGATGTGGTATTTGGCCTCGGTGAGGGACAAACTGGTGCGATCGTTTGGATCATTGATTTCTAGAGGTATAGCGTCGGGAGTAGAGGGCTGAATTGTGTATTTGGTTACGTTATCGACTGCCTTCCAGACAAGGTCGGCTTTGTAAGTGTCATTTACTTTGGTGATACGGAGCGTTGGATTGATCTCCGGCTTTATTAGACCTTGGCTTGTCCGACCGATGGCTGTCGCTGTCTTCGCCCCTTCTTTGAGGGCAGCTGTGTCGGCCGGTTTTGCTGTAGGGATGGCAGTCGATGCGGGCGGTGCTTTTATGCCTGCGCCAAGAATCTGTTCGCCTGTTCCGTTTAATGAGGTGGTAGAGACAATTTCATTCCCGCCCTTTACCAATTCAAGTGTTCCCTTTGCCGACTTAGCTTTCTTGATCGTCAAGTCATTGGCCAGGGCGAGAGTATAAAATCCATTAGTCACGGTCTGGGTCAACTGTTCTTCTTTACTACCTAGAGTAGTGTAGACCAGGTTATTACTATCTGTTGTCGCCATACTAAAACGGAGCTGATAACTATCGGCATAGGATTTGGCTTGAGCAGAATATTGAAAGCGAATCGTCTTTAGACCGTCATAGGTTACACTATGGAGCGTTACTTTGTCCGAAGTGGTCGGTGCTGCCATGGCCGCTTCACTACTCAATAAGACGAGCCGGCTAGTAAACAAAAAGGCTATGACAATGAGCCATCGATATTTAAAAAGTTGGTTCAAAACATAGCTCATCGCAAAATCCCAGTTATGGCTGTCGCCGCTTGGGTTAAGATAGTCGCGACTGGTTGACCATCTTCAGTTGCCCCCTTAATGAGTTGACTGAATATCTGATCGACAATTCGAGGCGATGGCCCCTTGTACCAATTTGTCGTGTTGGGGTTGATGATGGCGGTTATGGTTTCGTCCTGCGATTCTTCGGCAACACTGGCATTGGCGTAAATCTGGGGCGGAATCTGTGAAGTCTGCTTCGCATAGACACTAGTGATATCGATATTGCTGGTTGAGTATTGGATAAACTGCCAGGCGATCTGTTCTCGCTTGGCTCGCTGTTCTTTGGTGAGCCTCGAAGCTGACTTACTAACCACGAGGCTTCGGTATTTGGCTAACTGGACCTCTTTACTTACTTCCGCTGGTGTATCGCCTACCGGGATTTTCTTCAGACCACGCTGAGGCACGCCGGAAACAGAGTAGTTGAGCTTGCTATTCAAGAGCTTCATCTGCGGGTAAAGCGACAGATAGTTAATCATCATCGACAAATTACCGCTAGCAAAAGCCTGGGTCGAATAAGGTTGGTTCGCGTCCCAACTTTGGTAAGCTGATGCGGGGTCGGCAAAGCTATCAAAGAAGGTGACGGCTTCTTGACCGAGGTAACGATATTCGCCACTGTCCGGATCTTGGATGAATAGATCAAAAGTGGCTTGTTTGTGGGCGGGATCAACCATCTGAACACCGAGTTGCATCATGACGAGCTGTAATATATGGCTAGCCCGATCGAGATTGCTTGCCGTACCCATGGCGAAACCTGGTCGAACAATCGTTTGGTCGACTCGGAGTGTCGTTAGCTTAGCGATAGCGGCTAATTCCTCCCAAGTTTTGGGGGGTTTCTCGATCCCTGCCTGTTTCATGTGATCAACATTCATAAATAGCACGAGCGGGTCGATAGTGATCGGCATGCCATAGAGGGTGTCGTCGATAATCATCTGATTGGCGATTGCTCTTGCGTAAGTCTTTTTGAAGATCTCCTGCTCGCCTTTACTTGGAAAGACAAAACCGGCCAGTTTATCTTTATGACGAGCTAGCTCATCGTCTCGAATTTCCCAGATGTCTGGTCCCTTACCGGCCGCTAAGGCGTTAATTACTGCGGTTTCATAGTCATCGGTCGGCTCAAAGAGACGCGTCTCGATGTTAATAGTCGGTACATCTTTTTCGTAAGTTGCAATGAGCTTATCGAAAACCTTATCGTCGCCTGACTGCTTGACGTGCCAATAAGTTAAGGTTTGTTTGGCCTGATTAACAGCCTGTTGATCATTACGTAAACCACAGCCAGTCAAAAAGAGTGGTGTAATGGCGAGGAGAGCGAGGGATGTGAACTTATTCATAGGCCTCCCCTCGTAGGATGTGGGTACTTTGCTTAGTTAGGCGGTCGATCACAACTGATAATGGCTCGCCAGAAAGTGTCGCATCGATAGCTTGGTGGAAGACGGTTTTACTGGCCTTGATGTCGTTACGATACCAGAGGCTAGCCACCGCGGGCGTTCCTTTGGGGGTGTCAATCTGGGCCAAAAATGGAGCGAGGAAGGGACTAAAACTCGAGCTTTGCAGGAGATCACGACGAGCCGGTGGTCGACCAGAGGCTAGGGCATAGCGCAGGTTATTGTCTTTATTGGTTAAGAACTGGATGAAATTCCAAGCCTCGACCGGGTGTTTACTGACTGATGGCACGCCGACAACTAAGGGCGAAGCAAGGGTGATGGGGTCACTCGTGTCGCGAATTTGCGGCATGATACCAGTCGCCAGCGGGAAAGTCGGATTAGTTTCGGTGATATCGCGAATTCGGTAACTGTAGTCAATGAGGAGCGGCAGCTTTCCAGCCATAAACAATTCAAAATCTTGTGATTGATCCTTTGTCCAAGCATAGTTTTCCTTACTTGGAGAGGCAAAGCTGGTATAGAAATCGAGAGCGGCTAATCCTGGCTGAAAGGCCTCGCCCGTCGCTTTCGAAATGGTTTCATTGTAACGTGCTTCTGTTTTCTGGCTGTCGGTCATGGGGGTATGGTTTTGCAGAAGTAAGGTCGCCAAAATCTCATCGGCACGACTGACGTTGGTGCTCGAACCAATGGCTAGGCCAGGCTTGGTGAGATTCACCCCATTGCGCTCGCGTAGTTTATTGGAAGCGGCGATCGTATCGTCCCATGTTTGGGGCAAGCGGGGAATCGACTTTTGTTGTAGTAGGCTAGTGTTGGCAAACAAGCCCAAAGTATCAGCGGCGATCGGAAGAGTATATACTGCACCTTTTACGATATTTTCTGTTTGGGTGACCGTAGTATAGCGTTCGTTGAAGAGCGTCACATTGGGTGAGGGCTTAATTTTTTTGGCGAATAACCGTTTTTTTGTGGGCACAGCGTCTTGGCTAGCCAACAGTCCCTCGGGGACTATAGCGAGTTTATCGTGATGCTTGGGTAACCAATCTTGAGGAATGAGCCAAATGTCGGGTCCGTCTTGGCTAGCTAAGAGGTTTAGTGAGGCGAACTCGTAAAGTGAGGCCTCTTTTTGGGTGTAATTGACGGTGACTCCCGGGTGAGTGGCTTCATAGCTATCGATAATCGGCTGGAAGAGTGAGACATCATCGTAAACGCCCCAAAAATTTAAGGCTACTGGTCTAGCATCGTCAGTTGTTAGTGGCGTTGACTGCTTCGGGACGTCAATAAATTGCCAAACCAAATAAATACCTGAAAGGACCATCAGGAAGATAAGGATCCCTAAGGCAATACGTAGACCGATGCTCCCCTCCTCGTTCCCCTTAACTGACTGTTTTCAAAAATTCAAGCATTTCGCCTCTCGTGTCGTCACGCTGTAAGGCGAAATAGACGTTAGCCTTCAAGAAACCAATTTTACTGCCGATGTCCCAGTAGTGACCGGTCACTATCTTGCCGTAGACCGTTTCCTCTTGAAGTAACTTGGCGATTGCATCGGCTAACCAAATTTCATTCGATTTACCTGGCTTGGTTTCGACCAGGAGCTCCATGATACGTGGAGTGAATAAGTAACCGCCAACCGAGAACAGATTGCTCGGCGCTTCTTCCGGGGCCGGCTTCTCGATCATGGTATCGATGGCATAGACAGAATCGCTGACGGCTCGGCCGCCGACGCAACCGTAACGTTTGCAATGGGCTTCGAAAGTTTCCTCGCTACTCTGGATACAGGCTAAGACTGAGCCACCGTAAGTATTGTAGGTATCGATCATCTGTTTAACTCGAGGTTCATTGCCCTCAAAGATATCATCACCCCAGGCGACGACGAACGGTTCATTGCCAACCAGATCCTTAGCCATCAAAATAGCATGACCATTACCGAGTGGCTCATGCTGGTAGACGACAGAAATCTTCACTCGCTTCTCAATCGCCCGAATTTCGTCTAGCAAATCTTGCTTACCGCTCTCAATCAGTCGCTTTTCGAGGTCGTGATTGGGCTTAAAGTAGTCTTCAATCGCCTGTTTACTGGGATGATTGACCAAGATGACTTCTTCGATACCTGAATCGGCCGCTTCCTCAATGAGGTAGTGGATAACTGGTCGATCGACAATTGGCACCATCTCTTTAGGGATGGTTTTAGTGGCCGGGAGCATACGGGTGCCGAAGCCGGCGACCGGGATGACCATTTTGGTGATAGGCATGTGGTCCTTTTGGTTGTCTAGTTATCTCGTTGTCTGGTTCGCTTCGCTTATCTGGTTGTGAACTAGAAAACTAGACAACCAGAAAACGAGATAACTAATCCTGGCTGACGACGGTGATCGTCCTAGCTCGGCTTTTTTCGAGTTTGGGGATACGAACTGTTAAAACACCGTTTTTGAGGCTGGCCTCAGTCTTATCGGCATCGACGGCGACAGGCAGAATATAGCTTCGAGAAAAACTGCCCCAATAACATTCTTGACAGAAATAATTATCTCGACTCTGGGCTTGATCATCTTGGCGCTGGCCTTTCACTGTGACCGTATCGTCGGTGACCGCTACCTCAAGATCTTCCGGCTGAACACCAGCAATTGGCGCCTTCAAGATGATATCGTCATCGGTTTGATAAACGTCAATGGCCAGCTGACCTTCATAGTCATCAGCCAGCCAATCGGAATCTTGAGGGGTTAGGTTGTCAGCCATCGTTTACTCCTCCAGAGTAGATTGCTAATTTCTCATTAATGACGAAAATCCAAAGTAAAACAACATCCTTAAGCCATTAGAAATTAGTGATTAATCATTCTCATTGTACCTTCTGGTTTGATCTCCTGTCAATTCTGGAGTAGGCTCTTAGTGAGGAGCGCACAAGTTGTTACTCGAGTGGTTATTGCCAAAACGGTGTGTCGGTTGTGGTGGGGAGGGCAACTGGCTCTGCCTGGCCTGTTTTGAAACGATTGAGCTGAAGTCTACGCCAGCTTGTGCCGACTGTCAGCGTTTAACCATAGATGGCCGTTTCTGTCGCTTTCATCGTAAAGACCATGCCTTGACTGGCCTACTTTCGGTCGATGATTTTTCGCCCGGAGTGTTACGTGAGGCAATCCACGTGCTGAAATATAACGGCGTTCGGGAATTGGCTCATCCACTAGCTTATCTACTTTGGCAACGGTTATCGGCCTCGTCGCTGACCGGAGCCCTAATCTTACCGGTACCTCTCCACCCGAAACGAGAGTCTCTGCGTGGCTTCAACCAAGCGGCATTACTCGCTAGAGGTCTGCCAGCAGTCGATATGACGATCTTGGTTAAGTACCGGGCAACTACACCTCAAGCCGATCTTGACCACATTAAACGAAAAACAAATCTGACGGGTGCGTTTGGTATCAGACAGGAGTCAGCCGGCAAAATTATTGGTAAAAAGATTATTTTAGTCGACGACGTCTCGACAACCGGTGCCACACTCGACATGATCGCCGATCTACTGAGGCATCATGGTGCAAGACAGGTTTGGGGTTTAGTGCTGGCTAAAGGCTGAATTCGTGTATGAGTTAGTTGCCATGGGCAAATCGGATCAGAGCGCCGATTAGGACGACACTACTGATTAAGATGGCGAGCACACGATAAAGGTGTTTATGACCGGCTAAGTGATGAATTTCGGGGATAATGTCCGAAGCGCCAATATATATAAAAATACCGGCGGCGGAAGCCAAGAAATATGGCAGTGACGATTCAAGCTGTTGGCCAAGGCTATAGGCAAACAAGGCGCCGATGACGGTGAGCAGTGACTGTAAGATGTTGATAACAATGACCTTACTTTTTGTCCAACCTTGATTCAACAAGATGCTGAAATCGCCAATCTCTTGAGGGATCTCGTGGGCGGCCACGGCAATGGCAGTGATTAGGCCAAGTGAAGGACTGGCGAGGTAAGCTAGACCTATGACAATACCGTCAAGAAAGTTATGGATGCTATCGCCGACGATGATCAAGACCGGCAAACTCTCGGTATGGTCGGCATGTTGGTGGTTCGTTGATTCGTGTGTATGAAAGTAACGCATCAGGACTCGTTCAAGGGTAAAGAAGAAGAGAAATCCAGCGACTAAAGCATACATAAGACTCTGAGGTTCGTCAGTCAGCTCAAGGGCTTCAGGTAATAGATCGAGAAAACTGGCTGCCAAGAAAGCGCCGGCAGCGAAGGTCATGAGTGGTAAGGTATACCGTTTGACGATGTCGGCTCGCCAAATCAGCACTAAACCGCCAAGTAGCGAGAATAGTCCACCGACTAAACTATAGAGAATGAGCTGACTCATACGGCCTCTTTCTGTTGGCAGGGCGAACAGGTGCCCTGTAATTCTATTGAATGACGATTGATTCGAAACCCAGTCTGTTTGCTAACGCGCGACTGATTAAAGTCGATAACTTTGTCGTCGATATCAGTCACTCCGCCGCAATCATCACAGACGATATGGTGGTGGTGGGGCAGGTCAGCCCATTCGTAACGGCTACCCCGCTCTCGCCAATCAACACGGATTACTTTCCCCTCCTCCTCAAGTTTCTGAAGGATACGATAGACTGTCGAAAAAGCCGTCTTTGGTAATGACATCTTAATAAACAGATGGAGCTCACCCAAAGCGATCGGTGCGGCAAAAGACTGCAAAATCTGGCTAACCGCTTGTTTGGTCTGGGTGCTACGTTCTAGTTTAGTATTCATACTCTGACTATACCAGAGGAAACATAATGATGCAACTAATTTGCAATAGACCGAGTTAAAGCTTATCAGGGTTACGCCCTGATAATGGGCTGAAAAACAAGGAGACTCCCTGCACAGGGAGTCTCCTTGTTATAAATTAAGGCCTCAAATACCGGGAGACGATCACTGCTGGTCGAACCCATCCATCGATTGACCGGGCAGGGCTTGTTTGATCGATAAGGAGATGCGGCCGCGTTCGGGGTCGACGGCCGTTACTTTCACGGTCACTGCTTGGCCGACTTTGACGACTGAGCTGACATCGGGGACTCGGTCGGTTGATAACTCTGAGATGTGGACCATGCCGTCTTTGCCCGGTAGAAACTCGACAATCGCGCCGATCTCTTTACCGGAGTTGCGGTCTTTGATAATGTCGGCCACTTTACCGGCATAAATCTCGCCGACTTTAACTTCTTTCGTCATGCCTTCAATGGCGGCTTTAGCTTTTGCAGCAGCAACCGGATCGGTTGAAGCGATGGAGACCGTACCATCGTCGTCGATGTCGACGCTGACCAGTTCTTTACCACCGGCATCGTCAACGATCTTCTTGATGTTCTTCCCGCCAGGACCGATCAGAGAACCGATTTTATCGATCGGAATCTGAACGGTAATGATTCGTGGGGCATACTTAGACAGCTCGGCTCGAGGAGCCGCAATGACCGCTTCGATCTTATCGAGGATGCTTTCGCGAGCGGTTTTGGCTTTGGCGAATGTCTCGTCGATGATCGCTTCGGACAGACCGGCAAGTTTGGTATCCATCTGAATTGCCGTGATCCCTTTGCGGGTCCCAGCAATCTTGAAGTCCATGTCGCCGGCAAAGTCTTCGATGCCTTGGATGTCGGTTAAGACTTGGTACTTGCCAATGTCGCCATGTTTGTCACGTTTGCCATCTTCACTCTCGGTAATTAAACCGATTGCAATACCGGCAACGGGGGCGGTGATTGGGACGCCAGCATCCATAAGGGCCAAAGTTGAACCACAAGTGGCGGCCATACTTGAAGAACCGTTACTGGCTAAGATTTCGGAAACGAGGCGGATGGTGTAGGGGAAGGTGTCTTTGGTGGGGATCACGGGAAGTAGAGCCCGTTCGGCTAAAGCGCCGTGGCCGATATCGCGACGACTGGCGCCACGCATCGGTTTAACTTCACCGACCGAGAACGGTGGGAAGTTGTAGTGGTGCATGTAGCGCTTCTCGCCTTCAAGCTCCATGGTGTCGATCAGCTGCTCTTCACCTGGCCCGCCGAGGGTGGCGATGGTCAGGGCTTGGGTTTGGCCGCGGTTAAAGAGGGCCGAACCGTGGGTTCGTGGGAGTAAACCAACTTCCATGCTAATGGGGCGAATTTCGTCGATCGCTCGGCCATCTGGTCGTTCGCTACGTTCAATAATCGCTTTTCGGACATGGGCTTCGACAAGGGCGGCAAAAGCGGTCGCTAATTCGCTCTGTTTGAACTTACCTTCATGCGTCTTCAGGACTTCAGCTTCGACGATCGCGATATTGGCTTCGCGGATGGTCTTGTCCTTCTCGCTAATTAGTTCTGCTAGTCGGCTACCAGCAGTATCTTTGATGGCGTCGAGGATAGGATCATCAGCATGTTCGTCGACAATGATTTTTGTGTCATTGAGTAACGGCATTTGCAATTCGATCATGGGTTGCATCCCGACATGGGCAAATTTAAGGGCAGCGATCATGATGTTTTCGGCAACTTCTGTGGCCCCGGCTTCAATCATGATAATCCGTTCTCGGGTTCCAGCGACGGTTAGATCAAGGGCTGACACTTCACGTTCGGCAGCAGTTGGGTTCAAAACGAGGCGATGTTTCAGGTCATTATGAGAAAATTCACCCATTTCATCGGGTACTAAACCTACACGAGCACCAGCAACCGGGCCAGAGAACGGTGCGGTAGTCATCATCAGCGCAGCAGACGCTCCGGTAATGGCAGCGACATCGGGATCGTTGTCGCCGTCGATCGAGAGGATGGTGCAGATAACTTGAACGTCACATTTAAACTTTTTAGGAAATAACGGCCGAAGTGGTCGGTCAATGAGGCGGGCATTTAAAATGGCCGCTTCAGACGGTCGGCCTTCCCGTTTGATAAATCGGCTACCGGAAATTTTGCCGGCCGCGTAAAGACGCTCTTCATAGTCGACCATGAGGGGGAAATAATCAATTCCCTCGCGTGGTTCGGCACCGGAAACGGCGGTGGCCAAGACGACAGTATCCCCGTACCGAACGGTGACGGCCCCGTGGGCCAGACCGGCTAAACGCCCGGTCTCAAGCGTAAAAGGACGTCCAGCGACGTCAACCGAATAGTTTTTGATTTCTGCCATTATGCAGTCCTTTATCTCCCGTTTGTGTCAGAGTACGAGGAGAAAGATTGAGGGTCTGAAACACGTACGGGTTACTTACTTCAATACGCTCATTCTTTCCTAACGATAGTATATCAAATAACAGGTGAAAGTAAAGTGCTACTTAGCTACCAGCTTCCGCCGCCGCCGCCGCCGAAACCGCCGCCTGAGAAACCGCCACCGCCTGATCCACTGCCGCCGGGGGTGGCGGCCATGGCTTGGGAAAGACTGGAGGAGAAATTGCTGACTGTGCTGGCGAAAGCGACGGTATGGAATGGATGAGGACTGACGTACCAGACTGGTTGAGGTGGGGTTAGCTCGAGCTTTTCCATGGCTTTGGCTAGTTTCTTGGTCGATCTAAAAACGATAGCGTAGGGTAGGATCTCGGTATATCGATTCTCCTGCTCAGCAAACTGGGCCCGGTATTTTTCGGCAGTGTTGATAAACAGTTCAAAGCCCTTCGCTTGGCGATACAGTTCGCTGCCTTTTTGCGTTCTGGCTGGCATCGACCAGGCGGTTGTTATCAGGGTTAGCCCCAAAGGAACAAGACCAAGACCACTACCCAGTAGCAGTTGTAAGATAGTTACTGGAAAGACTTGGCTTTGGCTGCCGACAAGCCACATCGCCACAATTCCGATTACGAAAAACATAATACCGAAGAGAATCTGTTTATTACGTATGTGATCTGGATTGCTAACGAACAAGCCTTTTTCAGTCACTTCGATGTAAAGCAGCTTCTTTACTTCATAGAGGTCGAAAACAAAATCCTTACTCAGGGCTGAAAGACGTACCTCAGTTTTTTTCTTGAAGATCTTCTCGAGAAGTTTTTGCTCATAACGAAGTAGGTTGCTTAATTCTTTATCTGTACGATTGAAGATATAATCAGTTTCGCCGAACAGCCATTTTTTCGGTTCTTCAGTAATTGTGAGGTAGCCCCTTACCGCAAGATCAACAATGGTGGCGCTCACATCGAGTGTATCGGCTCGTTCGTCAACTAGCAGGCCGATCTCAGCGGGTCGAAGGCTTGCCGGGGCGTCGTACTCAGCGACGATTGTCGTCTTCCCTGAACTTCGATCTCGTCCCCCAGCTAACCATCGTCGGATGACCCAGATGACTCCCAGGATGAAAATTACAATGCTACTGGCTAAGGCCACCGGGGAGACTAGGGCATCAATCGGATCTGGTGGTGTGGCAACCAAGAGGATCGGTACTAAGCCTTTTGTATAGCCCACGGCGATAGTCAGGCCTTCACCAATCATTAGTTCGCGAGAGCTCTTGAAAGTGACTTGACTCTCGGTTGTTAGGTCGGTGGTACATCTCTCACTACTCCCAGTACTGCCTTCATAGCAAGCAATCTGCAAGATGCCGTCTGCCGGGAGGCGAACAGTCGCTCTAGCCTGTTTGATCGGAACCTCCCACTGGTCGCCGGTCACGTTCCAATACAGCTCGTCATAATCTGTAAAACTGCTCAGGATACCTGCCGCTGTGTAGTGGATCGTATATTGACGAGGTCCCGTAATCGTCAAACCTGGATCGCCGATCTGCACGCGAATATCATTTTCATTTTGTGAAGTCTCATAGGTTGCCTCCGTCCCGTCTTGACTCACTGAATTCACCGACAACTCTGTCGAAGTGACCTTTGTACCATCGGAGTAACGATAGGGAATATCGCGGTAGATGCCGTGCTTTGACGTGTTGCCGAAGTCGACGTCGATTGTTTCGATTATACTCACGGTGCCGTCGGCGTTAACCGTGATATCACTTTGAAAGTTTTCGATAGTCCAGTCGGCTGCCTGTGCTTGTCCTGGCCAGACGAGACAGACCGACAAGCAGATAGCACTGGCAATCAGTAAGTTTTTCATCGTACTTTCCTTATTCACTAGCGAAACTGCCAGCTTGGATATTCCATAATTTTTGATAAGTCCCTTGATTGACCTTGAGGAGTTCATGATGTGTCCCTTCCTCAATGACCTTGCCTTTTTGGATCACGACAATTCGATCCATCTGCATAATTGTTGACAGGCGATGGGCGATCACAATCGTTGTTCGGCCCGCCATCAAGTCGTGCAGTGCACCTTGAATAAAGCGCTCACTTTCGGAATCTAGACTGCTGGTCGCCTCGTCTAACAGGATGATTGGAGCGTCTTTTAGCATTGCTCTGGCGATCGCAACTCTCTGGCGTTCACCACCGGAAAGTTTAACTCCTCGTTCACCGACTAATGTCTCATACTTTTCGGGGAAAGAGCTGATAAACTCATGACAATGGGCCAACTTTGCCGCTTTGATGACCTCATCGTCAGTTGCGTCTGGCTTAGCGTAACGGATGTTCTCTAATAAGCTACGGTGAAAAAGAATCGGCTCTTGGGGCACTAAGGCGATCTGACTGCGTAGGCTATCTTGAGTAACCATCGCAATATTCTGGTTATCGATGAAGATTTCACCGGACTTGATGTCTAGAAAACGCAGTAGTAATTTGATAATCGTCGACTTGCCGCCACCTGATGGGCCGATCAAGGCAACTCGTTCGCCTGGCTTTACAGTTAAATTGAAATTTCGTAAAACAGGTCTTTTCTGATTGTAAGCGAACTGGGTATTGCTAAAAACGATCGAACCGGCAGTGACCTGCAACTCAGGTGCCGCTTCGATATCGGCTACCTCGTGAGGGGTAACCAGAATCTCAGTCATCTCGTTAGCATCGGCCAAACTTTCAAAAATCTTCTGAATATTACGGCCAATGTCCCAGGTTGAACGGAAAATTTTTATCACGTAGGCTTGGATCAGCGCAAAGTCGCCGATGGTTAACATCCCTCTTTGCCAAAGACTAATGGCAATCCAGATAATAGAGAACTCTAAGATGATCATGAGTCCGCTTTGAACTGCTTCACCGACTGACTCAATTCGCCAAACTAACCAACGGCTCCGAAAAAGTCGCTCGGTTAGCTGGGAGAAGCTCTTGAATTCAAAATCGAAATTGCTAAACAGTTTAATATTGATATTGTTGGTTAAGGTATCGGCCAGGTAGCCACTGACTTGGGTGTCAACTTGGGCACGCTTTACATCAAATTTCAACTTATACTTCATAAAGAACCATAAGAAGAGGAGGTAACCGATCATCCAGGCTAGCAGGACCGCGGCAAGTATCCAGTGTCTAGAGATCAGTACGGTTAAAATAAATAGGACCGACAGGGTTGTGGGCCAGAGATTCCAAATAATCTTATCACTGACGTTCTCAAATGACTTACTATAACGATTGACTCGGCGAACTAGGCTGCCAGTGAAATTGCTATTGAAATAATTATAAGAATGGCCATGGATGTAGCGAAAACAGCTGTTATAGAGATCAGCGGTCAGTCGAGAGACAAAGAAACTGTCGGCAAAGGTCGCCGTTCGCCAGCCGGTCCACTGAATAATTAGGGCAAGCAAGATCATTGTCACGGTGTTATAGGGAGTTACCGTGTCGCCGCCGACTAATTGGTTAAGCAAGTCCTTGTAGAGTATTGGCTGGTAAACATCGCTGATTATACCTAAAGCGCTACCCGCCAAGACAGCAACAATTGCAAGTTGTTGCTTACTTGCATGTTGCCAATATATTCGCAATGTTTCTTTAGTATAGTTTTTCACGACTACATTTTAGTATACGTGATTGTTATTAATTTGTCTGTTGCATAAAAAAACAGTGTCTTCGTTAACGAAGACACTGTTTTTTTATCGGCTACTTGCGTAAGCCCAGATCGGCAATCAGTTTGTCGTAGGCTTTTTGGTCGTGTTTTTTGACGTAGTTGAGCAAGCGACGGCGCTTACCAACCATCATGAGCAGGCCGCGACGGGAATCATGATCTTTCTTATGGAGCTGGAGGTGGGCTGATAGGTCAGCAATTTTTTGGGTTAGAAGGGCGATCTGGACTCCGGTACTGCCGGTATCTTTCTTATTGGTTTGATACTTGGTGATCAAATCTTTTCTATCGGTCGTTTCCGCCATTGTGTGTCCTTTTGTGATGCATCACAGTAAGCCTTGAAAGGGCAACCGTTGCATCAAATATCTTATTGGATATTGGGTCAGAGTCGACTCTCAGTAAGTATCGATTATACCTTATGAGACATAAATATGCAAGAGTTGAATCTACTGTGGTGTTGGTTCAGGAGTCGGTGTGGCTTCAGGAGTCGGTGTTGGCTCAGGCGTTGGTTCCGGAGTCGGCGCTGGACCGGTACCACGATAAAATTTAGCCTGCCAGCTGGTATAACTACTTGTATAAGTCTGACTGTGGAGCGTCTTACCGTCTTTGGTGACCTTATATTTGAAGTTCGTTTTAGCCCCACCGACCGCCTTCTCTTTTTGCTTTGTTGTACCAGTTGGCAGGTTGGGTTCGTCAATATACTGAATTTCAGTTGGGGCGGCCGTAGTTGAGGTGATGAACGGTCCTTCGATTGACGTCTTTCGTCCGTCTTTCGTCCCGAATAACTCAAAAGTTAGCCGAGTGCCTTCGACTTTGCTTTGGATCAGCATGTAGTGATCGGTGTCGTTTGTGAACATAAAGTCAGGTGACGGGTCGTAGATGGTCGCATCGAGACCGACCAGCGTCTTGGCGTTGAGGCTAACGTAGTCTTCAGGGTCAGGACTGGGCACACGCGTCTCATAGTAGCTAACCCGAAATCGGTGATTGCGTCGCTCGTCAACTTTGAGTCCAGCATTGATGACAGCCCGAAAGAGCGTCGTGGAAACCTGACAGAGGCCACCACCCACTTCCGGAGTGAGTTGATCTTGCTTGATGACCAATTCTAGTTTGAAACCCGAAGCTTCGTCAATATTACCGAGGGACTTGACGGCCGAAAATTGTTGGCCTGGCTTCAAGATAATGCCGTTGAATAGCTTCGTACCGAGGCGGATGTTCTCTTGCCGATTGTTTGGACTCCCCTTGAAGTCAGTTTCAGAGATAGCGATCCGTTCCTTGATGCCGAGACTGGTGATATTGTCGTCACTGACGTCTGGTTTTTTGACAGTTGATTTTATGGTGACGGTGGTGAGATTGACAGCCGCCGACGGGCTGGCCGGCGCGATACTCCCAGTCGGCGACGGCGAAATGGTTTGCGTAGCCGGCGTGGGAACTTCTTTGCGCAGGGCTAGTAACTGCAATAAGTTGTTCTTGGCATCTTCCCGATCGATTGACTTACCGTCTCGGCTCGACTCAATGATCTGGACTTGACCACCCGTAAAGGCTAGTCGAGCATTTCTGGGTTCAATCTCAAATGTTTTGATGATCGTGGCATGTAAATATTTGGTTATCTGTTCATCGTTAAAGTCGACCTCGAGCGAATATTTTAACAGTCCCTTGGTTGGTTTGGTCGTGAGCCAGCCGCCAATCGTCGAAGCTTCAGCGGTCAAGTTCTGTCCCCTGTCGGTAAAAGTGATGGGGGAGGCCATGATGGCTTCGGCAACCTGCTTGGCTACCTGGGCAGCGGCATCGTCGACTTTTGGTTTTACCGACAACAGCTTCAAATTGACTGTCTCAATCTTCTCGTTTCCGAGGGCCGCCCGGACGTCGCGGTCGAGGCGGGTCTTGTCGACGATGTTCCCGATGACTGCGGCCGATGTTTTAACGACGCCATTCTTAATCACCAGATCGGCATCTTTTTCAGTCACCGTAACTGCCTCGACGACTGTCGCGAGCGCTTCAGAGAACTTTGCCTCATCGGTCCGAATTGAAGCTGGTAGCTCGAGGCCAAAGAACGGGACCGTTAGTTTTTGAGTCAGGTTAGTCAGGAAGTCCTTATCGCGACCTACCGTATAGGCGCGCTTGACCGACTCGTCGATGTCGTAACTCGCCGTTACGTCCTCTGGTTTTATCGTGAATGACCGATTGTCATTGGTCACAATGATCGTCGTACCGATGCTCCGCTTGGCTAGTCCTTCAGCTAGGCGTTGCTTGGCTTCGGCCTCGCCAAGACTACCAAGCGCAATCCCAGCGACGTTGACTCGAGGGTAGATCTGTTTGGCGTAGCTGACTGAATACACGCCAAAGAGGATGGCCACGACACCAACAAGACTAGCTAGGTAGATAGCAAGGATTCGCGGCCACGATTTATGGGCTGGTTTTGTCTGTTTGTCTTTCATTGCTCGCTTCTATTATATGGGTCGGCACATACCCTGTAAACCCCAAGGTTTAATCATTTCTCATTGACGCCGTTCAACAGTTCTTCCAAAATATGCTGGGCGAGCTCTAGTTTTGAGGCTTCGTGTTCGCTTTTGGACAGTAATTGGAGGTATATCGTCTCACCAAGTCCCTGCTCTTTAGGCAGAAGATAGGTGGGAACAGTCAGCTCTTGGTTGTCCGCCAACTTGAGCGTCACGGTCCGTCCAGAGCGGGCTTCGATGGTTGCGGTCAGGGCTGGTCGTTGCATGATAGTTTCCGTTTATTTCGATAAGGGGTTAGTATAGCACTCGATACACATTTTGTCACCCCCATATTTATAGTATAGTTATCATATCTATAGAATATTTTGGCAAGGAGATGCATGAATTGGCGCAATACCTCACGTTCCACCGCGCGACTGATCGGTGCCCTCGCTGTAGTATTGGTAATCGGCGCTACTTTAGGCATTACCACCTACCTCAAACCCAAAGCTGAAGTGATTGTTAATCAGCCATGTCTGATTACGCGAACCGTTTCAGTAGTCGCCGATCGACGCGAAGCCACCGTCACCCCGAGTCAAACCGGTCGGTTTAAGTTCACAATTACTCCTAGCACTGATGCCATCACCCCGATCGAATTTGATATCTCGGGTACCGCTAGTCGAGCAGATTACACGGTAACCCCAGAGAATGCCCAAGACCTTAACTTCGACGTATCCCCAGCTACGGGAACTTTCAAAACCCGAAGCGGTACGTTCTATGCCGTCATCGCTATCGCTAACCCGCAGCAGTATATTGATCGGACAGTCATCGTCACGCTCCGCAATAAACCTGGCATTGTCGTCGGTTCGGCCAGCACCGCTACCGTTCGACTTTACAATCCGGATCCAGGCAAGCCATCTATCACCATAGATAACCCATTAGATAACGCACATTTCACCAGTAGCCCCAATCTTCAAGTCAATCTTACTGCTCACTTCTTTGTCCCAACCAACACGACTGGTAGCCAGAGTGTGACCTTCTATGTCGATGGTACCGCCTATCCTGCCACAGTCAGTGGCCAAAACGCTACCTATACCTTAAACAATCCTGCGCTCGGTCCTCACACCGTTAGTGCCCAATTGAAAGCTGGTCCCAAGATAGTCAATAACGATGATCCACCCATTCCTCCTGGTCAACAGAGAGTAGACTTCGTTGTTGACGCAGCCACACCCTCACCGAGCCCAAGCGTTACGCCGAACCCCGGTGGTACCCCAACTTCAGTTCCAGTGGGACCAGGTGCTTTCTTGCCGACACGGTTCACGAACTTTATGATGCCTAAGGCTCAAGCTCAAGCACCAGCACCAGTCAATGACGGTATGATCTGCGGAATAGTCACTGATGTATCGACTGGGAGGCCGCTTGCCGATATCAAAGTTGAGTTCGATGAGGGTAATAGAAAGAGAACAACAAGAACCGACGTAGAGGGATATTATTCTTTCGCAGGACTATACTTGGGGGTTACGCAAAATTATAGTTTCGAAGTAGGGCGAGGTTCTTCGGAATATGTATCAACCGTGAGAGCAAGTGATGGCAAGAAGCAACATAATATAGAGAGCGCTCCAGTAGGTACTAGAATAAATTTTGCACTTGTAAAGGGTGGTTTTATCTCAGGTATTATCTCGTCACCAGATGGACATGCATTACCTGCCATCAGTGTTGAAATTGTTATTGATGACGAAATTGATGTTGATGATGGCCGCGAGACAGTAGATTATGTAGAAACTAATCCACTCGGAGAGTACAGATCTGCCCCACTTCCATTAACTAGAATTTATAAGGTAAGTACTTACGATACATTAAATAGGTACGCAAATAGCAGCGCAGGTAATAAACGCTTAAGCCGTCCTGCACCCGGTACAAGATTTGACATTACACTCTATCCGCCAGGAAAGATTTTTGGAACACTGTCAGCCGAACCAAACATAATTGGTTCTTTATACGTTGTTCTGGTAAGCTTATCTACCCAAATGGAGACGTTGGTAGGGCCTTACGGACTTGAATGGACTTCTTCTGGTGATACATATCGAAACTTTGTCTTTCCAGACTTACCGTTAGATGATAAAACTAAATACCGCTTAGAGGTAAGAAACGGCAGATCGAAAAACAGTCAAATACTTGCCTCGAAGTCAGATATTGTTCCGTCTCAAGATCCTGGGACTCAAGTAGATTTTTACTTAATACGAGACAAAATTGAGTCTATTGTGGAATACGAAACAACCCCCTATACGATGCGTGGTTGTGGTAACGTAATCACAATCAATAGTAATCAATGCGCTCCTGTAGGGTTACGTAAATTGCTTGTTGAAAAATTATCTTCTAATGTTGCTACCTGGCGAACAAAATTAAAAGCCCCCAGGGGTGCTTCCCTGACAATCGGCAAGGTTGTCTTTTATCCACCTAATTCTCGAGACGGAAAAGATGTATCTATCTTTCTTGGCACGACGAAAGCCGATAGCGGCGTTACCCGTAATGGCAGCTATCTTTCCAAGACGCTCGCCAATAATACGTATCGAGTCGTGATCGATCCAAAAGCTACGCTTAATTATTGTGCTCATGTCTTGTATCGCACAGGCGCAGGTGCGTTAGTTAATAAATACATCAAGTTCTCTGGTCCCGCCATAGCGTTTTCCAAAAATGCTACACCTGGCGACACCGTCAACTGGTCAAGTTGGGGCGATTCAGCTGCTATCGATCAAGTTATGGATATTGGTAAAACAATCTACGTTATCTCTGATACCGACTGTACGGTTCCGCCTTGGCAGCCAATTTAACGATATTCATCTGCCCCGTTATGAGTGCTGAAATACTCGGATTACTGTTGTACCTATCTTTAGAAGGTAATTTATGACTGCCAGTATGCACAACCCTGTTTTACCCAGACTGATTATCCTTCACTGTTTTGGCAAAACCAGCCGTGATCGATGGTATCGGTCAGTCGGTAATGCCGTTACCGATATTTTTGATATCGTCCTCCCTGATCTGCCGAATCCAGACACTGGTCGTATGAGCGAATGGCTGCCGGTACTTCAGGCGCTTAAACCGGATCAGCAGACGGTATTGGTTGGCCATTCTCTGGGTGGCCTGTTGATTCTCCGCTACCTCGAAACCGCGACCGAACCAGTGGCGGGGTTTTATACGGTGGCGGCGCCAATTGGTACGCTTGATCGTGACGATTTACTTGAGACCGGCTTCTTCGATCGAGAGCTTGGTTGGGAAGCGATTAAACACAATGCGAATCGGCGGTTCATTATTGCTTCAACTGACGATGCGACAGTTCCATTTGAACAGGCCCAAGAAATTGCTAAGCGTGTCGATGGTGAGCTGATCCAATTTTCCGATAAGGGTCATTTTAAACAAGATGACTTTCCTGAATTAATTACTAGGTTGCGAACAGACTGGTAACATAAAGGAGCATCATGACCGCAGAGCCAAAAAACCGACTGGGTATCGCCGGCCCGTTCATCCGCGATATCGTCTTTGGAGTCCATGACGCTTTACTGACCAATATAGGTATCGTCACCGGTTTCGTGGCGGCTCTCCAAGACACGCGGTTGATCATCTTAACCGTGATTATTGACGTGATTGTCAGCGCCTTTGCCATGTCGTTCGGGACCTATCTTTCACGCACTAGCGAGTCGGACTATCTCAAAGGACAGCTTGATCGCGAAGAACACGAGACAATGCAAGATATCTTAGCCAACCCAATCATTGCCGCAGTGGTGATGTGGGTGACTTACGTTGTAACGGGCATGATCCCATTGTTGCCCTTCTTCTTCAATCTTCCGTCAGTGGAGGCGTTACGGATTGCGATTGTCCTCTCCCTCGTTGTCTTCTTAGCCGTCGGCGCCTTCAAGGGTGTCGTCACCGGCACCAGTCCTTGGCGCGGCGGCCTCCAATTTTTCGCCTTCGGCAGCGTAGCGGCGGTTATCGGCTACGTGATCGGCCAATACGGTCAGCAGTTGCTTGGTGGTTGATCGTTCATGGTCTCGTTGACTTTACAAGCCGACCAGCGTATCGTCGAACCATGAGAAAACTGAATTTTCCACTTGTTAGCCTACTGATTATTATCGGGGTCACTACCTTTGTGTTAATTCGAACACAAATTCAATGGTCACGGACTGTAGCACTTGTCCCACCGAGCGTAGCCGTGCCCTCTGTTTCAGCCACTCCACTACCAACTACTTCGATCAGCCCTCAACCGACAGTTGTAGCTGCCTCGCCGACTGGACTGTCAACACCCAAGTTCACCCAAACTAAGACTGTCGCGGCTTCGGCCATCTACCTCTCGGTACCTTTTACTGTCCAAGCCCCTGACGCCGACTGGTCAGAACCCTGGAAAGAAGGTTGTGAAGAGGCGGCTTTACTGATGGTTGAGGCCTATCTTAAAGGTGATCGGGCGGCGACGCTTCCGGTCGGCGAGACAAAAGCGAAAATCAACGCCATGGTGGATTGGCAACACGAGAAGTTCGGTGGACATCATGACCTGGGCTTGGCGGACATCGTTACGATTGCGAAGGACTACATGGGTAGCAAGACCGCCAGGATTAAAGAGAACGCAACTTTCGACGATATCCGTAATGAGCTACGGGCCGGACATCCAGTCATCTTACCTTTAGCCGGTCAAAAATTGAAAAACCCTTACTTCAAGCAGCCCGGTCCTCCGTACCATGTATTTGTGATCACAGGGTTTGAGGGCAAGGACTTCATTAGCAATGAAAATGGCACCAAGCGTGGCCATGACTACAAATACAGTCAAACGATCCTAGAAAACGCCTGGCATGATTATGTAAAAGGCCAGCCGATCGAATCTGGACCACGCTCTTACCTCGTTCTCGAATAGACATTTGTATTTATTTGTTCAGAGGGCCTGATCCACTACAGGGACAGTTTCTAATAGAGACTGAGAGTTTGTGTGTTATGAGGTGATGCTCGAAGCTCAAGCTGTCGTCGGGCGAGATCGTACTGGGTAGTTATTTTGTATTGTTCAAGCGCCAAGATTCGTTGTTGGCTGGCGGCGGCTGCGCTCTGGCTGTTATGTTGCAGCTCTTTTTGTAGCGTCAAGCGTGTCTTTTCGAGATCGGCCTCTATTTTGGCTAAAGTAATCCGAGTATCTGCTTGGAGCATTTCCAGATCTAATTGCGATTTGGCAGCTAGCTCTTCGCGCTTCAGCACGATTAAATTAGGATCGGTTACATCCGCTTTCACGGCGGGTGCCGAGGCGATAAAGCTTCGGGAGGCTTTTCGGCTGTTGGCCACACCTGTCGGGAGATAGGTCGTTGCCCATTGACTAGGTGGCGGTGGCAAGACTACTCGTTGATCGATGGTTGCTGGGGCCTGGCTGACTACTGATGGCGTAGGACTTGGAGTGGTTAGTGCTGTATCATCTGCCCGATTCGAAAAACGGTAGGCGATGTAGGCGATACCGACAAAGAAGAGGACAAAGGCCAGACCGGCAAAAACGTAGCGAGAGATTGATTGGTTGGGCATGATTATTCCTTCTGCTGACGAGTTTTGATAGTATCGCAAGTCGTCTTGTACCTGTCAATATCTGGACAAGGCGCGATGTGCTTTGCCATCGATAAACTGTGGTATAATTTTATCACAACCAGTAGTGATAATTGTTCTCGGGCGAAGCCGCCACAGTCTAAGGAGGGCTAAGATGGCTGATAACCAAGATCCTTTAACGAATCAATCTACAGGTACAACTTTCTCGTCTGACCCATCAGCTTCCGCCCCCATTGCGCCGGCGGCATCGAGCCATGAGCCATTTCCCTGGGAAGTTGCACCACCGGCCGATTCACCGCCGGCAGCCAGTCCAATCCCACAAACGACCGAGACTGACCTTTCGATGCCTGTCAGTCAACCACCAGTGAGTGATGTTAGTCCGGTTACTCCTCCTCCAGTACCCGACCTTGATCTGCCAGTGCCACCACCTACCCCAACTCTGCCCGAAACACCGCCGACTGGTCAACCAATGCTCGACTTACCGATGCCACAAGTATCCCCTGATCTCCAAGCTGCCCCCTCGTTACCTAGCGCTGAAAGCCCAGCTCCTGATCCATGGCAATCGGCGGGTGCAGCTGCTCCAGTGGCCGCTACAGCAACACCGACAACTCCCTGGCCGGCTCCGATTAGCCCAGAGCCAACTCCCCAATCGACCGTGCCCGATCTTTCGTCTGGTCTAGTGCCGCCTCCGCCTCCGGCCTTAAATGAACAACTATCAACTCCACCGATCGCCCAACCTTCTGAGTGGACTGCCCCTACCCCATCAGCTCCAGCGATCGAGCAGACGACTCAACCTCCAGCTGCCCCATTACCACCGGCCTTTCCCGAGACGATGGCCCCAACAAGTTCACAACCGATTGAATTGCCGCTGGGTGGTGATGTAGTTACGCCGGCTGTCACCCCGGAGGTTAATGCGCCTGCCCCAGATGCGCAACCTGTGCCAGTACCAACTCATCAATCACTCTCTGGAACGATTCCACCGCCACCACCAATGGGTGTACCGGAAGCAACAACCAAGAGATCCGGGACCATGAAGTGGATGTTACTCATTGTGGGGATTGTGGTTGTAATCGGGCTCGTTCTTTTCTTTGTTGGACGCAATTATTTGGCTAATCAGTCGGCCCAAACTGCCAATGATGCGATCTCCGAAGATGCCAGTGTACCCTCAACTGAGTTTCAAGATACAACAAGTACTAGCCAATTTAACCTGCCGCCTGACGGTAGTAGTGGTGGGCTAGGGTCGGATACGATAGATCCCGGTGTTGGTGCCCTACCTAATCAGTAGATCGTGAATACAAAAAAACAGCTACGCTAGCTGTTTTTTTTGTAACCAGGTTTTATCGTTTCAGTTGCTTAAGGATTTCAAGACTCAGGAGGATACCGTAACCTGTTGCTCCTTTGGGATAGACTGGGTTAGTGACTTCCTCAATAAAGGATGGTCCAGCAATATCTATATGTGCCCAGGGTATCTCATTAACAAATTCTTGTAAAAATAAACCGCCAATGATCGCCCCTGGCGAGTACTCATTAGTGCTGATGTTTTGAAGATCGGCCACCGGGCTCTCCAGCTGTTTTTTATATTCTTCTGGCAATGGCAATTCCCATGCCAGTTCGCCAGTACTTCGGCTTGCGACACCGATAATATCGAGCAGTTTTCGATCGTTGCCCATGAATGCGGCATATGACCGGCCGAGAGCCTTTATCGCCGAGCCGGTTAAAGTGGCGAAGTCGATCATATAATCTGGTTCCAGCAATGTTCCATAGGTTAAGCCATCGGAAAGAATTAAGCGACCTTCCGCGTCGGTGTGAAGAATCTCGATTGTTTTGCCACTTTTTGTCTCGATGATATCATCAGGCCGCATGGCTTTCCCCGAAATCATATTTTCAGTTGTGGGGATGACGGCATGAACTTCAATGGGCAGTGACTGACCCAGCGCTTCAAGCTCGATTAAGGCCTGAATGATCCCTAGAACAGTCCCAGCGCCGGCCATATCGGTTTTCATCGAGAGCATGGCTGACCAAGGTTTGATACCTAAACCACCCGAATCAAAAGTCACTCCCTTACCGACTAATACAACGGATTGGCTGGCATTTTTTGGACGGTAATGGAGATCGATAAGATAGGGCGGTTCATCTGATCCAGAGGCGACGGCGAGGAGAGCTTCATAGCTTTGTTTCTTCAGCTGTTCTTTATCAAGCACCGTGAGATTAACTAGATCTGACCGCTTGGCCAAGCCACTGGCATACTCGACTAGACTAATTGGCTTGAGATGAGATGGCGGTTCATTGACTAGATCTCGTATTGCCATAATCGGCCTAGCTATGGCTTGGGCCTTATCTATCGCTTTAGCACATATCGCATGGTCGGTCATCTTAGGGTCAATGACTAGGAGTTCTACATGATTCAGGATCGCTTGTTTTTCTTTATTCTGCGTCTTGAATTTAGTGAACTGATAATCACCCAGGAGCAGGCCTTCAGCCACGGCCTGGGTTACTGCTGATTGGTCTATTGAATCAAGATCTGTGCCGTGAATTAAGGTGGATAGTGAGCGACACTTCAGCTTGTGGGCTTCGAGACTGCTTTGAGCGGAGACCTGACGAGCCACAATTGGGGTGAATTTTTGGGATTTACCCAACCCAATAATCAACAGATGTTTCGCTCTTAGGCCGACTGGCGAGTGGAGAACTAAAGTCTCAAGCGCTTTAGCCTCAAACTCAAAGTGGTTAAGATGCTTCCTTAAGAGACCATCCGTTAGACCGTCAATATCCGAACCGATTCCCGTGAGTCCGGCTGGTGACTCATATAAACCAATTACCAATAAATCGGTGTCAACAGCGGCTAGGTCAGTAGTAGCTAACTTAAGTTCCATATATACCTCCAAACAAGGTTACATTGTAACCTGGAAGAGGGTTACTGACAATAACTCGGCTAGTCAATGTTTACAGGGTCGAGCGCTTTGCCGGTTTCCAACATGGCAATCACATTCGCCGCCACGATCTCACTCATCTGGTTTCGAGCTTCGATAGTCGCTGAACCTATATGGGGGGTGATGACCACATTGTCTAGTCGGGCTAGCTGTCGACTAATTATCGGCTCACGTTCAAAGACATCGAGACCAGCCCCAGCAATTTCTTTGTTTTGGAGTGCTTGGATTAGAGCCTGTTCATGGATAATCGGTCCCCGAGCCGTATTGATCACGATAGCCGTCGGTTTCATCGATGCGAGGGCTTTTGCGTCAATCAAGTGTTTTGTGGTTGGCAACAAGGGAAGGTGGAGCGAGATAAAATCGGCCTCATGGAGGACAGTATCGAGCTCGTGGAAGACAAGGTTGTACTGTTTCTCTAACGTATGGTTTCGTCGCTCATCGGTGTAGATGACTTTCATCCCAAAACTTTCGGCGATTTTGGCGACCCGGCCACCAATCCGACCCAAGCCAACTATCCCCATTGTCTTGCCCTCAAGTTGCATTCCAATCATGAGTTCTGGCTCCCACTGACGGTACTTATTAGCTCTGGTGAAGCGATCTGCTTCAGTAATTCTACGGGCCACAGCCAGCGCTAGGGCGAAGGTAAATTCTGCGACAGCGTGGGTAAGGACGCCAGGCGTATTAGTTACCACAATATCTCGTTGCTTAGCCGCCTGAATGTCGATATTGTCATAGCCAACCGCATAGTTGGCGACAAGCTTCAAGTTGTCGCCGGCCGCATCTAACACTTGGGCGTCGATACGATCAGTCAGCAGGCAAACTATCACGTCGACTCCGCGAACCGCCCGTCGTAACTGCCACTTCGACAATACCCGGTTCGACGAGTTCATGGTGACGTTATAGCGTTCCCTCAGGGTTTCAATTCCTGGTCCAGGGAAATGTCGTGTAATATAGATTTTTGGTTTTGTCATTTTACCGCCTGACGTTTTAAGACTCGATGCACCGCTCCTCGGATGTCTCGGGCCTTCAGGCTAAACTTTTTCAACAACTCATCGGGCTGACCGGACTCGCCAAAGCGGTCGGCCATCGCTACTGGTTCAACTGGTAAGGGTAGATGGCGAGAGTAAAATTCGCTAACTGCACCGAATAAACCGCCGTGGATCTGATGCTCTTCAACGGTCACGATTGCTTTACAGTGCCTACCAATTCGCTCAAGAGTCGTGGTATCGAGCGGTTTTATGGTGTGGAGATTGAGTACCGTGGCCTGGATTTTGTCTTGAGTCAATGTTTCGGCGGCTAACAGAGCTTCGTAAACCAACGGACCGGTGGCGATAATTGCTACGTCGTCCCCATCGCGCATCAATTGAGCTTTGCCGATGACAAATGAGGTGAGCTCGGAAGTGATGATCGGCGTCTTTTCTCGAGAGAATCGGAGGTAGACAGGTCCCATATGATGGGCAGCAGCTACGGTCGCCTTACGGGCCTCGATGCTATCACAAGGCGAGATAACGGTCAGATTGGGTAGAACTCGCGTGATCGCTAAGTCTTCTAGAGCTTGATGTGTTGCCCCATCGGGACCGACCGAGATGCCAGCGTGACAACCGGCGAGCTTTACGTTAGCTTCAGAGTAACAGATTGAGACTCGCAGTTGATCCCAGTTTCGACCTGGGCTAAAAGTGGCGTAGCTACTCATAAACGGAATCTTCCCAGCTAACGCCAAGCCGGCGGCGATTCCGGCCATGTTTTGTTCGGCCACGCCAACTTCGAAAAACCGTTCGGGGAACTGTTTGGCGAAGCCGTCCATGCGGGTCGATTCCGTCAGGTCGCCCGATAGGCCGACGACGTCTGGATTTTCAGTTCCGGCTAATACTAAACCTTCACCAAATCCATTACGAGTCGGCTGCTGCTCTACATCTTTGTCGAAGAGCATTGGATTGAGATAGGTGCTGTAGAGGGCTGGTAGGTCCATTATTGATGCTCCGAGACTATCTTTTCTCGTAAGGTTCGTAGCTCATGTAGGGCGATCTTGGCCTGTTCAGCGTTCGGTGGGACTCCGTGCCATTTGTAGTCATTTTCCATAAAGTCGACTCCTTTGCCGGGTATAGTATGAGCGATAATCAGCGTTGGCTTTTCGGCAATTGCTTTGGCTTCGTCACAGGCATCGATGATGCTCTCGATGTTGTGACCATCGACTTCTAGGACATGCCAATTGAAGGCTTCGTACTTAGCTCGCAACGGTTCAAGAGGCATAATATTTTCCGTGAAACCGTCGATCTGGATATTGTTACGGTCCATTATAGCGGTAAGGTTTCTCAGTCGATTTTTACCAGCGAACATGATGGCTTCCCAGACCTGTCCTTCCTGCTGTTCGCCGTCAGACATGATGCAGTAAGTTTGATAGCGTTGTTTATCTAGACGAGCGGCCAGAGCCATGCCGATTGCCTGAGAAAGACCTTGACCGAGCGGGCCGGATGAATTTTCAACTCCTGGTAAAGCAAGATTATGTGGATGACCGTGCAATCGAGTCCCCAGCTGGCGGAGCGACATTAGTTCAGAACGAGGAAAGAAACCACGATGAGCCAAGGTGGCATAAAAAACAGGATTAATATGACCGCAAGAGAGCACGAGTCGGTCGCGGGTCGCGAGCTTTGGAGATCTCGGATCAATCTGTAGAACGTGAAAGTAGAGGGCAGTGAAGACATCGGCCATACCTAGCGGGCCAGCTGAGTGACCAGAACCAGCGGCTAATAGCATCTTAATGATGTCAATTCGAATCTGTTTGGCGATATCGTCAAGTTCTTTATAACGCATACATCCCCTCACTTATCCAGTTCTAGGTGGCAGTCGGTGTAGGACTTACCTGCTCAATCGAAATGGGTTCTTCACCAAGCGGATTGCCCTTGAGGAGAATCCAAACCCCAAAGCCTAAAGTCAGCAACAAGACGATAATCGTTAGAGTAGCGGCAATAATGAAGTGAGGCCGTTGATCTTGAGCCATGCTCTTAGCATAGCTCTTTACGTCCCTTTTTGCCAGAGTGTATCGGCAGTTCCGCTTTGAGAATTGCTAAACCTTGCCGCTGTAAAGAGCAAGTCGGAGAGACGGTTGAGGTAACGGATTAGTTCAGGGTTAATTGAGCTGGTTTTGACCAGTCGAACTACCTGACGTTCGGCACGTCTGCAGATGGTGCGCGCGACATGTAGGCAGCTCGCCGCCTGGGTCCCTCCTGGCAGGATAAACTGAGTGAGCTTGATTAGCGGCTGATCTAGGGCATCAATTCGAGCTTCTAACCAAGTTACTTTTGAGGCGGAAACTTTGGGTATGATGACCCTAGATTGTTTTTTTTGTGTGCCAAGATTCGATAATTCAGAGCCAATATCGAGGAGATGGTGCTGGATGGTCAGTAGCGTTTCTTGTAGATCGGTCTGACTAAGGGGTAAGAAACTAATCGCCATGCCGATCATCGAGTTTAACTCATCGATGGTCCCATAAGCCTTGATTCGAGAGTCATCTTTACTGACTCGCTGGCCACTAGCCAACGAGGTTTGACCAGTATCCCCAGTTTTTGTATAGATTTTCACGGCGAACCTTTTGATAAGCGGTTGCTAACTTTCATTTCTTCTCTAGGACAGCTCGATATAGCGATAAGGTCTCCTGGGCCATCTTTTTCCAGGAATATTTGGCCGCCTGTCGTTTGCCTTTTTCTTTGAGCTCATCAAGTTTTTTTGAATTTCCTAAGGTTTCGCTGATCACTTTGGCAATATCTTTCGGGTCCTTAGGGTCGAAATAGACGGCAGCGTCGCCGAGGATTTCGGGCATGACCGAGCTGTTACTCGAGGCAACAGCGGTACCACGGGCCATGGCTTCTAGTGGGGGAAGGCCGAAGCCTTCGTACCAGGAGGGGAAGACGAACAGCTCAGTACCAACGAACAAGGCATCGAGCAACTCATCACTGACGAAACCTGGGGTGATGATGTCGGCTCGCTCAGGTGAGGCCTCGATGGCCGCTGGAATCTCTGGAAACTGTGAGTTAGGTGTCCCAGTGATGATCAGTTGTATGTCATGTTGTTTTTTGATCTGGCTAAAGGCTTCAACCAGCATACCGAGACCTTTGTGGGGTCGCCATTGAGAAACGAATAAAATGTACGGTTTAGTGATCATTATTTCCTTTAGGTACTCTTTTTTTGGTTTGACTAAGGCATGTGCTGGCGCAGTCGCGCCTTCATAGATCACTTCAACCTTATCTTTTGGGGCACTCAGATGTTTAACTACATCATCTTTTACGGTTTGAGTTGGGACGATGACCCGATTAGCGGCGCTGGCCGCATGAGACATGTTCATGAGGTAGGCCTGACGTAAGATGGGCAATTTTTGTTTGCCGACTGGGAAGAAATTCATGGTCAGATCGTGGATCGTTGTGATGTACGGTGCACGATAGATCATCGGATGATTAAAGTTCAGGAAATGCATGAGATCGAGGTCGTAACTTTTAAGTATCTTGGGGAGTTTTAGTTGTTCTCCGATCGTAAAGTGTCTAATCGGGACAATTACTTTCTTGAGGTTTGGCGCAAAAATTTGGCACTCTGGTGCGTCGGCCGGAGTAATAAACAAGACATATTCTGTTTCGCCATCGATTGCTAACAGATTCTTAACCAATTCTCTTGTATAGCGACCGATTCCCGCGGTTGATGACCGATAAAATCGTCCGTCTAGGCCAATTCTCATGAGAGTGCTCACTTTGTTTATTTCATCACTTTGATTTAGAACCTTGTTTTGATCTTTTGTACTTCCCCATACGGACATTTAACCATATCGAGATGACCTCTTCAAAGGTGTAGATAGCGGCTCGACCGGCACGTAGTGTTCCACCTCGAGAGTCGTGCCAAGCAATAGGAACCTCATTGACGGTCAGTCCCAGAACCTGAGCAATTTTCAGAGCTTCAACATCGAGACCCCAATGGTCGATAAGGGTCTGGGTGAAGATGGCCCTCGCGGCTTCTTTTTTGAATAGTTTAAAGCCACACTGGGTGTCAGCGTAGGGCAGTCGAAGGATTAGACGAAAGCAGACATTGGCTAAATAACTGACTGTTTGGCGTAATAAACTTTGATGGATATGAATGACACTACCTTCAATATGGCGTGATCCGATGATGATATCGGCCTCTTTGCGTAGAGGCCAAAGATTATCAAGAGCGGTGATCGGGGCGGATCCGTCCGCGTCCATCATGAGGATATATGGAGCGCTCGCTAACAACATGCCTCGTCTTACCGCAACGCCTTTGCCGCAGTTTTGAGGTAATTTTATATATTCGTCCACTAACCCAGTCACAGCGTGTTGGGTGGCATCGGTCGACCCGTCGTCGACTACAACAATCTCGGCTCTTAATTTTGATCGCTTCAGGTGCTCATGAATACTCAGTAGCGTTGGTACAATCCGCTGAGCTTCGTTGTAGGCTGGGATAATAATTGAAAGATTAGCTTTAGCCATGCGAGTCCTTTGCCAGTTGGCTAAGGCTGTATTGAAAGCCGATCAGAATCCAGAAGAGCAGAGCAAGATCGTTTTTCCAGTAGGGGCTGTCAACTAAACCGTGAACGAGCAAAGTGATCATACTTACATGCAAAGCCAAGACAAGAGAGGGTGTTTTTGTTGGTGATGGATTAAGCCGAAAGAAGATAACTAGCAACCAGATTAGTCCAATGAGCCCCACGATGCCGAGATTAACCCAAAATGTCAAAATCAGATTATGGGGCGTGAGTGCCCAAGGAGCAATATATTCAGGATAATTAATACGGTGTTTGGTTAATTCGGTAAACTTCTGCTGATAGTTACCGAGTCCTGACCCGCTGAGCCAATGTTTTGGCAAGATATCGACGATTGTTGTTTTCCAGATCTCGTAACGCAGATTGTTGCTAGTTGCTACCCGATGGGCTGGACGCACTGAGAAGTCGGGCTTGGCCTGTAAGAATCCACCGATTAGAGCGCCAACAACCAAAACTAATAGTCCTAGTCGCCCAGCTTGACGCAATGTGACACTTTTATGTTGCTCGGCGAGCCAGAAGATGAGCAAACCAAGACCAAAGCCGGCGGCCATCAAGCCACCTCTTGAGCCTGCGCTGACAAGACCGTAGCCAATAAGGAGTGTTACGAGACTAGCGAGAAGTCTGATCTTAAGACTCTTAGCCACGATTAGTTGGTATGTAGCCAACGGGAGGATAGGAGCGAGAAAAAGGGCTAAGAAATTTGGACTGGCAGTTGGGTCAAGGCTATAAAGACCGATTGCTCGGCCATCGGCCGTTACTGGTATGATCAGCGCGCTCAGTCCAACAAACGCGCCGCCGATTAATAGTGACCATAAAGCACGGTTGAGCTTCTCTTTGGTATTTAGCGTAGTGGTCAAGACTAATAAAAACAGGATTGGGTCAAGGAAGTACGCTTTAGTGAGTCCCAAAGCCTGTCGGTCGTCTTCGGTACTAAAAATCCCGACGATAACTCCTACAGCTAAACAAAGAATGGCTCCGCCGAATCGACGACTGAGCAACTTCAAGTTATCAAAGATAGTCGCAAGAGGTCTCGAGGCGAGGATTGCAATAACGCTGGCGTAGATCAATATTTCGAGTCCGGTAGTTGGCACATCATAAACTGAGAACCGAATGAGATAGGTCGGCAACAGTAAGACAATAAGTGAGACAAGCCAAATCATGAACCAATTGTAACCTGGAGAGCAGTGAGTGGCAAGCACCCTATCATGAAAGCATGATTATAATTATTCGGAACTCTTTTTGGTTTGTGATGACCCGGATAATATAACGTTCTGAGTTGCAACCATTAGACCGAAGAGGAACCAAATATGAATAATGTAGAACGTGGAGAAGAAGTTGTATTGTGTAGTAATGGCAACAAAGGCAGCTAAGAGCCCAAGCATAATTGCTTTGAGTAATGAATCGTTGGTTGCCCGATAAGCTATAATTGATCTAACGAACAGAATCAAAAGGGTAAGCATGACGATTAGTAGCCCTACCCAACCACTTTCGGCCAATAACTCAAGATATTCGTTATTGACAATTGGCCAGCCACTTTCCGGCTTCACCACAGGATAATGTTTTACATAGGGGCCAAAATTACCTAGTCCAATCCCACTAACCGGCGACTCTTTCCAAGCACTAATCGCTTGTTGGAACGTTCCGAGTCGACCAAAGCCCGATTCACCGGTCCGAGTGACCAAGACATCTTCAAGTTTAGCGTGACTAATGAATCGGTCGAGTGCCCGAGGACTGACCGCATTCAAGATGGAATAGACGGCGTAAAGGGCGATGGCCAGAGTTAAGCCACCCAGGATTATATTGCGCCAGTTCAGAATTTGTTTAGTGTAGAGCACGACAAAGATCAGAGTAAATGGCACAGCAGCCAGGAATGCGCCTCTTGATAAGGTCAAGATAAATGTAATGAACATCAGTAAGATGACTGGAAGTACCCTGGGGCCAATCAAACTCTCTGTGAATGAGCTCTCGGATAGTCTCTCTTTAGCTACGTTTAGCTTGTTAGAGAATAACAAGGCGATACCAACACCTAGCGGAATAAACAGATAATTCGCGTAGTAGAGCGGTTCTTTAGTAAAGCCGTGAATCCGAGGGAAGCCAAAGACGTCGCTAGTATAACCAGGATCGAGGCCAGTCAACGCTGGCGGAAAACCGGCCATGTCGCCGAAGAACTGGTATAGGGCAATGAGTGACATGAATCCCCCACCGATCAGGAGGGCGACAACTACTCGGCGTAAAGCATCGCGATCTTGGAGACTATTGATTACCACTAGAAAGATTACAACCATGAGGAGTAGTGAGATGTAAACAGTCACATGACGGAAAAAATTTAAGGCGTGCGAACCGGTGATTAAGAAGCTAAAAAAGAGGCCGGCTAGGGGGATGGCTAGGGGGTTGGGGGCAATCTTATGTCGATTAAATACGATTGCTAGGGCTAGAAACAGAAATGTGAGGATCCCAATCAGGTGATTAATCTTCAAGCTAAACCCAGCAATGTCAAGGTTGGGTAACCGCTCGAAGGGCAAGAAAAAGGCAATCAAGACTACTCCGACGATCGGATCCTTCGCTAGACGAAGGCTTATTAGCAAAGCCAAGGCACAGGCAATGATAAGGCTTAAGAATATTGTAGGGGTAAGTAATTCGGCCATGTTACTTTCTGACTTTCATGAAACTATCTAATGTTTCTGTCGCCGTCACGCTCCAGGAAAATTGCTTGGCTTGGTCGATAGTCTCATTCTTTAGTTTCTGATAGGTAGCTTCGTCGGTGAGCAAGGTCGTCAGAGCGCTCGAGATGCTATCCGTATCGTTTGGATCGATCAGTAATCCACCTTTATCCACTACTTCGGGGAGGGAGGAGAGATTGCTGGTGATAACTGGCGTACCAGAAGCAAGGGCTTCAAGTGCCGGTAATCCAAAGCCTTCGTAGAAACTCGGAAAGGCAAAGAGTCTAGCCTGCCGGTAGAGGGTCGCGATATGAGCATCAGGGATACGGCCCAAAAACCGAACAGACTCGACTAGCTTGAGTTTCTTGACTGTCTCAAATATTTCATCATAAAACCAGCCTTTTTGACCAGCGATGACTAAGGGGTAAGTTTTCCGCAGACCTTCAGGCAGGGCGCCATAAGCGGTTATCAACCCAACGATGTTCTTTCGTGGTTCCAAAGTACCAATAAATAAGAGGTAGTTTGTAGCTTGTAAGCTGTAAGTGGTAAGGATTTCGGCATCTTCAATTGTGGCCACGGGGGTATAGCGTTCGGCGTCGTAGCCTAGGAGCGTCACATCAACTTTTTTGATTGGTACACGAAAGATTTTGTGGAGATCGCGCTTCGTACTTTGACTAACTGTGATAACTCGGCTAGCTTTCTTGACAGCCAGACCGAGTAGCAATCGTTCTGCTAGTAGTGTTTTGAACGATGGCCTGGCATCGGCAGTTATGAACAAGGCTAAGTCATGAACCGTCATAATGGTTGGGATAAGCGACAGGATAATTGGTAAATAACCAGTTGGGGCAAACAGTAGGTCGGCCCTTTTGTGTTTGGCGTCAAGGGTAAGCCAGAGCTGTCGCAAACCAGGGAGGCCACCAATTTTGACTTTTTCAAAATTGGCCGGCAATTCTACAGGAATTGGCTCTTTACTATAAAGATAGTATTGATTATCGTGATCAATCACCGCTAGCGCTTTGACGAGCTCAGTGATATAGCGACCTTTTCCTGCTAACACTCCTGCCATCTCACGGGCGTCAATCGCGATCTTCATAGCTTGTTCCCGGCAACTGATTCATAGATCATAATCGTTTCCTTAGCACAGCGCTGCCAAGAGAATTTTTTTGCCCGTTTAAGGCCACGTTCTCGCATCAGTTGCCGTTCTTTCGGATTGGTCATTACCAGATAGAGTGCGTCCGACCAACCGCTCAAGTCAGTTGGCGAGAGGAGGATTCCAGCATCGCCAATCACTTCAGGCATCGATGAGGTATTACTCGAAATGACTGCAGTTCCCGAGACCATCGCCTCAAGCGGCGGTAGGCCAAAGCCCTCATAGAGCGAAGGAAAAGCGAAAACGGTTGCGGCATTGTAAAGTGCAGGCAAGTCTTCGTCTTCGACATAACCAGTGAAGATCACATCGTCGTCGAGCTTCAAGTCAGAAACCAATTTGAACAGTCCCTCATAGTACCAGCCCTTTTTGCCCGTGATGACTAACTTTGCCTGAAAGTCTTGGCGATGCTTCGTTTTAGCATAGGCTTTAACTAAGAACTGGAGATTCTTACGAGGTTCAAGGGTTCCGACATGGAGAATAAACGGTTCCTCGCCGATGCCATATTTTTTCCGAACGGCCTTGAGCGCTACAGGATCTTCGATTACGCGGTATCGCTCGTCGGCGGCTTCGTGGATGACGGTGATCTTATCTTCAGGAATATTGAGCACTCGCATGGCATCTCGTTTAGTATGTTCCGAGACGGCAATTAAGTGATCGGCAAAACGATAGGTAAATGGCATCCACCGACCAAAGAACTGGCGGGACCAAAAGGGGATGTTCTGGCCGAAAAAGACGGAGATCAGATCGTGAATGGTGACGACGACTTTTCCTCGATAAAAGATAGGGGTGGAAAAGCACGGCTGATGAAGGATGTCGACGCGGGCTTTTTTGGCCAAACCAGGGATGGTTACCTGGTCCCAAAGCCAGCGCTTAGGGGTCGAAAAATCTTGATCACTTTCTGGCTGGAAGAAAGTATAGTCGTTGACTTTATCGATTTGCTCCAGATTCTGGGTGAGGTTAGAAACATAAAAGCCGAATCCTGTTTTTCGGCCAAGAGTTGTCTGTATGTCGATGCCAATGCGCATATCGTTCCTTAAATGTTTGATTCTTCGGGCGTTACGCCCCGGCTGAAAAGCATTGTTAGCATATCTTTCGTGAGTGACCCCGTCAAGAACAGGAGAGCGACATAAATAATGCCGCCGATGATCGTCGCGGTAATCACGTCGACGAATGGGCGGATGTAGAACAGGGTCAACCCCATCAGTCCGGCGGCGATCCCGGACATGAAGAGGGTTTTAAGCCTGGGGATGAAACGGAGCTTCTGATAGACGATCATCGATGCAAAGGCGATCACGATTATCTCGGAAACGATGGTGATGACGGCAGCGGCAAGATAGGAGTAAAGGGGAATTAGTAGCAAGTTCAAGCCGACATTAACTGCGACGTTGATGGTATTACTCATAATCAATAGTCGTTGTGAACCTTGCGCGACGATCGTGCCGACAAAGAAGTTGCCTATAAAGGCGAAGCCGACTGCCACGGCTAGAATTTGCATCACCACCGGGGCAGTTATCGGTATTCCACTAATCTGGATAGTGGCTAAAGAGAGGAAGTCTGGCTCACCTTTGGTGGTGAAAGCGATAATCGGCGTAGCCAGGACAATTGCTCCGACAGTCACACCCCAACCAGCGATTGCTAGTAGATCAAATGTTTTTTGAAGGATCCGATTAGTTCGTATGGCGTCTTTATTGATAACCTGCGCCAGAGTTGGGAAGACAGCACCCATAAACATGGCTGGGAAGGCTAAGAGAATCTCAAGTATCTTGTATGGTGCACCGTATATACCGACGTCCAAACTGGGTTTCAGTGCAGACAGGATGACCGAGTCGACCTTGAAGTAGATAATTCCGAGGAGCACATTGATGCCTAGGCTCAGATTCTCCTTCATGATCTGTCGCCACATGGAAAGATCGAAGCCGAGTCGTATCTTGGTGAATCGGCCGGCGAAGGCATAGTTTAGCAGGAAAATCACTAGACTACCGCAGAGTGCGGCCAAGACTATCGGTAGCAAACCGAAGCCAGAACGTATGACGATGTAGGTCAGAATGAGGGTCACCGTTCGACCAATGACTTCGTTGACCACAGGGTAACGCATCTGTTCGTAAGCTTGGAAGACACCGATTAAGGTATTGGAAAGACTGACCCAAACGGTCGAGACAGCCAAGAGGACGATGCCTAATCGAACCGTTGGATCGTAACGAGGGACGGCATAAGCGGTGGCGGCGCCGATCGCTAAGACGACCAGAGCGAAGATCAAGCGTAATGTGATCACGTTGGCCGTAATTTTCTCGGCGTTGGCTTTATTTTTGGCAACTTCTCGGACTAAGTACCAAAAAAAGCCAAAATCGGCTATCGCGCCGAAGAAGGTGACATAGGCAAAGATCGTGACATAGCGACCATAACCAGCTACACCGAGGTGTTCAGCCACTAGTCGGGTAACCGTAATTGCCAAGGCGGCACCGACGATTCGGCCGATGAATTGCACGACTGTATTGTAGGCCACCCGTTTGGCCATGCCAGGATTTTGGGCCATGACGACAATACTCCTTTACATGGGTGTGATGATGACTGAGTATAACAGGTTTAAACTGCTTAACCAAGAGCAGAAGCTACTATTTGTTCAGCTCAAAGATCGTACTGCCCAGAAAGTCCCAAGCTAATCGGTTTTGATCAACTGTTCTATCGTGCTGTTTGCTTGAAAGGGTGATTACATAACTAGTCTGTTCGTGTAGGTTGCGTAGGCCATAGCAGACGCCTCTGGGAATTAGGAGTGCTTGAGTTTGGCCTGCTCCAAGGACTATTCGGTTGGTTTGGCCTTTGGTTGCCGAGGCGTCGCGGCTGTCGTGAAAGATGGCTAAAAGACGGTTTGAAGGTGGTACGAACCAAACATCTTCACGATCCAGATTTAGCCCAAATGCGTCGATGGCCTGAGGTAGGAGTTCGGTAAAGCTAATTTGGGCAACTTGCATGGTCGGCAGCCAATCGTGCTGGCCCTCACTAAGACGAGCTACTTCGATAGCCATCGCGTTGTCAGAGAGTTGGCTGGGAAGTTTGATAAATTCAAGTCCCTCGATGGTCGATTCCATACGCTCATCGATCTTAGCTAGTTTGTCGCGTACCTCATTTGTGAGATCGGCTGTTGATAGCGTTGCTTTCATTGGGTCCCTTCTTTACTATCATAACAGTCTGAACCTCATGAGACAACGACATAAGTTAAAACATGTTACAATTACTTTTAGCAGTCAACAGCTACTAATTTACAGATCTAAACGATTATTTTTCTTTATGTTCTTATTCCTAACCAAATTTAAGTCTATTATCCCAATTATTATCTTAGCTATTCTCGGTCTAGTCGCTGGAGGTATTTTTGGGGTTAAGAGCCGTCAACAAACGAAGGTTATCTCCAACGTAAGCGCTGGCCCTTCAACTACTGCAGTTGTGCCAACTTCGACGCCTAGGGGACCAATCGTTCACAAGGTGTCTTCACCCATGCCAAGAATTAATGCTCAGCCTGTAGCAAGGGTGACTTTAACACCAAGGGCGCCTGTACTTACCAGAAACGGGCCAGTTAATTGGGGGGTAACAATTCGTCCATATCTTACCCCGGACCAGGGTTTTAATCGGGCGTTCCTGCCCAAACAGTTCGTACTCATGAAAGAGCTCGGAGTGACCAGCGTTCGAGCTGACTATGACTTCACTCATGTCGACATGAATGATCTGATCGTGGCGCAAGCCAGACAACACAAGATGCAACTTATTTTCATCTTGCCAATGGATCAAAACCAGCTCGCGACGGACAAAAACCTGTCCAGTAATGTCTATAGGCAAGTCTATGACGTAGTAAAAAAGTATAAAGGTCAAGTCGCAGTATGGCAACTTGGTACTGAAGTCGCGACTGTGGCCATGAAAAAACCGGATATGAATGGTATCGAATTTACAGATTATCCTGAGGAGACTTATCGACCGGTCGCAACCTGGATACAAGCGGCTTCACGGGCGACGATCGATGCTGATCCGAGAGCCAAACGGCTTCTCAATGATCAATGGATTCATGCTGGATTCTTCAAGAAATTTCTCGCCGAAGGTGGTCAGTTCGATATTTTAGGTTGGAATTGGTTCTCCGATATGGGTGGCCCTGAGAGGATCGAAGAATTGCACATCAATGATGATCCGAATCGGCCTTTTCGACTGATGGATACTCTTAAGAGCTATAACAAAGAACTATGGTTTGCCGAAGTAAACCGTCGCGATGGTGATAGTGATGGCAACCCCGAGGCGCAAGCAGATTTCATCGCTTCAATTGCACAGTACGCTAACGCCAACCAGCGGGTGAGTACATTTTTGGTCTTTCTATTGATAGGCGAAGCTGGTTACGGCATTGCCGATGCTAATTATCAGGGTGGAACTGTATCCGGCGTCAAAAAGGCTTTTACTCGGTATCAACAGATCATTGACCAGTCCCGCTAGGGTTATGCGACTTGACAATACTAGCGTTTCCTGGTATTATAAACAAAGTAAATCGATACATTGTTCTCAAAGTTCTCAACTTGATTAATTCCTATCCCCGATAATTTTTTTTGTACTCTATGCGAAATTCCCTTACCGTTAAACGATCTTACATGCGATGGCAATCAAAATCATGTATTGCGCTTGTAGCGATGAGTCTTTTACTATAAAAAATCGAATAATATTCAACTCTGTTCTCGAAAAGAACAATTTGCGTTGCGCTTTGATCTAACTTTAACGCAACGTCAACGAAAGGAAACACATGGCAGACACTCCATCTGCAAACCCAATCAAAAAGCCGGCTAGTCCCCGAACTGTGCCAGAAAAAACTGCGCCAGTAGAAAAGACTAAAGCCCAAATCGCGACCGATTTTACTCGGTCAAGCTCCTCGTCAATCGGTGGACGCCGACGACCAACAGCTGATCGAACCGACCGACCGGTCAAACCAGCCATTCCTCGTGCCGGAACGGTCAAGGAAGTCAGTCGACAAGGCCGAGGCGAGCATATCCAACCGATTACCACCTCGACCTTTGAGGTACCCAAAGAAAAAATGAATGAGCGAACTGCCCATAAAGAACAGACCAAAGCTCATCAGGAAGGTGAGACCTTAGTCTTTGAAAAAATCCAAGCTAAAAGTACTCCCGCGTCAATTCGGGCCCGTCGCGATTCGGCGTCTCGTCACGATCGCGACGACCGGCGCGATGCGACTCCAGCCCACTTTGCAATGTCCATGAAAGATATGGAAGATACTAGCCGCAATACGCCAGCAACCATGCCCAAAACTGCCAAAGTTTTGAGTAAAGGGAAAACTGGCTCACTGCGAATCATTCCTTTAGGTGGTCTTGGTGAGATTGGCAAAAATATCATGGCCTACGAAACTGATAACGATATCATCGTCATCGATGCTGGCATGACTTTCCCTGACGAAACAATGCCAGGGATCGACCTAGTCTTACCTGACATTACCTATCTGACCGAAAATCGTAAAAAAGTTCGCGCGTTGGTCATCACCCATGCACATGAAGATCATATCGGAGCAGTACCTTACGTTTGGCCCAAGCTCGGTTGTCCAATCTATGCTTCGGACCTGACTGCTGGTTTAATCCGGATCAAGATGGAAGAACACGGTCACAATGATGTGCCGATGCATATTCTGAAGTCTGGTGACCGAGTTCGTTTAGGTGACTTCGAAGTTGAACCGGTGCGAGTCACCCATTCAATTCCCGATGCCTTCGGTTTTGCGATTCGTACGCCGATTGGTCTAATTGCTCACTTTACAGACTGGAAGATAGATCACACGCCAATCTCAGGCGAACCATTCGACTTTGTTCGGGTAGCTGAGCTCTCGCGAGAGGGTGTAAAACTGTTCTTGTCAGAGTCAACTAACGTGGAAACACCTGGTTATACAGTCAGTGAATCAATCCTCTCTGACACTTTCGATAATATCTTCAAAAACTCCAAGGGTCGAATTATCTTCACAACCTTCGCTTCCATGATTAACCGGATTCAACAGGCCCTCGACGCCTCGGTGAAGCATGGCCGAAAAGTGGCTATCTCCGGACGAAGTCTTGAGAAATATATTGAAGAGGCGATGAAACTTGGCTTCTTGAAAGTTCCCCAAGGCACCATGATCGATATTCGATCGGCAACCCGAACCCCTGACCATCAAATTGTCTACCTGACAACGGGGAGTCAGGGCGAGGAATATTCAGCCCTATCGCGTATTTCATCGGGCGAACATCGCCACATTCAAGTCAAGCGTGGTGACACGGTGGTTATCTCAGCTTCGATCATCCCTGGTAATGAATCGAGTGTCTTTGAAGTGGTGAACAACCTCTACAAGCAAGGTGCCCAAGTTATCTACGGCCGCCAAGTCGACATCCACGTTTCTGGTCACGCCAACGAGGAAGAATTGAAGATGTTGATGGCCATGATGAAGCCGGAGTATTTCCTGCCAATTCACGGTGAGTTTCGTCACTTAGTTAAGCACGGCCGTATGGCTGAGAGACTGGGTGTCGACCCTAATAAGATCTTTATCTTAGAAAACGGTGGTGTCTTGCAGTTTGACGAAAACGGCGTTGGATCTGTCAGTCCTGAACGAGTTCAAGCTGGCCAAGTACTAGTCGACGGTCTTGGCGTCGGTGACGTTGGCAACATTGTGCTGCGTGACCGCCAAGCCATGGCTAAAGACGGCATCTTTGTCGTCATCTTAACTGTCGATAAACAGTCTGGTGCCTTGGTCTCGAGCCCTGATATTATCTCCCGTGGCTTTGTCTACATGCGAGCGGCTGAAGACTTGATTCATAAGTCGCGTCAAGAAATCAAACGAATGTTTGCCAAGCACAATGGCCGTTACCCCATGAACTACGACTATATCCGCCGCATGATCCGCGACGAATTGGGCGAATACCTCTTCGAATTCACCCAACGCCGACCGATGGTCATCCCGGTCGTTATTGAAGTCTAGATTCAAAACTTGGAATATCAAAAAGCACCCACTTGTTCGGGTGCTTTTTGATGTTAGCTTTGAAGAGACTATTGATGGATGAATACGGGTGTGTCATTTTCCGCCCAACTATAGACGAACTCAGAGTCACCGGCGCCGAGGCGAATGCAACCATGGCTGACCGGTGTACCAAGGTGATTAGTCCCTTCTTTAACACCATTGGGCCAGTACGGCAGACCGTGAATGCCATATCCATCGTAAACTCCTTCTGGTGTCTTGAGGCCCATCCAGTTCGGCATGAAGAGTTCAAAGGGTTTCGACCAAGCGGTGGCGATATGGTTTTTTATCCTGAACTCACCGATTGGGGTTGGGGTACTCCATTTCCCAGTCGACACAACAAAGCTTTGCTGGTAACTTTCACCCTCAATCAAGTGCATTCGTTGAGAAGACAGATCAATCTCGACGTAGCGGCCAGGAAATCTCCCGATTTGGTACTCGGGGGTGACGGTGACGATTTTGCGACTGATCACCCGAGTTTTGAGAGTGATCGACGATTCGAAATTATTCGTCTGTAAACGCTCAAGTATTTGCTTGGTCGCGTCGGGGACATCTAACTCTCGGCCATCTCGACCTTCTTCGAGCACAACATCGCCCGGGGTTTGGATTCGTCGCATGATCGGTTTGATATCGACTTTTTTAACTATTTTGGTGACTTCTGAACGAATCTTGTCCTCATCGAAGTTGACTACTAACACTCCGTCCTTAACTTGGTAGTAGACAAGGGAATAGATTGTCGTTGGTTCGAGGGTAATCGACACTTCTTCGGCGGTCAAAACTAGCGGTTTAGTGAGAAGCTTCTTCAATGTCTCAATGGCTGATGTTGCCTGTTTTGGATCATTGATGGTCGGGGTTTCACTTGTATAACTGAGGGCGATAATCGCTGTTTTCCCGGGCTGAACCTGACTTTGTATGTCTTGTCGCAATTGCGCCTTATTTAAAACTAAACCGTCCTCCGCTGGATTGACGATGACCTGGCCGTCTTGGAAATCAATCGATAAATCCTTTGGAGGCTTGATAGTATCTTTACCAATTTCATTCAGGTAACTATCAAAAACACCTTGGTTGACTTCATAGCGCAGTGGTGTTTGGCGGCCGCCATAATAGCGAAACACTGACTGGATTACTTCCTTCATTGTCGTGCCTCGTCCCACAGCCAAGGCTTCTTTGGCCATCAGTTTAGTATCGACTTGATAACCAAGCTCTTGGAGAGTCGGCTCATAACGCTTATCTTTGATTGTCAGGACGACTTTCTCTTCAAGCATGGCTTTATGAATTGGCTGCAGGCGATCGATGACCTGGTTTTCAGTCATTCCAGCCAGAGGCTGGCTATCGACCCAAACCCCAGGATAGACCTCTCTAGCGTAGGCACGCTCAAACCACAAAAACCCCCAGATTAGTGCGTTGGCGGCCGTCAGAAAAACGACAAAAGTAAAGATCAGGCGGTGGGTCATGGACCTATTATATGAGAATTATCGTGTGTCGAATAGAGGATGTAGAAGGGTATTAAAGGGAATATAGGGATGATATGTTGAGTAACATCATGTTTTCCGGTATAATTGACCTGTTCTTTTGTTGAATGTGTCTGGTAACTGACAATCGAGTACTGAGAGAAAAGGAAACTTCTCATCCTGTGGTCATCGAAGTAAACGGGGCGTAGCTCAGTGGTTAGAGCAAACGGCTTATATCCGTTCGGTCGCCGGTTCGAATCCAGCCGCCCCGACCAAAAATGACCGATAACGGTCATTTTTTATTTATTAATTTGAGTCGGTAAATCGAGAACAGTAATGATTTGCTGATATTTCATCAGTGTCGCTTGGAGCTTTGTGCGTAAACCAAGAGTTGAGAATTCGGGGTTGCTTTCATCGCCGACAAGAACGATAGCGAGTGGTTCGTGCTTTACCTGTTGAACTGCCGCATCACCCCGTGAATCGACCTCGAACAATTGGCCAAAGCCGTGACCTGTTGCAATACCGATGGCGACTTCTAACTCTTTATTCATATATTCGGGGTGATTGCCGTAGTAGCGAACTGAACTTTGAAAGGCTTTTGGCAATCCGAGAACGGCTGGATTAAAGCGCCCGGTACCATCGACAACGATCGCCCGTGCATCATGAAGGGCGTGACTAGCATCAGGGTTATATGGTGCGTGGGTTGGCTCTAAAACCAAATCAGTAGCCTCGATTAGACGTTTGGCGACTCGTTGGCCTGCCTGTTCCGGGCTAAGGTTCAGGGCTTGATTGGCATTACAGAATGCGGCACAGGCGCCACAAGGAGCATCTGTCTCACCGTGATAAGTGACAGTCTTGATTTGGTGTCTTTTTAGTTCAGCCGCAAAATCGTCGAACTCGGTTTTGGACATCAAGATACCGCTACCGGCTACGCCAATCTTTGGATGCTCGGGATCGTTCGACAAAACTCGCTCATCGATACAGGCTACTACTGTTGGTTTTATAACGAAAGCTGTCCTTAATTTTTCTAAACCATATACCGTTTCCGGTGACTCATCGGCTAATCGCAGTAGATCTTGATAGGCTGGCTCTTGGTCGCGCCATCGCTCTATAGTCTCATGCTCTATATTAACTTTTGTTTCATGTGTCTCTTGCATTGTGCTACCTCCACTTTGCTCTGTGTGCATGCCCGGTCCTTTTTTCACATTAACTAGATTAGAAAGTAATTGTAGATACATTGTAAGAGTTAAGCAAGCCTTAACGGGTTGACAGATCGAAATGTATCGCGTAGAATGTATCAAGCTCAGACAGGCTGAGTGTTCTACAGAAGAACAGAGGATATGGGATGAACGCGAACACACCTGATGTTTTAAGGATCATGGGGACCCAAGAGAGCCTGCCCGAAGACGAGCGTGGAAAGACCGACAATGTACACGTTGTCGGTGGTGCTGAGCGGATCATCGACCCATCGGCACGGCCGGCGATATTCGAGCTGATCAATCTCGCCGTTCATGCACACGGGATCACGGGGGTCGAGTTACTCGGTCCCTGGCGGTTTGCCGACCCAAGACATGTAAACCCCGAAGTGAGCCAGAAGACGAGGCATGATCATTTCAACCGTTGCCTTAGACGTTCCAGAGAGATTATTGCCGCTCGGTATCCGGGCCTCATCGTCAGCTTCAAGATGGACGAAGAGGTCTTCGCCGAGACTGATTGGTCAGTTGTCCCCGACGCTCGGCGGATCGAGATCCACTGCATGGACCCTCGCCTCGACAACCAACTTGTCGAAGCGTTTAACCGGGGGTATGTATTGCGGATTCCGGGCGGGGCGTCTAGCTTCAACCGGCCGAATTTCCGAGACTTCATGCTCTCTGAACTCGCTCGCATCCAGGAAAAGATGGCGCTAGAAAAGCGGGTAATCGAGTCGATTGTGCTCTGCGACCACTGGGACTGTGCTGCCCTAGACGGCACCGCTCGGACGAAAGAGATGGAGATCGCCAAGCATCAAGGCAATCTTCTGGATGCGGCTCAAGTGATCCGCTGCCGTTTCGATCTCTTAGGCTGGCAGATACCGGCACTGGGCGGGAGGATATACCATTTCAACGCCCCAGCACAGATATTTGACGTTTCACTTCGGGGCGAGAAGTCTGTCTAAGTCGAAACAACAAAGTAAATAGCGAAGAGACCACGGACAGCAGTCGTGGTCTCTTGCATTTCAAGGAATAAAGTATTTTCGAAAACGACCGTACAATGTGTAGTTATCCACAGGCTTGTCTCTAAACATGTCATTGACAGCGTATGCGCCTGTGATAGTGTAGGTATATGCGATTCATGGTCTCGAAGCGCTAGTCCGCCGTCTGGTGGGTTAGGGCAACGTAGGGAGCATGGGTACTCTAGACATTTTACGACAGTATGGACTGTCTCGGGGTGATCATCGTTCTCGATGCGCCTTAACTGCTAAAGAGGGCTAACTGAATGCATAGAAACGGCTATGTACTTGTTTTCTGTGTACCCAAATAGTTCTTAACCTATTTATTTACGCGGTTTATTCTGGAGGCTTAATATGCACGTATTTCGTCAATCGCTCGCCAAATTACTGACCGTTGCTGTCGTGGTTCAAACGGTAATCGGTGCTCTATTTCTTTACGCCCCACATGCCGCAGCTTCGGCTCCGGCTAGCTATGTCGTCATCAGTGAGGTCAAAACTAATGGTGCTGGTGACGATGAGTTTGTCGAGCTTTACAATCCGACCGGATCTGCTGTGACTATGTCAGGCTGGCGTCTCACCCGTATGAATAGCACAGGCACCGAGGCTAATCTGGTTGCTACTTTGAGTGGTACGATCCCAGCCTATGGTTATTTCCTTATTACCCACCCAACAAGCTACACTGGTGCAACGGCCGCCGATACAGTCTATTCCGCTCCCTCCAATGCGCTGACTAACAATTACACAGTTCTCTTGTATAGCGATGCTGGCGTGACCCGCGTCGACAAGGTAGGTTTCGGTTCCGCTGTCGATTTTGAGGGCGCGGCCTTTACGACATCACCAGGCCTCACGGAGAGTATCGAACGCTTGCCCGGAGCGAACTTCCCTTCACAGGGTAATGGTGTCGATACGAATAACAATAGCCGCGACTTTGCCACCAGAAATACACCAGAACCTCAAAACAGTACGATGACTGAAAACCCCATGGCACCGGCCGCCGCTATTGGACTTGTGGCGTTGGATACTCCAAATGATAACGGGGGAAGCCTGACTCTGACATGGACCAAGTCAACTGACGATGGGGCTGGAAAAAATAATGTCACCGCCTACAATATTTGGCGTTCAGCCGCCGCCGCTGGTCCATTCACCCAGATTGATTCGGTAGCTAATGGCGTTACTACCTACATCGACATGACTGCAACGACCGGTAGTGCGTTCTATTATCAAATTGAAGCGATCGACGGTGGCTATTCAACAGCCTCAGCGGTCAGCGCGGCAGCAACGTCCGTTGATAATCTAGGTCCAGTCATCAGTAATCTTCTGCCAACCGACAATTCGGCAGTAGCAAATCATCTGCCAACGGCAAGCGCGACCATCGCCGATTCCGGAACAGGCATAAACTTAGTCACAACAGTTCTCTATCTCGACGACGTTCAGGTCGATGACTATACCGACAGCCTACTTGCATACACTACCCCTGTCGCCCTGACACAAGGTAACCATCGTGTCCGAGTCGTCGCCTTTGACATGGCTGGCAACATGACCCAGCAGAGCGCAAGCTTCATGGTTGATAACACGGCGCCGACCGCTGCCTTAACGATCGTTAAGTCTGCTCCAATAACCACCACTCGAATCGTAAGTATCAGGATCGATGCCAGCGACAGCGGCTCAGGTATCGCTATGATGCGGGTGGGCTTTGACGGTAATGTCGATAACAAAGCTTGGGTAACCTTCGAGTCGGAATTAACCGGTGAGTTACCTGACTTCGATGGCGATCATGTCGTGGCAATCCAATTGCGCGACAAGGCTGGCAATATGTCCACCGTAGTTAAGGCTATGACGACGCTCGACCGAAGTTTAGTCAGTGCGCCAAGCGGGATCAATATCAATATGGTGACAGCCGAAGATGGTAAAGGGATTGCCACCATGACCTGGGACGTTGTTCCTAATGCAACCTATTACGTGATCCGCTACACTGACGGTACGGTCTTGTATGGGCCGTTCATGACCGGTGATCTGGCTTTTGTGGCCGGTGGACTAGAACAAGGTAAGACTTATACCTTTGAGATTGCTTCAGTTAATCGGGCTGGTACGGTTAGTAGTTTTACTTCTGCTATTGACCGAACTGTGGTGATCGTTCCCGCTTCGGTATCTACATCTACCGAGTCACCAGCCCGGGTTGGCCGATTGGTAAACGGACAGCTCGTCTTTGGCGGTCCTGATGAGCTTGTTGCTCTTGAAGAATCGGCAGTGGTTGGACCACAACTGCGAGCTAAAAAAGCCCCAACGCCCCAAGCGACGATTAGTCCAACCCCAGCACCAGAGATTAAGGGTGGCGAAACCAGCAATTCGCGAGACTGGACACGAGTTATCGTTGCCCTCTCTCTGCTGATAATCGCGGCTGGAGTCGCGACTGGTGGCTGGTATCTCTATCAATGGTGGTCAAGCCGTCCTGTTGATCCGAAAGAAAAAGGTAAGGGCGGTCGCTGGTAATATCTTAATACATAAAAAAGGTCTCACCCTTCAAAAAGGTGAGACCTTTTTTGATATCTGACGACGCTAGCTTTTCTTGTTATAATAGACCCATGAAGATACCCAGTCGACAGGCCGTAGGACTGTTTCTCAAAAGAACCACTGAAAAGTTGGTTATCTTATTAATTATTGTCTACATCGGTTTCTCGGTTTCTCGCTCAGTGATGAAGAATTATGAGATTAACCAGCACATTGCTGATCTTGAAAAGCAGATTCTGGAGCTAAAAGATCAGGAACAGTATCTTCGTAACCTTATTGCCTATTACAAGACCGATACATTTAAAGAGCTAAAAGCCAGAGAGGATTTGGGTTTTAAAAAACCGGGCGAAACTGTCCTCTCGGTCGCAGTTGATCCGGAAGATGTCCCACTCGGTGGCACCAACCAATTTAGCCCAAAAAAAGAGCCTAAGAAAGTCATTCCGAACTATCAGAAATGGTACCAGTATTTCTTTAGTTAGCTTCTCACAGCCAATAACGAACACCGGCCTCCTCTGCCGAGGGGGCCGGTCAGTGTTCTTAGGCTACTAACTCGTCTTTCGTGTGGGAAGTAGATGGCTCCTGGTGCGCCAGCTCACAGACAATAGCCTCAATTCGATTCGCCAGGTCTCTCGACTTTGCGAACTGATCAGGCTTGATCGGACTTCCGAACTCAAGACTGACGAACCCTGGCAACGGGAAGGCGCGACCTTTGGGCCATACCCAGTAAGTCCCCCGGATGCCAACCGGGATTACCGTTGTGCCGGTTCGTTTTGCCATGACTGCCGCTCCAGGCTTGAACGGCTTAACCTTGCCGTCAGGGCTTCTAGTCCCTTCGGGTAGTAGCACGAGCGCATCACCAGCTTTCAGATGCGCAATCATGTCGCTTTGCGCTTGACGATTGGTGGCATCAGTGCCGTCGGTTACGACTGGTACACAGCCGCAACCCTCAAGAACCTTGGCCATAAGTCGGTTTCGGCCCAGACTAGCCCGAGCAGCGAAACAGACGTGGCGGGAACGGATAAATCCGCCGAGTAACATCACATCGACGTAGGACATATGATTCGCGGCAATGATCACTGCACCCTCAGTCGGAACGTTTTCTAGTCCCCTAATTCGAATCCCTAAAGGACCGAAGCAGTAGAACCAGCAGAACAGCCTAGCGCCGAAACTCGACCACCAATAGGTGGTTGTAACTGCTGTCACAATCGTTTTTTCCATGCTGTCACCTCAGTCGAGCGGTCGACCAAAAATGGGCTCATTCGAACCGAGGCAAGTATACCCTACTTTATGTAAAAAGTCATCATCCCGATCACTGTTCGGGCGATGTGACCGATTGATTAGTGCGGGTTGGGACGGTCTTGGTCGCTGTCGGCTTTGGTGAGGTAGAAGTCTTGTAGCGGGACGTCGAGATCGTAGGCGATGTTAATGACAAATTTGTTATATGACAGCGGGCTGAAGCGGATGGGGAACTGCTCAAAGTCTGTACTCTTCACATTGAAAAAACCAGATTCAGTTAATGACTGATGATACTGCCTGTGGGAGAATAGGAAGTCAGCGGCATGGGCACCGTCGGTATGGGCAGATCTTAAAAATGATTGGAGTAAGTGGGTTTGAGTTCTTTCTGTCGCCACGAAATCGATAATTCGGGCGATGCGGAAGCCGTCAGCCTCCTCGACTCGATAAACGAGATAGCCTGCAAGCTGCTGGGCATCGTACACTGCCAGTGTCTCGTAGCTCAAGTGGGGATGGTCCGTAAATCGTGAATTAAGATACTGTTTGCTACGTTCAATAGTGACTTTGTACCGCGAACGAATGGTTCGCCAGAACGTGTCAAATTCTAACGAGAAATTATCGATTCTTTTAACAATCAACTGATCTTTGGTAGCTGATGCTGGCTCGCTAGTCGGTACTTTGAACTTATACATGAGCGGATGAGGTTTGAGTATGGCGAAGAAGCGAGTCAGATCGCCTGCTTCACGCCAATGTGCACGCACATGGGAATAAAGGCGCAAGGCGGCATCGTTGTAGCTTAGGACGATGATTGGGTTAGGCGTATAGAACACTGAGCGGGCGAGTAATGGACCGATGCCAGCTAGCCGATATTCTGCGGCGACGAAGAGGTTCATCACTGCTCGTATGGTTTTGGTCTCAGCGTAAACTTTGTACAAAAAATCTTCGTAGCCGAAAAAACCAACGATCTTATTGTGGTGCTTGGCCAGCATCAGGACTCCGCTTCCAGTATATTGCCACTTCAGGAAAGCTTCATCGGCTAGAATATACTTCGGGTGAAAGGAGGTCCGAGCAAAACTGGCAAATGCCGGGTAATCAGCTGGCGTATATGGGCTAATTGTAATACCTTCCATTAGATGACCACATTCTGGCCGGTTGCTTGGCCTTTAGCGAGATCGATAACCGTCGTGGCGACATCTTCTGGCGTGGTAAGCCGACCTAACGGATTGAGGCGGACTTCAAGCTCAGCCATCTTTTCAGGTAGTGGAGCCGAAAACGCGTTTTGGACGTAGCGGGGCGAGACAGCGTTGACCTTGACGTTGAATCGTTCGAGCTCTTTCGATAGTGCCATGGTAAGGCCAAGCATGGCATATTTGCTTGTCACATAGTCCGCGAGATTGCTCGGCGGCGTGTCGGTTACGGCAGCGGAGAGGATATTGATAATTTGGCCATTCTGCTTGACTTTCATGCTTGGCAATATGAGATTAGCTAGAACTACTCCGGTTTTCAGCTGGACATTGAGCTGATTGGCAAAATCGTCCCAAGTCTTGGTCTCAAAACTACCAGGTTTCAAAGGGGCACTAATCGCATTGATTAGGATATCAACTGGACCATGGTCTGCGGTAACCTTGGCATGAAGGGTCTGAGCTTCAGTATCGTTTTGCAAGTCAGCCTGATAGTCGCCGATATCTAGGCCGTGGGCACAGACGATTGCTCCTTCTTTGGTGAAGGCCGTGCTAATTGCTGTACCGATGTTGCCGGTTCCGCCCAAGATCAAAACTACCGCGTCTTTGAGTTTCATTAGACACGCACCTTTACTTTAGCTAAACCGTCGACGATTAATTGCTGGTTATCGTCGACAACTGTAGTTTTTATGTCGATCATGCGGGTGGCATCAGATTTGGCCATAACTTCACCTTGGATCTTGATTGATGAACCAAGCGGCAGTGGCCGGCGGAAGCGGAGATCCTGAGAAATATAGAGACATTTTTCGCCTGGAATCAACATGCCGACTAAAGTTGAAAAGAGACTACCGAGCAACATGCCATGGACAATTCGACCGTTAAATTCTGTTGTATTGGCGAAGGCCTCGTCCATGTGCAATGGATTGCGGTCGCCAGTGAGCTCAGCGAATTGTTCGACTATCGACTCGGTAATCTCTCGTTCAAAGGAGAAAATATCGCCGATAGTAATCGTTTCGTAAGTATGATGGTTAAGGGTAACTTGACTATTCATGACCTAGCTCAACTCCATATTTCTTTAAGGCGGCGACAATATCGCCAACATTTTTAACTGCCATAATGTCGTCAACGGTAAAGCTGACGCCGAAACCTTTTTCTAATTCGGTAACTAGCAACAGTCCGTTAAACGAATCCCAGCTAGGGACATTTTGGGGACTGGTTTCGGGCGTGATCGCCGCTGGATCAATCGCTAATACGGTAGCCAGTATTTGACGGAGTTTATCCATGCTTATCCTTCGACAGTGACTTTAATGTATGGTGATTTAGTTGGCTCTTTACCTAGATCGAACTCATAGTTTTGGATCTCCCCTTCTTTATCAATAAGGGTGAAACCGGCGTCGGGAAGGGCGCTCACCGATGGTTTATTTTTAGTTGTGGGAATGAATTGCGCGGTCACTTTGTCTGCTTTCGCTTGTTTGGCCACGGCGAGAATGTGGTTGAAAAATGACTCTTCGATTCCCCGACCTAAAACACGGCAACTCATCAGGAAATTGGTTATCTCCCATACTTTACTACCTGGCTTTACCATGGCCACCCCAACAATTCCGTAATCACCGAACACATCATGGGCTTCGAGGGTCCAGATTTTTTGGCCTTCTGCCAACAATCCTCTGACCTCTTCGACCGAATAGCGCCTTGTCATGAGATTAAACTGATTCGTCTTCTGGGTCAATTGGCTAATGCGAGCAATTGCTTCCGGCATGGCCGCTTTGATCGTAATCTCGAGTTTTAATTCTTTAATAAAGTGGTCAGTCGTTTTGAACTGCTGTTTAAATTCGGTCCGTTCCCGCTCCTTAACGTACATCTCACTCCGTTTCCGATCTTCATCGGTTAGGTGAAATTTAGTGAAGCCGGTATAATCGATAGCGTAATTTGGATGCAACACGGCGACTTCCGGTAGCGAGCTCCGCATCCGCTCGGCATTCCAATTGTCATCGTCAAACAAGACAAAGCTATCCAAGCCTAGGTTTAACTCATCGGCAAGTTCGGCAGTGTTGGCATCTTTATCTTGCCAATTGATTCGCCAAGCGGCGAAGTGGTGTTTTCGTAACAGCTGTTTCGGATGGTTTTCGATCGCTTCCATCGCATCGTCAAAATTGTTCTTACTATTAATCGTCAGGATGACACCAGTCTCGTATAGATTTAGTATATGCTGTTGTAGTGGAATATTTGGTTTAATGCCGGTTAAGCCGTCTTCCCCAACCACACCCTCCCAAAGTGTATTGTCTAGGTCGAGGAGTAGACATTTCTTACTATTGCCCGCGGTAGCCACAGCGTAACCCAGAACTACCTCGGCCAGATCAGGAAAGGCTTGCGGGGCCAGGCGCAAATCACCGAGCTCTTTGTATTTGGTATACCAGAATTCCTTTATACCGATATTGTTAATAAAGGACACAAAATCTAAGACGTGAACTGACTCTCGGTTTTTGGTTAGGGCTTGCAGGCTGGCATTTAACTTGTCTGACTCAAAGAAATTAGCGATGACGATCTGGGCTGTTGTCCTGGCAGCTAATTGATCGATCAGTTCAATCATATGATCCTCGCTCAGTATATCCGGTCGATCAAGTAGTAGGTAAATGATCTGGGGTATAAATTGATAGAGCTGGCTACTTGGGTTGGTGATCTCTTGGTTGAATTGGTTATAGGGCGCAGTGTAACATTCAATCGCTAAGTTATGGAAAATGCCTCGTCCTCTGACAGTCTCCGGTAAGCTAGTGATGGTGTAGCTGCTCAAAAAAGCCGCACGGAGTGTCCGGACATAGGTAGGGAGTTCGTTGATGTGCTGGTTGAGCTCAGTGCCACAAGCTAAATACTCACCGGCTGTGCTTTGCCGGTCATTAACTAGTGCCCCAACTTTTTTCTGTAATTCATGAAATGTCATGGGATGATCACTATTGCTACTGCTATCTGCTGATTGTGACTAATACTGAGCGTTGCATTGTCGATATTGATTTGGGGAGCACCATCGGGCTTGTGACTGATATCGAAGTTGAGCATCTTATCTACTCCTACTTTGCCAGTAGCCTTCATGGCCGCTTCTTTGGCGGCGAAGTAGCCGGCTAGATGCTCGGCCACGCTACTGTCACGAAAGGCCTCTTGCCACTCGGATTTGGTAAAGACGTGTTTCCAATGCTCGTAATCCTCTTGATTAATTGTCTGAAATTTCGTGACGGCGACCAGATCGATCCCAACCTGCATTAGGCCCCCTTAATCGTGTTCAGATAATCACGTAGATCATTGGTGTCATAGCGAGGGATAAGATATCGTTCATCGGTCGGTGTTATTGATCGTCGCTCGATTGTCACCGCTGCCTCAAAGCCAAGATCGGGTAGCAGATTTAGACAGATATTATTAGAACGACCATGCGGATATGACAAGACAGTCGGTCGCTTGCCGATAATTTCAGCCAGTAGTGTTGACGCCGTAGAGAGATCGTGACGAAGGAAGTCTGCATCTTTGTGTTCAAGCGGTGAGTGTAGGTGAGTATGATTCTCGACAAAAAAACCGTCAGTGTCTAATTGTTTAATCTGATCATGATTCATGAAAAGCTCTTTGTTAATTATCGCTTCGTCTAAATTAAGTTGATCGAATAACCGTCGTAAAAAATGATCACGGACTTCGTCGGGTAGTAGGCTCATTGTCTCTTTGAAATTGGCTGGCAGGGTCTCGTCATTCATTCGGCGTGTGGTAATGCGGTGGTCTTTGGGGATCGTGAACTGGGTTAACTGATCTGGATAATTTTTTGATAGAAAGTCATTGAAACGATCAATCAGTGCATCGGCTGATAAGCGTGACATGACTTCGTGTGCCTTGTGGGCGTCAGGGACGACACCGGAAAGAGTATTGGTAATAATAAAGAAAGTGGCGGTTGCACGGTACTTCTTGAGGATTGGCAAGGCGTGGATATATTGATCAAGTAAACCGTCGTCGAATGTTATGGCACAAAGTTTCTCCGCTAGCTGATTACGGGCAGCGTCAATAGTTTCTGTTACCGAAACGAATCGGTAACTTTTGGCTATAAAAGCGATCTGTCGATCAAACTCGGCAACAGCGCATGGATGAATACCTGCCTTATCCGGACGCTTATCCTCGACGTAGTGGTAATTAATGCAGATCTGCTTAGCGGTTGGATCAAAGTTCATGGGCATAGTCCTTTAGTCTTGTGTAACCACATACTACTGGAGCATGCTTGAACCTGTCAAGGATATTTTTACAAGGCATCTATAGTTTTTGAACAAAGTTTACATATCCAGCCTCCAGGTTGGAAGCGGCCGTTGTGATAGTATGCAGAGTTGTTCTGGTCAAATTTAGGATACCTTAAAAAGACATTATGCCACAAGACGCAGTACTACATTCAAAACATTAATTGATCGGTTTAATCGTAAAGTCTTTTCTGGTGGTCTGGCCCTTCTTGTCGATCACAATATCTTGGGAAGAACCGTCAACGGTCTGATACCACTTATCATCCTTTTGAAAACGGACAGGTAGCCCACCTGTGGCCATGGTCACAATTTCGTACTTGCCGTTGGCAAAGGTTTTAACGCCTACACCACCGATACTGACTAAGACATTGGCCATCGGCTTACCAGTATCGCTCAGAATCGTACCACTGACTACGGTAAAATCTTTCTGGACTGTGATGACATCGGCTTTCACATAGCGCTGGTAATAGATGTACGAAGCAGCAGCGATAAGTACCACGAAAGCTAGTGGAATGACGATTGAAGTTCGTTTCATGTCTACCTCCCCGCCGGTATTAAGACGGCATCGATAACAATTTTGTTACGACCGGTGATATATACTTGTTGGGTAGAGTTGGCGTAGCCTATCTTCGAGATAGTGACAGTATAAGGCCCTGGTTTAAGGTTCTTGAAAGTTGCTTGCGTTCCACTAGCTGACGTTGTGGCCCCGTCTTCGTCGGCAGATGTATCTGCAGGTCCAGCTTCGACGGCAGTGTTTGCGGTCAACGCTTGCTGGTCGGTGGCAGCAGTCGACAGAATTCGTACAGAAGCCCCAGCAATCTCCTTGCCTAGGGCCGCTGGGTTAGTTCCCCCAGGCTCAAAGGCCCGGACTGTTGCGGTATATTTGCGACTTGCTGGATCGAATAGATCAGCGTTGCTGGCTAAATTAAGATTAATTTCGGCATTATCACCGTAGCCACGAGTGAAAACCGTCTCGACTACATGCTTTTTATTGTAGGCGAAGTTGGTGATGCCGCTATAGGTTGCGTTTCCCCGGACTGGCTTAAAGTAGCGGACAAGGTCCTGGGTTGTGGGAAACGCTTCACCTCGCCAAGTATTGTAAAACGAACTGTTAGCAGGGCCCGCAAACTCAATTGGTAGGTAGCCGATGCCGTTAGCTGGGAAAATAGACTGGCGGGTATTGTTGGGTGAAGCGACTGCTAGTAGCATGCCATCTTGGTTTAAGCCAGCGAAATGATAGCGACCTTGGCTGTCTGTAATGTCCACAAACTCCTTAAAACCACTACCTTGGCTTGATCGGGAGAAATTTAAGGCACGCACCGTCACACCGGCTACAGGTTGATTATTTCGAGTGATTACACCAGTGAGTGTGTTGGCGGGAGCGGTGATCGGTACCGGGTTCACGTCGATACTGAGGTAATTGCCAGAGGAGTAGGTGTATGTACTAAGCGGTGGGGATGTGATAGTTTTGCTACCACTATGCCAGATGAAATCTCCCGTCGACTTGGCGTTTATAATTATTGGCTTGCTCGTATCATTGAGTATAGTAGCGAAAAAAACACCGGCAGAGAATCTATCGGTCTGACTAATCGAATAGGCAACTTCATTAGGGTTGGTAGTGCCGCTACCGAAACTGATCATCCGACCATAGCCACCACGTAGGGGTACTGGGGGAAAATCGGTGTCACTCGCATTGTAGATAATCGCTCCGGCAAGTGGTACACGACTTTGGTTATTTGAGCCTGCATTGTAAACACGACCATAAAACTCCTGGGTCTCATAATTACGAGTTAACTCTTGCCCAGGTTGAGTAAACTTGATGTACGCAAACTGAGATGGCAATGAGCCAGATTGTAACCAGCTTTCTTTGACACCATTATCGAACATTTCATTTTCAATAAAGTATATACGATATGATTCGTTCAAGACTGTTGGTATATCGGGAATCGAATATTGGCCTGTCACTGAGTTCGCATAGCCAGTTGCCAGAACAAGTGAATCTTTCTTCAAGATAACGCGAGTATTTTTAGGTCCTGTGCCACTTATCTTTGATTTGGCGCCTACGTACATCGAAATCGTATCTGCCTGATTGTCGCCGGCCTTCAAACTAGCAAACGAAGTGTAGGTTGACATGTGAGTTGGTGATCGAAAAATCAGGGTATAGGGCTGACCTTCGGCTGCACCGGTAATCGCGTATGAACCAGTTGCATCGGTTGTTGCCACAAGCTCAAGGGTTGATTGATAGTGATGATTTAACTGGCGAAAAACCTGGACTCCAGGAAGTGCCGCTTTCGTCAGTCCATCAATCGTTTCACCTTTTATCACCGCGGTTTTAGGGGCCGTTGAGGGATCGATGTACCGTGTTGTAATATTTAATGAGTTCAGTTTTGTTGGATCGGGAGTGAAATCTGACAAGGCTTGGACTGGTTTGGTGCCAGGGGGACTATAGTAACCAGGTGCAGGATACCTTACAGACACCGCAGTTGGTTTATTTTTCTCATGACCGATGAAGATATCGTATTTGCCATCAGTGTTGGTTGTTAATAGATCAACAAGTCCACCTGCATCTAAACTATAGAGCCTTGATGTAACATTGAACTTTGATGTTACTGTTTGAATTGCAGCGCTCGACAGCGTTCCGCTTTCGTCGGGCAGTAAGACTTTGCCCGATACTCGGCTAATTGCTGAAGCAACTTTCAATACACCAGTGTTAGCCGCAACTGAACTAGTATCAAAATTAGCGATTACGAAATCTTTACCAAAGCTCGATCCATCACCAGAACGCCAACGGAAGAAAGCAGTATATTCACCATCCGGCAGATCGGCGACCGAATAGGTCATTTTATTTTGATTCGGTCTGCTGGCTTGAGCCGAAAAACCAACAAGGCCGTCTGAGCTTTCAATCAGGATGTGTGGCTGCCACTGTTCCATGGCAGTTACCAATAGGCTGTCACTGTACTCAATCGTTCCTTCTAGATTAATTGGTACACCGGGGTTTAGGCCAATCTCGCCGATATCCTTTAATTGGTCTCTGACTGCAAATCCAGTCGGCACAATACTAGCTCGATAATTTGCCCCACCAACTTTGAGATTGGTTCCTGTTGTAAAAGGTATAGAACTACCGGTCTGGAGGATAGTCACACTAAAGCTAAAATTGCCCTGCGCATCGGCGGTTACGGTCTTAGCGTTGCCATTTGTGTTAGCACCTTCTGGCTGCAAGGTCCCCAATGGACCAGTTGCTACGTAGCTATACGACTTGCCGTAGGTGACAACTGCGCCGGGGATCGGCTGTCTAGTCGCTGAATTGACCACCCGTCCCTTGAAGCTAAAAACGTTTCGGCTGGTTGTCTGTTGGGCTACAGTCGATTCAACACCGAGCGAACTTAAACTGAGTACAGTGGCCAGTATGAGCAAGGAAAATTTCTGAATCATGTCCCCTCCGCTACAATGAATTGTATCTTGATCGTATCTCTTGTTTACCAGGCTGTCAAACGCCGACGATCTCTACTTGGGAATTTATTCGCTTATAATGGCCAGGCGACAAATTGATTGTATACCTTTGCCAACTCCCTCTCAATTACTTTGTCAGAATAAAAAAATCCCTCTGTAGAGGGCATCTTATTTGGCGCACGATAAGGAAACTTGTTTACACCCACTACTTGAGGAGATACGTCGCTGGAGAAACTTGCTTTCAACAGAGTATGAAAAGTATAAGTACACAGGTTTAACCTAGTCCCAAGAGTAACTAACACACGTATCGCCTGCTCTCTAGCGTAGTCATGTATCCTCAAGAGGAGTATAGTTGGTTTATGCAAAAAGAAGGACCTATGGTCGACCAAAATACTGAGTTAGAAGCTCAGACGGAACGTATCGTTGTGCCAACGCGCGAACAATACCCCGAAATAGTTGACGTTATTAACTCTGAAGCCGACCTCTATCAGGTTGTTTTTACGGCCGATGAGCTCGAATCTTTAGAGGTTGGTGATTTTAGTGTGGAGGAGCTCATTGCAGGAGAAGCAACACGTAACTATCTCATCCTAGAAATAGACGGCACTGTGACAGGCTTTAGTTCCTGGTATCAGAAGAACGATAAAGTTGCTTGGTTGAGTATGCTCCATGTTTCGTCGGATCACCAAGGAAAGGGTGTTGGCACAAAACTTCTCTTGGCCGTTGAAGGCTGCGTAAAGCAACTGGGCCTTTCAGCGCTAGCATTAGAAGCTCAGCGAAAAGCAGAGTGGGCTGTCGGCTTCTACCTAAAACGCGGCTATAGCATTCTTAATTGGGAGGATCTCAATACTGAGCCTTATATAGGAACTCTTAATAAACTACCAGTTGAAGCTACGCATGTATTTGGAAAAGTTCTCGAATAACTAAAAAGTCCGAACTTCGTCTAGGGTAGGCGTCATTCGAACCTGCTAAATTCATTGGCGCGCTTGGAGGGAGTTGAACCCCCGACCTACTGCTCCGCAAGCAGTCGCTCTATCCACTGAGCTACAAGCGCATATATAGAAAATCAAAATCCAACGTGCAATGACAAAAGTCTGGTGTCCGCCTCGGAGTATCTAGATGCGCAGGAGGCGGTTGAGTTTGTCGGCAATGTCTTCTTCGACGTCGTGAGTTTCGGGGAGGAAGTGTTCAAGAAAGTCGCGGACTTTGTTGATATCCTGTTGAATTAACGGGATAACGACTGGTGCGCTGAAGCGCTCGGTCTTCTGCAAGTAGAGCCGTTTAACCTCAGTCTTCTCGAGGATCCAGAAGGTTTTCAGAGCGGAGAAAGGGATCAATTGACCTTTAAACTTGATACCCGTCGCGGTAAAAGTCACTGACGAGACGGCTGGCTCTTGGTGGGCCAGTCGGTACATGACGATCGCACCCAAGATGACAATTATAGCGACAATGTACTGGCTAGTCAAGAGAAAGATGGTCGTTAAAGCCAGGGTGACCGCCGCCATAATCGGAAACCACCACGAGTTTTTCTTATAATGCAGAAACTCTGGCGCTTTCCAGGAAAGAATTGTGTGTTCAGACGATTTTTCAGTCACTTTACCCCGCTTATATGTATTTACCGTAACGTAGTCATTCCAACCTGTCAATGTTGGGCTTCCCAATTTTTTAGAAAGCGTTTTTAATGGTATACTCAAATCATGATTAAGCAAGATCTTGTTAAAAATGGTAAATACATTTTAGGTATTGCTCTTCTTTTGATTGTCTTCGGTTATGTTATGGCGAATAATGGTGAAAAACCAAGCGAAAGTAACAATACTTCGCCATTACCTACATATACAACAGCTGTCTTGTCTGGTGAAAACGGGACAGAAGCGACAGTGTCAACCAAACCCGGTACTTATGTCGCTTACGATGAGGCTTCATTCTTAAAAACCGCCGGCTCGAAAATCTTATTCTTTCATGCGCCATGGTGTCCTCAATGTCGCGCACTAGAGGCCAGCATAAACTCTGGGACGATCCCGACAGGAGTCACTATCAGTAAAGTTGACTACGACAGTCACCAAGCGTTACGCAAAAAATATGGTGTCACGATTCAGACGACACTGGTACTGTTAGATGACGAAGGGAAGCTAATAAAAAGGTATGTCGCCTACGATGAGCCAACACTTGCCTCAGTAGTAAAAAATCTCTTACCATGATTCTAATCATTGCCTCACTGTTTGCCGGTATCCTGACTGTCGCCGCACCTTGCATCTTACCTCTCTTGCCTGTAGTGATCGGAGGATCATTAAGTTCCACTGCTGGTGTCTCAAAACGCGCTGCCTTCACTATCGCTGCCAGTTTGGCTATTTCAATTATCTTTTTTACTCTAATATTGAAGACGACCACTGTCTTACTCGGGATTTCAACTACCGTCTGGCAGTCAATCTCTGGTCTAATAATAATCCTATTTGGATTACAGTTGCTCTTTCCAAGTCTCTGGGAACAGGTGAGCGCAAGTTTCAAATTACAGGGGATTTCGGGAAGCTGGTTAAGCCGATCTAGTATATCTAAAGGCTGGTGGCGTGACGTCCTGCTTGGAGCAGCGCTCGGACCCGTTTTTAATAGTTGTAGCCCGACTTACGCCCTGCTTGTGGCCGCTATTTTGCCAGTTTCGTTTGGCCAAGGTCTTGCCGCTCTTTCAGCCTATGCTCTTGGACTTTCCGGAACCTTACTGGCGATCAGTCTATTAGGACAACGGGTACTTCTTCCGCTAAAACTGGCTAGCAATCCGGAGGGTTGGTTTCGCAGAGGATTAGGGATAGTGCTGATATTGACTGGTCTAATGATTATTTTCGGCCTCGACAAGCAATTACAAGCCTATATCCTTAACCAAGGCTGGTACGATTCAATCGGCGGTATTGAAAAAGTATTTCTTAATCGGCTTAAAAGTTGAAGCCATTTGTGAAATTTTACATTCACCAATAAACTTCCACCGATCTGCGGAACGGTAAAAATTTTCTGGCGGAGAGGGTGGGATTCGAACCCACGGAGGTTTCCCTCAACGGTTTTCAAGACCGCCGCACTAGGCCACTATGCGACCTCTCCAATCTGAGGCTATCATACCTGAAAAGGTTTTATTTTTCCAGAGCTTTAGCTTGAATTACTGGTCATTTTTACCTATACTATGAAAGCGAAGGAGCAGTGATGAAGAGCGGTCAAACAAAGCTTAGCTGGGTTGGATTGGTTGGACTGCTCGTCGTGCTGTTCGTAATTGCACTCATTGGTCTACAGTCTAAAAAAGGCCCTCTCTTGCCAACCTCCACCTATGCACCGGCCATCCCTGAATCGAATCAGGTCTCAAAAGACTTTATCGATCGAGCATCGGCCAAGGCTGAGGCAGGGGATTTCCGAGGGGCGGTTACGATCCTCGACCAAGCCATCGCCGATTCACCGGACGACCAAAACTTGAAATTAACCAAAGAATATTACGAAAACGAAGCAGTGCGTCATGGGCAGTAGGTTTCTTTGTAGGACTATCAGTATACTTTTGCTGGCGCTTTTTCTAGCCCCGGCCGGGGCTTTGGCCATCAATAAAAACGCGATTATTAGCCAAGAAGAGACCGCCTACAATAACGTTAAAGCTTCAGATATCCAGGCTTACCTCAATGCGACTGGCTCACAGCTGGCTAGCTATGCCATCCCCGAGTCGTTTGAAGTGTACTATCCAATTGGCAAGGGGCAGTGGGATAAGGTTGAGGTGCGTCAGGAGTGGCAGTCTAACCTAGAACTTGAAAAATATTATGGCAAGTCGGTAGCTGAATTGCTTGCCGATTGGGCAGGAACTGATCGTGCTAATCGAAAGCCATCGAGCCCAGGGAAGATGAATCCTTTGATCGCTCTAGCAACCATGGATAAAGAGAGTGCTAGTGTCACTGGCTCATATAAAAATATCATTGTGACGGAAAAGCCGATCACTATGAGTTGGCTGATGGGTTACGGCTTCAACGGCAAGATGGATAGCTGTATAAAGAACGGGGACTGTGATATCAATGCTGATGGCGAATTTAACGATGCCGACAAGGAATACATGCGTCAACGCGCCATATGGTACGGTGGCCCAGGGATGCAGATCGTTGAAGGTACGGCCGCGCTGAAGCGATGGTCGACCAATCCAGAAGCGAGCAGTACTTGTGAGGGCGGTGGTTGGGAGCGACTGATCGTTAGCGGTGAGTGTTTGCATCTAGAAAACAGCATTACTCATGCCCTTTATAGGTATACACCCAACTTTTCCGGTAATGAGCTGTTTCTCAGACTCTATGATAAAATTAAGGGAGCTTTTCCTTTTCCAGCTGTTGCCGAGCCCAATGAAAGCGACAATGACACTGCCGAGTATACACTCGATACGTACAATACCAATTTTACGATCACCGGCTATAAGGCACCGAACAACAAGGCCGTTTTCTCTGGCAATGTCTTGGCCGATACTGGAACTACCAACTGGGAGCTGACCTTCCAGCCGCGAGTCGGCAAGCACATGTATAGCGTTGACTACCAGCGATCAGATGGCTCGGTCATCAACCATAAATATTTTTACGTCAACAAACGAAAAGTGGGCGATATCAACAATAGCGGCGGAGTCGATATCCAAGATCTCTCCATCCTGGCTACTTACTGGGGACATACCGATCCACCTGACCCCATGACTAACCTTAATCCGAGTGTAGATAATGAGGTCAATATCCTAGATCTCTCGAACTTAGCCGCAAACTTTGAAAAATAATCAAGAAAGTAAGGGGTGGGAACGTGAAATATATTGTAAAACTCTCTCTGGCGTTGGTGATCGCCATGGCGCCGGTTGCAGTAGCTACAGTCGCAGCAGCAGGCATTGGAAGTAGTAACGGTGGCTCTCGTGTGGTTGGTGAGAAGTTTACCATCACTGTTTCCGCCAGTGGGGCGACTTTTGACAGTCTGCAAGGCACCATTTCGGTTTCTGGCCCCGTCGAAATCGTCAGTTTTTCTCCCGGGAGCGCCACTTGGCTGCCGGGAAAGTCACCGGCCGATGGTCAACAGTTTGTGGGTATCATTGCCCCTACAACCAGTGCGGTAGTGGCGAGGATCACTTTAAGAGGGACCAAGGAAGGTTCTGGTTCAGTTAATGTAAGTGGAGTTAAACTTGCCAGTAAGGGCGATATCGTCGGTACTGACGCCAATGGGTCGGGCTTTAAAATTGGTCGGGCTCCTGTACTGCCAGGCGGTGTTAATGTCAGCTCGGTGACACATCCCAAGCAAGACGAAGCCTATGAAAACCGAAGTATCAATCTTTCTTGGGAAAAGGCTGCTGGGGTAAGTGAATTTTCCTACATTCTCGATCAGGCGGCGGACACGACACCAGCCACTTCAAAATCTGATGGAGCCGGAACGACGGTAACTTTCGACGGCAAAGATATTGGGACATACTATTTCCATATTCGGGCTAAAAATGGTGACGGCTGGGGTGGCACAACCCACTTTAAGATTACAATTAAGGAGCCTGATCCTAAGATTGAATCGACCCTTGCCAAACCTGTCGTCAAAGACATCCGTAAAATGAAGACCTTTTCTACCGATCTCGTAGAGGGTACGGCAACCGGAATCGAGCTTTCCGGAACTGGGCAACCTGGTTACAGCATGAACGTAAAATTTAGCCCAACACTCGGCGAGACTGGTGAACTGGTCACCGTGACAGCCGACGAGAGTGGAGCTTGGGTGCTTTCGCTTGAAAAACCAGTTAAAGCCGGTTTTTACAGTGTGACTGTGCAAGGCCAACAGGAAAAAGTCCTGACTCCAATGTCAAAACTTAAGTACTTTGAAATCAGTTTAGCCAAGGCTGGCAATGTCGAGTTCATCGACGAAGGCGATGCAGTACCGACTCCCGGGCCCAGTCCGACCTCATCGGCCAGCAAGGGCTCAGCGACCGCACTTCGACCACTTCTCTTAGCGCTAGCCGTAGCCATCGTCGGTACAGGTGCTGTCGCGGGTATCGTTCAGACTCGTCGACGTCGAAAAGCCCGGATGACCTGACGTCACAGGCCCTCAGGTAAGCTATCAGGTTGTTTACTCATTTTAGAATATACGGTACTATGGGTTACGAAGTGCTCTCGAAGCCTTCTTCTTTTTCGCAGGTAACAATTGGAGCATTATGCGCATACTCATCGCCGGTGGGGCTGGTTTCTTAGGTTCTCATCTTGCCGACCGTTACGCCGAAAACTACGACGTGGTAATTGTCGATAATTTGTCGACCAGTCGGAGTGATACTATTGACCATCTGACGAGCAATCCGAAAGTTACGTTTGTGAAAGCAGATATTACGAAACCATTGCCTGCATCGGTAACCGATCTCCACTACGATGTCATTGCGAACTTGGCGTCACCTGCCAGTCCACCAGCTTATCAACGGTTAGCGATACCGACGCTTCACGTCGGCTCAATCGGGGTGGAACAGCTCCTCGAATTGGCTAGGAAAAATAGCGCCCGTTTTTTTCATGCCTCAACCAGTGAAGTCTATGGTGATCCCTTAGTTCATCCGCAAAAAGAGAATTATAATGGTAATACTAACTGTTACGGCCCGCGGGCCATGTACGACGAGAGCAAACGCTACGGCGAGGCGCTGATTTACGTCTATCGGCAACAATATCAGATGAACACGGGTATCATCCGTATCTTCAATACCTATGGTCCACGCATGGACCCTAAGGATGGTCGCGTGGTCTCTAATTTTATCGTTCAGGCCCTTGAAGGCAAATCACTCACCGTGTATGGCGATGGTCAGCAGACACGGAGTTTTTGCTATGTTAGCGACCTGATCGACGGCATGGTGCGGTTTATCGATTCAAACGAAGAAGGGCCGATGAATCTTGGCAATCCAACCGAGTTTACGATCAGTGAGTTAGCTGAAAAAGTGAGAACCTTAGTCGGTACCAAACTACCGATCGTCCGTCAGCCGATGCCGGTCGATGATCCTTTACAACGTAAACCGGATATTAGCTTAGCTAAAGAGCGTTTAGATTGGGAACCACAGATTCCGCTTGAGGAAGGGCTGGCGAAAACGATAGATTATTTCCGTCATCAGTTGACACTGACGAAAGGTGAACAATGAAAATTACCATGATTGGTGGAGTTGGATATGTCGGTCTAGTGAGTGGGGCTTGTTTGGCCGACCTTGGTAACGATGTGATCTGCACCGGCCGCGACCAACAGAAGATTGATGGCCTGAAACTCGGCAAGAGCCCGATCTATGAACCAGGCTTGGAAGATGTCCTTGAGCGCAATATTAAGGCCGGTCGACTTAAATTTACGACCAACAATACAGAAGCTATCCAAGCATCGGATATCATTTTCTTGACCGTCGGTACGCCGTCAGCCGCCGATGGCTCGGCTGATCTGTCGCAGATCGACACCGCTGCTATGGAAATAGCGGAGGCTTTAAAGGCAGAGCAAACCCAGCGTTACCGAGTTATTGTCAACAAGAGTACCGTACCGATCGGCACTGGTGAGCGTGTTCGCAAGATTATCGCCGACATCTACGACGGCCCTTTTGACGTGACATCGAACCCAGAATTTTTACGTGAAGGTTCAGCCGTCCAGGATTTTTCTGTACCTGACCGAGTAGTGATTGGGGTAGAAAGTGAACAAGCCAAACAGATCCTCAATGAGCTTTACATTCCACAAAACGCACCAATTCTTTTCACCAACTTAAAGACCGCTGAGATGATTAAGTATGCCGCTAACTCTTATCTGGCGACTTCAATTTCGTTCATGAACGGGTTGGCCCAACTTTGTGAAGTAGTTGGAGCCGACGTAACCAAAGTGGCGCAAGGGATGCGTTACGATCAACGAATCGGTCAGAAAGCTTTTCTCGATGCTGGTATAGGTTACGGTGGGGCTTGTTTTCCGAAGGACGTCAAAGCCTTAAAGCATATCAGCGAAGAGCATGGTGCGCCCCTAGCATTACTTGAAGTGGTTGAGGCAGTTAATAAGCGCCAGAAGATCGCTCTGGTGCCAAAAATTGAGACAGCGCTCAATGGGCTTTCGGGTAAAACAATCGCTGTCTGGGGTCTAGCCTTCAAGCCTAATACCGACGACATGCGTGAGGCGCCAAGTGTCGCGTTGATCAATGCCTTGCAAACTAAAGGGGCAAAAATCAATGCCTATGACCCAGTGGCGATGGATAACGCCCGTCAGTATCTCCCTGACATCAACTATTCGACTAGTCCACTCGAGGCCACTAGTGGGGCTGATGCGCTGGTTATCGTCACTGATTGGTCAGAATTCAAGGCAATTGAACTAACCTCGATCAAGCAATCACTAAGTCGACCGCTGGTCTTTGATGGACGCAATATGTACGATCCAGCGACCGTCAAAGAGGCGGGTTTTGATTACATCTCGATTGGTCGATAGAACGATAGCACTCACAACAAGAAATCTGTTGAGCTTCGTCTCCAGCTTGCTATAATAAGACTATATGAAAATGCTACAGCAAAAAGGAGTCCTGTTTTGGTTTGTTCAAATCATTTTTTTTAGTGTCTTAGCTTATCTGGCGTTCCACTATCGGCGCTTAACCGACTTCCCAATCGGTGACGACCCGGCGGCCCACATCCAAACGATTAAAGATTTTTCCTATACTGGCCTATTGCAGACCAGTTATCCACTGCCATTACTCGTCTTTAAATTTTTTCATGACCTGACACGCTTACCTCACTACGAGGTTTTTGTCTCACTAATCTCAACTTTCCTGCTGGCTGCTGCTTGCATGCTCTATGCTTTTATCTGGCGAGTCACTGGTGATTGGCGAACCGGTGCAGTTGCCGCAGTGCTGTTTGTGGTCGCTCGGTGGGTTAACGATGGCTTACGAATGGGCTTGCTAGCTGAAGTTTTTGGCTGGTCGGTGCTTTTTGCCGCTCTGTTTGCTTTTAGCATGAAGCATAAGTGGCTGACTATCGCCACGAGTGGCTTGCTACTCATCTCTCATCCTTTTGGCTTCACGATCTTTGCCCTGATAGTCTTAATGTCCGGTTTGGTCAGTCTTTATAGGGGGAGCGAGGATGAACGTCAATTCGTCATCCAACTATTTAAGATCTATGGTGTGCTGTTCCTCCTCGGGATCGTGGTTCGGCCGGGACTATTTGTCGGGGTTTTGAATTTTGCGCCCGGTGACCCAACAGACTGGGGCAACCGGACCCTTTGGCAGATTATTGCCGGAGATGATATGAGGCGTGCTCTGGTGCCGTTCCTGGCATTGGTTGGACTGTTCGTCGCGCTCAAAGATTGGGAGAAACCATATATTAGAGCCTCATTTTTCTTACTGGTGATCGGTCTATTCTTGTCCTTAAATCATATCCTTGGTATTGGCTTTATCTCTTTTCGGTTTTATGTCTATCTTGAGATGGGCATCGCTATCTTTGCCGCCTTAGCGTTAGTCGAATCAGTTCGACTGCTCCGACTGCCTGTGCTGGTTAGCGGTGCAATCCTTTTGGTATTGACTGCCATGTTGGTCTTGCCAAACTATAAGGTCAATCAGGAGATCGGACATTGGCAGGCGACCAATCCCGATGCCAAAGCGGTCATGTTGCCGACCGATCGTGCGGCCCTTGACTGGATAAAAGCCAGCACTAAAGAGAACGATGTGATTATTGTTCCAGCGCGCTACATGCTTTGGGTTATCGCTTATGCTGATCGACGCCATGTGATCACCAGGCCCGAAGTTTACGATAACGATGACTATACCCGTCACTTAGCCGAGCGGACTGAGTCACCGATCCAAGGTGATTACATCTATTATGGCCAAGGGCAGAGTGAGCCATACCAGCTAGCTGAACACCATCGTTTGGTATATACCAAAGGCGGGGTTCGTATCTGGAGGAAAGAATGATTGAGATTAGGAAAAGTTTGATTGCTACGCTCTTTATTGCTAGCACCTTAATGATCTATGTCATGCCAGAATTGCTGCAATTATCAGTTATTCTTGCGTACATATCGGTTGGTATTACTTTGGTTCTTGAACCAAAAAGTGCTTATCGAGCAGCCCTATTGGTTATCGGAGCGTTATATGTCTGTATTGTGTTTGTTGGTCAGATCAGTCCATATCCCTGGCTTATTGATCAGCGAGTGGCCTTTCCTGTCGCCGTTGCACTGACACTAGCTCTACTTTTTGGGACAATTGGACTCATTCTCTTTCTACCGTATCTTGTTCAGCGACTAGTCGCCAAGTTTAGGTCCGTGCGGAGAAAGTAGTCGACCATATCGCTGGTATACATCATTGTTTTTGACCTGTAAGATCGGTATACTGCTGATTAGCGATAACTAACGAATAATCGTGTTTAATCAGTATCAGAGGATGATCGTTGAAGATATTAATGATAGTCCCGTATTTTGCGGAGTCTGATCGCTGGATGATCTCCGGTCAGAAGACCGCCCATGCCCTTTCGAAAGAGCACCAAGTGACCGTCCTCACTACGGGGAGAGAGCCTGGCGTACGGCAGTTGGGCCCGAACCTCACCGTTCATCGATTGAAGGATATTTTTCTTCCTGATCCAATCAATTATTCACTTATTCCGGGACTATTTAAGGCCGTTCGGTCGATTGTCAAGTCGCAGAAACCCAATATCTGTCTGATAAATAAGCACATGTTTCAAACAGCTTGGACGGTTTGGACCGTGAAGCGCCTGGGTGTGCCGGTTTTGGTCCAGACTGACACATTCCCTGGAATTAGTTGGTTCCCCAGACGCAAGTTTGTCCGTCTAGTCATGTGGCTATACGCCCGCCTGATCGGTGTGCCAATACTACGGGCGGCCGATAAAGTGATCCTTCTCCATGAAGGTCTGGTAGCGACGGCTAAACAACTTGGTCTGAATTACCAAGTAATTCATAACGGTATTGATCTCGATCATCTGGCTACGTTAAAGGCTCCACGCGATCTAGTTAAGCCGAAAGATGAGGTTTGGGTCGGCTATGTTGGCCGGCTTGAGTCGATCAAAGGTTGGTACGATTTGGCGGCTGTTGCCAAAGAGCTTGCTGACCAGTATCCTAAAGTAAGGTGGTTATTCGTTGGTCAAAATAAAGTGGCGTCAACTCGAATAAATGCCGAATTTAATCATCCAAATTTGATATTCTTAGGTCAGCGGACCGATGCGCTTGGTATCTATCAACTTCTCGATGTCTTTGTTTTACCCTCTTATTCTGAGGGCTTACCTAACGCCTTGATGGAAGCGATGGCCAGTGGCCGATGTTGCCTGTCGTCAGCTGTTGGTGGAGTAAAGTATCTGTTAAAAGATGAGCAGTCCGGTTTGTTGTTCCAGCCGGGTAATCGTCAGCAATTGACTAAACAACTGAAGCGAGTTCTGTCTGACACTCAGTTACGCGCTAAGCTTGGCAGTCAGGCCAGAAAAACGATCGAACAGGACTATAATCTTAGTAAGACTACCGATCAACTTAATCAACTATTGGCGGAATATGTCTCTTAGCATCGCAACTATTACAAAGAGCTATAGACAACTCACTCTGCGATACCAGTGGTTAGCTTATTATCTTCTCTTCAGTCTACTGGCCGCAGGTCTCTTCGTTCTCAGCTTGAGGCTGGCTACCAATGGTTTTCCGTACCTTCTTCACTTGGTAGGCCTGGTAGTATTTTTTATTCCTGGGCTGACCATTACACTTGCGGTTGAGCAGTTAGTTGGTGCCCCGCAGTCCTTATTTCGACTATTTCTCTGGGGCTTTATTTGCTCTCTGACCTTCAATCCGACAGCCATTTTTATCCTCGGGCAACAGTTGGATCGCCCGGCCATGACAAACGTGCTTTTTCTGTTTTCGATCTGGTGGCTCGCTGTTTTAGGCATCCTCACAATATTCTATATGATCAAAGCGAGTCCAACCGGTCTCACTTTTCCACGTTTCCCGACCTATTCTCGAAGCGTCTTATGGGTAATGCTGGTCAGTTTGGGTGTGTTAGCGATTCACTTTATCCTATATCCTTATATTCCTGAGGTAGATGGTTATGCCAACATCTTATCGGTTGAACGACTTAATGATTTTCCCAAGGAACTGAACTCTGAACCAAGATTTCTCTACCTATTGCTTACCCAGATCCTCTCCGTACTTTCGGCGATTTCACCATACTGGCTGTATAAATTGGTTCTCCCGCTATTCAATCTAGTTCCCCTACTCGTCTTACTTCGGATAAGCCAACCAATTAAAATAGCTTGGCTACGTTGGCTATTAGTCCTATCCTTGTTTTCGGCTCCTGTTGTAGTAGAGGAGATGGTGATTACTCGTCCGCAGTCAATCTTCTTTCTGACTCTTCTACCAATTTGCTATCTTTTAGGAAAATACTCACTCGAGCGTCGTCCGGCAAGTAATATTTTCTGGCTGGTCACTCTAGCCGCGGTGGTTGTCTTAGGTAGTGGTATCCACGGCATGTTCATCCTAGTCGCCAGCCTTATTCCATGTGCCATATTGGTCTATTACTGGCAAAGCATTAAACGATCTCCACTCGATGCAGTCATCGTTGGCCTAGCGGTACTCATCGCTATCTATCCTTGGTTAGCTAAGCTTGATTTTCTTGGCTTTATCATGGGGACCGGTCAATTAGTCATCAATATCATCCGGGAATCACATTTTGAGTTTTGGTTTATCGACAACTATACAAATGTCGATGGTAATTCGATCGGTTGGCCTGGCTGGTCAAGTTTATACTACTACGGCTATAATACCGGACTGTTTTTACCTGTCGGTATAGGTGTAGCGCTTTGGCTAGCAGTTAGAGTGCGGAATATTTCGCCTAGACCTTGGGTTCTTTCTTGGCCAATCATTGGTGCCTTGCTAATCTTTTTTGCTGTAGCTGAGATATTCCCCCGTTTTGGATTTGCCTATTTACCTGATCGTGCTTGGCTATTCATTAGTGCTTTGACGCCGATAGTTTTAATGTTCGTCTACCAGTTTATAGGCAGTGAACAGTTGACACGTCAGGTTCGTATCCTACTGATCGGCAGTCTGGTGCTGTCGATCGTGGGTGGGTGGTTGACTACCTACTTAAAACAGGGTTGGGTTAACCGCAATGAATATAAGACACTGCCGTTTATCCAAAAGGAATTGCCTGAAAATTCGTTGATTCTTACTCAGTCAGGTAACAGAGTCTTGATTAAGTATTTTGCTCGGCGCTACTTCCTGGCTCCACCAGGAGAAGTATTCTACGACACGGATATATCAAGTCTTGACACCTTTGTTCGTGATACGTTGTCGGAAGATCCGACACAGAAAATTGAGCAATCACCGGCCGATATCGAATCCAAGCGTCGGGATAGTCGACAGTCGATCAACGAGCTCCTCTCTAGTTTTTATGTCACTACGGATGCAAACTCAAGCCTTGAAGTGATTAAGCAATTAGAGGATCGACTTAAAGAATATAGCAAACTAGTAATCAAGGTTGATCAAAACGACGCTAACCAATCAGTAAAGATTGAGAAGGAGCGAGATTATAAGACCCCAATCTATCTGCTTTACTCATTTAATCGCTTTAATGGGCTATATGGTATGCGCGATTGGTGGTTAAAGTCGAACTTTCAGGGTGCTAACCTCGATAAGTTTACCGAGAATTACCCCCTTATCTATGATCAAGATGGGGTGATGATCTGGGAGATTCGAAAGTAATGTGTGGGATTGCTGGTAAAGTCTATTTTAATGAACAAACTGTCGCAGAGTCTGATCTCGATGCGATGGGTGAGGCAATAAAACATCGTGGTCCAGATGATTCTGGGACTTATCTCTCCGCCAATAAATCCGTCGGACTGGCTTTCCGTCGATTAGCCATTATCGATCTCTCGGCCAAAGGTCATCAACCGATGAGCTATAAAGATCGTTACTGGATTGTCTTTAATGGGGAGATCTATAACTTTGAAACCGAACGCGAGGCGCTCATTAAACTCGGTCACCGGTTTAATTCCAAGACTGATACTGAAGTTATTTTGGCCCTCTACGATCAATATAAGGAACGCTGTCTAGATCACTTACGAGGAATGTTCGCCTTTACCATCTACGACGAACAAGAACAGAAGCTCTTTTGTGCTCGGGATAGGGTTGGTAAGAAGCCGTTCAAGTTTTATTATAATGACCAAGTTTTTATGTTCGCCTCTGAATTGAAAGCCATTTTGACTCAACCTGACTACAAGAAGGAGATCGATTACACGGCGATTCATCATTATTTGACCTATCAATATGTCCCGGCCCCGCGAACTGGCTTCTTGGGAATTGAGAAGTTATTACCCGGTCATTATCTGACTATTGATGTAAAGACAGGTACAGTCACTAAGAAACAGTATTGGCGGCTTGATTATCGAACCAAGCTTGAACTTGACGAAGCAACATGGCAGCGACGGATTATGGAGAAGCTCGAAGAATCGGTCAGGTTGCGGATGATAGCCGATGTACCACTTGGTGCCTTCTTGTCCGGAGGGATAGATTCTAGTGCTGTGGTGGCACTCATGAGTAGGCACAGTTCAACGCCGGTTAAGACCTTTTCAATCGGTTTCAATGAACGAAAGTATAGTGAGCTAAAATATGCCAAGCAAATTGCTGATCAGTTCAAAACTGATCATACCGAATTCATTGTCGAACCGAGCGCCGTTGAGGTCTTACCATTACTTGTTCAGCATTATGAAGAACCGTACGCTGACTCGAGTGCTCTGCCCAGTTATTATTTGAGCAAGCTGACCAGGGAACATGTCACCGTGGCGTTGAACGGTGACGGAGGGGATGAAAATTTTGCTGGCTATTCGCGTTACAGTGTCCAAAAATTTGCTCTGGCGTATGATCGGTTTCGCCTAGTTCACCGCTTAATTGGTAAACCGGCCGCCGCCGCCTTTTACGCCTTAGTACGCAACACTTTCGCCGAACGTGCTAATCGTTTCGCAACGACCATGGCCAAGGATTATCCGGCTCGTTATGTAAACTACATCTGTTATTTTACGAATCAAGAGAAGGCCCGGCTTTATACTGACCAATTTGCAGCCAAAACCCACGACATCAATAGTGAGGATGTGGTGGCTCTGCAATTTGCCAGAGCGAAAACCCCGGACAAACTTGATCAAACGCTTTACGCTGACTTTGCTAGTTATCTACCCGATGATTTGCTGGTTAAGATGGATATTGCCACTATGGCTGTCTCGCTTGAAGCTCGTTCACCGTTTCTGGATTACGAGTTACTCGAGCTGACCGCTAAATTGCCCGTTGATTTAAAGCTTAAGGGTCGGGATGATAAAAAGTATATACTCAAAGAAGCCCTTCGGGGAGTTATTCCTGATGATGTAATGTTCCGGCCGAAAATGGGTTTTGGCGTGCCGATTGAACAGTGGTTTAGAGGCGACCTTGATGCTTATATTCGATCGATCCTTCTCTCGAAACGTTTAACTGATCGTGGTCTATTTAAGCCTGAGGTGATTGAGCAGATTCTCAACCAACATCAACAGACTAAAGTTAACTACGCCAGACAAATATGGGCGCTCTTAACCCTTGAACTGTGGTTTAGAGAATACTTTGATTAGCCTATGAACCCTAAAAGACGGATCGTCCACCTCATTATCTCGTTAAATAGTGGTGGTTGTGAGAATATGCTGCTTCGAACCTTGCCGCATCTTACCACCGACTTTGTGATAACCGTGGTTACTCTTAAAGAGCCAGGTCAGCTGGCACAGTCTATGATCGGGCAGGGCATTGAAGTGGTCAATGTCAATTGGCAAGGCTTTTTTGATTTTGCTGGGCTTCGTAGGTTAAAATTGATTATTCAAGAGCTGAAGCCAACCCTCATTATCACCTATCTCTTCCACGCTGACATGATTGGCCGACTTTACTTGCAATCACGACTGGCGGTGCCGATCATGCCATTTTTGCGAACTACCCACAATTATCCTCGCTATTGGCCTGCTTTGGTTTTAGAGTGGCTGACCAAGGGAACCGTACGGCACTATCTGGCCTGCTCGGAGGCGGTGAAGCAATATTACCACCAGGTGATTGGCGTGCCAGAACGAAAGATTACGGTTATCCATAATGGAATTGACGCTGACCGATTTGAGACAGCTAATGGTCAAGTGGTGCTACAGGAGCTTCAGCTACCAAGCAAGCGCTTGGTCTTTACCTGCGTCGCTAACCTGGCTCGTAATAAGGGACACCGCTATCTTTTTGAGGCTTTTGAGTCGACATTTGCTGGGCATCCCGAAGCGATTCTGCTAGTTGTGGGTGCAGGTCGTCAGGAGTCTAATCTAAAAGCTCAAGTGAGCAAGTATCAGTCACGTGATAATATATACTTTTTGGGTAGGCGTGATGATATACCGAAACTGCTGGCGATAACTGACATTTTTGTCTTACCTACTCTATTTGAGGGTATGTCGAATGCCCTCTTAGAGGCACTGGCGGCTAAACTCGCAGTGATTACAACTGACATTCCTCAAAATAAGACTGTGATTACCGATGGTCAAACCGGATTACTTGTACCAGTTCGAGATGCCAAAAAATTGGCGTCAGCGATGCTCGCTTTAGCTAACGATCCAAATCGGCGTAAAGATTTTAGTCAAAACGCCTCGAAGCTTGTCAGAACTGATTTTGATCTAGATACTATTGTTAAACAATGGAAAGAGGTACTTAATCGTTATGCCAAGAAGTCATGAATTATATGAGTCAGTCTACCACCAACCTAACCGCTTCAGTTTTGGTAGAAACTGGCAGGATTATTTAAATTCACTTACTCCATCGCGAATCAAAGCCGCCGAAGCCTCACTTGTTGATTGGCTAGGTAGCGGACTAAAGGGGAAGACTTTTGTCGATATCGGCTGTGGGAGTGGACTGTTTTCGCTTGCCGCCTATCGCCTTGGGGCAAAGTCTGTGGTGAGTGTCGATGTTGATCAGTTCTCGCTCGATTGTGCCCGTGAACTTCGCCAACGTGAAGGAGCGCCAGCTCATTGGGAAGTGAGCGCCGGCTCAGCGCTCGACCCGAAATTTCTTAAGACCCTTGGTAAATTTGATATAGTTTACTCATGGGGTGTGCTACATCACACTGGAGACATGGACCAAGCCTTAACCAACGTCTCAAAACTAGTTGGCAAGGATGGTCAGTTATTTATCGCCCTATATAACGATAACCACCGAGTGCTTGAGGGCACATCAGCTTTCTGGCTACGGGCTAAGCAGTTCTACAATAGTGGAAGTAATTGGCGTAAAAGGGCCATCGAGGCAGTATATACTGTTTACTATATTATTGGCCTCGTCTTTAATGGTATCAACCCTGTTAACTACATCAAAAACTACGATAGTTTACGAGGAATGAGTTTCTTCATCGATATTCGAGACTGGCTCGGTGGTTTGCCCTATGAATATGCAACTACCCAATCGATCATCGATTTTTTCGCCGCCCGGGGCTTTGACAGCCAGAAAGTTGTGAAGGCCAGAAGTATTGGCTGTAATGAATTTCTATTTAGAAGACATAGAGATCATCATGAATAAGCCTACAGTCAGTATCTTACTCTCAGTTTACAATGGGAGAGAAACGCTTGCTCGGTGTCTGCACTCAATCGAGCAGCAGACTTATCGATCCTGGCAAATTATTGCTATCGATGACGCATCAGACGATGGTAGTCACTCGATTCTTAAAGAGTGGCAATTACGTCTGGGCCAAGATCGACTAGTAATTGTCACTAATCAGACCAATTTAGGACTAACCAAGTCATTGAACAATGGTCTCAAGGTTATCGATACACCGCTTACGGCCCGAATAGATGCAGATGACTGGTGGGACTCGGAAAAACTAACCAAACAAGTTGAATTCCTACGGTTACACATCGATTGCGGCGTCGTTGGATGTCAATATATAAACATCTATGGATCGAAGGAACTTAGAAGTAAACTGCCGGTTGATGACCGAGCGATTAGAGCCCGTATCTTCATGGGTAATCCATTTGCTCATAGCTGTGTGCTATTTCGGACCGATCTAGTCAAGAAACTTGGTGGTTACGATGAGACGATCCGTTATGGCCAGGATTATGATTTATGGCTAAGGGCCTATGGTGTGACCCAGTTCCACAATTTACCAGAGTATCTCTGCTTTCGGTCAGTCGAAAGCGGGATATCGGTTGATAATCAGAGTCGACAGATGCGTCAAGGCATGAAGACCCAATTGAAATACCTCAAGCGGTACCATCGACCGTTGCATCAATACCTCTCCTTGATCAGTCTGTGGATTATTAGCTTGGCTCCTCGTTGGGTATCGAAACTACGTCGGCAATTATCGAGGTAAAAATAATGTCATTGCTATCGATTAAACTACCGCAATTATTCCGGCCTTACAGCCTCTTCTTTTTGGCAGTTTGTGTCCGGCTACTCTACCTCAACTACTTTGGGGCCCCAGAAGGAGTTGACTCAGGTTTTTATCAGGAGAATGCAACAATCCTTATTAACGCTGGATATAATCCGTTAGCATTATTGGCCTATAAAGTCCCACCTTACTATTGGCTATATTCAATGGTGATAGCTCTCCTAGCTAATAATCTGTACGCAGTCATTGGTTTACAGATTTTTTTAGCGGGTCTATCAAGCGTCCTAGTATATAGTATAGCCAAATCTGTTTTCAGTGAAAATGCAGGTATCTTGAGTGGTCTGTTTTACGTCTTCCTCTTCGAACTGTTCCAATGGGATACGTATATTCTTACTGACTCGTTATTCGTATTCATCTTAGTACTTGCGACCTATGTGGTGGTGAGGCGTGAAGATTGGAAACGGTTGAATTGGCTTATCTTGCTTAGTTTGCTTTTACTCGCGATTATTATGCTTCGCCCGACAGCGTTCCCTTTTCTGGCCGCCCTGGCGCTGTTTTGGCTCTCCCAGGTTACACCAAGTAAACGGCGCATCATTGTCTCTTTTCTCCTCATCGTTCTCGGGATGGTTGGCCTTGGTGCATATGCTATGGGCTTGTTCAGCCAAGGTGAAGGACTGAATATCGCTCACTATTTACGCTATTATATTGATAATTTTCGCCAAGGAATCGTGATTCGAGATCGATTGGCCTATAGTCTACCGGTCCAGTGGGATCCGGGATTGACTGTATCGAACTTAGTCCTAGCCATCTCCATTTTCATCCACCGTATAGCAGCATTCTGGTTCATTACGGTCAAGGAATTCTCACTTTGGCATAAGGTATTTAATCTATTTACCCTGACCCCCCTCTTTTTATTCGCTTTAGTCGGCTATTTTCGTAAGAAGCGAGAGGTGATCAGGCCAGCCTACATTACCTTATTCAGATACTTGATCGGAGTCTTTGTTCTTTTCCAGGCGATGACCGAAGTCGATTATGATTTTCGCTATCGGGTGCCAGTGCTACCATTTGTCATACTGTTTGCAGGTTATGGCCTGACGATTATCAAGCCGACGAAACTATTCCCCAGAGCTAGACTATTCGAGCTAGTTCGTTACATAAGTGTTGGTTCACTTCTTGCATTGACCGATTTTGTGCTATTTGGTGTGCTAAACTATTTGCATGTCAATATATACTTAGCCGCTCTATTGGATTTTGTGGTAGGGATGATCATTGGCTACCTCTTGCATAGTCGCTTTACGTTTAGATATGACACCACTGGCAAGCAGATACAAAAATTTTCCCAGCTCATTGTCGTGGGTCTCGGTGGACTTATTATCACTTGGCTGATACTCTATTGGGTAGCTGATGGAATGGGCATACATCCTGCGTTAGCCAAGTTTATTGCCATGTGTCTGTCCTTCATCTGGGCCTATTCCATGAATCGTTGGTGGGTATTTCGCCGGTCATCAGACAGCCCAATTGTTTGAAAGGAACAATGAAAGTAATCATACCTTTTACTATCCATGGTGTCGGTGGGACGTCAACTTTTGCTACAAAGTTTTCGGATGCACTGCGACACGTCAATATCAAGGTTACCAACCGGTTTGCTTTCGATGCTGACTGTCTCTTTATCATAGTTGACTGTGCTTTGTGGTTGGCGTTTTTGGCGAAGATTTCAGGTATCAGAGTTGTTCAACGTCTCGATGGCGTCTATCATCCAGCGACTCCGTACGGAGCCTGGTATTGGTTATACAATATCAAGATGAAGATAATTCATAACTACCTGGCCGATTTTGTGGTTTATCAAAGTGAATTTAGTGCGCAATCCTGCCGTAAGTTTCTTGGTGTTCCTCACAAGCAGTCGACGCTTATCTATAACGGTGTGGCGATTCCCTCACCTGTTGCCTCAAAGCGACGAACGGACACGATTAAGCCAATCCGGTTAGTGACTTTTGCAAAATTTCGTCGTCAGGACCAGATAGAGCCGATTATTCGGGCCGTGGCGTTACTCGATCCAAGGGAATATACTTTAGACATATACGGTAGCTATACTCAGTCACTCGAACAGCTTTTTACCACATTACCGTCTCATATAAGTGCTAAAGGCGAGCTGCCTAACCGGAAGCTGTTAGCTAGGCTTCACGATTACGATATGTTCCTGTTTGCCGATCAGTCGGCCTGCCCCAACGCGGTGATCGAGGCCTTGGCGGCCGGCTTGCCGGTCGTCGGCTATGATCGGGGGAGTATTAGTGAGTTAGTTAGCAATGGCCGAAGTGGCGAGATCGTTCGTCTCAAGCATCACGATCCGTTTGTTACATCATATCCATACACCGAGGATGACTATCAGTTGATGAGTCAAGCGATAGAGAAAGTGAGAAAAAAACTTGAAACGTATCGCCGTGAGGCCAGACAGAGCGCAGTTGAGCACTTTGACATTGAGCCCATGATGAATCAATATCTCAAGGTTATCAGCGACCATGCATAAACCAAGAATCCTGATTGTTTCGTATCTCGCCCATCCTTTGTTCGCCGAATCCTCAGGTGTGGTTCATGGTGGGTCTGAACTGGCAATGTACAATTTAGCCAAATATACTAATAAAGACGAGTTCGAGGTACATTGTTTGGTTGGTGACTTCAGCCAGCCCGCTAATCAACTTATCGATCAGATCCATGTACATAAAGGACCGAAGGTCGAAAGAGTCGGGATCTTGAAGGGCATGCTAAATGTCCTGAATCTTTTTCGTAAAGTTAAACAGATTAATCCCGATGTTATGGTTTCCTCTTCAGCTGGTTGGTTAACTATTGAGCTTATTTTGATCAAGATACTTCTTGGGAAAAGGTATATTTTCCGCAGTTCTCACCGACGCAATATCGATGGTAGTCTGGACTCAAAGGGCTATGGCTGGCTCTATCGGCGACTCATGAACCGAATCGATTGCTTCGTGATCCAAAATGCTGAGGACGAGTTGGTTCTTCGGACAACCTACAGTTACGTTGGCAAGGTCGTCTGCATTAAGAATCTTCAGGATATACCACCAAAAATCGATGACAGTTACCGACAACGTGAGTATATACTTTGGGTCGGCCGATCAGAGGCCATAAAACAGCCCGAGCTCTTTCTCGAATTAGCCAGAAAACTACCCAAACATCAATTCAAAATGCTAATGCCCAAGACGAATGAAGCAATATACGCGAAGATAACCGAAGAAGCGAAGCTTATCCCTAATCTGACGATCCTGGATTGGATCGACCACGAGGCGATTGCGCAACTTTACCAATCTGCTCGATTTTTGGTTAGCACCTCTGCTGGTGAGGGGTTGCCAAACGTTGTCCTTGAAGCAATGAAGTATGGTTGTCCTATTCTCTCTTATCAACTGGATTATGATGGTATGATAGAAAACAGCTGTGGTTTAGTCGCAGGCGGTGACATGATAAAACTCGTCGAATTTATTGACTCTTGTCAGGAACAGACTTGGCAGAAGTTGTCCGATGCCTGCTTTGACTACGCAACCGCTAATTTTTCTGCACCAAAAAATATTAAAGCCTATGAAGCAATCCTTAGGGGTTAACATGCCAACAGATTTACCAGTGAAGTGGAAAGTTTTGAGCACGATGGATATCAGCCACTGTCCACAGGCTTTCGATCTACTCAAAGAACAGACCGACTTCACCTATATGACTGCCGATCAAGAAAAACTCAAGGAGGTTATTAACGATTACGATATCTATATCTCTACTCTCGGTGTTCGGGTGACCAAAGAGATGCTTGATCGCCAAGGTCGTCTCAAGGTAATCGCTACTCCTTCAACGGGGACTGACCACATCGATTGCGCCGCTGCTGAGGCAAATGGGATTACAGTCCTATCCTTAAAAAAAGAGACCAAATTCCTTGATCGGATCACCGCCACAGCTGAGTTGACCTGGGGACTATTACTATCGGTTGTCCGTAATATCCCTACTGCCTTCGAAGCAGCTAAACAGGGCAGGTGGGCCCGTGATGAATTTCGAGGTCGTCAATTGTCTGGCAAGACCTTAGGGATTCTCGGTTATGGTCGTTTAGGTCGGATCGTCGCAGACTATGGGCAGGCATTTCGGATGAAAGTCTTGGTCAACGATGTCAAATCGATCAACTCTAGTCCTGGCATAGAGGTCGTTGATCTTGATACCTTACTTAAGGAATCAGATGTCCTCTCAATTCATATCCATCTCACTGATGAAAATAAACAATTCATTAATGCTACCGCTTTCCAAAAAATGAAAAAAAGTGCTGTACTAATCAACACCAGTCGCGGTGGTATTGTTGATGAGCAGGCACTTATTGAAGCTCTCAGCTCAGGTCAATTGGCCGGAGCGGGCGTTGACGTTATCGATGGTGAATGGGACACTGATCTAGCTAATCACCCAATGATCCGTTACGCGAAGGATCACAACAATTTAATTATCACCCCGCATATCGGCGGTGTTGCTCATGAGGCGCAGAGCATGGTCTTTGAATTTCTAGCTGAAAAGATTATGGAACATATTACAAAGAGCTAAAGGTAGAGCCCTTTTTCGCGGAACTTACGTAGCATATACTCAGCTGTCACCCAGTCGAATTCGGTGTCGATATCGACGTATCGCTCTTGGGGGACGATGTGGCCCACAATATGGTTGCCGAATAGTTTGTTCTCTTTCATAAACAGGTCGCGTTTCATGACATAAACATGTCCACTGCGTCGATAGGCTGGAGGGAGGTCTTGTCGTCTACGGCCTTCAGGTTCATCCATGAAGTAGGGCAGGACATTTTGCCCATCTAGTCGCTTAGCTTTCATGGGGTGTTTACCACTTTCGATTTCAACGATGGATACTGCACTATCAGCATCCGTTTTTTCGATCAAGGCGATCGTCTCATCGATATCTTCAACCAAGCGAAATGGTGAAGTTGGCTGGAGGATGACTATATAGTCGTAAGTGTAGCCCCTAGCATTCTCCATATGAGTGATAGCGTGCTGGACTACTGGCAGATGTGGGGTATTATCTTGGGCGAGTTCGGCAGGACGAATGAAAGGAATCTCGACACCAAGCTTTCCGGCAATCTCGGCAATCTCCTGATCGTCGGTCGAAACAATCAGATCGGTGATCGCCTTACTCCGTTTCGCTATATCGATGGTGTAGGCGATAAGTGGCTTGCCCCCAAAATCTTTAACATTTTTTCGAGGCACCCCTTTTGAACCACCTCGGGCCGTAATGATCGCTAAAACTCTCTTATCCATAATCCACCTTTGTAATCTATACTAACTTGAGTTTACTCAACAAATCTTTTCTGAGTGTAAAGCTCAGTCGTGGCGACGGTTTCGGCGATCGCTTGGCTGGTACCGTCCTCTGCGTAGAGCGCGGAAGAGGGATATCGACCAACTTCAAGCTGTTTTGCAATTGCGGCCGTTATCTCATCACTCTCATTGCCAGACGACAAGACGTTGTCAGCGACCAGTCGATTGCTCTGGCGTTTGCCTACATTGACTACAGGTATACCAAGAAACGAGCATTCTTTAATCCCGGCTGATGAGTTGCCGATCAGACATCTCGTATTAACAAGTAGAGAGAGAAAATCTTTGGGTGGCAGATAACGTAAGAAACGGATGCGACTATCGGCTACTTTGTTCTTAAAGACACGTAGCTCGTGAGATATATACTCTGCCCCTGCGTCGAAGTTGGGCCAGAACCAAATTGTTTGAAGCCCTGTCCTGTGGATCGCTTCTAGCAGTTTCTTGGTATTTTCGGCGATTGAGCCAAGATCTGTACTGACTGGATGATACATGACCATCAGGTAAGGCTCATTTGGCTGAAAGCTCACCCCACTACCAAATTGATCGACAGCAATGGTTCTTATGTCGTGCCCTTTATGCTGCATGGCCCTCACGACCTCAATATCGGGACTACCAAAGTTGTAGACGTGCTCCGGCCGTTCCCCCATCTTCAGAATACGTTGTTTAGCCGGTTCGTTAGTGGCGAAGTGTACGTGGGCCAGCTTAGTGATGGCGTGTCGGACTGATTCGTCGAGAGTTCCGCTGATATCACCACCTTCAATATGAGCAACGGTAATATTCATGTAAACCGCAGCGATAGTGGCAGCTAAAACCTCGAATCGATCGCCGCGAACGATCACGATATCGGGGTTCATGGCGTGAAAGATCGATGAAAATTCGACGATACCTAATCCAACAGTTTTTGATTTGACGATATAATTGTCACCATCGAGGTTGAAATAGGCTTCGTGAATGTTCGCATAACCTTCGTCCTCGAGAATGCTCTTTATATTAAAGTTATGAGAGGCATAACGTTCAAGGAGCACAACTCCCCCGAGTATGATGTGGAGCTCCACGTCATCGCGCTTCCGTAGCTCTTCAAGAATCAAGAAGTTGCGACTGTAGTGGATGTAGCTGGTGATGATAAAACAGACTTTTCGCTTCGGGGTGTCGTTCATGGTTGCTCCAATACTTCTGCTGTAATCGGCTCATATTTGCTGAGATGTTTAGTCACTTTCCGGCCAAGAACTGATTCGTAGTCCTCAGAAGGTAGTCCACCTGCGTACGCTTGCGGTCGCATGGCGTAGATCAATTCAGGCGAAAGGGTAGTCCCAGGAGCAACGTCGGCGCCTGCCATGAGCGACTTGCGAAATAGCGGTCGAAACTTGGCTTCTTCCTCCTGAAGGAGCTTCGTCTCTTCACCGTAGTCGGCCAAATTAACCGGCTTTTTATGTCGTAGACTATCAACCATTGCCTTAAACTCATCTGGCATTAGCGATACTTTGTGATCAGAACCCCAGAGTTCACGACTCCAAGAGAAATGTTTTTCGATGACAACTGCACCCATTGCCGCGGCGGCTAAGGTTGCATCGGCTTCGAGCGAGTGATCTGAAAAACCGATCGGGATTTCGTATCGCTTCTGGAAAAATTCAATTGTCTTTAAGTTAAAATCTTTTGGATCAGTCACCGGGTATTGGGAGACGCAGTGCAAAAGAACCAGTTTGTCAGTTCTTTTTTTGAGAAAAGCTACTGCCTTATCAACTTCTTCCAGTGTACTCATCCCTGAAGAAACAATAATCGGCTTACCGGTTTGGGTCAGATAGTCGAGTAACACAAAATCGAGTAGATCACCTGATCCAACTTTCCAGATTGGTGGATCGATTGCCTCAAGCTTTTGGGCGGCTCCACGGCTCATTGGGGTAGAAAAGAAGATAATATCGAGCTCGTCGCTATAGGTCTTTAAGGCCTGCCAGAATTCAGGTGGCGTAGCTTCGGTATTACGTTTGACCCAGCTGTAACGATCGCTACCAGAGAAATGCGGAGCGGTCACGTCAATATTGAGTTGCTCATCGCGGTAATCATGGGTCTGTAGTTTCACCGCATCAGCACCAGCAGCCTTGGCGGCCTTAATGAGAGATTTTGCGTTTTCAATATATACTTCGACAGACTGGTCTTCTTTTGTTTGGATAAAATTTTTCCCGATTTCAGCAATCGTGAAAATATCCTTCTTAATATATTCCATGAGATCAGGCTTAGGCATCATTCCTTTCAGTGGTCTTGATTGACAGATAGTCTATTATAAAACGAGCGGCTCTCATCCCGGACTGACCGTCGGTCTGCCAACACTGTTGTCGGACAATTCTTGCTCGTTCTTTCGCTTCAAGTCTGGGATCATTATAGTACGCATTTATAGAGTTGAGCAAGTCAAGTTCGTCGCGTACGACTCGGATCCCACCAGTTTTTACCAGCTTGCCGTAGTGCTCGCTCTCAAAGTACATATTACTATTTGGCTGGATAGTGTCGTACTTGGCAAACTTGATGTTAATAATTGGTTTATCGAAGACTGCCGCATCGATCGATATTGAAGAGGGCGGGCAGATTAAAATCGAGGTATAGTAGAGCGTATCGAAGAGGTTCTGTATATCTTTAGCGTTCATATCCCAATCGATACCTCTTTCTTTGGTGAAACGAATACCTGGGCGTTGAATGATTATTCGCTCCGGGTGCTCTAGCCCTTCTAGATCAACGTCATCGTTGGGAGGAAAACGGACCAGGATCTGAAAATCATCGGATATTTGTTGCTTCAATTGAAATTCCACCAAAATATTTAAATATGTTGCGTCAAGTTTGCAGTAGGTTGCACCCATTGGACAGAAGAGAATGATCTTCTTGTCGGGGTCTAAACCAATTGATTGGAAAAACAGCTCTTTTCTGGTGGGTCGGCCACGGAAGAAGATGTCGTAGTGAGGGATGCCAATAATCGTGACATCTTTCGCCTTGATATCCAAGTACTTTACCGCCTCGTCTCGAACTAACTCATTATGGACTAGTAGTTTGTCAGGCAATACCCAAGCCATACCACGAGAAGTGATCTTGTCCCAAGAGTTGATTAGACCAATAGTTTTAATGCCGCGACGCTTGGCCTCTCTTAGCAGTGTCGCTTCTGCCTCACCAAAAATATGGGCGCTAAGAATCAATGTGGGCTTGTACTTGGCTAGTAGCTCGCTATAGGCCCGACTTTTAATAAACGGCGAACGAAAACTCCGGGCCAAAGCTCGACCGATTCGATTAGCGAATAATCGACTGAATAAGAGCTCGGTGAAGTATTTACCATAATTCTTGTCCACGGTTAAGGCATTGTTTCGCTTAAGGTTGAGTGTATGGGTTAGGACTAAGTTTTTCTTAAGAAATGAGTATAAAGTATCTAGGGCTGAATGGCTTGGTTCATTAATTATTTCAAAGACTACATTGGTTGCTGTAAATTCTTTTTCGAAGTAGGTTTTTTTCTGCTCATTGGGTACTAACAGCACGATCAAGAGTTGCTGTTCGGACTGAAGGGTGGTAAAAAAGTCGTTACGTAACAAATTTTTTGCCTCGGAACCCTGTAAGATTGGGATAAATATCGTTTGCTTCACTTTTAACCCCCAAACTTACTACGTAAAGTGACTAGTGTGCGATTAAAGAGTAACTTGTCATACTCATCAAAGATTAGCAGGCTCTTGAAGCTAAGTCGAAAATTTGGTTTTTCTTTCAGCAGGAAATAGTAGGCGGCGAGGGTCATGAGCAACTGAGTTAGAAAAAACTCAAGTGCGATGCCGTAGAGCTGAAGCGTTGGGGTGAGGATTAAGTTAAAGAAGATAATCGAACCGGCGCCAATTACTGGAATAAAAAACAACTCTTTTTGCCGTCGAACTGAATAGAGTATTTGACCAATTATCGATTGGACGCCAAAGAAGAGCATCGAAGCCAACACGATGAAAAAGTACGGTAAGGATGGACTGTATTTTGGTAAGATCCAATTAACGAGGATCGGCACGACTGTTGCACCAAATAAAAAGATGCCAAAGAATGCGTAAGTAACGTAACGACCGCCTCGGATGTAAAGATCTTTGAGTTTTTCCTCATTGTCGAGCTGTCGAGGTAAGAAAATTTTTATCGAGTTAAAGGAGATCAAACCCTTCAAGGCTCCGAGGAAATTCAGCGCAACGCTGAAGATAGCGACACCTTCGACTCCGACAAAGTATTTTACTACCCAGGGCCGGACGTTTTGTGTGAAGTTCAACAAGTAGTAGCGAGCGACTGCCCAAGGACCATATTTCTTGATCAGACGTGCAAGTAGTGATTCCGTCGCTTGTAGTGTAGCCTTGTCGGTCGATTTACCCATCAAATCTGGAAGTATCTTTGGTAGCAAGAAGGGTATGATAAGGAGATGTGTGGCGACACTTAAGATGAGCATTGTCTGAACGTTGAGCGTCGTATATTTAAAGACCACCACGATAAGCACCAGCTTGATAACCTCGTAAAAGAAATCGTAGCTTGCTGAGAGCAAGAAATTTGTTCGGTATTCAAGGGCAAGGGTGACTAACGCCTTAGTATTTTCTATTATAAACAGGAAGGCAATCACTCTTATCCAACTACCGGCGTCGGGACCGTAATAGAGACCTATTCGGTCGGCTAGACCATAAACCGCTAGAGTTAAGACGAGACCGACAATGATTTTGAATATGGAGTATTCTCTCAAGATACTTCGAGCTCGTTCGGGCTGTTTCTGACCATTGTAGATATTCATTTCATTCAATACTAAGGTGTCGAGAAAATTTATCGAGAAACCAGAAACAATCGATTGAAACGATAGAACGAGATTATACAGACCAAAATCTCTTAGACTTAAGAATTTTAACAACACGAAACCGTTGACTAAAGTGAGCGGTTTTGTGGCGGCAATAAACAAACTGTTAATTCCTTCGCCACGGATAATCTTTTTATAGAATTCTATTTCCATGTTTGGTCTTCCAACGCTTTAGATAGAAGTGTGACGAGACGTTTCGAAGCGTTACCATCGAGTTTGTAACATTGTTCGTTAATGAGACGTTCCCGCTCCTTTTTACGGATGTCAGGATTGTCGATAATTTCTTTAATCGCGTCTACCAACTCTTGCTGGTTCTTTGCCAGAGCGACAGCTCCACTTTTCATAATGTTGAGATAATGCTCTCTGCCGTAATAACGACTAATCGAGTCGGGCTCTGGAACCGTCGCATAGCCGTCAAAGGCCAAGCAGATTGCGGGTCGACCGACCACGGCTGCATCGATCGACATAGTCGAAGCGACATTGATCGTGACGATAGAATGATAGAGTGAATTGTACCAGTGTTTAACATCGTCGTCCTCAAAGACCCAATCACGTGTTCCTTCTGTAAGGTAAGTAAATGGCTGCTCAACGGTAACATGTTTTAGTGCCTCAACGCCCGTGAAGCTACTATGAAACTTAGGATGACTGCGAACCTGAATATGGATATCCGCTGGTAGTGAACCATCGGTGATCGCTTTATCCAAGATGAACAAATAGTCTCGATCATTGGGGCTTAAAAGATCACCCGAGGCAGAGAATAGCACGACCTTTTTTTTCGGATCGATGCCAAGTTTCGCGTAGAAAACGTCACGCGGCTCAATTAACTCGGCTTTGTGGGCATTTAAGTAGTCAAATTGTGGGATACCAGTCACCATTACTCGATCGGCAGGCATATCGTCAAGCTCGATCGCTTCTTGTTTCATGAGCTCATTGTGGGTAACCAGCAAATCAGGCAAGATCGCCATAAAGGTTTTGGTCGTCAAGTTGTCCCAACTTTTGAGCATCTGGACACAAGGGATACCGAGTTGGCTCGCTTGTTGGACAAGCTTATAGTCACTTGGTGTAATCGAGGGGACAAAGATGAGATCTGGCTTAAGTTCATGGATCAGGGTATTGCCGTATGTGGCACGATCGAACGTTCGGTAAAGATATCGGATGAAGTTACGCCAGGCCTTGAACTGACCCAGGTGCCATAAAATTCGGAAACCGAGATAGATCGGCAAGGAGATCTTGTTATGACCATAGATTCCATTAAGACTGTAATACTCAATATCGGCGATCGTCTGAGTATGGATATTGTGTTTGAGTATTAGGTTAAATAGAGCATCGATCCGGCTTATCTTGTATGGCAGATAGTGAACACTGACCATATCGGAGGCGTGGTTCTTCTGAAGATAGGAAAAGTAGGGTTTATTGGAACAGACGATATGAACCCTGACTCCAGTGGCCAGGAGTAGAGAAAAAAAGTCGGTCTTCAGCAAATTGCGTTCAACCATGCCGTCAGAGATGGAAAGTAAGATAGACTTAGGCATGCTCATACCTTAATCGCTTTCGATTGACCAATTGCCTCAAGAAAGACTGACTCATACTGTTTTCCAAGTAGCTCGGCGTCAAATTTCTGTTTGTAGATTTGTAGCGATTGACTAGAGAATTTATTGACCAGCGACGGACGATCGAGAAACTGTTTGATTGACCGATAGACAAAGTCCTCAACCGGTTTAAACTTACCTTGTTCCTGAAATTTGAAAAAACTATGATAAAAATCTTTTTGATGATGATACTGACCATGGAGTTTGTAAGTTTTCGGATCGTAATCTTTCATCGGGTGATCGGGAAAGATGAAGCCGTTCGAATCATGGGTAACCATCTCACTAGTGGCAAATTGGTCGGTGGTAATTATTGGCAGACCATAGGCCAGGGCTTCTATCAGAACTAGTCCAAACCCTTCACGATAGGTTGGTAGAACGAAGACGTCGTGCTTCTGGTATAGCGAGGCTATCGCCACTTCGTCAAGATCGGCATTGAGTAGGGTTAGCCCTGGCAGGGCCTTGAGATAGGCTCGATGGTGGTCGTAGAGCATGTCAAGATCGGTAACGATCGTTAAACTGAGGTTTGTGTATTGCTTGCGGAGTCGTTCATATGCGTGAGCAACCTCGACTCCTCCCTTAATGTAGTAAGTTCCTAGAAAGAGGAGACGCAGATGGCCATCAAACTTCTTTTGGACAATTTGTTTTGGTTTAGCGATTGGGATGGGGTAGATCACGCTACTTTTTGCCATCATGACTTCACGAACTGGCTTAGGATAATCAACGGTCGCGTAGAAACTCTTTTTTGCCGCCTCGCTCATGAAGATCAGTTGCTTGCAGTTTTTTCGGGTAGTCAAGAGACCAACGAGCCAACGGGCCAAGGGCCGTTTGGCGACTAAAGCGTCATAATTGTAGAGGGCTAGACCGGTTTCAATGTAAGTGCAGTAAGGCTTGGTGCTGACTAAAAGGCAAGCATAGGTAAAATAAAGGTCGCCAGCTTGGTCAAAACGAATCCGGATATTGGGTATACCGACTAGACGTCGGAGCCTCGAAAGTCCACTATCCTTTTTGCGAGTTATTTCTTTGGCAAAAACTGACACATCGGGATTGCGCAGTTTCGGTTTGGCTGGTGTAACGGTTGATTGAAAGTTTATCTGATCAAGGTATTGGCCAAGGTTGAAAATGAAACGACGGAGGTATCGTTGAAACAGGATCACTGTAAATGGTTTCATGAGTATCGTTCCTTCACAATAATGGGATCACCTAGAGGGTCGTATAGATGACAGTAGGATCAGTTCGCAGAGATGAGAAATGACTTTTTACATCGAATACGACTGGCCTTTTAGGCATGAGGGCAAGAACGTCACGTAGGGAGATCGGGTGAGCCTTGTGGACAGATGCAATGATCACCGCATCGAATTTGCCTTCGAGTGAAGCAATTGAGTCGATGTCAAAACCTCGACGTATTTCTTGTTTAGTGAGCATCGGATCATAACCTTTGACCGTCACACCAAGTGCTCGCAGTCGATCGATCGTGACGGCAATTCGTGAGTTACGAGTGTCTTTAACATCTTCTTTAAAGGTCAAACCAATCACCAAGACTTTACTCGATTGAATATTTTTTCTGGCGCCAATCAGACCCTTAATCGTTTCGTCGGCCACAAATTCTGGCATGGAGTCGTTGACTCGGCGACCGGCTGCAATTACTTCGGGGTGATAACCTAATTCCTGGGCCTTATAAACCAAGTAATAAGGATCTACTCCAATGCAGTGGCCGCCGACTAATCCGGGCGAAAACTTTAAGAAATTCCATTTTGTTCCTGCCGCGGCCAATACGTCCTGGGTATTGATCCCCATACGGTGAAATATGAGAGAAAGTTCGTTAATAAGTGCAATATTCAAGTCGCGTTGAGTATTTTCAATCACTTTGGCCGCTTCGGCGGTCTTGATATTGGGGGCGATATGGACACCAGCTTCACAGACCGCAAGATAGGTGTCGGCAACAATTTTGGTCGTTTTCTGATCTTCGCCGGAAACAACCTTAACAATTCGCTCAAGAGTGTGCTCCTTGTCACCTGGATTTATTCGCTCTGGCGAATAACCCAATTTGAAATCGTGGCCCTGTTTCAACCCAGAAACTTTTTCAAGTATGGGGCCGCAAAATTCTTCGGTGACACCTGGATATACAGTTGACTCATAGACGACGACCGAACCTTTTTGCATCTGTCGACCAATGATCTGACTGGCACTATCGAGTAACCAAAGATCAGGTTGATTAGCTTTATTGATTGGTGTTGGAACAGCGACAATGAAGAAATCGGCGGCCTTGAGATCATCTTCATTGTCCGTGTAGATCAGTTTGCTTGACTGAATCTCTTCAGCTGTCAGTTCACCACTACTATCGATGCCCGATTTAAGATCGCGCACCCGTTGTTTATTGATATCAAAGCCAATCGTTTTAATAGCTGTCCGGCCAAAAGCTAGCGCAAGAGGTAGTCCGACGTAGCCAAGGCCCACAACTGCAACAGTTCGATCTGAATGTTTAGACATTATAATACTCCTTGTACCATTCCCAGAATTTCGGGATGCCGGTACTAATCGTATATTTTGGTTGGTAATCAAGTAAACGTGTAGCCTTACTGACATCTGCTGATGTTGCTTCAACTTCACCTGGAGGCATGGGGAGCAACTCTTTCTTCGCTTGCTTGCCAGTGACTTTTTCAATGGTTTCAACGAATTGCCCGAGGGTGACCGTATTGCTGGCGCCGAGGTTGATAATTTCGTAATCAAACGGTCGATCGAGACTAGCGATTACCCCATCAACAATATCGTCAATGAACGTGAAATCGCGTTTCATATTGCCAAAGTTATTGAGTTTGATTGGTGTACCGGCTAGGATTTGACCGGTCAATATAAACAGAGCCATATCCGGTCGACCCCAAGGTCCATAGACTGTAAAGAAGCGCAAGCCGGTCGATTTCAGGCCGTAAAGGTTATTGTAGTAATAGGCCTGAAGCTCATTGGCCCGTTTTGATAAAGCGTAGGGGGCCATCGGTTGATCGACTCGATCCTCTTCGGAAAAAGGCAGTTTCTTGTTTGCGCCGTAAACAGATGATGATGAGGCATAGACGACATGAGGGATATGGTATTTGACGGCCATATCAAATATGTGGCGGGTGCCTACAATGTTGACTGATTCGTACATTTCCGGACGGGCGATCGAGGTTTTAACTCCGGCCCAGGCGCCTAGGTGGCAGATGTGATCAAAGGATCGTTCGCTAAAGAGCTTATCTAGCGCCTCTTTGTCTCGCATGTCGAGCTCGATCACTGGAATATTGTGGGGTTCGAGTAGATTTTTGACTCGGTCACGCTTTAACTGACTAGGATAAAGTCCATCATTGAAGTCGTCAATTACCACGACCGAATCACCTCGTTTGGCCAAACGCAGGGCCGTCTGTGAGCCAATAAAACCGGCTCCGCCTGTAACAAGATAATTTTTACTCATTTAGTTTCCTTAGAGCTTACTTTTGTATCAGTCAGTGCCTGGGCGCGAATTAGTTCAGTTAATAACCGTTCCAACCTAGCCGCTTTGATGTAGGTTCGATAGACAATGTAGAGTAAGAAGATAAAGGCGAAACTGGTCATGGAACCGATCGTCAGACTATTATCTTTAGTGTATTGGCTAAACCATTCAATCAAAACCGGATAGGCAACTAAGATGGTAGAACCGACCCAAACCAAGGTCCAGAAGATGAAGACTATGAATGGCTCATATTTCCGACGGTAGTCTAAATAACTTTTCGCTACGGCAATAAGACCTAGGAGCACCGCCGCAATTTTGAAGATAATAATCATCGGATATTCCTTGTGAGTAAACCTAGAAAGATGTTAATGGCATTGAGTGGATGCTGACCCTTACGTTTGGAATAGGAGCTGTAGATCGTGGTGATTGGCACCTCCAGGTAACGAAGACGATGTCGTTTAACCTCGCCGACTACTTCCGAGCAAAACTCATAGCCATTAGACGAAAGTTCGATCGTTGCCAAGGCCTGTTTGGAGAAGGCCTTAAAGCCACTCTGCGAGTCAGTGACCCAGATGTGAAAAAACAGATAGGTGACTAGGTTAAGTAGAAAGTTACCAACTTTTTTGTAGGCCGGCATCGCCTTACTTTTCTCAATTAGCCGAGAGCCGAGGACGAAGTCAACTTCATGGCGGACGATTGGCTTTATGACGTCAGCGATATCGGCTGGATCGTGCTGACCGTCGGCATCAAGCGTCACGACTATATCGGCGTTAAGCCGTTTGGCTGCTTCAATACCTGTAAGTGTGGCTCCACCTGCTCCTAGGTTAAGGTTGTGACGAAAGGTACGGGCACCGACTTTCTCGGCGATCTTTCTGGTCTCGTCGGCCGAATGATCATCTACAACAATAGTTGTTATCTTATCAATCCCGGGTAAAGACTTGGGAATTGATTTAATAACGTGCTTTATCGACTGCGCCTCATTGTGAGCAGGAATAACAATTACTAGTTGCATAGATCTCTTTAGGCCATCATATCAGTTCTAATAGGTTTGTAAATATGAAATTGTCGTCCTTGCCACCTTGGTATCGGCCCACTTTTGTCGGTATGTTAAATATTTCTATACAGAAAGTTTAGAAATATTTAATCTCGAATGGTTTATCATGTTTGTGGGTGCTGATGTATGTTAGTTCGAGCGATGGTTAATTGGTCGACCTCGAGTGGCTATGGTATAGTATTTCCATGGCTCCAGAGTTTAAGAAAAAAGCAATTAAACCTACCAAAACGGTCGGTCAGCGTATTAAAGAGGCTCGGCTACTACGAAAATTGACCCTCGAGTCAATTGAAGAGCAGACCAATGTGAGGCTCAAGTATCTACGGGCGATTGAGCGTGACCAGCACCATATTTTGCCGACCGAGGTATATACGCTTGGTTTCGTACGCTGTTTTGGTGAGGCAGTTGGCCTCAATCCAAAAAAACTAGTTGATCAATACCGCCTCGAGCAGGAGGCGGTCAAGACAGCGAAGGGCGATGTGGTCACTTCGCTCTCTCCAACTGGCAGCTTGAAGCAAGCTACAGTACTTATCACTCCGAGGATTCTGTTTTTTTTCGGGTCAGGTCTAGTGGTTTTGGCGCTTATCAGCTACATCGCTAGTGGCGTTCGCTCTTTTCTCGCCCCGCCTTTACTAGTTATCAAGCAACCGGCCTCGGAGAGCCGAACCATGAGCAGTCAGATTGAGGTGGTTGGCCAAAGCGACCCAGCAGTTAGTCTGACTGTCAACGGTGAGTTGATTAGTGTCGAGCCCACTGGTTATTTTAAGCAACAGGTCGCAGTGATTCCTGGTCTTAATACCCTTGAGTTTGCAGCGATTAATCGAGTTGGTAAAGAAACCAAACGGACGATCAAAGTCCTTTCGGAATATGTGGTGAACTCTCCTACGCCTGCTCCAGCACCATCTACATCGTCTGCCACTACCCCCTCGCCTTTGCCTACGGCGAGTCCCAAAACAAACTAATAATAGGAGTAACCATGTCTACAAGTGGAAAACAGCAAGCTCTAGAAATGGCCCTTGGTCAGATCGAAAAGCAGTTCGGCAAAGGGTCAATAATGCGGATGGGTGAATCGACGATCTTGGCTATCGAGACTATCCCAACTGGTTCACTAGCCCTTGACATCGCTCTTGGTGCTGGTGGGGTGCCCCGGGGTCGAATCGTGGAGATATATGGTCCAGAGTCGTCGGGGAAAACGACCCTAGCAATTCATATTATGCGCGAAGCCCAGAAGAAAGGTGGCATGGCGGCGATTGTAGATGCTGAACATGCCTTTGACCCAGAATATGCCAAACGGATAGGGGTCAATATCGATGAATTATTGATTTCTCAGCCAGATACTGGCGAGCAAGCGCTCGAGATTGTCGAAACATTAGTGCGTAGTAACGCTCTCGACGTGATTGTTATCGACTCAGTGGCCGCCCTAGTGCCTCGTGCCGAGATCGAAGGTGAGATGGGCGATGCTATGGTGGGTGTTCAGGCCCGATTAATGAGTCAGGCCTTACGTAAATTGACGGGGGCGATCAGTAAAAGTCGAACCGTGGTGGTCTTCATCAACCAAATCCGCATGAAGATTGGGGTGATGTTTGGCAACCCAGAAACGACCTCTGGTGGTAACGCTTTGAAATTCTACGCTTCGGTGCGCATGGATATTCGACGTAAAGAACAGATTAAAGTTGGTGAAGAAACGGTCGGAATTCATGTCGCAGTCAAAGTGGTAAAAAACAAAATCGCCCCACCATTCAAGGTCGGTGAATTTGATCTCATGTATGACGGTGGTATCTCATACGAAGGTGATCTGATCGAACTTGGCGTAAAATACGAGATTATTACCAAAAGTGGTTCTTGGTATCAATACGGTGAGGAAAAACTCGGCCAAGGCAAAGAAGGTGCTCGAGCCTATCTTAAAGATCACCAGAAAGTAGCGACTGAAATCGCTGAGGCAATCTATGCGGCTGTTGCGCCGAAAAAAGAGGAACTGGTGGTCACTATGCCTGAAACCGCCGAGCTTCCGACTCCCTCTGCCATTGATGTTCCCTAGCCATGAATCCGTTACACATTGCTTTGCGTTATCTTGAACGTCGTGCCAGAACGGAGAAAGAGCTTCGCCAGAAACTGGCTGATAGGTACGTTGTGCCTCAAGAAGTAGAAGCGGTATTAGGCAAACTAAAAGATCTTGGTTACATTAATGATCAAAAATTTGCGCTAGACTTCCAACGGTCGCACGATGACTACAAGCCCGTCGGCAAACAGCGGTTGAAGATGGATCTGACCATGAAAGGTGTACCCAAAGAGATTATTGCGACCATTACGACCGATAAAGAAAAAGAATATACTCTCGCCTTACGGGCGGCTCAGACTAGATTGCGACAGTACGCTAATCTTGATTCCCAGATCTTCTATCGTCGCATGTCCGGTTTCCTCGCCAGACGTGGCTTTGACTATGGAACAATTAAGCGAGTAATCGAAGACGTGAGAACTAAGCCGCAGCCTTAAATAGGTCGACGAGGTTTAGTCTCTCCCATGGGAGATCGAGATCGGATCGACCGAAGTGACCGTAAGTTGCCGTTTGGCGGTAAATTGGTCGACGCAAGTTAAAACGTTCGATAATCCCGAGTGGTGTAAGGTCGACATTTTTCTGAATGATCGATGCGATTAAACTGTCGTCGATTGTCCCTGTACCTTCTGTATTAACGTTAACCGACACTGGATCAGCCACGCCAATCGCGTAGGCCAGTTGGACTAGACACTTATCGGCTAGACCGGCGGCAACGATATTTTTCGCTAAATGTCTTGCGGCATAGGCGGCGGAACGGTCGACTTTTGACGGATCTTTACCAGAGAAGGCACCGCCACCGTGTGGGGCACGGCCACCATAAGTATCGACGATGATTTTTCGACCGGTCAAGCCTGCATCACCATGCGGTCCACCGATCTCGAATTTGCCAGTGGGATTGACGTGGTAGATGACTTTGTCTGTAAGCATCTCGGCTGGAATAACCTTACTGACGACATGCTCGACTACATCGTGCTTAATTTGATCTTGGCTCACTCCTGGATCATGTTGGGTTGAAACGACAACTGTGTGCACTCGGACGGCTTTCTTGCCGTCGTACTCAATTGTCACCTGACATTTGGCGTCCGGTCGTAGATAAGGCATAAGTTCGCTCTGGTTTTTGCGAATATCGGCTAATCGTCTAACGATCCGATGTGAGAACATCAAAGGCATTGGCATATATTCTGGCGTTTCACTGGTGGCATAGCCGAACATCATTCCTTGATCGCCGGCCCCGCCAGTATTGACGCCTTGGGCGATATCTGGGGATTGTTGATGAATGGCTGAAAGGACCGAACAAGAATCGGCATCAAAGCGGTATTCGGCCTTGGTATAGCCGATCTCGCGGATGACTTCTCGGGCGACTTCTTGGAGCTCAACATAACCCTTAGTGGTAACTTCGCCACCGATAATGACTAATCCAGTAGTCACAAAGGTTTCACAGCCTACGCGCGACAAAGGATCCTGGGCAAGAAAAGCGTCTAAGATGGCGTCGGAAATCTGGTCAGCCACCTTATCCGGGTGACCTTCCGAGACTGATTCGGAGGTAAAAAGTTGGTTTTCCATATTGATCCTTTCAGATTTAAAAAAACTCTCCTAAGGGAGAGTTTTTTTGTCTACGCTAGGTAGACCACATCTCCCATGCCTTCCAGCACTGGATCGGTTTGAGCACCCGGCCAAACCGGGTTGCTGGGTAGTCAATGAGCCGAAACTCTCCTACCGCTCTTGATGTATGTATTATTTGCAGTCTAGCAGATTTCAATGAAAGATCAAGATCGATCGGTTGCTTCAATCTACCATCATATGGTATGCTCCTGGCAGTAATATGAGGAAGAGGCCGACATGTCCACTGTTTTTACTGGATCTATCGCTTACGATTATTTGATGACCTATCCCGGTCATTTTGTTGATTCGTTTCAAGGTGAAAAGCTCGAGGCTTTAAGTGTCAGTTTTCTAGCTGATAGCCTGGTTAGGCAACGTGGAGGAGTCGCTGCAAATGTTGCCTATACCCATGCCTTACTTGGTGGGAAGGGGGCGATTGTGGCCGCCGCTGGTGGCCTGGACTTTGCTCCCTACAAGCAGTGGCTTGATAGCCAAGATATCGATACCAATTCAATCCAGATCGTACCCGATACTTTCACGGCTTCTTTTTTTGCGACGACTGACCGAAAGAATCTGCAAATCGCCTCGTTTTACCCAGGGGCCATGAGCCAAGCGCAGTATAATAAACTAAGCGATCTCACTCCACGACCTAAAAGAGTCATGATATCTGCGAACGATCCCAACACAATGGTCGCATATACGGCCGAATGTCAGGCGCTTTCGATCGAATACATCTTCGATCCAGGACAACAGGTAACTGTTTGCGAGCCAGCTGACCTACGTTCTGGGATTCGGGGTGCTAAAGTGCTATTTGTTAATCAGTACGAGTGGCACATGCTTGAGGAACGGCTAGGCATAACGATTGACGATGTACGTAGTATGGTTGAGGTCTTTATCTTAACTCTTGGCGAAGACGGTAGTAAGATATATACCAAATCAAAAGAGTATGTCATTCCAGCTGTCCCGCCAACTATAAGCAAAGATCCTACCGGGTCAGGCGATGCTTATCGTGGTGGGTTTATGAGAGTTTATAACTTAGGGCTACCACTTGAACTTTGTGGCCAGATAGGCGCTTTGGCAGCCACATATTGTCTAGAGGAGGTAGGTACCCAGAACCACACCTTCAAGATCAAAGAATTTATTAATCGATTTCGCCGTCATTTTGATGACCGAGCGGTCTTAGATAGACTGTACAATCGAGGCGAGGAGCTACCATGAACTATGATATTAAGGATGTCGGCCTAGCCCCGCTAGGCAAACAACGGATCGAATGGGCTGAAGTTGAGATGCCGGTCCTACGTACAATCCGTCAGCGTTTTGTCAAAGAACGGCCCTTAGCTGGTCTTCGTCTAGCCGCCTGTCTTCACGTCACGGCCGAAACTGCCAATCTCATGATTACCTTGAAAGCCGGTGGTGCCGACGTAGTCTTGTGTGCTAGCAACCCACTCTCCTCACAAGACGATGTAGCCGCCTCACTCGTGGTTGATCATGGGATCGCCGTCTATGCTATTAAAGGTGAGGATAACGCTACTTACTATCGGCACATAAATACGGCACTTGATCATAAACCACACCTCACCATGGATGATGGGGCCGATTTGGTTAGCACGATTCACAAAAACCGTACCGAGTTACTTGAGGGGATTATTGCCGGAACCGAGGAGACAACCACCGGCGTTATTCGTCTGAAAGCGATGGCTAAAGATGGAGCGCTTAAGTTTCCGGTTCTGGCTGTCAATGACTCGATGACTAAGCACCTATTCGATAATCGATATGGTACCGGTCAATCCACGATCGATGGCATCGTCCGGGCAACCAATGTCCTGTTAGCTGGAAAATATTTTGTTGTTGCTGGTTATGGCTGGTGCGGTAAAGGTTTAGCTAGTCGTGCGAAAGGCATGGGAGCCAAAGTTATCGTTACCGAGATCGATCCCCTCGTTGCCCTTGAAGCCGTGATGGATGGGTTTGAAGTAAGGCCCATGACTGAAGCCGCCAAACTCGGCGATTTTTTCTGCACCGTAACAGGTAATAAAAACGTTTTGGATATTGCGCATTTTGAGGCTATGAAAGATGGCGCAATCGTCTCGAACTCGGGTCATTTCAATGTCGAGATCAACCTCGAAGGGCTTAAAAGCCTCGCCAAAAATGCCAATAATAAGGTTAGACCCTTCGTCGATCAATTTGAATTAGCTGATGGGCGGAAGATCAATGTTCTAGCCGAAGGTCGACTTATTAACCTCGCTGCCGCCGAAGGACATCCGGCTAGTGTCATGGATATGAGTTTCGCAAATCAGGCGCTTGGGGCTGAATACATGAACAACGAGCACAAAAATCTCAAGCCAGAAGTATATATCATGCCTGAAGCAATCGACCGAGAAATTGCGGCAATTAAGCTTTCAGCGATGGGCATTTCGATCGACAAACTTACCAAAGAACAAGCACATTATTTGGCGAGTTGGGAAGAAGGTACGTGAGGGAAAATTCTTAATTACTAACATCGAATTTATAATGTTAAACAAAATCTCATGAACTAGTTCATGAGATTTTGTAAGTTTGGGATTTAGGATTTTTCTACTTAAGATAATCTTTGAGACGATCGGCTTGCTCGTGCTTTTTCAGTCGTTGCAAGGCTTTGGCCTCAATCTGGCGGATCCGTTCGCGAGTTACGCCGAACTCTTGACCGACTTCTTCGAGCGTGTGGGTCCGGCCATCTTCCAGGCCAAAACGCATCTTGAGAATCTTCTGTTCACGCGGATTTAAGTATTGTAAGAACTCTGTTACATGGCCACGCAGTAATTCATAAATCGCCGCGTCTTCTGGTGAGAGAGAGACTTTATCTTCCAGAAAATCGCCAAGTCTTGAATCTTCTTCTTCGCCGACTGGAGCTTCAAGCGAAACAGTCTCCTGGCTAATTTTGAGAATATGTTCAACTTTTTCGATCGGTAAGCTCATCTCGGCGGCGATCTCCTCGGGCGATGGCTCACGGCCGAGGTCTTGAACCAGCTGACGTTGGACACGAATCAATTTATTAATTGTCTCAACCATATGTACGGGGATACGGATTGTCCGAGCTTGATCGGCGATCGCCCGAGTAATGGCTTGGCGAATCCACCATGTGGCATAGGTTGAGAATTTAAAGCCTTTTTTGTAGTCAAATTTCTCAACAGCTCGGAGTAAGCCGGTGTTACCTTCTTGAATGAGATCGAGCAAGGTCAGGCCGCGGCCAATATATTTTTTAGCAATACTGACGACTAGACGAAGGTTGGCCTCAATGAGCCGTTTTTTGGCCGTCACATCGCCTTGGCCCATCCGTTTGGCCAGTCGGATCTCTTCTTCGCCGGTCAACAGCGCAATACGGCCAATCTCTCTTAAGTACATACGCACTGAGTCATCGGAAATATCTGCGAGTTCATTCTGTTTAGGTTTTTCGTTCGCATCGGGGAGGACAAGGAGTTTGGTTGGTTCACGAACTTCAATTCCACGCACCGCTAAAGTATCGAATAGGGCATCGAGCGTAGGGACGTCGGTCTCAACTTCTGGCCAGGCCTGGAGAATCTCCTGGTAGGTGACAAAACCGTGTCGTTTACCCTTGTCGACTAGTTCTTTGACTTCTGGGGTGTATTCAACGGTCTCATCCGGGATGACGTAGCGAACTTTTTTTGGCATGCTTGCTCCGCGACTAACTCTCGATTTTGCACTCGTAGTCGAAGTGCATCGAAAGACTGATTATTGTTGGATGAGGCTAGAAAACTCGGCGATCAGCTCTTTAACGAGCTTCCGGTCACCTGCAGCTTCTGCCTCGCGAATTCGAGTAGCGAAGTCGGTTTTCAACGAATCTTTTTGATCTTCACTGTCGCGCGCGACGAGTAGATCAATCTCGGCAGTAATCTCTGCCGCAGAGAGGCCTTTATATTTTTCCTGAATCAGGAAAACAAGGTCATTTATGGGTTTAGTGTACCACGATTTCAGCTTATTGTATAGTATCTCATGTTTGGCCTGAGCCGTCGGATTGACCTCAAGTAAACCGAGTAATGTTTCTGAACTACTTAACGCCTTATCAAGTGTGCGTAGATTTTGGACCGGGTTAGTTACGGTAGTATTATTGACGATTTTTTTCATAGCCTGCCCGATCGTTTCCTCTTTGACCTCGAGTCGTTTTGCCAGGAGCTGGATGTAATGGGACTGTTCAATGACATCGGGGATACGCGTGAGGACCGGTATCAACTCCTTAGCGACTAGTTTTTTCTCGTCGACAGCAAGTTTTCGCTGAATATTACCCTTTTGGTATTTAGCCAGAACCGTATTCATGTGCCATTCGACAGCCGAAATCGGCGAGGCGACCAGCGTTAACCAAAGTTTCTGGTCCTCTAACACAACATCGCCGATATCTTTATGTGGTGTTGGAATTGGGATGACTTTAACCGATAGACCGTCGGCGATAGCCATGTCGATGGCTTTTTTTGTTGCCGTAATCCCTGCCCCATCGGCGTCAAAGGCGAAGACAATATCAACATCGTAGCGTGCAAGGATGCGCAGGTGATCTTGGGTTAAGGCAGTGCCACTAGTCGCGACAATATTGGTAGTGCCAGCTTGGCTAGCGGAAATTACGTCCATCTGACCTTCGGCGATCATGACTACGCCCTGCTCTTTAATCGCTTGCTTGGCTTTTTCCAGACCAAACAGAATCCGACTTTTGCGAAAGATAGGTGTTTCAGGGGTATTTAAGTACTTTGGTTCGCCCTGCCCTAAAATTCGTCCAGTGAAACCGACAGTATTATCCATAACGTCGACTATCGGAAACATTATCCGGTCGTAAAACATGTCCGGTTTCCCAGCGCGTTCAATTTCCTGCGGCGTGTAGCCTCGTTTGGTGAGTAGCTCGGTCAAGACTTTCTTACGCGGGGCATAGCCGATACGCCACTTCTTAATGGTCGCATCGCTTATCTTTCGCTTCTTTAGGTAGTCACGGGCTTCGGTGGCGATCGGGTGCTCGAGGAAAATTTTATGAAAAACCTGGCTTGCCGTATTGTTGATCGCAAAATAACGGCTTTTCTCGCTTGGTGCTTCGCCAGGCTTTGGCTTCGCTCTTTCTGTCAGGGTAACTCCGGCCCGGGTAGCGAGCATCTTTAAGGCATCGCCAAACTCGATCGACTCCATCTCCTGCAAAAAAGTAAAGATGTCGCCACCTTTATTGCAGCCAAAACATTTAAAAATTTGCCGTTCGGGATTGACCATGAATGAAGGAGAACGTTCATGATGAAAGGGACATAGCCCTTTGAAATTCGACCCGGCTTTTTTTAAGGCGACATATTGCCCAATGAGATCGGCAATATCGACCCGGTTCTTAATCTCTTCGATATCATTCATAGTTTTTAGACCATACCATACTTGATGACTGTCGTGTAATTGTCTTGATGTTGCGGCGGGGATCCCCGCCGCAACATCACCATCTCACCAGACGTTTCCGCACTGGCAGTTGTAGCGCGGTCGCCCACGCTTGCCCCGATTTCTTGCCAGGAAGCGGCCGGAATTGGCGAAACAACGGCCGCAGTACCGTACATTTCGCCAGAGGACTCGCCCGTAGACATCCGTCACTTTGAGGACGGTGTATTGGAAGTAGTCTGCCTGACTGCCGTTGCCATCGCTCAATCGCAACTGATGTTTTCGACTGTCGACGGTCATTCCTCGGGCAAAGAGAACCGGAATTTCCCTTTCATTGCGTAGCTTTATACCAAGCTGAGCTCCGGGGACTCCAGTCAGATCTGGATTCGTGCCAGGTCGAAAATAGATCTTCACGCCGACCTGGGGACAACAAACCTTTGTATGACCCACAACTCCACACTCCTTTCAGTCGTAACCGTGGTGCTGTAGAAAGAATATATACTAGGTTGTTGCTTTCAGCAATGTTAGAATGCGTGAGCGACGACGCGGACGGGGGCATCCGCTCCAGCTCCACCGGTGCGATGACCGGC
>CAYGGE010000002.1:0-150361 GCA_964349485.1 uncultured Candidatus Saccharibacteria bacterium
CCCTAAGATAAGGTTTCATTATGAGGGTGGTTGTAGACTACGACCTTGATAGGCGCTAGGTGTACGCACAGTAATGTGTTCAGCCAAGGCGTACTAATAACCCCATACGCGTTATCATTTACTTCGAGCAAAGCGAGAAGTTACCTTACGTTGTAGCAATACAGCGAAAGATTGCCTCGAACAATGTTCGCCGATGATCTTGATAAAATTTCGGATAACCGCACAGTGGAAGATGGCTCAGGCTAGACGCTTTTTGTCTGACTTGAGTTATCTTAGTTCTTTTGCACGCAAGAAAGGTAATGTTGATGACTAATAGTAGTGTTTGTAGTTCCTGTATTCGGCCACTGCCTGCAGAGACGACCAGCCATACGTCAGTCAGCAAATTCACATTGACTGAAAACGGACGAACGTTTGACGTTTTCCTAATGTCTGGCAATTACTACTGTAATGCCTGTGGCCAGCTAGTCTGTCAGGGCCGTCAAAGCTCTGAGCCAGCTGTTCTGTCACAACGCAGACCAAAAGATCCTAACGTCATAGCAGACCTAGACGCTTAGGGGCGGGGGCGGGGCTCACGCCCCAAACCCAACTGTTGACAAAATAGGTGTCAATTGATACTATCTCTCGAGTGCCTTACTAATATTCCTTTAGATCTCTCGGCGGTCTTCGCCTCGAGACTGGTCTGACGACCTATCATCTCTCTGGGCTACAGATCGATATTGATCAGACGATCTTACAAAAGGATGTGATAGTGAAACGGTGTAGCATCAATTTTTACGATGCAGAGACAACCGCTTCCTATCGCTTCCTCCTGCTAGAACGTTTGTAAACTGAGTGTTGGTACTTCGAGCGGTGGGGGTACACCTGTTCCCATTCCGAACACAGCAGTTAAGCCTACCAGCGCCGATGATACTTGCTCCGCGAGGGGCCGGGAAAGTAGGCCGGTGCCAACACTCAGTTTACAAAAAAGGAGCCCTTAACCAGCTCCTTTTTGGCGTATGGATAACTCGTAGGGATGTCCTTGACAAAAGTGAGAGTAATGCGATGATGAAGTCGTGGAGGGTTTCAATGTCTAAACGAATTTCATTACATCTGGCGCTCGGTTTATTGGTTCTTGGTGTCATCCTTACGACAACCGGTGGATACGGTTATATACAGGCAGATGCGACGACTATTACGGATGGGTCTAACGCCATAAAGTCTATCCTCACTTTCGGAGGTACACTGATCACAATTTCTGTGATAATGATGGCTTTCTTGATAGGAGCCTGATATGGCTATGCGCTATTTTTATGCGACATTATCTCTAGTGACCGTAGTGCTGTTATTGACAAGATCTGAACTGTCGTTTGAGATAATCACAACAATGTTGGTAATTGCTGGTATTGTGATGTTACTACCCACTGAATAAGACGGGGGGTGAAGTGCGCAAGAAAAAACGCTTTTTGCACTATGCTACAACATTATTAATAGTTGGGGCACTATCAATTGTTATGGGCACAAGCGGTTTCGTTGGAGCCGATACTTCAGTGATTGATACCGCTAGTCTCGTCACCAGCCTCGTCGTTTTTGGTGGCGTGACGATTGGCCTGTCAGCCTTACTCTTTATGAGCGCGATGTCGATTGAAAAATAGTACTAAAGAATTGTTGCTTTCCGGAGTAACGGAATAACCTCTGCCCAGGTCTTAGCGGCAGTCCGGAAGGCATTTTTGCCTTTATCGCTAATGCGGTAGATTTTTCGTTCACGACCAGAGACCATCTCACTTGTGGATTTGATATAACCACCCTTTTCCATCTCATTGAGAGCTGGATAGAGGGTTCCTTCGGTTGGCGTGCAGACACCCATGGAGTATTTTTCGATTAATTGGCCGAGAATATAGCCGTGCACCTGGTGATCACGCAATGCCTTCAAGATGAAGAATCGTACTAAGCTCTGGTTCATCAGTTTGTGCCAATACTCACTGTGCTCCAAGTCTTGCTGTTGTTTGGCCACGTTTATCCTCTCTCCCTACCTTATGAGATCATTACCTTACCTAGCCCAACTATACGTCGAGGGTCGATGGGTGTCAAGCGGTGACAATAGCATTATCAAAAACGAGAAAAAGCGTTACAATGACCATATATGATAAGATAACCCAATTGACAGGTCATAGAAAGGACTACTGTGGCAAAAAAGTCTACCGCTAAATTGATTACCTCCGTACCAACGATCGCGACGATACTTGTATTACTGGGGATTATTGGTTTAGCTGTCGCCTATAAAGTGAAGCCAAAGTCAGTTACGCCCGACAGTAGTCCGCATGGAATAGAGGTGATCGAAGGGACCAATCTGTATCCACAGCAGAACCAAGCTGGGAGTGGTTCTTCGCTCCAGAACGCAGTGAGCGATGACGCGATTGCCGTTGAACAAAGTGATGACGAACTACAAGCTGACTCTAATCAAAATATTCAATCTGTCACCGAATTAGACAAACTGCTTGAAAATAACGAACTCAAAGTACAATAATCGTGAACGCATCTACCTAGTTGACTTATTAGACTAGATCTGTTAGAATTGCCGATTATGAATGAACGTATCACCCAAAATACAGCAACTCTACAAGAGAAATTTCCCGGTGTCTATCGGGACTTTTTTGCTGTGTGTCAAAAAGTTGCGTCAGCGTCAAATTCCTTTCTTTGGACTGGTGAGTTTGCTGGTTTTTATGATGGCTTGACCATGAGCCAGAAACTACCTATACGGTCGTATGTTGGTTTTGAACAGACCTTCGATAGCAGTGTCGTTGTCAATCGTGATTACACGACCTACGATGCTGAACAAGCGATTTTTACACTTCATCAGCTGGATGACCGATTGCTGGAAAACATCGAACAGTATCTCGTCAGTCATTTTAGTGAAGTCAAGTCATTCACGGGTATACGGGTTCATATCCTGACCGAACTGCCACTCGGCCACAGCTTGGGCTCTAATGGGGCAATTGCCGCGGCATTAGCCATCTTGCTGACTAAGACCAATGACTTTGATGCGCGTTTTTCCTGTGCAAAGGGTATATTAGCTCTAAGTCAGGCCGGTCACTCATCTGGCGTATCCGCCTACATGGCCCTCTGTGGGGATACTTCACCTGTCGTTTTCTATAAAACGGGTGATAATTATACGAGCAAGCCAATCGGAGAGTTAGCGAAGATTACCGGGACGCCGATCTGGCCGATCGATTTTGGCTTAATCTACACTGGGACGCAAGCTAACGCGGAAAGCGTTATCTTAGCTAATAAACAAACTGTTCAGGAACTCGACGATGATGGTAAGGCCCTCTCGCACTTGTTAGGCGAGTCACAGAAATTAGATTTTCGTCGAACTTACATCGAGATGTTAAATATGACTAGTGGATTGATGATTAGTGCTCTTGTCGATCTCTTCACTATGGGTTCAAAAAATCTTATTCTAGAGTCTTTTTTTAATGCGATGAACCAGTATCAAAATCTGCTACATATACTTCACATTGCTAATGGTTCGACTGATCTACTTTACAGTTCGATTCACAGTGTCGCCAATAAGCAAGCTAATGATGTTGGTTCAGGGGTCAAGATCTCTGGCATCGGCAAAGGCGGCGCTCTATTGTTTGCCTTGCCATACGGCATGCACCGCTCTGATATCGTTGACTTGATCAAGCGATTGCGCCACGAGACAGGGCGAAATATCTGGCTTGATTATGCGTCTTGGATTGACGGAGTTGGTGGTGAACCCGGTCGTATCGAGCAAGATATTGCAAATGACTTTCGCTCACATTTTATCGAGCGCGACTCTGTTACGCTAACAGTTCTCGTCCAAGGTAAAGTCCAGAAACAGATCTTAACCAACGAGAATTTTAGCGAATATGGCAAGTCGGTGGATTTGGTTCTCGACAAAACTACTGGCAAGATATTGATTGCTGGACAATCCGTGACCAGTAAAGAATTGCCTAGTCAAAAAGCGACTGTTGCCATTCTTTCTAAATTGATTATGACCAGAGACTTTACTTTGATGAACGAACAACTTCCTTCATCTTATGGAGAAAGTCGCTACGACCTTCACGGCAAGATTGTCCTGCCGATCATCAAGCAGGTCAAAGCGATTACCGGTCGAGACCTCCAACTGACCGTCACTGGTTCTTTATACGATGACTATAAATTGACTCTCAACCCGTCGAATATCGTGATTGCCGTAGTCGAACAGAAGATCTAACCAATAAATTTCCATTTTTTTCATTTGAACATCTTGTATCCTTATACAAGGTGTTCATTAGGGTAATTGGACTCCAATGAATACCAGAGGAAATGATATGGTTATTAAGAGCGAAACTTTAAAGCCAGAGGCGCAGCAGCAGGATGCCCCAGAGGATCGGACTGTCGAGCCGGCAAAAGCGCCTGAAGTGGAACTGCCCTGGTGGGCGGTTCCGAAGCCAAACCTGCCACCAATCCGGAAAGGAGATGGGCCGCTCTAGGCCCAGTCGACAACCTGTCGAAACTGGACCGCCCGGGCAACTGCCTGAGCGGTCCGCGTTTTTTAGGGTATTTTTCAATTCTTTTCTAGGTGTAATTTAATTAGGATGAAGCAATGATAGGGTCACAGGCGTGGGCAGTCTGGACTCTTTTTTCGACAATGCCCCGGAGAAAAAAAATGGAAGCGTTACAGGCACTTGGTAGGGAGATCCAGCGATTCGTTACTGGCCCGATGGCGGTGCAGATTAGCTTGCGGCTACGAATTGTCTATCCAGGTGCTTTGGTTTACTCGGCTACTGTTGCCCGTCCCCACACAGCTGGTCTAACCGGCATTGGCCCTTCGATCTTTGTTGTTGTCTTGGCAGACGGCCAGCTGATCATCGTCGACCCCTGGGCGTCAGTGATCGGCGTCAGACTATTCACGGAAGACGAGTCGATTCGGAAAGAGGTGCCAGAGAGGCACATGAGAGTCGACTACTCCATCAACAGCCTCGTCCCGGAGGTGCTGGATGAAATGAGGCCCGATCCGGGCTATGACTGTCCGGCAAGGTCTGAGCGAGCCGCCCGCCAGGCGGCTGACCAAGCATTCGGGACGATCGGTGGCAGGGTCGCGATGTTTCTCGCGATAAGTGGCTGCCGGCTCGTGACATTCCGATTGCTCGAGGACCTCCCACAAGCCGAAATCGCCTGTTAGTCACAGGCAGACAAGCAAACAGAAGAGGCCTGGCGCGGTTGCGCTGGGCCTTTTTGCAACTAAGTTCTATATCTTTCCAACGATTAGCGTTATAGCTTGTTAGAGCAGGGATGAGATGACCCTGAGTCCTCTAGAGGACTGTTATCTCAACCCCTGTCGATCAGATTGATCGGCACAAAGGGTCAGACGCTGTGGCGCCTGGCCCTTTTGACTAGGTGGACCAGACTAGCTATACTCAGTCCATGCCTGAACTACCTGAAGTTGAGACAATTCGTCGAGGTCTTGCGGCTCGTCTCTTGGGAGATGAGATAGCTTCGATTGATATTCGCGTGCCAAAGATGTTTGCCGGTGAAGCAGTATCAGTTATTGATCGGCCGATCACAGCTATTCGGCGTATCGCTAAGGTGTTAATTATCGATCTAGACCACCAGATAAGCATCATGATTCACCTGAAAATGACAGGTCAACTGGTTTATGTCGATCCTAAGAAAGAAGACATGGCGGTCGGTGGGCATCCGGAAAAGGCATACCAATCGCCACTTCCGCATAAACACACTCACCTTATCTACCGTCTCAAAAGTGGGGGAACGCTGTACTATAACGATCTGCGGAAGTTTGGCTGGCATAAAGTTGTCGATACGGTGACGATCGCTGACGAACTTGGTCAAGAGTTTGCGGGTGTTGATGCCGCCAGTCCGGCATTTACCCTAGAGTATTTTCGAGAGTTCATAATCAAACGGCCGAATGTCCCGATCAAGATGACGATCCTTGAGCAACGCTATATTGCGGGTTTAGGTAATATCTATGCCGCTGAGGCCTTGTGGCACGCTAAAGTTCGACCCGACCGTATGGTAAAGACACTAACCAAAAAGGAACAAGAGGCGGTTTACAAGGGAATTGTACATGTGATCGATCTCTCGCTGAAAAATGGCGGCTCAAGCTTCAACAGTTACATCGATGTAGCGGGCAAGCAGGGGAATTTCTTGCAGTACGCACAGGTGTACAAGAAGGACAATGATTCACTAGGTCACAAAGTTGAGCGCATCAAACAAGGCGGCCGAACCACTCATTTCTGTCCTGTCTGCCAAAAATAAACGAGAACCATCATATGAATTATCAAACTACTTGACAGCGAAAATGTACATTGTTAGTATTAATTTAATGATTACCTTATTTGTTAGCCTCACGCTCATTGCCTTGACCCTCGTCCTTCGACAGGCGGGCAGTGCTTTGGTTAGCGTCAGGATACAATAATCCGATAAGCAACCAGATGAGTAACAGCCCGCCCTATAAGAAGGAGCGGGATTTTTTTGAGGCATAATGCAAATTAACAATCCGATAAAGAAGGGCTGCCAATTACTTTCTCGCAATAGAAGGTAACTGGCAGTCCTCCTTCCATCATCATAAAATCGAGGGCTGTAAACCTACGTGCTAGGAACGAGAACACCACTCTAATCCTAATTGCTTTGCTACCAATAAGGCAAACCAGAGGGCTGCTCACCCACGAGGTGTGTTGTATGAGGTCACGTAGGTATCCAAGGCGGTAGATCTAACGGGAAAGGTCCTAGAGTTGAGGGCTCTAGTATGAAGGTTCGAATCCTTCCCGCCTTATGACCGGTGGTCAGTAATCGGGGGAGCAAGTTGCTCCCCCGAAGGACTTTTCCACAAGAGTGGTTTGACAGGTTGGTATAATCGCGGTAATATTATTTGTATGATTCTAGCAATGTCACTACAAGTTTCACTCTACGTTAAGCACGCCTTCGTTCTCCCAAAATGGGACAGCGTGGCTTTAGTGGATGAAGGAGTGTAGTAACTTCGAGCAAACAGTTAAGACCACTAAGGCCCGCAGATCGAAGCGGGATTTTTGTTGGTTGAACGTTAAAATTGTCTTCATCGGAGTGTAGCTCAGAGGTAGAGCATTGCGACTGGGACGCAACGGTCGTCGGTTCAATTCCGACCACTCCGACTTGGGCTTGCGGCAGCCTTGGCAACCTCTCGCAAGAGAGCGACCAAAAGTCGTGATATCGTTCGATAGAAAAAGGAGAATAAAAGTGGGGCAAGTGTACGCAGTCCGTCTCGCCAAACGCGAGAAGAGGGATCTTAAACACGATCCCTCAGGTCTGCTCCCAATCCTCTGCCGGGAGCTTGGCGTAGAGACGGCTCGGACGTTGAATGAGGAGCCGGGCATATTGCTCGGCTTCCCAGTAGGCCAGATCATCGGGTATGCCCGAAGGGGTGACGAGATGATCTTCCGGATCGGTCAAGATGAGGTTTGGCTTGATAGCCAGATACAGTTCTACTGCGAAAGTGGTACGGAATTGTTTTCCTCAGTCCAGGGCGAACATCCGGCAGACATGGTGGTGAACCGCCAGCAATTGGCGGGAATCCTGTTACGGGTCCACACCTTACAGGTGACCATCAACGAGCCAGCGTAGGACTCACACAACCGAATAGCGGTTTCACAGCGCCGGGGCAGTTTGTCCCGGCGCTTACCGTATTATGCTAATCGATCAAGAGGGTTGCTCAAGGTAATAGAATAAGCTATTATGACCCCATGGAAAATATTTATGCTATTATTCTAGCCGCCGGTAAAGGGACGCGCATGAACAGCGAGGCTTTGCCTAAGGTTCTCTTTCCACTTGGTCGGCAAACCATGCTCGAGCACGCTTTGGCGCCCATTCACGCCTTCGGGATTGAGAAGCCGGTGATTATCATCGGTTTTTTGGGTCATCTAGTCAAAGAGAAACTTGGTCCGGCCTATGTCTATGTAAACCAAGAACAACAACTTGGCACCGCCCATGCTGTGCTGATGGCCAGACCCGTACTTGAGGGTAAGAAAGGCTGTACAATCATCGTCACTGGCGACCACCCATTCTTCAAAGTTGAGACTTTACAACGCTTAACCGATGCAGTACTAGTTAAGGGTGCCACTATCAGCGTGTTGACAATCCAAAGTGCTGAACCAGAGTTTGACGCCTTCGGTCGCGTAATTACCGATAATGATGGTCATGTATTGCGGATCGTTGAGAAAAAAGATGCTAACCCCGAAGAACTATCGGCATCGTTACGCAATCTCAGTGCATATGCAGTTGATAATAGTTGGCTATGGCCGGTGCTTGAACGGATTGAAAAGAGCCCAGTGAGTGGTGAATATTATCTAACAGATATTGTCGGCGAAGCGGTTCGTGAAGGCAAAAAAGTCTTTGCTGTTCCAATAACTGATCCAGCCGAAGCTTTAGGCATTAATACACCAGAACACTTAGCTGAAGCGGAGCAAATTCTGGCTAGACAGTAGTTCGGCTATCAATCATGCGTTCTATCAAAACTTCCGGTATCGTCATCAAACGAATCAATCTCGGTGAAGCAGACCGACTGTTAACCATATACACGGCCGAAGTTGGGAAGGTTAGGGCGATAGCTAAAGGAAGTCGCCGAACACTCTCTAAGCTGGCTGGTCACCTCGAGCCACTTTCATTAACAATCTTTGAACTACATGAAGGGAAAAGTTTTTTTGTGATTACCAGCGCTGATCTAGTGGCTGGTTTTATGGGGATTCAAAACGATCTCGAAAAGACAAGCCTTGCTTTTTATCTCCTTGAGATGGTCGATGTCTTAACGACCCATGATCATGCCCATGATGCCATCTTTGACTTACTTCGTGATGGTTTAACCTTACTGGAGCAACCTGCAGAAACTGTGGGTACACGGTTATTTGTGGTGGCATTTATGTTGAAATTACTGGCCGAAGTTGGCTATCTGCCTGAACTCTCTCGGTGTGTAAATTGCCAGAAATCTTTGATGCCAGCAGGTAACTACTTTAGTCCGAGTCTGGGTGGGATTATCGATCCTTCATGTCGTCAAGAGGCTTCTGACCGACTTAAAGTGAGCTCAACAAGCATCAAAGCGATGCGTTTGTTCCTTAGCAGCTCCCTGTCTGTTGTATACCGCTGTACACTTTCTCCTGAAGTCCTCGATGAGCTCGAGTATATCATCGAAAGTAATTTGCAATATCATGTCGGTCGTGAATTGTACTCTAAGACATTTGTTATGAAAATTGCCAATGGTTAAACAGGTACCTTAATTGGCTCTGACTTGACTACTATCGGGTTCAAGGCGTATATTACGGTCATCAAGGAGGTGCGAGAACGATGTCTAAAAGTCGGAAGAACCTGGCGATCAGAGTCGACGAGGTAGGAACAGTCACCGCTGGACGTCGCAAAAAGGAGAAACGAGTAGCCGACAATCGATATGCAGATTTCTCAAGAGCTAATGAACATGATCCGTCGACAATTGTGCCCGACGAAGCGGGGATAGCGGCTTACAGGCCGCTGGACAGGAGTCGTCGACGCCCTGGTACGTGGCGTGGATGAGTTGACTATACAGCTAGTCAAACAAGCTGTAGGAGAACGTGATGAAACTTCGATCGTGGATGGTACGGCTGGTTCGTCGTCTTTTTTGTAAACACGATGACCACGTCGTCGAACGGTGGGTGGTTACCCCTTATAGCCAACAGTGGCACCGTGTGCATCACTGTGGAGCGTGTCAACGGTCATGGCAAGAGATCAGCTTTATCCCGCCGTCTAACTTGCCAAGCGAAGAACCGTAATGTCTCATATGTCGGTTGTTCAACCCAAAAGGGGAGCAGAGGTGTTCCAATGCTCCCCCGAAGGTACCCTTGCATCGACCAATACAAAAGCATATACTAGGTTTATGCCTGTGATAGCTTCTACTCAATTCGACACGAGTTTCTAATGGGGCCACGAGTTCCTCGTAAACTCTGCGTACCGGTTGAGTGGGAGCTAGTCTCGGCAAAAGATATATTGTAATTCTCTCCATATCATTGTACTATACAAGAGTTGACTGGCTTGCCCGGGACGTGGGTAAGCTTTTTTCGAAAAAAAAGGGGTTCCAGATGAAGTACGTCACCTCCGGTTGTCGGATCCACGAGAAGGCCTGTCGTCCCAGTTTGCCCACCGGCAAACAGCGAAAGGTCATCAAGCCCCCGATGGTCCGAAACAAGGATGGCGGCTACAAGAAGTAGCGTGAAGGCCGAGTAACGGCCACACGTTCACAGCGTTAGGGGCGGCACCGGATACCCGGTGCCGCCTTACTCGTCAGGTTGACAAACAGTCTAAAAACTGCTATACTTATTAGAGTAAACCCGAACAAAGAGCGAATATGATCCCGTGCCTAACCGGCAGGGGAATTTTTATATCGGAAATTACAAAAACTATGATCAACACTCAAACTCTACAATTTACCGACCAACTGACGAAGATCCAGGAGAAAGCTCTGTTGGTGCTTTTAGTTATCCCGCTTGCCGTTTCGATCATTAACGCGACCTATTTAGTTCGTCCGGCCCAAGCTTTTGAAACGGCCAATCCTATTGAGGAACGACTGATTGACTTAACCAATGCCGAACGGGGACGTATTGGGCTACGAGCTTTAACCTTCAACTCAAAATTATCTATCGCGGCCGAACAAAAGGCCACCGACATGTTAGCTAAGGGCTATTTCGATCACCAATCACCTGATGGCCGAGCACCTTGGGATTTCATTGAGAGTACTGGCTATATTTATCTCAAAGCTGGGGAGAACTTAGCCATCGACTTCCCGGAACTTAGTGAGGTTGTTCCTGCATGGATGGCTAGCCCAACCCACAAAGCCAACATTGTCAAACCTGATTATGAAGAGATTGGTATTGCTCATGTACAAGGTAACTTTAATGGTCGCCAAACCACGGTTATTGTTCAAATGTTCGGTACCAAACCAGTGACTACTGAGAAAGTGCTCAAAGCACTCGCTGAATCAATTAGTTCTCCCTTACCGTTCTAACTGGTTGTACCTCGTAAGTTCTATGGTTACTAACGAGAAAACCAGTTAACCAGACAACTAGTGAACTAGACAACCACTCCCGGCTCTTTAAAATTACCCAATGTATCTATAGAATGGACTCATGTCACTAACCTCTCTTGATCCCATTATCAATTTAGCCAAACGTCGTGGCTTTGTTTTCCCTTCCGCCGAGATTTATGGCGGGACTGGTGGAATTTGGGATTATGGGCCACTTGGGGTGTTACTCAAAAATAATATCAAAAATGAGTGGTGGAAAGCGGTGATACAGCGACGCTCGGATATGGTACCACTCGATTCGGCGATCATTACCAAGCACGATGTTCTCAAGGCCTCAGGTCATGTCGATACATTTACCGATCCTTTAGTAGAGTGCAAAAACTGCCACACGCGATACCGTGCTGATAAGCCACCGTTCGACTTGCCAGGCAATGTGTCTGAAAAAGATGTCGATGCAGTCGCAAAGATTACCAGTATCAATTGCCAGCACTGTGGTAAGAGCGTCTGGACGCCACCGCGTCGGTTTAACATGATGTTTAAAACGAACTTGGGACCAGTCGATAGTGAAGAGGCGATAGTCTATTTGCGACCGGAGACTGCTCAAGGGATATTCACCAATTTCAAAAATATCCTTGAAGTTAGCCGAAAGAAACTACCATTTGGTATCGCCCAGATCGGTAAGGCTTTTCGCAATGAGATCCAGACCGGGAACTTCATCTTTCGAGACAGGGAATTTGAGCAGATGGAGATTGAGTATTTTGTGGCCCCTGAGGACTCGATACGGGCCCACGAGGCGTGGGTAGGGGAGAGGGAGAACTGGTACCTAGATCTCGGTATGAAAAAAGACAACATTCGGATTCGCGAGCACGAGGAACATGAACGGGCCCATTATGCCAAATCAGCGTCGGATATAGAGTACAATTTCCCAGGCATTGGCTTCTCTGAACTCGAAGGTATCGCCAATCGGGGAGACTACGATCTCATGGCTCATCAGATGGCTTCAGGTAGAGAGATGACCTATTTTGATGACACAACGGGCGATAAATTTGTGCCATACGTGATTGAACCGTCGGCTGGCTTAGATCGTGCCGTGTTAGCATTTCTTTGTGATGCATATACCGAGTATCCGGATGGGCGGCAGGGGAGCTCGGAAAATTCGCCATCCGAAGTAGGTAATCCAAAAGATCAAAACGAATCCGAAACGGTACTTCATTTGCATCCTAAACTGGCTCCATATAAAGTCGCGATTCTTCCGCTCATGAAAAAAGAGGGCATGGCCGAGCTGGCTTTGTCGGTGGCCCAGGATTTACGTCAGTCATTTACAGTTACATATGACGAATCAGCCTCAATCGGGCGACGGTATAGGAGACAGGATGAGATTGGCACGCCCTGGTGTGTGACGATCGATTTTGATTCCCTTGCTGATCAGACGGTGACGATTCGTGATCGAGACACCATGGCTCAACGACGGGTGGCAATCAAAGAACTGGAAACAGTTATTCGTTCACTGTTGACTTGAATAATCAATAGAAATGTATGAAACGACTTTACAATAGTCAGCCAATAGGCTATAATCATCAACACATTCCCTAATTTGGGTCTGTCCAAGGGAGGTCCTGCGGAGGGTGTCTTCCTTGGTTTTTTTCTTAGACGTCCAGCCTGTGACAAGGTTGGCCGGCGGGGTGTTGAGCTCGTATGCATCCGCTTGCGAACTGAGCTTCACCCAAGGCCCGCACCTGGGTAGGTTGAGAATTGCACACCCTTTAGCCGTACTCCGGGGTGTTGCAAGGTGTAAACCCCTAGGTGCGGGCACGCATTGACGCCGTTCGTTCGATGCGCCTTCATTGAGCAAACTCATGATTAGGCGATTATGCCATCGAACGACGACGGACACGCACTGACGGTAATCGGTGCGTTACCCTGAAGATTCCAGCTTGTGCGCCCCTCGCCAGCGAGCAGGGTTGAAGCGCGGCAGTCGAGTCAACGGGGTCCGTTTTCGGATCAATTGATCCAAGCTTAGCGCTCGTGTCACTGACACGAGCGTTCTGCGTTTTTAGTGGAGTTATCCCCTTGACGGTGGATGACTGGTGGGATATTATTATCTTGTAGTGGAAGGAAGTGGGGAAAAGTGGAAGAGACTGTGGATAATATTACCTATCTATCTTGGAGTGATGAACAGCGATGTTTATTGGTGAGTATACAAACAAGATTGACGACAAAGGACGCTTGGCAGTCCCAGTTAAATTTCGCAGTGAACTCGCCAGTGGCGCAGTCATCACTCGAGGCTTAGACGGCTGTCTTTTTGTATACACTTTGAGCGAATGGCGTAAATTAACTGACAGTTTAACAAACCTATCATTGACTGCCGCCAATGCACGAGCCTTAAACCGACACATGTTAGCTGGAGCAATGGAGGTAACGCTCGATAAACAGGGTCGGGTTATCCTTCCGGGTAGTCTTCGTAAATCAGCTGGCATCGCAACCCAAGTAGTCGTTGCAGGTGTCATGAACCGTCTCGAGATCTGGGATGAGACGAAATGGCGAGAGTACCTAGAGAAAACAGAAGCCGAAAGTACACAAATCGCTGAACAAATTGTATTCTAGTTGTCCGTGGAAGTGGGGTTACTGGGGGTGAGGAGAGCTCCAGTAACCCGTCTTCTCCGGATAAAGGGAGAGAGTCTGATGCACATACCTGTATTACTCAATGAAACTCTCACAACTCTTTCACTGAAACCAGGAGATACCGTCATCGATTGTACACTCGGTGGCGGCGGCCACACCCAAGCCATGCTTCGGGTGATAGGTTCAGGCGGCCGTTTATTGGGCCTAGACATGGACGAGCGTACCTTAAATCAAACCGCAAAACGATTAGCGGGCTATCCAAATGTGAAATTAGTCGCTACACGCTTCGATCGATTAGAAGAAGTTGCTAATGAACAGGGTTTCAGCCAAGTCGAGGCGATCCTCTTTGATCTCGGCATGTCGAGCATCCAGCTGGACGACAATGACCGGGGGATAAGTTTTCAAGTCGATGCGCCACTGGATATGAGATTTGACCAGAGCGATACGTTGACTGGCGCAGAGATTATCAGAAGGTGGAGCGAATCTGAGCTTGCCGAGATCTTCTTCCGCTACGGTGATCTCTATGATGCTAAACGCTTTGCCCGAACAATAGTCGAGGCAAGACGTCAGCAACCGATTGAGACCACATGGCAACTTGTTAACACGCTTGGACTAAAAAATCCTGGCGTTAAAGCCAAGCTGTTCCAAGCCTTACGGATTGCCACGAATGATGAGATGACGAGTCTCGAACAGGCGATTCCCCAGGCGGTCAGTTTGCTCAAGCCCGGTGGGCGAGTAGCGATCATCACTTTCCATTCACTGGAAGATCGGATCGTTAAACATCAGTTTCGTGATAATCATCTGCTCAAGCTAGTTACCAAGAAACCGATCGTTCCGAGCCAAGAGGAGATTAAACAGAATACAAGAAGTCGCAGTGCGAAACTACGAGTCGCGCTGAAGGTTACCTAGTTGTCTGGTTGTCTAGTTATAGATGGAACTAGACGATGAGACTACTAGTGAACGCCCCAAAGGAGAGATAACATGCTTATGACCAATGGAACGATTATCACACCCGGTACCAGACGAAGAACCATTAATCGTCAGGTTAGTCTGGGACCGATATCGATGCGTATAGTGACGATTGTAATAATTGCCGCATCGGCGATCATTACCATCGCACAGACCACAAAGACGGCCACGGCTAGCTACTTGTTACGCAGTAAGAACAGTGAGCTGGCTGATGTTCGAGAAAATGTGAAACGTCTTGAAACAGAAGAAGTTCGCCTGCGAGCCCTTAACCTCAATAATCTGGTAACTCAAGGCGGCGAACCAACGGTTGCACCTTCACCGACCGAAAAATTGAGCCCATCAGATAAGATCAACCAGCTACCATCGAGCGCCAATCAAAATATTAGTCAGTTGCCACAATCCTCAGTACTCCCCTAAAAGAAGGCAACATTATGAAACGTACGACAAGTGGACTCTCTGGTGCTCGCCTGGTTGTCTTGCAGGTAGCGACGGTCGTAATCACGTTCATCGTGATCGGCCGTCTTTTTGATCTATCGATAATCCGACATGCCAATGCTTTAATTACGGCAAAAAATCAATACGGGATCACCCAGACACTGCCTGCGACTAGAGGAATCATCGGTCTGCGCGACTTAAATGGGGGCAAGGACTATCCGGTCGCGATGAACGTTATCTCTTATCAGGTAGTGGCTGACCCGTTTCTGATTAAGGATCCACTGAAGGTCGCAGCTGTATTAGAGCCGGTGATCGGCATCTCGGTTAGTGATCTTCTGCCCAAACTATCTGATAAAAAGAAACGTTTCGTCATACTCAAAAAAAAGCTGGTAAAAGAAGACTCGAAAAAAGTTGATGACTTGAATCTACGAGGTATTAGTCTACAGCCAGTTGAGTCTCGACTATACCCAGAACTAACCTTAGCGGCTCACACAATTGGTTTTGTCGATGCCAGTGGTGTAGGACGCTATGGGATTGAGAGTTTTTTTAACGAAGATCTGACAGGTTATGATGGCGAATTGGTCGGGGAGAAAGATGCCAAACGACGCATTATCAGTGAGGGTAAGTCAGCTAAGCCACGTGACGGTACAGTTATTACCTTGACTATCGATCGGAGTCTTCAGTTTATAGTTGAAAATCAATTACGCGAATCGCTTAAAAAATATGAAGCGGAGGGTGGTTCGGTGGTGATCATGGATGTTAAAACTGGCGCCATACTCGCACTGGCAAACGAGCCGGGGTACGATCTGAACACGTTTAACGAGGTTCCTGCTGACCAACAAGAGCGCTTTATCAACCAAGCAGTCAGTGGAACATGGGAGCCGGGCTCAATTTTCAAGACATTTACCCTGGCCGCCGCAATTGATCTCGGTCTGATTCAGCCTGACACCAAGGCTGATCTAGGTTGTAGCGCTAAAGTTGATGGCTTTGAGATACGTAACTCTCAAGACAAGTGTTATCCAACGCCAGACGTTACTCAAATCTTATCTGATTCGATTAACTTGGGAACGATATGGGCGGCCGATAAAATAGGTAACCAGGACTTTGGTAAGTACATTTCAGACTTTGGCTTCGGCAGTAAGACGGGCATTGAACTACAGCCTGAGTCGACTGGTAAGGTAAGCGATAGTAACAAGTGGAAAAATGTTAATCGGGCGACCATCTCATTCGGCCAAGGCTTATCGGCTTCACCACTGCAAATAGTCGCCGCATATGCCTCAATAGGCAACGGTGGAAAGCTAATGCATCCTTATCTTGTCGCGAAGCGGGTAGACAGTAATGGCAAGGTCGTCGAGACAAAACCTCGCGAAGTTCGACAAGTTATTAAACCTGAAACAGCCGCCATGATGACCACCATGCTTGAGAAAGTGGTCACCGAGGGTCATGGCAAACGGGCTGCAGTTCGTGGTTATCGAATCGGTGGTAAAACGGGGACGGCTCAAGTAGTGGGAAAAGATGGCACTTACGAAGAAGATGCCCACATTGGCTCATTTGCTGGGATTTTCCCTGCTAATGAACCGCGCTTCGCGATGATCGTAAAGCTTGATCGACCGAAGGCTGTCGAGTTTGCCGAGAGTTCCGCCGCACCAACCTTCAGTGAGATCGCCAAGTGGTTATTGCATTATGCCAAGGTGCCACCGACTGAAGTTGTATCACCATAATCAGAGCCAAACATATAACGCGCCAAGACTTTACTGACCCACTAAACTAACCTATACTAAACCCTATGGAAGCAATCTTACTTGATACCAATGCCCTAACGCGCATCTTCGGTCTGACGGTTTTGTCATTTGTAACGTCCATGCTGATCACGCCGGCGTTTACTACCTTTCTATATAAAAACCGCTTAGGCAAGAAAATCCGCCAAACGGATTTTAATGAAAAAGCGGCGCCAATCTTCTATAAACTGCATAAGCACAAAACCAATACACCGACGATGGGTGGATTGTTGATCTGGGGAGTCGCAGCTGTACTGACGATTATCTTTAACCTGTCGCGTCAGGCGACTTGGCTTCCTCTATTTGTCTTAGTGATGAGTGGGGTGATCGGTGCGATTGACGACCTCTACAATATTAACGGAATCGGACCAAATAATGGTGGACTTCGATTTCGACACAAATTACTGATCTATCTGGTCATTGCGGTGATCGGTGCTTTATACTTTGCCTTCAAATTAGAATGGATATATCGCGGGATCCATATTCCTGGAGTAGGCGATATTGCTCTTGGCTATTGGTACGTCCCACTCTTTATCACGGTCTTAATCGGTACCAGTTTTGCGGTCAACCAAACAGATGGACTCGATGGCTTAGCCGGCGGATTACTGGTTATGGCATTTATGGCTATGGGTGGTATTGCTTTCTTCCAGGGACAGTTTGGTCTGTCTGCTTTCGCCGGCACACTAGTCGGAGCGATCCTGGCGTTTCTCTGGTTCAATGTCCATCCGGCGCGCTTTTTTATGGGCGATACGGGTTCAATGGCTTTAGGCATGACCCTAGCCGTCATCGCCTTCCTGACGAACACCGTCTTCATCTTACCAATCATCGGTTTCGTCTTTGTTATTGAGGCATTATCGACCATCATCCAGATCTTCTCTAAGAAATTCTTGAAGAAAAAAGTCTTTCTTTCCGCACCAATACATCACCATTTAGAAGCGATTGGCTGGACTGAGACACGAATAGTGGAACGGGCCTGGATTATCGGGGCAGTTCTTGCAGTTTTTGGTCTAGTCTTGGCCCTAGTGGGTCGAGGCTAGTCTCTCATTAATTTATCTTTTAGGACAATGATTGGTAGTCAATAGTAAGAATATGCTTATTGACAAGTAGCTTGCAATAGTGTATTATGGATACAAGAGCAATTGAAGATCCCGTTCGCGACCAAGCGACGGGTTTTTTGTTACGTAACCTGACCGCAATGGACCTTAACAACTCGTAACCAGTAATAGCATTTATATTCAATGCCATATCTCAACTGTGGCACTGTTATTCAATCAGCAACTAAGGAGATATCATGAGTAAATTAACTACTGAACCAGTGATCGATACCTGTGAGACCTGTCAAAATTGGGGAGCCAATCAGTCTAAGAAACATGACGACAAATCTCACCCAGTGGTCGTCATAGATGAAAATAAGGAGCCAAGCGATGAGCAAGTTGTTCCAGTATATATCGAGAAAGCTTCGGTTTAAAAATCTGCATCTTACTGTCATCGAGGACCGAATGCGACTTACTTAAGGCAAAAAGACCCATTGCGGGTCTTTTTGTTTACCTGTAATCAAGGTATAGTACGACTATGATCCAATCCAAATTATTGCTTCAGTTTCCTGAGCTTGTACATGGTTATTCCGACCGATTAGATGGCGATATGGGAGCAAAGCGATTAGCTGGTGAAACCTATGGTGCAAACGAACAAGCGAAGTGGCTGGCTAATCGACAGCGCATCTTTGATCGGCTGGGTATTCCAACGAGTCAAGTGATATTAGCCAGGCAGACCCATAGTGCCACCGTGGAGTCGCTCAATCTAACACATATGGGTAAGGCACATGATAATCTAGCCACTTTTGCCTCGGCCGATAGCTTCATCCTGACCGATCCCGATATCTTTGCCACTGTTTTTACTGCCGATTGCCTACCTATCTTTTGTTACGAGCCGAAAAAACGTATCGTCGCGGCAATGCATGCCGGGTGGCGGGGGATTGCCTCGGGGATAATCAAGACATCTATTATGCAGATCAGATCATCGGGTGGCATGATAGAAGACTTACGTGTCTGGATTGGGCCCCATATCAAGGTCTGTCACTACGATGCCGATCCAACAGTCGACAGTTTTGTCGAAAAACAGAAGGCATTTCAAAATGCGCCCGGGATTCTTATCGAGAAGGGTAATAAGAAAATGATTGATCTAACTGCCCTTGCTGTGAGACAATTAACTGAAGCTAGTGTATTTGATCAACATCTTGAGATTGGCGATTGCACTGTTTGCGAAAGAGAAAAATATTACTCCTATCATGCGGTCCACGGTAAGAACATTGGTCGGATGATGGGGGTTATTGGCGTGAGGAACTCCGATGGATCTTGAAGGGAAAAAAGTTGCAGTGATCGGTTACGGTGTGAACAATGCCGAATTGCCACAATATTTGAAAAATCAAGGCGCTATCGTCACGATCTGCGACGAAAATGAACTATTAGCTACCGATGACCCAGAACTGTCGTATCAATTGGGTAGTGATTATCTAAACAATCTCGAGCGGTTTGAGATGATTTTTCGGACTCCTGGCCTTTCGTACTACACTAAAGAACTGCAAGTCGCAAAGCAGGCAGGATCAACACTTTCCAGCCAAACAGATCTCTTTATCCGGCATTTTCCGGGAAAAGTTATCGGCGTGACAGGAACCAAGGGTAAAGGGACAACGGCCAGTCTAATTTACGCTATTTTGCTCGAGGCAAAACAGCAAGGTGAACTTGATGGATCGATCTATCTTGCTGGCAATATTGGCACCTCCCCTCTTCAATTTCTTGATGCGGCCGGAGCCCAGGATTGGGCAGTGCTTGAGCTATCTAGTTTCCAGCTCCAAGGACTCGAAATCAGTCCACAGATAGCCGTGATACTTGACGTCACTGTCGATCATCTTGACTATCATCGTGACGAAGCCGAGTATCTATCCGCCAAGAAGAATATCGTCCGGTATCAAAAACCTGAAGATGCTGTGGTACTCAATATCGACTCATTGACCAGCATACTATTTGCTGAGGAGACACCGGCTGTGACTTACTTTTTTTCGCGAAGAAAAACGGTTGATCAAGGGACTTTTGTTAACATGCAGTCAGGTCAAATTGTACTCCGACTTCCCGAACGTGAGGATTCAACAATTTGCGAGACTAAGGACGTACAACTAGTCGGGGAGTACAATCTTAGCAATATCACTGCGGCAGTCACTGCCGGTGCACTTGCTGGGGCGAGTAACAAGAGTGTTCGTACGGCAATTACCTCGTTTCATGGGCTACCACACCGTTTGGAGCTCATCGCCACAAAATCGGGGATTCGTTATTACGATGATTCATTCGCAACCACACCTGATGCGGCAATCGGTGCGATTGCCGCGTTCTCCGAGCCAATTACCCTGATTGCCGGGGGATCGTGGAAAGGTGTTGACTATAGCGAGCTAATAGAGACGATTAACACTAGTACAGTTACGACCGTAATATGTCTAGGGCCAGAAGGTCAGCGAATCAAGAAAATGCTTGATGAGCTGGGTTCTACTATACAGGCTGTCACCGTTGCAGGCACAATGGCGGACATTGTTTCTGTAGCCCGTAGTGTTACAAGCCCGAGAGGAATTGTATTGCTCTCACCGGCTGCTGCCAGTTTCGACATGTTTAGAAACGCCACTGATCGGGGAGATCAGTTTAAGCAAGCCGTTTTGGCTTTACCAAACGATTAATATGTAGAGAGGTGAGCGCGTGCCCAAAGACCACAATAAAGGAACGGTCGATTATACCCTACTCCTCATTATCTTCACTTTAGTGGTGATCGGTTTATTGGCAGTCTCCTCAGCGTCAGTCGTGGTCTCTTTCGATCGATTTGGTCAAAACTTTTATTATTTACGTACCCAGCTTTTTGCAACCCTGTTGGGCCTGATCGCCATGGCGATCACTACGGCTATCGACTATCGCTATTGGCGTAAACTAGCTTATCCACTAATGCTTGTGACTATCGCCTTGCTTGTCCTCGTCCTGATCCCTGGTATCGGACGTGAACTAGGAGGGGCTAGGGCCTGGGTCTACATTGGTCCGATTAACTTTCAGCCCTCTGAAATTGTAAAATTGACCTTCCTTCTCTATTTTGCGGCTTGGCTAGAGCGTCAGGGTGAAGGAGTGCGAAGACTACATACTGGTTTTATCCCGTTTCTAACCATGCTTGGAGTGATTGCCCTCCTAGTCATGATGCAACCTGATCTAGGCACCCTGACGATCATTGTAGCCATCGCTGTCGCGATGTTTTTTACTGCCGGCGCGAGCTGGGTTCAGATGGGGGCAATCAGTGCTGGCGCGGTCGGCATTTTCATGCTATTGATCAAAGTTGCACCGTACCGACTCCAGCGTATAGCGACGTTTCTAGAGCCGACAAAGGATTGTCTGGGGTCGGGCTATCAGATCTGCCAATCGTTGCTTGGCATCGGTAGCGGTGGGTGGTTCGGTCTAGGTTTCGGCCAGTCGAAGCAGAAGTTTCTCTACTTACCGCAAGCTCACACTGACTCAATCTTTGTAATTCTAGTTGAGGAATTGGGTTTTCTGCGAACGACTTTGATTCTCGTCTTGTTTGGACTTGTCGGTTATCGTGGCTATAAAATTGCCGAGCATGCCCCGGATATGTTCGGTCGTTTGGTAGCGACGGGCATTACTAGTTGGCTAATCTTCCAGACGTTTGTCAATATTGGTGCCGCATTGAGTATCGTGCCATTAACCGGGATTACTCTGCCGTTCATATCCTACGGCGGCTCATCGATGATCCTAACTTTAGCGGCGAGTGGTATATTATTAAACATTTCAAAGCAGATTAAGAGTGAGAACGCATGACAAAAAGACGTATAGTGATTGCTGGCGGTGGGACGGGCGGTCATATTACTCCAGCTCTTGCAGTTGCAGCCGAATTAAGTAATGAACAGACCGATATTAGTTTTATCGGTCAGGCTTCTGGTATGGAATCTGAGTTAGTTGCCAAAGCAGGCTACCCCTTCCACGGAATTAAGGCAGGTAAACTACGTCGATATTTTGATCTTGCCAATGTCACCGATCTTTTCAAGACGATTAGCGGTTTCTTTGCCTCATATACGAAACTTAAAGAGCTTCGACCCAAGGTTATTTTCTCCAAGGGTGGTTACGTGGCTGTCCCTGTTGCCTATGCCGCCGCAATGCTCCATATTCCGGTCGTTACTCACGAATCTGATGCGGTGATCGGTTTAGCTAATCGGTTGATCGCTAAAAAAGCCAGACTGATTTGTACTGGGTTTCCTAGTGTTAACTATCCAGAATCACTTCGTAAAAAAATCGAATATACCGGTAATCCAGTCAGGGAAATTTTCGAGCGAAAAATACCCGCGAAAATTGCTCTCTGTGAGCATTACAAAATCGACCCAAAATCACCTATAGTTTTAGTGATTGCCGGTAGCCAAGGATCTAGAGCAATAAACCAACTGATTTTCGATAGCCTAGAGAAGCTGCTGCCAACTATCTCAATTATACATATTACGGGCGTAAATCATCTGAGTGAAGCGAAGTCAGTACGTGCACTACTTCCAGAGGATCTGCGTAAGCGATACTATGTGCATGATTTCGTAGGTGACGAGCTTCCAGAGTACATGGCATTAGCTGATCTTGTCGTCAGTCGTGCTAGCGCGGCGGTAATTAGCGAACTAGCGATTATGAACAAGCCTACGATTCTTATCCCCCTACCAACTGCCGCCTCTGATCACCAACAGGTCAATGCCAAAATCTTAGCCAAGGCGAAAGCCGCACTCTTAGTTCCAGAGTATGATTTGACGGCTTCGATCTTGCAAGAGAAGCTGATTGCTCTCATCACAGACAATACACAGCTTGAACAGCTCTCAAGGACAATTGGGGCGTTTGCGACTCCCGATGCATCAGTCAAAATTGCACGTCTGATCGAGCATGTGGCTAAAGAAAGTTAACGAAGAAGGTGATATGAACCAGTCAAAACCACAGATTCATTTTATTGGCATCAAGGGCGTTGGTATGTCGGCTTTGGCCTTGGTAGCTAATGGACTCGGCCACAATGTGAGTGGCTCGGATGTGAATGAACAGTTCATTACTGATCAATCGTTGCAAGATGCTGGTATCTTTGTCGCTTCAGGATTTAATGCTGACCATATACCGACCGACACTGGACTTGTGGTGGTCGGAGGATCGTTTGATCAAAACAATCCTGAAGTCATCGCGGCGAAGCAGAGAAACCTGCAAATCTTGACCTATTCCGAGTTTCTGGGTCAACTTTCAGATGATCAAAAAACTATCGCGATCGCCGGCACACATGGTAAAACGACGACTACCGCCCTATTAGCATATATTTTTGAACAATCTGGAGAGAAGCCAAGCTATGTGATTGGTACTGGAAGCGTGGCAGGCCTCAAGGCACCGGGTGCAGCGGGAGAAGGAGAATATTTTATTACTGAGGCAGACGATTATAAACGCTCAGTTGCCGATCCAACCCCTAAGTTTCTTGATCTTAAACCCTACGCGGCAATCGTTACCTCTATTGAACATGATCACCCCGATCTTTTCCCTACTTTGCAGTCCTGTACCGATGCTTTCGTAAAATTTGCGACCAAGCTTAGGCCCGATGGTTTTCTTGTGGTTAATGCCGACGATGCGGGAGTAACTAGCTTGCGGGCGATAATTACTAATAAAAAAGTCATTAGTTACGGTCATGACAATGGTGCCGACTATCGGATTACCCTATCGCAAACTGACGCCGAGAGCCCAGTGCGTTTTTCGCTAGTTACGGCGACTACGACCTATGGACCATTTGAGTTAGGCCTTCGTGGTAGACACAATTTGTCTAATGCCGCCGCCGCCGTGACGATGGCTTTAGAGCTCGGCTTGTCGCCTGCGAAAATCCAAGCTATCTTACCAACATTCGAGTCTGTTGAACGTCGCTACGACTATGTTGGCAAGCGGGGAGAGATTGATATTTACGACGATTATGCCCATCATCCGACCGCTGTTGCCGTAACCTTAGAGACCTTACGTATTCAGTATCGTCGCCGGCCTTTATGGTGTGTCTTCCAGCCACATACTTACTCTCGTACAAAAGCGTTACTTGAAGAATTTGGTGCGGCTTTTGGTGCGGCTAGTATGGTCATCATTACCGATATCTATGCTTCAGCGAGAGAAACTGAAGTCACGGTCACAGCTAACGAACTAGTACGGGCTATCGCCGCAAATCGCGACTCAGTACAATACGTCAGTCACGATACACTAGAAAAGTATCTAAAGGAGAATTTACCCTCTAATGCAGTATTGGTGACCATGGGTGCCGGGGATATATATAAAATAGGACGAGCACTCCTCGATAGCTAATTTATGATAGACAATTCATTACTCGAACAATTGAGGTTAAAAATCCCAGGGGTGGCTCAAAATGAGCCATTATCGCGCCACAGTACTATCCGTGCTGGCGGTTTAGCAGCCGCATTTCTGGTCACTAAGACAATCGATGAGCTGGTCAGTGCCGTTACGGTCGTAAGGGAACTAGGCATACTCTTTCGAATTATCGGCGGTGGCAGCAATACTCTCTTTTCTGATAAAGGTTTTGATGGCCTCGTAATTAAAAACCTGGCCAATGGCATCGATATCGCTGGTGCCAGAGAGGAACTTGATCCGATACCTTGGCAGCCAGTGGCCGAGATCCGTCACGAAGCGGCTAATCCTAGCAAATATGTTTCATTTCTCGATCTAAATTATGATGAGCGACCTGGCGATACTCTTGTTACGGTTGAGTCTGGGATCAATCTGACGGCCCTAATAATTCGATCCCTCGATGCTGGTCTACTTGGTCTTGAGTGGTTTGGTGGTATACCCGGGACGCTCGGTGGGGCAATATACAACAATATTCACGGTGGAACTCACTTTATTGGCGAACGAGTCAACAGTGTTGAGGCATTAACTGGAGATGGATCAAGGCAGAGTTATGCACATGAAGAGCTGGCTTTTAGTTATGACAAGAGTCGTTTTCACGATACGGCGGAGGTAATCCTGCGTGTTGAGCTATCTTTGACTAAAGGCACAAAACTGGAGATTGATCGAGCCGACGATACTTTCCGCCAATGGGTTAGACGCAAAGGTGAAATGCAACCAAAGCTCGGTTCGCTAGGCTCAACCTTTCAAAATATTAGCCAAGCTGATCGACAAAAGATTGGCGCACCGACGACGTCTGCCGGATGGATTATCGAGCAGGTAGGGTTAAAGGGACATCGAATTGGTGACGCTCAGATTGCACCTGAACATGCCAATTTTATTATTAATCACGGTGGCGCGACCTCGAGCGATATCTATGCGCTAATCCGTCTAGCCCAAAAAGAGGTGAAGAAGAAGTTTGGTCTCGATCTTCAACTTGAGGTGTTTCTGGTGGGAGAATTTGATTACTGATGGATCTAGTACTTTTACGTCGAAAACTGAAAGGGCGTCTAAAGGAAAATGTAGTCATTCGGGATTATGTTGTTTCTTCAGTTGGTGGAGTTGTCGACTACCTTGTAATCTGTGAGACTGTAGAGTCAGTCATAGAAACTGTCACAATTGCTAAAGAAGCGAACACTCCCATGGTGGTAATTGGTCAAGGAAGTAATGTTCTTTTCTCAGACGTTGGTTATGCTGGATTAGTGATCGTAAACCGGACGAGTCGTTTGTCGGTCATCCCAGAAAAAAGTCAGGTGATCGCTGATAGCGGCGTTGTGCTAACCCGACTGATGATGGAGTCGGCGGCCCATGACTTAACTGGACTTGAGTTCTTCTCGTCACTTCGAGGCACTATCGGTGGTGCAACGGTCAATAATCGACAAGCTAATGGAGTGGCGATCGGTAAGTTTATTAAAGGCGTGACTGTCTTGATGCCTGATGGTGCAGTTGTTCATCACCCTGTATCATGGCTCGATTTTGAGCCGTTTATCAGTCGACTGATGCGGGTACGAATGGCCGATCAGACAACATTGATCCCCACAATTTTAACCGTTACGTTACAACTCTCGCGCAACAAAAAAGAAGAAATTGTCCGAAAGATTCAACATTTTAGCACACTAAATAAGAAATTCTGGCCACTTGAAGAGCCATCGATTGGGCCTATCTTCCGTGATCCGGCCCTTGATCAACCGGCTGAGGCCTTTATGCAAGACATCGCCCTTAAAAAAATGAAAATCGGCCGGGCTAAAATATATCCGGCCAATCACAACTTCATCTTGACACACGATCGAGGTTTAGGCGCGGGGAAAACGGTTGATATTGCCCAGCTCGTACTGGCCATGAAAAAGAATGTCCTAGATAATTATGGCGTCTTTCTTGAGGAAGCTTTTGAGTACATAGGTAATTGGGAAAACCTAGAGACCGATGCTGACCATACTATTATATAACACTTACCCAAAACTGAGTACAGGGTCACGATCTAACTCCTCGATATTCTTAACATAATCGTTGTGTCTTGTCTGATAATATGCCGCTACTGCGATCATCGCGGCATTATCGGTGCACAGTTTTTTTAGATTGGGATAGTGGACAGTCACCCCAGATGGCTTAAGGGCTTTTCTTATGGCTTGTCGAAGAGCAGTGTTGGCGATGACTCCCCCGCCAAGTAAGACTTGTTTGATCTTGTACTGTTTTATAGCTGGAATTAGCTTAATGAGAATTGCATGGATAGCGACACGTTGGAAGCTAGCGGCAATATCAACGATTTCTTGTTTGTTTAGTTCGTGCCCGTCGGCCGTCATTTTCTTAATCATATAGAGGACAGAAGTCTTCAGGCCAGAGAAACTAAAGTTGAGGTCGTTAGAATGTTTCATGGGAATTGGGAAGTCGTACGCATTAGCATCACCCTCTTTTGCTAGACTAGCCAATACCGGTCCACCTGGATAACCAAGGCCGAGCATTCTGGCAACCTTATCGAAAGCTTCACCCATTGCATCGTCAAGTGTCGCACCGACAATCTCGAAGTCGAAGTCGTCTTTGATGAGTACTAATTCAGTGTGGCTACCAGAGAGGAGCAGGGCGAGACTAGGGTGGGTGATGGCGTCGATTGAAGATTTACCTGCTTTTGTTTTGGCAAAGTTAGCATAGATATGACCAATCATATGATTGACCGCGACTAAGGGTTTGTTAGAGAACGTAGCAAGTTCTTTCGCTTTGCGAACGCCGACTTCTAGGGCGATAGCCAGACCTGGGCCATAGGTCACCGCAAAGACATCGATCTGTTCGAGTGTAAGGCCTGAGCGTTTAAGTGCCAACTTCATGACTGGGTCGAGTTGCTCGTTGTGGGCCCGTTGAGCGATACTCGGTACGACACCGCCCCACTGTTTATGGAGTTCGATCTGCGAAGATATCGCGTTTGTCAAAATGACATCGTCACGGCTGATCGCGACTGAAGTCTCATCACAACTGGTATCGATGGCTAAAATATGCATAACAAGTAATAATTAAAAACGAATAATGAATAATTTATAGTATAGGTTGGTCTGAGTAGGTGATCGTTCGTTGATGTTCATTATCGCCGTACTCAAGCTTGACCCAAATTATCTTGGCCTCAGCTGTATAGTTACTCAAAACGTCGGCAATTTTGTCGGCCCATTCGATCGCTAATACAGCGTTTGAATCTATCATCTTTGCGAGACCTAAATCAACAAACTCTTTACTGTCAAATAATCGCCAGGTGTCGATATGTATAAACTGATTAGGAGTATCACCGTAATTGAAATTGTACTCCCTAGATAGAGTGAAGGTCGGCGAAGTGATTGGTTTTGTTACGCCTAGGTCTTGACCAATACCTTTAGAGAGCTGAGTCTTGCCGGCGCCCATCTCGCCGACTAAGGCAAAGATAAGGGCTCGCTCATTGAGATATTGGCGGTATTGTCCAACCAATTGTGCACCGATCTCCTGGGTCTCGGCGGCGCTTTCAGTAGTGACAATGGTTGCCTCTGACAATTTAATATCTCCTTGGCGAAGGATAGTTGGCTGGTCAAGCGTCGTATCGATTACCGTCGACGGTTCATTTTTTTGGAGAGCTCCGGCGTCGATAATTAGATCGATCAATGACTTTTGATGGGCGGAAATGTTTTCCAAGATGTCGGAGATTGCATACGGTCGTTTTTTGTATGAGGCGTTGGCTGAACTTGCCGTTATCGGCTTACCATATGCGGCTAAGATCTTACGGATTACGCTCGAGTCAGGAATTCGAATTCCTAAAGTAGCGCGTTCAGATTCAACACCTTTGGCCACCTTACCTTTGGATTTCGAGATGATGGTGATTGGCCCCGGGAGAAAGTTCGTATACAGCCGTTGTGCCTCACTATTAAGTTCGACATACTGACTAGCCATCGCCTGGTCGTTTACGGCGATTGATAGCGGTTTACCCTGCCGGCGAGCTTTATAGCGCAATAATCTATCTACGGCGGCTTGATTAGTCGCGTCGGCGCCTATACCGTAAACCGTCTCAGTCGGGTAGATAACTAAACCACCGGCCGCGAGTACACGGCAGGCAGTATCAATAATCTGTTGGGACTGGGTTGTTTTACAATCAAGGGTAATCATAGTCACCATTTATACTATAAAACGATCATTTTTTGAAGTCCCCATGCTCTTCTCACCCTATAAGCAATGACGTATAATGAGTACATATGAGGTCAATTATATTATCGCTCCTAGAGCGCTATCTTGTTCGGCTCGCGCAAGTTACTTTGGCGATCGACAAACCGGTGATTATTGGCATTACCGGAAGCGTCGGTAAGACAACCGCCAAAGAAGCCGTATTCCATCTTCTTGAAACAGCCAAACTACCGGTTCGTAAAACTGGAGGCAACTTAAACTTCGATATTGGTATCGCCATGACAATCCTGGGTTATGATCATAGCCCAGCGATCTGGGAATGGCCATGGGCAATATTGATTGTTCATCTCAATTGGTTGTTACAGCTCTCAAGGCTTACCCATTTACCAGAATATTTAGTAGTCGAGATGGGAATCGATCGACTGGGCGATATGAAACGTCTGACTAAATGGCTTAAACCATCGATTGGGGTGGTCACCTGGATCGGAGAAGGGCACCATCTGGAATACTTGAAAGATGCCCCAACCATAGCTAGGGAAAAAGGCGAGATGCTGAGGGTCTTACCTAAGAACGGGCTAGCTATCTTGCCAGCTAAAGATCCGAATATTGCAATCTTGAAAGCGATGTCTAGTGCTGATACAGAGCTATTTCAGGCGACGGGTGTTGAGTCGATCGAAGAAATACTTGCTATCATTGCCAAGAGACTAGATATCCAGGCATCGATTGCTGAAGAGTCAATGCAAACCTTCAAACAACCTAAAGGACGACTTAATATCTTCGTCGGAATAAAGGATACGACTATTCTTGATGATTCTTACAACACCAGTCTGCCAGCCATCCGGATGGCTTTGACTAAACTTAGTGAGCTTCAGGCCAAAAGAAAAGTCGCAATTTTGGGTGATATCCTGGAGCAAGGGGACTATGAAAAGGAACATCATGAAAAGGCGGCTGATCTGGTGCATGAAACTGCCGATCTATTCATTGGTGTGGGTAGGCGCATGCAAAATGTTAAGCCTGATTATTGGTTCGCTGACCCTGATGAAGCTGCCCTCAAAATCCCCGATCTGCTTGAGGCTGGTGACGGTGTACTAGTTAAGGGTTCGCAAGGTATGCGGCTGGAAAAAATTAGTTATTCATTAATTGCTGATAAGCGGCAAGCAAAGAGGTTACTCCCCCGTCAGGACAGACGATGGCAACAGATCCCGTTTGGAAATCCGTAGGGACAGTATATGTCTCATGCCTCATGCAAGAGCTATATACTGTCTGATATAACTCAATCTATATCGTGTGGAGGGCACTATCTTTGTGCAGACCAAACAGCGGCGTTTCGCTAGAAATAGACATGTCTATCGACAAGACTATACCTATTTCGACCGGACCAAAGAGATAAAACAGGGAGTATTTATCCCGACTTGGGTTTTACCACTCTTCTTTGCCTTGGCCACACTTGCTTTCCTGATTTGGTTTTTTACAAGTGCTCCATGGCTTGCGGTGAAACATATTACAATTGAAGGTCAAGCAACGTCTGAGGTGATCAAGGAAATCAACAAACTTAAAGGTCAAAACGTCTTGTGGTTGTCGATTACCCGACCTGAAACGGCGATCATTCAGCATCAACCTAGTATTAAAGAAATCCAAATTCTAAGAGGCATACCGGACACGCTTCGGGTGAAGTTGATCGAACGGAAACCAGCCCTCTTATGGCAAGTTAGTAACCAACTCTATACGATCGACGCTACGGGCTTCGTCTACAAACAGGAACTGTTGGCTTCGCGCGACGGCACATACATCTACCCCGACACAAATCTGGCGGTAGTCACCGATACTAAAGGCATTCCTGTCGAGATCGGCCAGACGGCTGTTCGTTCAGATTTCATTAGTTTTATCCAGTTGCTCCAAGAGCGGTTACCTGCGGATTACGGCCTCAAATTTCTAAGAGCCGAGATTAATGAAACGACTTTCAATGTTTCTATTCTTACCGACGCCGGTTGGAAAGTGATGTTTGATACGACCAGGAAGATTGAACCTCAGCTTAAGACGTTAAAAGATGTGCTGGACGTGAAAAGGGCAGAGATAAAAGAGTATCTCGACCTCAGGGTACGGGGCTGGGTCTACTATAAGTAATTACCTAGAGACAGTCGCTTTGCAATGTTATAATCGGTAGGGAGTATATATGCAAAAGCGCTGGATAGTTGCCCCGCGTACCCAAGAAGATCTTATCGATCAGTTACTCGACAATCGGGGGATTGTTAGTCGTGAGGCTTTTTTAGCGTTCGATTATGAGAAACTTCATGATCCTATGGGCTTACTGCAAATGGACACTGTGGTGGCAAGATTAATTAAAGCGATTGAGACTCAAGAACCGATAGCGATTTTTGGCGATTACGACCACGATGGCACACCGGCAGCTGTTTTGCTAACTGAAGGTATCGAGCGCTGTGGTGGCAAGGTTACAACAGTATATATTCCGACTCGTGCCGAGGGCTATAGTATCAGTATGACCGTCATCGATCAATTTGCCTCAAGCGGGATAAAACTTATGGTTCTCGTCGATTGTGGTATTACCAATAAGACAGAGATCGATTATGCCGATAGCCAAGGAATTGAGACAATCGTGATCGATCATCATGTGGTTCAAGTCGATAAATTTCCAACTAAAGCTATTGTCATCAACCCGAAACAAGCGGGCGATACCTACCCATTTAAAGAGCTCTGTGGTTGTGGTTTAGCGTTTAAGACTATTCAGGCCTTAGCCCGAAATACAGGCAAGATATCTGAGGTCGATTTAAAATGGTTTCTCGATCTGGTAGCAATCTCCACGGTTTGCGACATGGTTCCTCTTGTCGATGAGAATCGGATCTTGGTCCACTATGGATTGATCGTCCTGCAGAAAACGCGTCGCTTGGGTCTCAAAAAGCTATTTGATGTGGCCGCGATTGATCCTAAGACCATTAGTACCTATACGGCCGGATTTCTTATTGGTCCGCGATTAAATGCTCCAGGGAGGATGGAGCGGGCAAGTATCGCTTATGACTTACTTGTCGCAAAAGATAGCGAGGAGGCAACGCAATTGGCAGTCAAATTGAACGAATTGAATATCGAACGTCAGAATGAACTGACTCGTGTATTGAAAGATGCCCAAGCGCAGGTGGAGGCTAGGAAACTGCACGAGAAAAAAGTAATATTGGTTACCGGAGATACATGGCCCGATGGAATTGTCGGATTGGTCGCTGGTCGCCTGATGGATAAATATGGGCGCCCGACGATTGTCTTATCGATTCGGGAGGATGGCTTAGCCAAGGGCTCTGCCCGGTCAATTGATGGCTTTCATTTGGTTGAATCACTCAAAGAATGCGAACAGTATCTGATAAAATACGGTGGTCATGCAAAAGCAGCTGGTTTAAGCCTGGCCAGAGAACAGCTTGAACTTCTCTATGATAAGCTGATCGAGATTGCCGAGGCTAGACTATCCGAAGACGATCTTAAGCCAAAAATCCGAATAGACTGGGTATTAGGACCCAATGAATTCACCCTTGAGACGGCGCACTTACTTGTTGGCCTTGAGCCGCATGGATTAGGCAATCCAAAGCCAATATTTATGGTTGAGTCGATGACAATCACCGACAGTCGTCTAATCGGTCATGAGAGAACTCATCTTAAAATGCAATTGGCATTTCCTGACGATCGACGGATCGACGCGGTAGCCTTTAATGCTTCATCACGCATATCTGAATCTTCGGTAGGCGGTGTGATCGACGTTGTAGGTTTTATGGACATCAACTCATGGCAAGATCGAGAGTCAGTACAGCTAAAAATCGTAGACTGGCGCTTGGCAGAGAAAGGTGATGATGCCAACAAATAATAAAACTATCTATGTTTGTGAGAATTGTGGTAACGAAGCATTGCAGTGGGCTGGTCGCTGTAATTCGTGTGGGGAGTGGAATACTCTACGCGAAGTAAAGGGGTTGGCGAAGACATCTAACGGTCGTGAGTCAACTAGGCTAGGACTGTTGCCTGTAATTCAGCCGATCCAAGATGTTCAGTCACTCCAGGAAGCTCGACTCCAGACCGGAATGAACGAATTTGACCGGACTCTGGGTGGGGGGATTGTCGCCGGATCGGTCGTCCTGATCGGTGGTGAACCTGGTATTGGTAAGTCCACCTTACTAATGCAATTAGCTGGCAATATTAAAAATGTGCTCTATGTCTCGGGCGAGGAATCGGCTAGTCAAATTAAACTTCGTGCTGAGCGTTTGTCGATTCAAGAAGGCGTTGATATATTTACCGAGACTGATGTGACGATTATCTGCGATCAGCTGATTGCCCATAAGCCGAATCTAGCTATCCTCGACTCGGTGCAAACTCTTTATGATCCACAGTTTCCCTCGACGCCAGGTAGTATCATCCAAGTCAGAGAATGCGCGTTACGAGTACAACAAGTTGCTAAAGCGACCGGTATCCCGATTGTGTTGGTTGGCCATGTTACCAAAGACGGTGGCGTTGCCGGACCTCGTACACTTGAACATCTGGTCGATGTTGTACTATATCTTGAAGGTGAACGACATCGTGGAGCGCGTATCCTACGAACTGTCAAAAACCGATTTGGAGCTACCGACGAAATTGGGATCTTTGACATGCAAGAACAGGGTCTTGTCCCGATCGACAATCCATCGAGTTTTCTACTAGCGGAGCGTCAACTCAATAGCTCAGGCTCTGCGGTTGGCGTTACCCTCGAAGGTACTAGGCCACTGCTGGTTGAGATACAATCACTGACTAACGCCACGGTCTTTGGTTACCCAAAAAGAACAGCCAGTGGCTTCGATCTGAATCGGCTTAATGTATTAATTGCCGTACTCCAAAAAAGGGCCGGCATAAATCTCTCTAACCAGGATGTCTATGTCAATGTGATCGGTGGGATCCAATTGCGGGAGCCAGCGGTTGATTTGGCAGTGATTATGAGTCTGGTCTCCGCCCAAAAGAATATACCACTACCGCCTGACTATGCTTTTTTTGGCGAGGTTGGCTTATCGGGAGAGATTCGATTAGTAAATCAGGCATCAGCCAGAGAAAAGGAAGCCAATCGCTTAGGCTATGGTAAAAAGTTAACTGCCAAGAACATTAAGCAAGCAATTGACCAAGTATTCACGAAAGTAGGCAAATGATTACAACTCAGTCTCTCACCATCAAGGAGCTTACACTTTTCCTGGCAATCTTGACTATCGCTGTTATTGCTCTATTTATCACTCGTCGGCTACTCAAGGTCTCATTTCCATACTTTTTTATGGGTTTAACGGGTTTGATCATTGGTTTGATTATTGGCAGTATGGTTGCTTCAGTTCTCTCAGGTCTGCCTGGCGAGTATGGACGAATATTGCCGATTATTGTACAGGTTTTTGTGGCCGTCGGTCTCCTTGACCTGTTCATCGCTCAAACAAGACCGGTTACTAATTATATCGAGCGTGTTTGGGGCAATGTGCTCGCCAATCCAGACGAAACAAATCGACATGATATCATACTGGATACTTCAATTCTGATCGATGGTCGGATCGAGGAATTGATCAATACAGGCTTTATCATCGGTAAATTGATCGTGCCCCAATTTGTGTTACTCGAGCTACAACAAGTCGCTGATTCAAACGATAGTCGTAAACGGTTACGAGGTCGACGGGGGCTTGATTGCTTACGCCAACTCCAACAAAACAGTCGGATTGCCTTAGAGGTCACCCAAGATCGATTAGGTGAGAAAGAATCAGTCGATCAGAAATTAGTTAGATTAGCCAAACGTCGGGGCTCACGACTCATGACACTTGATTCTAACCTTGCCAGAGTTGCGCAGATCCAATCGGTCATCGTGATCAATATTCATGAACTAGTAGCCGGCTTACGACCGTTGCTGATGCCAGGGGAGCAACTGACAGTCAAGATCGTCCAGAAAGGGAAGGAAAAAGGACAAGGCGTCGGTTATATGCCTGATGGAACCATGATTGTCGTTGAAGACGGTGACCGTTACATTGGGGAAGATGCGGAGTGTGAAGTGACTCGTATCTACCAGACGACGGCTGGAAAGATGATCTTTGTTGCACCGGTTAGTCGAAAGATAAGATAGTATGCCAAATACGTCGGTTAGAGTGTTTGTCCTACGTACTGAGTTGTCGATTGATTCTCGTTTTGATTAGTATCGACGGGTCGTAGGGTAAAGTAGTATCGTTGACCACTGCTCAGTCCAGTTAGCGTTAAATTGCTTGTCGTGCCAGACTTACTTTCTGGTTCACTTGCGTAACGCAGACCTAATGAACCGGAGCTCTCTGATACATAAACTCGAGTTTTAGACAGATCGCTATCATTTGGATTTTGCCAGTTGATCTGGATTTGACCTTTGCCGGGGGTGATAGTGACTCCACTTACATTGCCTGGCGCGTTTGATTCCTTATCTACTGTGATAGAGATAGAGGTTTTATTTTTTCGGCCATTTCCATCTTGGGCCTCGGCTACTATCGTATGATTGCCATTGGTAAGTTGCTTAGCGTCGTAACTCATGCTAAATGGACTCTCGTTACTGGTGCCTATCGAATTACTATCGATAAAGAATTCAATCTGCTTAAGGTTAAATGGACTACTGGCTGAGGCTTCTAAAGTGAAGTGGTCGTTTAAAGTCTCACCATTTACGGGCCGACTGATGGAAATTTGTGGCCGATTTTCACTAGTAAACTTATCACATTTTCCAGTCGGGGGGAGATTGTTCAAACCATTTTGTTCAGCCCAAGCTCGAACCGGTCCCTCCCATGCTGGGTCAGAGGGTTTTTCGGAACGCACGCTTGCATAGTATCGTTCTTCTGTCTCGTCGATTGGGGTTTCGTCAGACGCAAGTAGATCGGTTCCTGTACATAATCGGACTTTAACGTGTACATCATCCTGTTTAGTTGGTACTTGCCAGCTGGCGAAAACGTCGGTGATCGTACTGTTTGGAGGGGTGGCATCACTGGGTAATTTGTTAGATAATTTATCGATTGTTACTGTTTTAATACCTGAAGGTCGGAAGAATGACTCATTGGGCAAACTCTTTATGGCATTATTCATGTACTGTTTGAAAATGGGTACAGCGGCGTTGGCAGCTAACACACCTTTTCCGAGCGGTGAATGGTCATTGTTGCCTGTCCAAACGACGGTGACCAATGACGGTACGTATCCAGCCGTCCAAGCGTCACGAACGTCGCTTTTACTATCACTTATGCCGTTTGTAGTGCCGGTCTTAGAAGCTACTTGCCGATTGCCAAAGGACAATAGGTTGCCGAATATTGGTTGTTTAGCGATCTGATCGGCAAGCATATCGCTCATCTGGAAGGCGATCTGAGGGTCAATCGCCTGCTTGCGACCTTTGTCTGGCTTGAACTCCTCAATCACTTTGCCCTTAAGATCTTCGATCTTCAGCACTACCGTGATGTCTTGCCTAACTCCGCCATTGGCGAAGGTGCCGTAGGCTTGTGCCAATTCCAATGGTTTGACCTCAGCGGCACCGAGCACTAAGGACAGACCGTAACGATCCGGTTGGTCAAGGGTTGTAATCCCTAAATCCTCGGACGTTTTGATTGCATCCTTAATGCCTACCAAGGCGAGAGCTTTCACGGCGGGGATATTTAATGATTGACCAAGAGCTTCACGCATTGTCTTCGGTCCGGTGTACTGACCATTGAAGTTATTTGGCTTGTAACCACCGCCGAAATCTGTCTGGAGATCGTAGAACACAAAAGCTGGGTTGTATTTTAACTTAAGGGCTGCGGCGTAAACTAATGGCTTGAAGGCGGAGCCTGGCTGGCGCTTTGCGGTGATGACATTAAATTGACCACCGATCTCGCTGTCAAAATAGTCGGCGCTACCGACCATCGACAAGATCTCACCAGTCTTTGGATTGAGAGAGACAAGGGCAGCGTTTTGGATGCCATATCTTTGACGATTCTGGGCAGCTCCGTCAGCCACGGCTTGCTCTGCGAATCGTTGCTGTTCGACATCGAGCGTGGTGGTGATTTTTAGACCCTTATTAAAAATCTCTGGACCGTATTTTTCCTCAATTACATCGCGGACATGCATCACAAAATGGGGAGCCAGAATAGTGTCCCGTCTGGGAACAGTAACGAGCTTCTGGGCTTTCGCGGTATCAACCTCCGCTTGCTTGATGTAACCAATTTTCGACATCTGGGTTAAGGCATAGTCACGGCGTATTTTCAGTTCATCAACATGTGAGCCGTATGGAGAATAGTAGCTTGGCCGTTGAACCATGGCCGCTAAAGTCGCGCCCTCTGAAAGGGTTAACTCGGTAGCCTTCTTGCCAAAGTAGGTCTCACTCGCCGCTTCAATGCCGTAAATCTGTCCACCGAACGGAATTTCATTCAAGTAGAGCTCGAGAATTTTATCTTTGGGAAACATGACTTCGAGTTCAATAGAGAGGATTGCCTCTCGAATCTTTCGATCGAATCGTTTGGCCCCCGACTGAATAATTGCATTCTTTACTAGTTGCTGAGTTAATGTTGAACCACCATATGCTGTTGTTCGTCTCGTGATATCGTAGTAGGCCGATCTGAGCAGGGCGCGAAAATCAATACCTTTATGACTGTAGAATTTTTTGTCCTCTAAGGCGATAAATGCTTGTTGAACATGGCTTGGGATCGAGGAGAGCGGGATAGATATCCGACGCTGCTCACCAGATATGGCGTAGAGGAGATGTTCGCCAGTTCGATCATAGATCTTGGTGGTTTGCTGAGCTTCTAGGTTGCGACGGATACCTTGAGGGGTCGGTAGATCTTTGGCATACCATGCAAAAAGCAATGTAATACAGCCCAGCCCAGCTAGTGAGGCCATGATGAAGTACTTTTTTAGCTTCTTTTTGTTCAGATTACGTCCCGATAACCGCTTGCGCAGATCCTTTGCATCGATTTGCAATGGGTTATGGAAAGCAGACAAAAACCGCCATTTTTTCATGTCCATCCTTTTATATGGGGAAACTAGCTTTCAGGTTAGTGTTAGTATACAATATGAGAAAAGTCAGAACAAGTAACCAAAGTACATTTTATGGTAATTAATGAATTAATAAGTCGTAACGTGACTGAAGTCATCGACGTCAAACATCTAGAGGCCGTCCTACGAGGTGGGAAGAAGCTTCGAGTGAAGTTGGGGATAGACCCCAGTAAGCCCGATCTTCATATCGGTCACGCGGTGCCTTTACAGAAGTTACGTTCATTCCAAGAATCTGGACATACAGCGATCTTGCTTTTTGGTGACTACACGGCGCAGTTGGGTGACCCATCTGATAAAGTGGAGACCCGGGATCTGCTATCAATTGCCGAAACCCGAGCAAACGCCAAGGCTTATCTAAAACAAGTCGGCCAAGTCCTCGACCTTAAGAGGATTGAGGTTCGCTATAATTCAGAATGGTATAACTCGCTTAGTATGCGAGAGACAATTATACTATTGTCGAAAGTCAGCCTTAATCACCTCATGAGTCATGAAACTTTTGTTAATCGATTGAACAAAAGTCAGCCTCTACTGACCCATGAAATCATCTATCCAATCATGCAGGGCTACGACTCAGTCATGCTTAAAGCCGATCTCGAATTGGGTGGCCAAGATCAGAAGTTTAATTGCTTGATGGGTCGTTTTATGCAGCGAGCCTACAACCAGCCAGAACAAGATGTCATGCTCTTTCCATATCTTCACGGGACTGACGGTCAACAGAAGATGTCGAAGAGTTTAGGTAATACAATTAATCTGGCTGATAAGAGCATCGATATGTATGGTAAGACCATGTCAATTCCCGATGAATTGATTATTGAATACTTCCAACTAACCACCCATTTACCCAGTGAGACTATCCAGACTATCCAAAAAGAGCTAGCCGATAGTGCGACCAATCCACGAGACGTAAAGATGCAATTAGCTCGAGAAATTACAAGTATATATCATGGCATAGCTTCAGCGACTAAGGCCGAAGAGACCTTTATTACCCAATTTCAAAAAGGTCAAATTCCAGACACGATGCCTGAGAAGAAACTCAAAGCTAGTTATAAAACGGTCGTGGCAGCACTGATCGACAGTGGACTAGTCGAGAGTGCCTCAGAAGCCCGTCGGCTAGTCGAACAAGGTGGTGTGCGGTTTGATGGAAAGGTTATGAACGATCCGCTATCTCCAATTAGAATCAAAAAAGGTCAACTTATTCAGGTTGGTAAACGTCGATTTGTTAAGGCACGTTAAACACAGGATATATTATGGTTCAATCACAACTTCATGAACTGACTTTATTAGCAACGCGGCGAGCCTACCCCGATATAGCGTTACCCCAATTTGTGGTAAGCCATCCAGAGAACGAAGATCACGGCGATTATAGCGTTAACATCGCTCTAGTATTAGCGAGGCAAATCAACCAATCATCGTCGTCTGTCGCTGATAATATATTGAGTAACTTTGGGCCTATGGCAATCGTCGATCGAGTAGAGATCGCAGGTCCTGGTTTTATTAACTTTTACCTAAAGCCTAATTTCTTTTGGTCACATGTCGAACAGGCCATCGAACTAGCTAGCAACTATGGGCGCGATCAGGCGGTTAGTGGAAAAAGAATTATCTTTGAATACGGACAACCTAACACCCATAAAGTTGCCCATATTGGTCATCTTTACTCCTATTGTTACGGTGAGAGTTGTTCTCGCTTACTGGAAGCAACCGGATCTGATGTTATAAGAGCCAATTATCAAGGCGATATTGGACCGCATGTCGCCAAATGTCTATTCGCTTATCTGAAAAATAATTTACCAGATCCAGAGAGTCTTTCCGATAAGGTCGCATATCTCCAGGAGTGCTACCAACAAGGATCAACTGCCTACGATGATCCAGAAATAAGTCACGAAATTGATGAACTAAACCGAAGACTCTATCGTCACGATCCAGAGATAATCTCTGTGTGGGAAAAGACTAGACAATGGAGCCTCGATGCGTACCGCGAATTTGAGGCCCGGTTGGGTATTCACTACGATCGTCATTATCTGGAAAGCGAAGTCTATTCGGCAGGTACAAAGGCCGTAACAGATGCAGTCGGTAAATATTTTTTGCAAGATGATGGAGCAATCATCTTTCGAGGCGAGCCTTACGGTTTACACACTCGAGTTTTCGTCAATCGACATGGCAATCCAACCTATGAAGCCAAGGATATCGGTCTGATCCAGAAAAAACGCGAGGAATATGATTTTGATTTAGCGATTGTCGAGACTGGCAATGATCAAAAAGAATATTGGCAAGTCGTAAAACAGGCGATTGAATTACTCTTCCCTGAAATTATCGGAAAGTTGACGACTCTTCATCACGGCATGGTTAATCTTTCGACCGGTAAAATGTCCAGTCGCAGTGGTGAGATCCTCACTGCCTTCTCGCTTGTCGAGAATGTAAAAGATCGGATTAGAACATTCATAAACGAGCATCGTGACTATCCTGATTCGGAAGTTGAAAGAATAGCTGAGATTGTCGCCATCGGAGCAATTAAGTACTCCTTGCTTAGATCCTCGGCTGGAAGAGATCTAATGTTCGATATCGAGACAAGTATCTCGTTTGAAGGCAACTCTGGACCATATTTGCAGTATACCTACGCCAGATGTCAAAGTGTCTTAGTAAAGTCTAATTTTAGTGAGGCAAACGTCAATGCACTTAGCGAACTACCCTTAGATAAGCTCGAGCCGAAAGAACTGGCCTTGCTTAGATATATTTATAGATATGGTGAAACAATGAATGAGGCTGCTACAAGTTATGCACCACACATGTTGGCTACGTATCTGTTTGAACTGGCCTCACGCTTTGGAGCCTTTTACGGTGAACATCATATCATCACTGACAATGAGGCTACAACCGAGCTCCGGCTCAGTCTGACTGCTGCCACCTCACAAGTACTAAAAAATGGACTCCACCTATTGGGAATCGATGTTGCCGATCGTATATAGAGGTCTGTTCTCGGAGGCTATTGGAGCAATGTAAATTCGTAGAGCTCTTTATCGACTACAACCCATGCTTTATGGGTTTTGGGGTTGGCGCGGATGAGTCTTATCTTCTTCTGCCATTCCTTAGGTAAGAAGTATTGGTGAACGAACTGACCGTTCTTGTCGAACTCCATTATACGTGGTGCAACTTTATCATTACCACGATCGGTAAGATAGTAGTTATTCGCGTCTTCAATGGCGAAAAAATTAAGAGGGTCACTAATCGTATCGTAAGGTTTGGGTAGGTTAGTTAGTTTGAAATCAAGCTGTTTGCCTCGCCCATATTTTGTCACTGCTCCCGTTTTGTGGAGTACAAAGACCGAACCATCGATGGCCAGGCTGATCCCGTCTCTTAAACTGACCCTGTTAGTTTTCGTATATTCTTCGGCTGTTGCTACAGCACCAGAAAGAGTATATTTCCAAACTTCGCTCCCTGCTGGGTCTAGGAGATAGACGATACCACCGAAACTACTTAGCCCTGTAGCAATTGGGAACGACCCGGCCGCTAGTGCTAACTTGGTTAGAGTTCGTCCGACGAGCGAATAGAGCTGACCATCGTACGTTTGGAGCGTTAGTTTGTCGGAGTTGTTGTCGAGATGAATTTGATTGACGGCTGAACTGACTGGAATGGTAGCGAGGAGAGTTGGTTCGCCACCAGTCAGTAAGATACTCTTCATGTCACCGTCTGGCGTGGAGTAATAGAACCTACCTTCGGCGATCAGTCCAGTTTGGATACTGTCGGTCAGTGTAAATAATGGTCCATCGACCGTGACACGAGTAGCGCCGGCCAAGGTGTCGAGCTCACGATTTGCCTCTTCAACTAAGATCGCAGCGCTTTTTGTAGCTTCTGGATCGGCCTCAATTTGCTCACTTAGCGCGAGTAGCTCGAGGAGCGATGTGCGGGCCAGATCGTTATTGCCATAGATTTTAGCCTGCTTAGCCTGTTTGGCTAGATCATTCATCTGGGAGACCATGGCTTTGGCCACGGCTGGATTGATAGTTTCCTTTTTCTGACGAAACTCAATACTAGTGCCAATCGCTACGAGCAAGATGAGAGCGGTCACAATATACCAGGTGCGTGGTGAGCGTTTAATCGCGGCCCCTAATTGGCCAATTGTACCCATGATGATATTTATAATAGTTTGAATCAATAATGTGAAATTGTTAGCACGATGTTTTTTTGAGGTGTAATGATTGACGACCGGACCACCTTCTCGTTTACTTGATAACGGTGGTAGATTGAGAGCTAGTCGAGAGGGGATAATCTGTTTGAATGATAGACCAAACTTGTTAGCACTAGGCTCTGCCTTGTTTTTAAGCATAGCCAAGACTTGAGAGCCGTTCGAAGCTGCGCTTGCGGTCAGATCGACAGTTTTTGGCTTAATCTGTTGGGTATAAATCTTATTAACTAACTGTCCTGCCTTTCTGGCCCCGCGATCGAGATGCTTGCCTAGCCATGTCGCAAAATGAATAATAGGAGTGCTGATTTGTTTGGCCTGATATCGAACAATACTCCACGTAGAATCAATCTGTTGGTCTAGATAAATTGTATCGGTACGAAGGATGAGCGAAGAATTTTCTGCACCTTGGGTTGTTTCAAAATGGATGATGATCGCGTTGGCTTTTCGAATCTTCATCTGCTTCAATCGTCTTGCAATAGCTTTTCCAGCCTCTTCAAGGGGGAGTTTAAGTAATGGCAGAAGGTCTTCAGTAGCTAACGCCTGATATGTTCCTGGACTACCGAGGAAGATGGTATCATCTGCTGAGAGTTCGCCGGTAATCATGTTACCAAAGATTTGACCTGGTTTTTGTTCATTTTGTGTGTCATCGGTTACACGATTTAGCTTACCGTCACGTAGATAGTAGGCTTCAGCCACACCCGTAAAGGCGAGGTGAATTTCATCGCCGACGACTAAGGCTATCAATGCATGGATAGTGTGGGAAAAGCTTTTCTCATTGTCGCGTTCGAGCTGGTCAAGTAGCCGGTTAGCCTTACTTAATGCATATTCAAAGCATTCGAGAGGTGTATGCTTCTCTTGTCGATAGTACTCCCGACTGATCATGTTAATCAGGGAAGAGCCAACCGAGGCGACGCTATTCCACGGTGAGTCAATTTGGAGAACAAAGTAGAGTTTACCGAGATGATGATCGGCGACATCATTAGCCGATACGACTTTTGAGGTCAAAAAGACTTCAGGCAATTTACCCGAATTGGTCAGCCGTATATGAGAAGGAACAAACGACATGTCAGATCCCTCCTGTCACGGTCACTAACTCAAACCAGAGAACTGCCTCGTAAATGTTTGCCGAGGACCTTTCTCCTATAATATGAACAGTATAACAGAAAAATAGTACTGAAAGAATTGGCTTACAAAATGTTAGTTAATGTAGCTGCCGATTTTTTCGATATTGGCGGCGAGGATGAAGTCGTTATCTGACAATCCTTTGATGGCGTGAGTTTGAAGTGCGATGGTTACTTTATTGTAGTTGATGGTGATGTCGGGGTGGTGACCTTCTGCTTCGGCAACGAGGGCAATCTTATCGACAAAGGCGATTGCCTCCACAAAGTTTCGGAAGGTGAACAGATGTTGGATTACCTTATCATGCTCCACGATCCACTTGAGCGTCAACTCTTTTTGAAGAGTCTCAATCTCAGGCTTCGTCAATGGGGGAACGTTGCCTTCACAAGGGACGCAGTGTTTTTCAGTTAAGCTCATGATGTCTCTTTCAAGTTATAGAGTGATTGGTATTTGGTTCGAATATAATCAACAAAATATTGGGCAGAGAGTGGTTCGCCAGTTACGTGCTCGATTAGCTTGGCTGCACTGTAGTAGCGACCATGGGCGTGCACATGTGAGCCCAGCCATGTTTTTATGCTACTGAAATCGCCGCTGGCCATCTCGGCATCCATATTGGGCAAGTCTTGTTGCATCTTACTGTATAACTGAGCAGCATAGAGAGTACCGAGAGTGTAGGTTGGGAAATAACCAAAATAACCGCTTGACCAGTGGACATCCTGGAGTACTCCTAGCGCATCGCTTGGAACATCGATTCCTAAGTATTCCTTCATCTTCGCGTTCCAAAGAGCCGGAAGATCTTCTGGCTCGATAGTACCTTCGATTAAACCTTGCTCAATCTCAAAACGTAAGATGATGTGTAGGTTATATGTCACCTCATCGGCTTCAGTTCGAATGAGCGAAGGCGTGACACAGTTAATGGCTTTTAGGAATTCTGCAAGCTCGATATTCTCAAACGGTTTAGGGAAAGTCTCTTGCAGTTTTGGATAGAAATGGTCCCAGAAGGGCTTGCCCAAGCTTATCTCTGTCTCCCAGAGCTTGGATTGTGATTCATGGATGCCCAGAGAGATGGCTTCAGCTAAAGGTGTGCCGTAACATTCACAAGGCAGACCTTGTTCGTAGAGCGCATGGCCGACTTCATGGGTGGTGGTCAAGATGGCGTAGAGTAAATCTTTTTCGTTGTAACGAGTGGTTATCCGGACGTCTTCCGGATGTAAAGTTTGGGTGAATGGATGAGTACTCGCATCGATTCGGCCACAAGAGAAGTCATAACCGATCTGCTTGGCGATATGCTCGTTAAACTTGATTTGAGTATCGATCGGGTAGGAGCCATCAAGTATGGTCCGGTCGATTGGTTGACCAGCGTCTTGGAGCTGTTTGAGGAAAGCGATAAGAAAGCGCTTGAGTTCAGCAAAGATGGGAGCTATCTCGCTGGCTTTGACACCAGGCTCGAAAGTGTCGATTAAGGCATCGTAAGCTGATTCCTGGTAGCCAACATAGTTGGCTTCCTGACGTTTTAACTCGATCATCCGTTTGAGCTGGGGGAGGAAAAGAGCAAAATTATTGGTTTCTCGAGCCTCGGCCCAGATGTGGTGTGCTTCACTGGTGACTTGTGTCAGCTCTTTAACGAAAGCCGTTGGTAGCTTCTGCTCTCGTGCGTACTCCAACCAAACTTCTCGGACAATTGCCGCTTCCCTATCAGGGAGATTGCCAGCATCGAGTTGGGCTTTGGCTTTAGTCAGACAGCCATCGTCATCGATCGCTAAAAAACGTTCGTGGAGTAAGCCAGCCAGATAGCTCATGGTCTCGCCCCGTAATGACGCGCCTTTTTTGGGCATCTTAACTTGCTCGTCCCAAGAAAGGAGAGCCAACGTAGACTTAAGATGGGAGAGCTCACGAAGTCGCTCGCAAAGTTCACTACAGTGGATGTATTGCATAATGTCCTTTGACCTGCAGTATAACAATATACGTCTGGTTTGAGAAGGCACGGGGCTTCATGGGCAAAAAAAGACCTTGCTTGGTCGCAATAGTAAAGTTTTTTGGTCAGGGTGGCGGGGCTCGAACCCGCGACCTCCGGACCCCCAGCCCGACGCGCTACCAACTGCGCTACACCCTGTTTACGAACTATACATTATTCGTTAATAACTATTAATTTGTACTGTAGCTCCGGTGAGCGAAATGCCGTTGGTCTCGATTGGTGCAAGGTTGCCTTTCTAGTTGCCTAGAAGTGTATCGGCAGAGACCGCCGATACGGTATTCCAGTCGCTCAGTCATAAAATAACCAAGAACCGGAAGTGGCGAACCGTGGGTGCCCGCACGTTTGGTCCACGGACCAAACAGATATGAGGCCGTATCATCCGCCTCTACGATATAAACGAGACGAACGATGACCCAGTTGCAAAATGTTGAAAGCCCAACGACAAATCGTCACCGAGAGCTATAGGTACTCTAGCATAAGTAGAACATGAATTAAAGGGAAATAACCTAGAAAATGCCAGGACTGCCGCCACCCATAACTAGACCGTATACGGCTCGTGCCGGAGTGAAGATTAAGGTTTGTAGCAATGGAAAACCGGCGTAGGAGAGAACAATTAATCCGATCAGCAGATAAGAGCCGTATCGCTCGAGGTGCAAGTAGGTCTCAAAATCTAAGAAAGTACCGAGGATCTTTGAACCGTCGAGGGGAGGGATCGGGATCAGGTTGAAGAACATCAAGATTAGGTTGTACCAAACTATTGTCTGGGTGAAGATCATGGCGATCGAGCCAGTTTCTGGTTGAAACAGATAATTAAAGCCAGTGAACAACAGTGCTAGCAACAGATTAGAGATGGGTCCGGCCAAGGCGACTTTCAAATTATCAACCATTGGATTGCGAAAATTGTTAGGATTGACCATAACTGGTTTAGCCCAGCCTACGCCGATGACTAAGATCATGATGGTGCCAATCGGATCGAGGTGGGCTAGGGGATTGAGGGTCAGACGGCCCATCGACTCGGCAGTGGGGTCACCAAGTCTCTTGGCGATAAAAGCGTGGGCTGCTTCATGAATCGACAAAGCCATAACCAGTGCGATTGCCAGGATAACGAACAATAGCGGATTCTGACCTAGGAGCTGGAGCATGATGAGACCTCCATTCTTGCACTTATTGCTTCTGTATGATACCATAGCAACGTCGTCAGTCGAAATTACTCTGTTTTGTATCAAGCAAGGAAACTACATGAAAATGCCAATTCTTACTTTCCGTGATTACTGTGTGATCTGCGGTAAAGGCCCACAAATGGGGCTCAACCGGCCGCACTCCTTAAAGAAGACCAAAAAAGTTATCCGACCAAACCTTGGGGTCTGGAACAACCTCAATATTTGCGCTTCCTGCCGAAAGAGCCTTTCCAAGCCCGAACATATTAAAAAAGTTCAGGTTAAAGAGCCAACCGCCAATTAATCTAGTTCATTAGAAAATCGGCAACTAAAAAATCCCGTTTGCACGGGATTTTTTAGTTTGAAAAGCCTGATTACTCTTCAGAGGTGTTGCTGGTTGCAGCATCGTCAGAGACGGGAGCTGGTGTAGCGGCAGGAGCTTCGCCTCGGTCTGCAGCTTGCTTCTGTCGGAAACAGTCAGCACACAGAACGTTGCTAGGATCGCGGGGCTCGAAAGGCACTTCACCCTCTGCACCACAGTTGGCGCAGGTGATTTTGTGCATTGTTCGAGGACCACGATTGTCCCGGCCACCGGCACCACCGGCTTGCTTCTGCTCTTTAATCTTGCGTCGGCAATCGGCACAGCGAATTGGAGCAGAGAAGCCCTTGGAGTTGTAAAACTCCTGTTCGGATGCGGTCCAGACAAAGTCTGTGCCACAATCACGACAGGTAAGCGTTTGGTCTTGCATGGTTCATTTCACCTATTTCGGTTTAGTACCACGGAGGAAAATTTTCCAGGGGGTAATAACCATTTGTCTAAGGGGACTCGACGCACCCTACGGATTTTCCTACGGGGTACCCTTACAATGCCTAGATTATAGCAGAATGAGTTAGAATAGTCAATCGGTTAGTTACTCCATTGACAAAAACGGATATTTCATGCAGTATATGTTACGAACGAGCCACTCTCGAACAGTACTCGTTTTTTGACGGATCGTCCGTCAAAGCGGTTTCCATAATATAATGACTGTAAAAAGCATTCAAGGGCAGATCGCGCCAACGTTGCGCGTGAGGGTCTACATCTACTAACACCCCCCCTAATAACACCTCCCTAACGGGACTCTCGATCTTCTGGGCCGGCCATTTCTGTGGCCGGCCCAGCTTTTTTCTGCGAGCGATACAATCCAGAGAACTGTCCCTAACTTAGTGCGTATTATAGTCATTGGTAAATGTTAAGTGTGGTATAGTGTTTACTACTATTCGAATTTAGGGAGCATATATGGCGAACAAATTACTTTTCTCGACGCTTATGAATGTCTCTCTTGCAGGGCTCTATATTTTTGGCATCTCACAATTTCTCTTTTACGGTGAAAAAATTTTTAACGCAACTGAAGATAGTAATTTGGCACCATTCCTGTTGTTACTTCTTTTCTCCCTCTCAGCCGCCGTAGTGGGCAGTCTAATTTTCGGTCAGGCCGTCATTTTTTTCCTGGAAAATAAACGATTAGAAGGCATAAAATCAGCTTTTTACAGTATCGGTTGGTTATTCTTATTCACCCTCATCATCGTTGTGGCTCTAGTCTTGATTAAATAGTTATCAAAAAAAGGACAGAGCAGTCGGCTGTGACTGCTCTGTCAGAGATATGGGTTTGGTGCGTCGTTGATCAGAACGTGCCCCTCGATCGTCCGAAGAAAATCGAGCAACTTTGGGTTATCATTCCCAAAGAAGTAGGTTTGACGACCTTCGTCTGTTATTCCCTCCATGAAGTGCTTTCCGGACTTTAGTCGTGCGATCACGTCGTCAAGGTAGTAAGTCCTCGAATGTTCGGCGTGGTGCAAAGGCTTATTATGCCGTATCTGTAGATGGAGGAGAGCGAACTCCGGCATATTAAATGTGTGGAAATAGATCTCTGTGCCCTGTGGCTCATCGATTCCATACACATTCGCAAGCTGATCGTAGACATGTTCTCGCAGTCGCTCGAGGCTGGTGACATCTGACGCCTCAAGATCGAGTGGTGTCGCCAGGTATCGTACACACAGCTCTTCTTCGATCTCTCGTATACGCAGTTGTAACAGACGATCGACTGTAATCGGTCCATCCTGTGGATCATGGCGCAGGAAAGGCTCGATTGCCCTGTGCGCATGCCAGGCTACCAGTTCGAGCCGACCAGTGTTTCTCCAAGATCTCGCAAAGTTCTGGAAGAGAGTCTCAGGAGCGTACTTGGGTAAGTTTGGTCGGACGAAAAAGGCACCATCAGCAGTCCTGCTGAACAAGCTTGGACACTGGTTGAGAAAATCCCGATCAACGGATGGCGCACCGTTGAGGAATTCTCTAACGAAGTCAGGGAGTCTTACCTGGTGGTAGGCAACCCTCAGATTCTCAAGGGTGTTGTCCGGAAACCGGACAATTTGACAATATGGTATACCGTAGCGATTATCCTTATTCCGGTTCATTGCCTTAGCTTTCTGGACTAGTGTTATACGGGTCAGAACACCAAACACTCTAGATTGTATATTCTGAGCGTGATAACAGCATATACTAGCTTACCTGACCACTTTAGTCAATGTATTGAGTAGGTCTTGTGCATGTTGTAAAATGACCTAACTAACAACAAAGGGTTGTTCATGCCTGAGAAGGAATAGAAATGTACCTCGTGACAATTTCTGGTCTGCCGCTGGTTCTGACCTATGGTAGTGTAGCCAAGGATCTTGCAATGAAGTTGGTGCCAGAAGCAATCAAGATGCACGATCCTGAAGCTGAAGTTGTAGTCTTTGAACCTGCTGATCTTGTTCAATGGCGTCGCGGTGAGGTCATGATGTGTAGGATCGATTCTGACCGCTTCGATAACATCAGTCACAGACAGGCAGTGGTAAGTGCTGTCGCCGATGCATTTCGGGGCATAAGGAGTTCAATGATCAGTGATACGACCGAGCTTAAGACGTGTAAGGTCGTTATCTACACTGGTCTGCTAAACATCGATCTGGAAACAATTATCTGAGGACAAAGGAGCCTTGCGTCCGGTGGCTGTAGCTACCGGACGAACTCGTTATATATGCAATATATTAGATTCTAAAGATAGACATATTTCAAAGAAGGTATCGGGGTAATGTCTGTACTCGTATTTTTGGCAGGCCATCGCCGAAATTGTTAGAACTCTTTGTACTAAGAACACAGATCTCATAATTCCTGAGTTTGCGATAACTTAAAAGGCGACCCATACGAGGGGCCGCCCTGCCAGCTAACTGCTGGTGCAATATTTGATTATGTTGCGCCTACGACTAGGCTGCGACGCTCAGTCCCTTCACGCGAGCCGGATCGAGCTTGCTGCCACCTTTGGGGAAGATGGTGGCGTAGCCGAGCATCAGCATGTTGAAGTGGATGCGGCCGTCACTGATGTTCTGCGGGACGGTGTGTTCGGCATTGACGGTCAGGCGGTTGATATGCCAGAGCTCCCACTCGCCGTTCTCGGGGTTAATACGAGCCGTCCACTCGCCTTCGATGATGACCTGGCCGTTCTGGATCTCCATGCTTTTGATCGGTCCGCGGTAGGCCACGCCGTCTTCGACAGACTCCAGATCGCCACCGATCAGATCGGTTCTGGCGAGCACCTGGTCCCAGCGAAGGTGAGCTGGGCCGCGACCCGTAGCGTTGGAGAGCATCAGGATCTCTTCGGGCGGATCCCAGCGATCCCGCACGCTCATCGTATCCTGAGTTTCCAGATACCGATAGGGGACGTAGACGGTCTTGCCGTGGGGCGGTGCCCAGAGGGTCACTTCGGCCTGCTCGTTGTCGGTCGGATGACAGCCGCTGATGACGCCGTAGACCTCCTTGGGCTCGCCGTAGTAGATCCAACTGATCCAGACGATGGTAGCGGTGGTGCGCTTGGCCTCTTCAGCCTCCCGCTCCGTCCGTTCCCATCCTTCTTTCCAGGTCTGGAACTCGGCTTCCGAAACACGAAGGTGCTCGGGCCGTTCGTCCTTGATCATCTGGAAGCCCGCGAAGCGGCCTTCCCGACAGGCGGACTTGGCGAGATATTCCCGATCCCGCTTCTGTTCTTTTGCCCACTGGTTCTTCATCCATCGCTCGTTCATCGGTCTCCTCCATAGGCCGTCATGGTGACGGCGGTAGCGAACGACTAAAGTATCGAATTAAAGAGCGCCAGAGGATAGAGGTAGTAATACTGCACCTCGATCGTGACGCAAAAGTATAGCATAAATCATCAGGTTTGTCAACCTGTTAAGAACTAAAAAACAGCGGTTCAGCTGTATCAGTTGAAATTCATATTTTTATAGAAGTGATTAGCTTAGTAAGCGTTTAATTTCATCATGCTTCTCTGGGTGTTTTTCTAACCAAAGATGAACGCCTCGCTCTACGTTTTCAGGGGTTGGAACATAACTAATAACATTCAGATTAGCGGGCTGGTTGATCGGTTCTGGATCGTACTTTCGTTTCAGCTTTAGGATAATTTCAATAGCTCTAAGTCTAACAGTCCAGTCTATATCACTAAGATACTCATAGGTCTTAGCGCCATCTTTTTCAATGGCTGTGGCATTGATAGTTTTTGTTGCCAATGTAGCGGCCTTTAGTAAGTCAGCTACCCACTTATCAGATAATCCTGATTCTTCTAGCTGATCTGAAAAATCAAGTTTTCTCAAGTTCTCGTGGCCTATCTGTGCTGCGCTTTCTCGACTAGTCACATCATAAGCTCTAGACGCTGCTTCTGTTGCATTCCTGGTCTCAATGTACTCTTTGACGAAGACATGTTCTTTGATCGTTTTTGGAGGACGTGTAGACATGCTATTGTCGGGTCGCCACAGTGTGCTAGAGATCCACGACATTGTTAATAATGAGTGGGGTTATCGTACCAGGAAGCTGAAGAAAACGGGTGGTAAACCACTCCATCCCTCCATGCTCTACGACATGTTTAAGAACCCGCTTTACTATGGTCAAAACATCCGTCCTGATGGAACGGTCCACCAATGTGCCCATAAGACCATGGTGACAGAAGAGGAGTTTTGGCGAGCTCAAATCTTACTTGGCCGTAAAGGACGCACCCGTTCTAAAACCCACACATTCGCCTACACGGGGTTAATTCAATGTGGGGAGTGTGGATGTGCCGTGACAGCCGAAGAGAAGCATAAGATCAATTTAAACGGTGGTATGCGGCACTATATTTACTACCACTGCACGAAAAAGAAGCTCGATCACAAATGTACTCAACCATCATTTGAGCAAAAGGCTCTCGAGCGCCAAGTTGATGCCCAATTGGAGAGAATGGCGATCTCAGAGAAGTTCAAGGACTGGGCAATTAAATATTTAAAAGAAACCAGCGAAGATCAGATGAGTCAGTACAATCAAATTACCAAAACGCAGCAAAGCGCTTATGCTGATGTCGAGAAGAAGCTTGGCAAATTGCTTGATCTAAAACTGAACGAGCTCATAACCGACGAAGAGTACAAGACTAGTAAAGAACAATTACTAGCCGAACAAGTCGGTATCGAAGAGCAACTAAAGGCAAATAAGTACAGCTCACATAATTGGATCGAACTAGCCGAAAAAACCTTTGATTTTGCCTGTCACGCCCGTTACTGGTTCCAAAATGGTACCCTTGAAGATAAAAAAATAATCCTTCAAACCATCGGAGGATCGAACCTCTCGCTGAAGGACAAACAACTACGATTTGAACCAGATAATATCTTCACTGTGCTGGCAAATCGGGACAAAAATTCGGATTGGCAGGGGTAGAAGGAATCGAACCCTCGTATCAGGTTTTGGAGACCTGCGTTCTACCATTGAACTATACCCCTGTGCTAGCTATCTGGTAGCTAGTTGTCTGGTTTTTATACCTAACTAGACAACTAGATTACTAGACATCTATTTAACTTCTTTATGTGCAGTGGTTTTCATGCATTGTGGGCAGTATTTTTTGAGTTGCATGCGATCCGTACCAGAGTTGATCTTATTCTTACTGGTTCGATAATTAGCCCGACCACATTCTGGGCAGGATAACGAAAACTCGAAGCGGTTACCTTTTTTAGCCATATGAACTCCTAGAGATAATAACGCATATTACTTAATAGATTATGTGGGGCTATGGTACTTCTCGTCGCATAGCTCCTCGAAGCAAGTGGAGCCACCTGTCGGATTTGAACCGACGACCCGCTGTTTACAAAACAGCCGCTCTGGCCACTGAGCTAAGGTGGCATGGAGCCGACACGGGGACTTGAACCCCGGACCCCTTCCTTACCATGGAAGTGCTCTACCACTGAGCTATGTCGGCATTTTTGCAAATGAAGCAAGAAAGTATCAAACATCTCACAGGGGTAGCTTCTCACCAATTCGCCGATATGGTGCCGGGTGAAGGATTCGAACCTCCGTAGCCCGAAGGCGTCAGATTTACAGTCTGATGTAATTGGCCACTCTACCAACCCGGCACACCAAATAAGCCTGAATCACCTGACAAATGTACCATATTGTTTGACTTTTGCCAAGGGACGATGAGTTACTTTTCTCGAAGAGCTTTGAGAATTTCTTCTCGGACAATCTTACGCAGTACTTTAGCCATCTCGTCGGTTGCAATAGGCTCAGACGATGGATCAGACACCTCTTCATCTAGATCGGAGATGATGGCCGCTTCTGCCTCATCGATATCCTCAGACAATTGTCGTTCGGTTTCATCAAGATCTTTCATGAGGGCCGCTTCTGTCTCATCGATATCCTCTGAAATAGCTTCCTCTAACTCATCAAACCCTCCTACCAAGGTCTCGGTTTGTTGACTGACTGAACGCTGGATGAAGATGGCGAGATAGATCGCTTCAAGCGACACCACTGTCGTTAGGATCAGCAGTACTGTGTCGAGAGCGACGCCAAAGGCGACTAGTGCAAAGATGATCAGAAAAAACAGGGTATGGAGAAACAGTGAAGTCGTTGAGCCAACCCAAATCATGGCCCTATTGGTCATGCGATCGAGTATTGGGGGTTCTTGTGGTGTTCTCACCGCCACTTTTCTTGTTGTGCGCTTTCCGTTCATCTCTCCTCCTCAAGTCTCACCTTAACAAACAAAAAACTGCATCTGTTTCGTCGAGGAGACTGCAGTTTGTAGCTTACACATTAACACAGGTAAGCAGGATTAACCAGAGCCGTTGATACACTTAGACTCAAAACGATCGTTAAGGAAGTAGAGCATGGCAGCTGACGCCGTGGCAACATTGAGCGAATGACCGGCTCCGAGCATCGGCAGGTGTACAGTCTTATCGACACGAACTAGGATATCTTGCCCAATTCCATCGGTCTCATGTCAGACAATCAGCGCAAGCGGAAAGTTGTAATCAACTAAACGGTAGTCGACGCTATGCATACTTTTTTCAAGGGCCACAATTTGATAATCTCTTGCTCTCAGCTCACTAATTGCCAATTCAGTCGTGTCGAAATGTTTGAAATCGACGCTATCAATCCCTGCCAAGCCAGTTTTTCGAAGTTCTTTGTCGGCCCGCTTACTAACCCAATCCGGCCTCTGGTCATGCGTAATTTTTGGATAACCGCTTAGACCACAAAGGTAAATGGCCTCAAGATTCACTCCATCTGCAATGCGAAACAATGATCCGACATTGTAGAGCGAACGGATATTATCGGCAATTATCACGATCGGTAGACGAGTCATGAATTTGTTCCTAGTTATCCCCATATTGCAGGGTATCATATCTAATGCGACAATGAGCCTAATATTCGAGTAATCCCTGGAGGTTTCGATGGATGATCACAGCGCAACACCTGCTGACGACATGAACGACGAAGAAGCTGGCAAAAAGGAAGATGCTGGCATGATGACTAGCGAGCCAAGCACCGACGAAGAATAGGCCTGTAAAGTCTCGAAAAAAGTCCGCTTTGGCGGACTTTTTTTGTAAACATTTAAACTCGGCCCGCCTTGACGTCGTCTAGCATTTTACGATATTTGCGGTTAGCTGGGTCATATTTCAAAGCCTGTTCAAGTGAGTGCATGGCTTTAGCTGGACTGCCAAGATTAAGATAGGAGATGGCTAGATTGAAATGGCGGCTCGCTACCCCAGGCTCAAATTTAATAGCCTGTTGAAAGGCGTCTCTGGCATCTTCGTAGTTCTTCTGTTCTAGGTAGATAATTCCAAGTCGGCTGTAGATCTTGGGGTTAGTTGGATCTTCAGTGGCCAGTTTTAGATATAGTTTCTCAGCTTTACGATAATCTTTGATCGCGAATAGATCATCGGCTTCTTGATTGAGATTCTTAGCCTTCGATCGGAACGATGGAATTGGTTCATTTTTCGGTGCGGTCTCTGTTAAGATCGGTTCAGCAACTGACTTGGCCTGCTCTAGGTCAGTCCAAAATTCATGTGGCCTCGAAGTATCATTGGTAACAGGCTCTGCAGGCGCGCGTACTGTATTGACTGGTTGTTTTGGGAGACTAAACTTTGGCAAATTAATCTTTGGTGCATTAAATTGAGGCCATTGAAATGCCGGTTTGTTGATAGTTTTGGGCGGTGCTGGCTTATCTTGTGTGGTTCGTTTAATGTCCGCTCGAGGAAACTTTATCAGTTTAGGTAGTTTTGGTAGCTGAAAAGAGGGCGCTGTTGTTGCCGTAGATTGATCTTGTTTGGCTAACTCTATCGCCTCAGGGAGGCGACGGATGAGGACTATAAAAGCGATGGCGAGGGCGATGACAATAATAAAAGCATAAATCATAGGATTTCTCTCATGCTAGCAAGTAAAACTAACCCTTAGTATAGAGCTCCAGGGCTAAATTATCAAGTAAGAGACGCCTGTTGACGTTGGTTTGGGCCGCCGGTAGGTAGTCCATGATAATCTGCTGTTTTTTAGGTTGATGTTCGAACTCTTGCAACCAGGCCTCTAATACCGTCGAAAGTCCGAACTCACTCTCGGCAATTTCTTTTGCAGTCTCAAAATATTCAACTAGTGACTTGGCAGTCAATGCGGAGACAAGGTCAGAAATAGATGAGTTGGTAGATGTGCTGATGACCTGACAGCGCGAACGAATTGTAGGGAGAAGTGCATCGATCTGGGTGGTCGCTAGGATCAGGTAAGTTCGGGACGGTGGTTCCTCGAGGGTTTTTAGTAGGGCATTGGCAGCTTCTGCAGTTAACTGTCTGGCATCGGTGATGGCTATTAGTTTAATCGGGCTGTTGTAAGTACTCATCCCGACAAACCGCCTGATGTCCCGGGCATCCTTAATTTTCAAGGGCTCTAAACCGTCAAACAAAATGTAATCAGCCGGGCTGATGGCCAGTTGTAATAAAAATTCACTAATCAATCGCCTCGCTTCTTCATGAGGTATGAGCAGTAGTGTTGCATGATGGAGTTGGCCCGATCGATAGTTATCGAGGAGAATATTGCCCATGGTTTGACTATCATACCATAGCCGAGACAGCATAAGGTTTGTAAAGACGGGTGTGAGTTCACCTCGCTTGCGTTGCGTATCTGGGGACTTTCGTTATAATGGTGCCATAAGGGAGTATCTATGAACGCGATTATGTTGAAAGATGTACAGAAGGTCTATCGCACAGGAACACTACTCGTTCCAGTTCTCTTAGGGATCGATTTAGAGGTCAAAAAAGGGGAGATGGCGGCGATCATGGGGCCATCGGGGAGCGGAAAGTCGACCCTTATGAATATCATTGGTCTTCTTGATCGACCAAGTCAGGGCGAACTCATTCTCGACGACAAGCCGATCGATCTTTCCATGCCTGATAGCCGATTGGCGAAGATGCGCAGTCAGAGTATCGGCTTTGTTTTTCAATCATTTAACCTTTTACCGAGGATATCAGCGCTCGCGAACGTCCTGCTGCCTGCCAGTTATGCCAAGGGAAACCGTGCGGATCAGGAGAAACGGGCGGTGAGTTTGCTTCGCCAAGTTGGTTTAGCCGAACGAATGTTGCACAAGCCGACCGAATTATCTGGTGGAGAAAAGCAACGGGTGGCCATCGCCCGGGCGCTCATGAATAATCCAGAAATTGTTTTAGCCGACGAGCCTACAGGAAATCTGGACTCAAAAAGTGGGGCCGAGATCATGGCTATCTTGAAAGACCTAAATAAAAAAGGCAAGACGATTATTGTCATCACCCACGATCCAAACATTGCCAGACAGTGTGATCGGATCATCCAAATTGAAGACGGTAAAGTGGCAGGGGGTGTCCGATGACTGAAAATATTAAATCCGCCCTCCTTTCAATCTGGAGCAATAAGATTCGAAGTGTACTGAATATCCTTGGTGTAGTAATTGGTGTTGCCTCAGTGACGATCCTAATTGCTTTAGGTCAAGGTCTCAAGAATGACGTCTCAGGCATGATCCAAGGATTTGGTACCAATGTTATTGCAATCATTGCCGGTAAGATCGACACCAACAGTCCAACCAGTCAAGGCGGAACCAATCCGGCCAGTTTTATTTCTGGCGACATCTTAACACTCGCCGATGTTGAAACTATCCAAAAATCAGCCGATATTGTAGCCTCGGCACCTATCAGTTTGGCAACGGGGTCAATCCGTTACGGCGAAAAACAGACCGTACCAGTAGCCATGGGCACCTTCCCAAACTTTTTGACTGCCTACCAACTGCTTAAGATCGACAAAGGAGAGATGTTTACTTCACGGGATGCCGGCAACGTGATCGTCCTTGGCAAACAGGCGGTAAAGGATCTATTTGGCGATAAAGAGCCTATCGGTGAAACAGTCAACTTAGCGAAGACCGATTTTAAGGTTATCGGTACGACTAAAGCCCTAAAGAGTTCGGCGGCCTTTGGATCGGAGATGGACTCAATCTCGATTCTGCCATTCGATGCCGTGACTGCGATGAATAAGGGACAGGCTAAAATTGCCCGAATCGTGGCTAAGGCAAGCGATACAGCTGACGTGAAGCAGGTTAAAACTACTCTTAAAACAGCCTTGCTCGATAATCACAAGGGTGAAGAAGATTTTACAGTGTTAACTCAAGACGATCTGCTTGGTTTATTCAATACTTTTCTTAATCTGGCGACTACCATGGTCACTGCGATCGCCGCTATTTCGCTGATCGTCGGTGGTATTGGAATAATGAATATCATGCTGGTGACCGTGACTGAACGAACCAGAGAGATTGGTTTAAGAAAGGCAGTTGGCGCTACCAAGTCTGCTATCCTCTTTCAATTTTTGGTGGAGGCGGTGATTGTCACCTTTGTGGGGGCGACCCTTGGACTATTGATCGCCTTTATCGCGGCGAGCGTCGTAACGGCCAAAACCGACCTGACACCATCGATTACAGGATCAACAATCCTATTAGCCGCTGGCATTTCTATTGTGATCGGCGTCATCTTCGGCCTCTGGCCTGCGGTCCGTGCCGCCCAAAAAGATCCGATCGAAGCGTTAAGGTATGAGTAACTAAAATCTGATATAGAAGATTTATTACATCTTATGTTCTAAGTGTTTGGGGGCTTTGAAGAGGAAATCATGGATTATGTTCGTCCATTTTCAAAACTCGCTAGCCGTGATGTAACTATTGCGGGCGGTAAGGGTGCTTCACTTGGTGAAATGACTGGCCGAGGCATCTCTGTCCCTCCAGGCTTTGTGATATTAACCACGGCTTTCGAGCAATTTATTGATTCTGCTGAACTCCACAATGAGATTGAATCTCAATTGGCGAAAGTCAACCATCATGAGATGGAGACTATCGAGCGAGCTTCCGAGCATATACGAAATCTCATCATGACGGCCGTCATGCCTGAAGCTATTAAGAAAACTATTCTTCATGATTACCACGAGCTTGACGCGCCATTCGTGGCCGTTCGCTCATCAGCTACAGCGGAGGATGGAGCTAATGCCTCATGGGCGGGGGAGCTTGATAGTTTTCTTAACACGACGAAGGAGACTTTGTTAGAAAATGTTATGCGTTGCTGGGCTTCACTCTTTACCCCTCGGGCTATTTTTTACCGGATTGAAAAGGGCTTTCAGTCGAGCAAAGTTTCTGTGGCCGTCGTTGTGCAACAAATGGTCGAGTCTGAGGTTTCTGGTATCGCCTTTTCGGTCCATCCCGTGACCGAAGACCAAAACCAGCTTATTATTGAAGCTGCCTGGGGCTTAGGCGAGGCAATAGTATCAGGATCGATTACACCCGATAATTATGTTATTGATAAGCGGGACTGGTCGATCATCGATTGCTATAAAGCGGATCAAGAGCGAGAGATCGTGCGAAAACCGGCCGGCGGCAATGAATGGGTCGTGGTCTCAGAAACTAAACGATCGATCCAGAAACTTTCAGATGCTAAGTTGATTGAATTAGCGATGCTTGTTGTTAAAATTGAGCAACATTACGGCTTCCCCTGCGATATTGAATGGGCGATGGTCAAAGAGAGGCTTTACGTCCTTCAGTGTCGTCCAATTACTACTCTTAAAGAGCCAAAATGATATATAAAATATGAATATTGATGTCTTCAAAAATGCTTTAGCCGAAGATCGCTTCAAGCAGAAGGGAAGCGTGACGCCTCTCTACTTATTGGGGGCGGGTATGAGTGGATTTAACATCAAGCCGATCCTTGGATATGGATATACCGATTTTCTTTATATCTATAAGGAAAGTTACGGTGAAATGCATTACTTAATACGCGACTTTAATGATATGTGGCAGATAATCAAAGCGAAACTGGCTCACAATCCTCATTACTTAGCTCAGGTTCGTCGTGATTATCAAGATCGATTAGTCGAGCATGAGGATCTATACCACATGATAGATAAGACCGATCTAAGTGCTTTGAACGATACTGAATTGCTGAAAGTATTACGACAAACAAACACCTTATATATTAATAATGCTTGTGGTACCGCTCATATTTGTGAGGCTGTCAGCCACAATGCTGAGGCGGAGCTCATTGCACACCTCCCAAAAAGCCTTACCGATAATGACAATTTTGCCGAATTATTCGCGACTCTGACAGCGCCAACCGAACAATCATTTTTGAGTCGTGAGGAAGATGAGCTGGCCCGCATTGCCACACTAAATGAATCCGAGCTAGCCTCGGCCCTTGAGAAACATCAGAAACGCTACCACTGGGTCAATAATAGTTATGCTGGTGATAAGTACCTGTCAATAGATGATTTTAGAGGTAGATTAGGTCATGCCGAAGCACTATCTCTTAGGAAGGATATGAATGCAGAAAAAAACGCGCTGTTTTTACGTTATCAGCTCAATGAATCAGCGCGAATGACGATTCATTTGATCGATTTTACTGCGAGCTGGCAAGATGAACGGAAAGGCAATATTCTTAAAACGATTCATTATCTTGATCGACTTTTGCTGGAACTGGCTCGCCGTACAAAAATTGACATTCGTTATTTACGCTATCTTTTCCCAAGCGAGCTTGAAAAAGCACGTGTATTGGCCGATATTGAAGGGAAGCATAGCCAAATAAGAGTCAGATACGAAGGTGTTGCGATCTATACAGATGAAAAGCGATTAATCACTGCGACTAGGGAAGATTACTCTCATATCGTCAATTTGATTAAAGGCCTTGCTCCTGATGCTGACGGAGTAGTCAGGGGTTTAGTCGCCCGAAAAGGTATGATTAGTGGTAGGGTAGCTATCGTTCACGATGTCACTGAACTAGACAAAGTTAAAAATGGCGACATTATCGTTGCCTCTATGACCCGACCGGAGTATATGCCAGCCTTACGAAAAGCGGCGGCCATTGTGACTGATGAAGGTGGAATTACCTGTCATGCGGCGATTGTTGCAAGAGAGTTAGGGGTACCATGTATTATCGGTACTAAGCATGCCACCACTGCTTTGAAAGACGATGATTTTGTAGTGGTCGATGCGAACAAAGGTGTCGTCTCAATACTTTATTGAATCCCAATCTGGTCCATTATTCGGTATACTATAATTTGATTCAAAGTAATTTCCAGTAAGACATTCTATCTTCCTTGACGCCCTATAGGGCGGTTGGTATTATGGATGTACAAGGTTAAATCTGTTCTTGAGGAGGGGATTAGGTGAAGCTTCGTTTTTCTGGATATGCTCACTATTTCGTTGCAGCCTGTTTTGTGGTGGGCTTAGTATTGAGCCAAGGATCAAATCCAACTCGAGCCTACGCCGCTCCTCCATGTAATGGTGCGGCTGGTTTGCGTTATACTGAGATTGCGACCGATAATGCCCACGATCAGCAAGATACCACCTTGTACAAAAATCTACCTAATGGTCGTAATCCAGGTGCTGATCCCTTTCTTGCAGTGACTGCTTCAGGTGGCCAACAGTCCAGAGCGGTGATTGGGTTTGACTTGTCAGCGTTACCGGCCGATATTATCGTTCACTACGCACAGCTAGTACTTGGGAGTCCCTTGGGAAGCTCACGAGTTTTCTTTTCTGGCAGCCGAGGGGTCAGCGCTTATCGATTAACTCAACCTAATTGGTCAGAGATTAAGGCGAACTGGAATCGTTACAATACATTTCTGTTTGGTAATCTGGCTTGGAACAGTGCAGGTGGGGACTTCGACTCAAGTGATCGACGTGCGATTAATGGGGTCGAGTATGCCTGTTACCCTGAGGTCATCGAGAAGGATGTCGCGACCGTCACTGACTGGGTCGCTAGTACACTAAACGGTACTAAGCAGCTTGACTTACTGTTAAAACAACCAGGAGTGACTGGTGTCTATCAGTTTAAGAGTTCCGAGGCTAGCGGGTCACAAGGCTACGGTGATCGGCCGGCTCTTGGTGTGGTTTACTCACATATTATTTCTGGCTACGTTTTTAACGATAGCAATGCCAATGGTGTCCGGGAAAATGGCGAAGTTGGTGTCAGTGATATCCCTATTCAACTAAAAGTTAGTAATACAAGTGCGGTTGCAGGGGCGACTGCTAGCGAAATGGGGGACCCTGGTCACTACCGTTTTTTTAAAGAACTGACTGGTTCAACAGCTAATGAATATCTTGACGGTACAAAGCAATACAAGGTTGAAGCACTCATAAGCGGTAGGCAGCGGACTGACAGTCCGTGGGTACCAACTACCGATTCGCCTAATACAACTCCCTTCGCTAACCCTCGCCGTGACTTGGGAGTCGCCTACTCACCTATTCAATTTTGTGTAAAAGATGCCACTACAGGTGCTCCGATTGCTGGAGCCGATGTGACAGTTCCCTGGACGATTATCCGCGGCGGCAGTTCAGGGCAAGATGGGCATCTCATTACTGATTCTGAAGGTAAAACTGATCTCAGTAAGATCGATTATACACTAGTGCCAGTTGGCTATACCGGTTTTGCTAGAGTGAAAGTAAACGGATATCAGTTGGGTGCCATGACCTGGTCGAGAATACTCGGTGACTCAGCTCCTAAATGTCTTCCACTTAAGCCATTGCCAAAGTTTTGTGTTGTTGGGCAAACTGATTCAGCCGATGCTGTGCCGATTGTTGGAGCTCATGTTGAACCAAACCCACCGTCAAACGATATGATTCGAACCGATCTTTCCTCTCCTGATAATCGTGGCTACTTGATTACTGGCAATGATGGTCGGACAAACCCGACATTTCTCGAACCTGACCGTATGTCAGCCAATAGCACGGCGAGAGCCAAAATTACGGCCAATGGATTTGTAACTAAGGAAGAGCAATGGACATTCAATGGTGATGCTTTGCAACCGGCCTGTTTTGTATTGACAAGATCAGATTCGGCTCCACTACCGACCGTCCAATTTAAAATTAACGACAGCGTAACTGGATCTGGAGTGGCTGGGGCAAGGATCAGCGGTAATTACATCCTCGGTAATCCACCCAATCCTGACACACCAAAGCTAGTCACGGGTAGCGATGGAAAGACTGATACGAGCCATGTGAACATTCCATTTCTTCAATCGGTGGGCAAAGGGGGGAGCATGGGTGCTACCATCACTCACCCAGCATATATCGATAAATCTACAACCTGGATTTACGATGCTATCTTAGGCCAATTGGTGCCAATTACGTTTGTTCCAGCTAAATTGCAGTTTTGTGCCCGGGATATCCAAGCTATTACAACAAAAATTGCGGGTGTCAAAATTGAACTACCGACTGCAGGGGTCATACGCTCTAATCCTCCGAATCCTGACGCCCCAAACCTAATTACGAAAGCAGATGGTTGCACCGATTCTACGTATCTTGATTACAATACACTCAATAATTTGGTGAGTCAGAATCAGAACTTAACCGGAACTAAAACGGGCTATGAATCCAAGACAATAGTTTGGCAATATCTAAAACAAGCTAACCAAGTTGTCAATATCGATTTAACTCGATTCACTCCACCGTCGGCTGACTTGTCGATTACGAAGACTTTTACCGATGGTTCAAGAGTTAAGACTTTGATGCAGGGCGAGACTGGTACCTATCGTTTGATCGCTAAAAATACCAGTACGACAGTGGTGGCGACAGATGTATTGATTCGAGATATCCAGTCTGACGATCACCCCACGACTGATGCTCACCGCGTTGCCTGGTTGCCAAACACTGCCGAAAGTACAAGTAATCCACATCAACTTGATTGGACGCGAACCGATCTCCAGCCTGAGCAGACAGTCACACATGAACCTGAGTTTATAGTTCGCTGTAATGCCCCACTGACTAGTCCGACAAGCCCATTACGTAACTTAGCCCTGGTCACCGCCACGACCACCGATCCGAGTCCAGCCAACAACACCGATAACGATCTCAGACTGTTTATTGTTCCTGGTGATGCCCGCCTATCACTAGCTGTGACGTCGACACCATCGGTTGTTCAGTCAGGCAATTCTTTCGTGCTCAGCTCACAGTTGACCAATAATAGTCTCACCACGGACGCTCGACATGTGACATTGTCAACCATTTTGCCAAGCCAACTGAGACCGCAAGCTGGTTCGACAACCGGCGGAGGAATTATTGCTGGACAGAAAATTAGTTGGGTCATCGATCGATTGGCGAAAGGTACTACCTCTACCTATTCGGTGTCGGCCACTGTTAATCAAAATGTCTCGGCTCAGATCGTCAATCTCAATGTCTCTGCTGTTTCACTGGCCGCCGACCCAGCCGGTAGTTGTGGGACGGCCTCGGCAGTCAGTTCGATTCGAATCAATGGCCCTCTCTCGACCATCAGTAAAAAAACTTCGACAGCCGACGTTGAAAAAGGTGAGGAGTTTATCTACTACGTTCGCCTGAATAACCAAGGCAACAGTGATTTGTCGGCGACGGCCACCTTAACTGATCAGCTTGATCCTCGCCTAGAGTTTGTTCGACAAGATAGTTGTAAGGTCATCGACGTCACCGCTGAAGATGTCGCGCTTGGCTCATTGTGTGGTGCCGATCAATCGCCAAATCCAACTGTCTCTGGCCAAACATTGAGTTGGAGCGTGAGCCGGGTGACTGCCAACACGGCGATAGTATATCCAGTTGTGGTTAAGGTTCGTAGTACAGCTACAGCAATCAGCTGTCCTGACCTGATCAACAACGACTTAATCATAGATCAGGGTGGTGTGACAGCTAGAGTTAGTTCAGGGGTAAATTTCTACGCGGCCCAATGTCTTGAGGGTAATCTCTACGCCAGAAATGCCAATGCACGCGGTGGGGTAAACGAAGGAATAAAGATTACGGGTAGCGACGTGATTATCGCCCCGCAATCAGTTCTCGCCTCAACTCAGAGCATAGTCTGTACCTCTCCAAAATGCGCCAATGTCCCTTGGAAGATCGCCAATTATGAGGAAGCCACGTCGGTAGGGTTGAACTTTACTGACGTCAAGAAGCGGATGGAGCGCAATAGTTTACGGGTTTCATCAGGTCAAACCACCTTGAAGTCCAATAATTTGAGTGGCGGCTTCAACTTTTACACGGGGACGAACGATGATAGCTATCGGGCAAAGGCCCAATTCCCTGAAGGACGGGTATGGTACACCGGCGGTGACCTGACGATCGACACGGGCGTTACAGGACGAGACTTTGTCTTTACCGGCAAAGGGACAATCATTGTCGGTGGCAATCTATACGTCACTGGTCAAGGAAAACTCAAATATAAGAGCGAATCGTTTCTTAGTCCAGGCAATTCAGTATCTGACGCGGTTGGATTCATATTGGCTAATGGCAATGTGTCTGTTGGTGCGGATGTCCGTCAAATCGTTGGTGCATACTATGCGCCTAATGGCAATATTAACTTCGACGGACCAGGGACGGGCCAGCTAAGACCTGCCAATGGTATCTTTATTGGGAGTTCGATCAATGTCGATCGCAATAAAGTAGTCTTTCGCTACAATAATCGGCTGAACAGTTCTGCTGGTGCGCCACCTGGCTTCTCGTTCGCCAGTTCGCCTGGTAAGTAATCTAACTGTCTATGAAGGGAATTGTCATGGATAATCCAATACCGGCCGGGCCGTCCGATGCTGTCTTCCCTCCACGGGAGGCAAGTCAGCAAGCAAGAAGCATTGCACCAATTACCGCCATTACTCGACCGTACGATGTTATCTTTGCAGTATTGGCTGCCCTACTAGTCTTACTTGGTATCTTTATTCTCTATTCCGGTACTGTTTCAACCAATGCCCGGATTAGACGGGCTGAGAGTTCAATTGCTGAGGTAACAGCGATTATTAATCGAGAGCCCCTAGCTGGTGTAGGTCGTCAAGCCGATCAGTTGGTAGCAGTAGTTGACGGCTACGATAAGGTGATCACCGCACAGCATGATTTCACACGGTTGCTTGATGATATTGCTGTTCGTGTTCCATCAGAAGTGAAAATGCTATCCATGTCGGCTGATTCAAAAGGTCAGTTCCGATCAACTTTACGCGCCAAAAGTTTTATCGCCGCCGGGAAAGCGATTCTCGGCTTACGCCAGGCCAAACATTTAAAAACCGTGACACTTGAGACTATCAGTTTCGACCCAAAAACGAGCGCTGATATAGACTTTTCAATTCTAGCGACAGTTGAACTTTCAATGTTGCAAGGTACGGAAGGTACAACATTTGATCAAACATTAAAACCGAACCTTTTTGCACCTGATAATATTAAAAGTCAGTGAGGAAATATGAATAGTTACGCCCTACACATTAAACCTTCAGTAATCATTATCGTTAGCTGTTTATTGTGGGTAATAGCCGGGACTTACTTCTTCGGTTTGCCATTGTCGCGTGAACTGGCAGCGCGAACTGCAGTTCTAGCTCAAAAAGAACGCCAATCAGAGCGACTAACTAAGCGACAAAAAGCACTTACATCACTGCAAACCAAGCTAGGTAACTACGATGCCCTACTTCAACGACTGTCAATTGCCTATCCGAGTGATGAGCAGGTAGTTGAAGCGATGGTACAGATTCAGTCGATGACAGTCCAGGCTGGGCTCAATATCATCGAGCTTAAACCGACACGGGCGCAGGCAGGTGGCTTACCGGTTAATTTAACCACATCGGGTAACTATGCTAATACGATCGTGTTTCTAAACCAATTGAAGCACAACATTCGTCCAGTAAGAGTTGACGCCTTTTCTTTGGCTAAAGCAACCGATGGTAGTGAAAATATAATTGCCACCTATCAACTAAGTCTTGGATTTGCTTCAGTAAGTCAAGTAGTAACTTCTCCTTCAACCAAGGAGAGTCCATGAAAATGACCCCAACTGCCATCTTTGGTCTCATTGCTTGTCTAAGCATTGTCTTGATCTATGGTTGGTTAATTCGTGGCGGCTTGCGAAAGCCAGCAATTAATTATACTCCGACAAATGAACCTGCAGTCACCGCAGACTCGATCTTAACCGATCAATTCTTTGCTAAGTTACAACTACGTAATACCAATGGACCATTACCGATTACCGTTACCAAAGAGGAGCTGGGAACAACTAATCCTTTTTAGAGCCTATGAATGCATCAGTTTCAGACTCACCACTACTTGCTGAACTGCTTAAATCTGGTCGTCTTACGCCAGAGGTTATTTCGAACATCCCAGATGCGGTCAAACAAGCTGATCTTGAGACATATCTGATCGCCGAAAAATTAGTCACCGATGCTGAGATTGTTGAGGCATACGCCGCCCTTTATCACTTACCGTTCGTCCGTTTAAGTACTCGCGTTATTGACCCAACAGTGCTACGCCTAATCCCAGAACTGATAGCTAGACGTTATGATGTTGTCGCTTATCAGAAGGAAGGTGATATTGTCCATGTTGCCCTATCTGCTCCAAAGCGTATGGTTCAAACAGGGAACGTCGGCCTCTTAAAACGGTTGCAACAAGAACTCAACCTACGTATCGCTCCGGCATTTGCTCCACTATCTGAAATTCGTCAGGCTTTCGCTGGCTATAATGCACGAGAAGACGAAAAAGATTCCAACTCAGGCGCAAGCCAGGCTTCCAAGAGCGAATCAGTTAATCTAGCAGTCCAAGTCATTCCTAAGGAAGTTTCATTTGATGGACTGTCGATAGTCCCCGACGTCTTGGCCACTTTTCCCTACGAAGTCGCCAAGCGTTACCAAGTAGTGCCCTTTGCGAAGCCGAAGATAGGTGCCCTATCAGTAGCAGCGCGCAATCCTGACGATCCTACACTACGAGAATTACTACAGTTTGTGCAGAGTCGAAATGCACTAGCAATTACAGTCTATCCGGTTAACGAAGCCAATTTTGCCCTAGCACTATCTCAGTATCAAGTAAAATCTGCCGCTGCCCCTAGTGTTGGTGATATTGGAGCTCCACAGCAAGGAACTATTCAGCCAGTCGATGACCTGCCCGTCGCGACTAGGACTGAGCAGATCATTCCAGAGATAAAATCAGAAGAGGTTTCGACCCTTTCGACAGCCCCGAAAGCCTTTGATCCAGAACGCTATCATTCATCTTTACCATCAGAAAATCTCATTATCACCAATCAAAATACCGAGAATATTCTTGAGAGCTACTTTGCCAAAGAGCCTCGTCAAGTTAATGACGTCATCGAAATTGTTCAATCGGGCAATATCCCTCGAGTAGTTGCAGGGTCGATCGCCTATGCAATTATCTTGCGTGCTTCAGACATTCATATTGAAGCGGCCAAGGAAAAAGTCCGTTTGCGCTATCGGATCGATGGTGAACTGACCGATATCCTCTACCTACCTCGGGTCATGTTAGCCCCGCTTGTTTCTCGAGTAAAAATCTTGGCCCAAATGAAGATCGATGAAAATAGAGTGCCACAGGATGGTCGTTTTAATGTCAGTTTCCACGGACGGGAGATCGATATTCGAGTCTCCACTTTACCAACAATCCACGGCGAAAAAGTGGTGATGAGAATTCTAGATCGAGCGGCTGGAGTGATGACACTTGCCGATATGGGACTTGACGGAACGAACCTTAAACGAGTCGAATCGAGCATGAACAAAGCCTACGGCATGTTGCTGGCAACCGGACCGACTGGTTCCGGTAAGACAACTACCCTTTATGCGATCATGCAACAGATCTCCAAACCTGAAGTCAATGTCGTCACGATAGAAGATCCAGTGGAGTATGAGTTGCCAGGGATCAACCAAACTCAAATCAAACCAAAGATCGGGTTCAATTTTGCCGATGGGCTCCGAAGTATCTTACGCCAAGACCCGAACGTGATTATGGTCGGCGAGATTCGGGATAAGGAGACTGCTGAGATGGCGACTCAAGCCGCTCTCACCGGTCACCTAGTACTCTCGACTTTGCATACTAACAACTCTAGTGGAGCCATGCCACGCTTAGTCGATATGGGAATCGAGCCTTTCCTAATTACATCTTCAGTCAATGCGGTCATCGGTCAACGTTTAGTACGCCGTATTTGTCCCGATTGTAAGCAAGTGGCAAAGTTGCCCGAAGCAGTCTTGACGAAAATTGCCAACGAGCTGGCAATCGCCAATGTTGCGTCAGAGCTTAAGGATCAAACCAAATGGCAGATTGTTGCCGCCAAAGGCTGTGCTAAATGTCACAGCGGTTATCGTGGTCGAATCGGACTGTTTGAGATATTAACTCTAAGTGAAACAATCGAATCACTTGTTGTCAAAGGCGAATCAGCTTCGGTTATCGAATCGGCTGCAGTCAAAGAGGGGATGATTACCTTAAAGCAAGATGGTCTGGCTAAGGTTGTCACTGGCTTAACCACGCTTGAGGAAGTCTTGAAAGCGACTGAGGAGTAGTGGTGTTTGTAACACTTCGGATGATAAACAATGCTATACTATAGTTCATAGTACCGAAAAACCTGCTGATTAGTACCTGTTTAAGGAGGAGTGATGGCTGACAGCCAACCGTCTGCACAAGTCGCGATTAGCACTGCGTCGACCCGCATGAAGAAACTACTCGATGAGGCGATTGCGAAGAAAGCTAGTGATCTACATGTGGCTGTTGGTGTGCCACCCATCTTGAGGGTAGACGGGAAACTTGCAGCGGTTAGCGGGCAGGATCCGCTTACGCCTGTCGAAACCCGAAAACTGGCGGAAAGTCTCATGACTGAGGCCCAGCTTGAACGGCTCCTTGAGCAACGCGATATTGATTTCTCATTCGGTTATCAGACAATGCGTTTTCGAGCTAATATATTCTTTGAACGGGGGAGCATCGGGGTGAGTCTACGTCTTATCCCCAAGGAGCTTCAATCTATAGGTGACCTAAAATTACCGAGCTTTCTGGAGAAATTTACCTTACCGACTCAGGGTTTGGTACTGATTACCGGTCCAACCGGTCACGGTAAGACCACTACCGTCTCTGCCCTGATCAAGCATATTAACGATACGCGACGAGAGCATATTATTACGATTGAAGATCCAATCGAGTACATCTTTGAGCACAAGAAGAGTGTTATTCAGCAACGAGAAGTTGGTAGTGATGCCACAAGTTTTGCGAGTGCACTTCGAGCCGCCTTGAGAGAAGATCCGAACATTGTTGTCTTGGGCGAGATGCGTGACCTGGAGACAATTGAAGCGGCTTTAACCGTTGCTGAGACCGGTCATCTGGTGTTCGCTACGTTGCACACAAATAACGCCGCTCAAACCGCTGACCGTATCATCGATGTTTTCCCGCCTCACCAACAGACCCAGATACGTAGTCAACTGGCCAATGTTCTCCTAGGAATTGTGTCTCAGCGGTTGCTACCAAGAGTCGCGGGCGGCCGGATCGTGGCGGCTGAAATAATGATTGCCAATGCCGCAGTTCGTAACTTAATTCGTGAGGGTAAGGCCCATCAGCTCAATAACATCATCCAGACTTCAGCGGCTGAAGGAATGATCGGTCTCGATAAGATCCTGGCTGAGTTAGTGACCAAGGGTGAAGTGACGATTGACGACGCTTTAACCTGGGCGAACGATCCAAAGCAGTTCAAATCAATGGTGTATTGAACACAATCTTAAAGCCAAATTACAGATGTTAATTTTAAAACTCAATTATAAAAATATTGAAACAGAAATCTGACAAATATTTTATAATTTGACGACGGAATACGGATTTAGCTCATGACAATGCCCATCATCAACTACGTTTCAATCCGCGATAAGGCATTTCTGTCACGCCAGTTAGCGACCATGATGAGTAGTGGTATTCCACTAGCCCAGTCGATCAACGTGCTGGTGGCTGAGACAGACAATCCTCTGATTCGGGGGACACTCAGTCAGATTGTTCATGATCTCGAAGGGGGACTGTCTTTTTCATCGGCGATTGAGAAGCATGCCTATCTCTTTAACAGTACTTATGTTGCCGCGACACAGGCTGGTGAGGCCAGCGGTAAGCTTGAAGATGTCTTGCTTGATTTGGCGCTCCATATCGAGCGAGAGAGCGCCGTTGTCAGTAAGATAAAGAGTGCGATGATCTACCCGGTCTTTATTATCCTGGCTATGTTGGCCGTCATTACGCTCATGATGATTCGCGTTTTGCCTCAACTCAAAGTCATCTTCAATGAGAGCGGAGTTGAGTTACCGGTAGCTACTCGTTTTTTGATGACGATGTCTGATTTTCTGGTTCATTATTGGTTAGTCGTTTTAGCCTTGTTGGTCGGAGCAGTAATTCTTTTACGTTTCTATCTCAAAACACCGAGTGGCACGTTTGTCTTAAATACCTTTGAGTCACGTCTACCCGGCCATTTTTCCGATGCTCTGTACATGAGTCGGTTTACCCGGACCATGAGTATGCTAGTTCGCTCAGGTATCCCGATCATGCAGGCCCTTAGTGTGACTAGCGAAGTTATGAACAATGTCCTCTATCGTGACGCCTTACTGGCGGCGCGAGGACAGGTAGAACGTGGCATACCACTCTCTGCACCAATTAATGAGAGTAAACTTTTCCCAAAAATTGTTTCTCAGATGGTGATGGTCGGGGAACAAACTGGAAAACTTGACCAATTACTAGAAAAGCTAGCCGATTACTATGAGGATGAAATCGACATCCGAATTAAGAACTTATCCGCATTGATAGAACCGATTATCATTGTTATACTAGGGTCAGGAGTGGCATTTCTAGTGGTTTCAATTCTCATGCCGATTTACGAGATCGCACAGGTTCAATAGTGGTGATTGGTGTCAGCAGTTCACGTAAGTGGATAACTGACAACTAGTTACCTTAAGTAACTAGACAACTGTCTACTTGCTCCCAAGGAGGGTCGATCAAGTGATAAGTGTTTTATTAAATCATGACAGAATAGGAGGCGGGAGTATGAAGCGTGGCTTTACACTCATCGAACTCCTTGTTGTCATTGCTATTATTGGTATTTTGGCAACGATGTTTCTTGGTTCTTTCAGTACCAGCCGGATGAAAGCCAGGGACGCAAATCGGATGAACGATCTTGCTCAACTGCGAAACGCTCTTGAGCAGTACTCGACGGACCAAGGCGGACTGTACCCCCCAGCAACAAGTGCAGCGACTGGCAATGGTTGTAGTAACGCATGTCACACTCAAACGTGGGATGCTACTCCACCAGCAGGTGGCATTAGTGCCCTTGTCACAGGAGGATATATCACCTTGATTCCTCGACCAGCCCAACTGAGTTATGGCTATGCGACTAATGCAGCTGGCTACACTCTTTATAAAGGGACGTCGAGCACTCCGGAGCGCCCCGAAGAGTCTGTCGCTACCGGCGTCACGGCGAGCAGTCAATATCTGCTTGAGGCGTTGCTGGAACGACCGACAACAGGCAACAAAGTTTGGCAGGTTCGAAGCAATGGAACATCTGGCCAATCGACATCTATCTTATTTACTAACTAGTCATCCTTTGGAGGGATTATGAATCGTAAAGGTTTTACACTCATTGAGCTGTTGGTGGTTATCGCCATCATCGGTATCCTTGCATCCATGTTCATGGTTGCTCTTGGTGGTGCTCGGGCAAAAGCTCGTGACGCACAACGCAAAAGCGATCTACGTCAGTTGAAAGCAGCGCTAGAGCTTTACGCCGCTGACAACAACGACCTATACGTAGTTGCGGCGACAGCTGTCACAGTCAATGGTACAACTGACACCCTATCAGCTGCAGTTAGCCCTGACTACATCAAGACAGTTCCGGTAGACCCAAAGAATACTGGTAACTACGTTTACAAATACACCTCAGCTGCTGGTGCGGACTACACTTTAACGGCTACCCTTGAAAACGCCAATGACCCAGATGGTGGTAGTGGTGCCGCCGACGGTTATGTAGTAACCAACGACTAACAGTTCGTCTGTTAGGCTCGAGAGTGCTAAGCCATTCGTCGCGACGAGGGCTTAGCCTCTCGCGTATTAAGGAGGGTCTGTGATTATGATTGTCCTCATAGCTGGCCTACTTGTCGGCTCATTTCTAAATGTCTTGATTGCCCGATTTTATGTGCTAGAAACTATTGTGACGACTCGTTCCCATTGTCCTTCCTGTAAGAAACAGATCTCGTGGCATGATCTGATCCCCATTTTGTCATTTGTACTGCTTACTGCTCGGTGTCGATATTGTAAAGAGCGGATATCCTGGCAATATCCGATTATTGAAGCATTGACTGCCTGTCTAGCATTGCTAATTTACTGGACATTTGGCCTCACTGGTTATGCCATCGGACTATTTATGGTATTTAGTTTGCTACTTGTTATCACCGTAATCGATATCAACCACCATCTAATCCCCGACGAATATGCTTTGACTGCTGTGCTGTTGGCTTTTCTGATCACTTTTTTACCATCGAGTCCTCAATCATTAGAACATATTGCCTGGGGGGCTTTAGTTGGCGGTGGTTTCTTAGCTGCAATTGTCTTAGTCAGTAAAGAGCGTTGGATGGGCATGGGAGATATCAGCCTAGGCCTAATTCTTGGCCTCCTTGTCGGTGTAAGCGGAAGTTTGGTTGGTCTCATGTTCGCCTTTGTTGTTGGCGCAGTAGTTAGTCTATTACTTATCGCGACACGAGCCAAATCACTCAAAGACGCTGTACCGTTTGGTCCGTTTCTAATCTTTGGGACCCTGGTGTCTACTTTCTGGGGGACGGGTATTGTTAACTGGTACCTGAGTATCATCGGGCTTAGTTAAAGGAGGACTATCACTAGACGGGCGTTTACCCTTATAGAGCTACTGGTTGTGATCGGGATAATCGGGATTATAGCCAGTTTTCTGCTTGCCAGCTTGACGACAGCTAGTGCGAAAAGCCGTGACAGGCGGCGGATCATTGATCTTAAATTGATCCAGTCCGCACTTGAGCTCTATGCTAAGGGTGAAGTTGATGTCAGCTATCCTTATCCAACTTCAATCTATTCAGATCTGACATTTCGAAAATATCTGACTAAAACACCGACGGATCCACTTGGTGAGCCGTACATTTATCTCGCGCCAGCTTGTGTCAAACCGGCATCATCTCCATCAGAGTTGGCATTAGTAGCCCAGCCTAAGACCGGTAGTCCAAGGGAGTTAATCGGTCGCGATGACTCCGTTGGTGACTATTGCCAGAGCGAATTTGGTTTTGTGCCATATGCTTTAGTAACTAATTTAGAACAGCCTTCAACTGGAACCGATAACCATCGTTCCATTATCACAACCGGTCCGACCCAGTTTATCACCTCAAACCGACCACCACTTTACTGAAAAGAAAGACGTAACTATGTTCGTTTCTTCACGACAGAGCGTAACCCGAGGCTTTACCCTAATCGAGCTCATGATAGTGGTGGCTATTATTGGGCTTTTGTTGTCCTTTTCACTGGCAGGCATTACCTCTTCGCGAGTCCGGAGCCGCGATACGAAACGTTTAAGCGACCTTCGGATCATCCAATCAGCCCTCGAGCAACACGCCCTTGTCTATCCGAACCAACCTTATCCTCCGTTGACCGCTGGCTATTGCGGAAACGGTGTCGGTATCTACAACAACCCATGTTTTGCTGATTTTATCGGGTCAACACCACTTGATCCTGAGGGCTTGGCATATACTTACGTCAGGCCGGCATGTTTATATCGAACCGATTCCGTTCCGGTAACCACGATCATGACGAATGTAGTCGATAGTGCCGCGTGCCAAGTAAAGTCGACCACCGCTGTCTTTAGTCCTTCCTATGGGTTACATGCCTTACTTGAACGTGACAACCAAGAGGCCAGCAACGACCGTTCCCCCGATGATGCCAGAAGCTATGATCTCATGCCATGATAAGTGCTAACCCTTTTCGCCAGGCATTTACCCTTATCGAGCTACTTATTACGATGGGCATTATTGTACTGATTCTCTCGGTTACTTTGCCTGCTTTTAGTCGCTTTCAGAAGGAACAGGATTTAGTCAGTGCGGCCGAGACACTTCGTGACGCACTTCTCGAGACCCAAAACCTTGCCCTATCACCTCGATCCCAGAAACCCGATACCGGCGATCGATACCGATTAGTTCTTGTTCCCCAATCAGCCGATACTCCGGCTAGTTATCGGATAGAAGAGCAAGTCGCATTCGATGATCCAAACTGGCAACAAGTTCAACAGGTCCGATTATCGAGATCGATTCAGTATCATCACATTAGCTACTGCGGTGTCAGCCAGCCTCAGATCGTCTACGCTATTAGTCAGCAAGGTCGGATTATTGAGCCTGTCATGAGCCAGGCTGGAAAGGCGAGTATCGATATCGTCTTAACCAGCAGGAACCTTCCCCAGAGCGACCAACGGGTAGTAGAGATTCAACTTGAGACTGGCAGGATCGATATTAGAGTTCAAAACCCACCACTCGATCTGAGGTTGTGTTCATGACTACCTACTCAACGAGCGCTAAACAACGTGACGGTTTCGGTCTCATCGAGGTCATGTTTGCTGGTGCTGTTTTTGTAGTAGTGGTCGGTGGCATGGTAACGCTCGGTCGCTTGGCGTTACGCAATGCCGCCCTAGCGACACAACGAACGCAAGCGATGAACCTTGCCCAAGAGGGGATTGAGACAGTTCGTCAAATGCGCGATACTGCCTGGATCGATGACCTAATTTATCAGGAAGATGGCAGTACAGTCAAAGATTGGCAGACCTATGTTCATGATTGCTACAATCAGTCGACCGACGCTGGGGACAAGTTAAAATTTAGGCCGATTGCTTTCAATACTCAATATGCAATTTGTTACGATACTCTTGGTAACCCACCACTTAATCGTTACGGACTGATGCCAATAGCTGCCAACTGTCAGGATATCAGTGTTGGCAATAAAGCCGACAGTTGTATCAGATTACTCGACGATCTAAACCAACATGACCCTGGAAGCCCACCCTATTACCGACGGACGATTGAATTTAGAGCAGTTCCTGCCACCACTGCTTCGGGAGGTTCATTGGAATTTCCCGGGCTACAACTGTTGGAAAGTGATGCCGATAATCAATCGATTTTATCACTCGACGCTGAACCTTATCACTTTGTTAATGTCATTGTGACTATCGAGTGGACGGCCTTCGACCGACCATGGTCCGTCAAGCTAGAAACAATGTTAACTAACTGGCGAGGTAAATGATGCCGCTCCTGACCAAACGCAGTAGAAGAGCCTTCAGCTTGCTCGAAATCTTGATCGCCACAGCGATTTTCACCATGATCTTAGTCGCCGCTGTTGGTATCTTTACGAGCACCACAGCTAGTACAAGTACTTCAGGTCAATTACGCCTCAATATCCAGACGGGTCGATTCATATTTGAGTCGTTAGCACGTGAAGTTCGTCTATCACGTGGTCTGGTCATGGCCGATCAAGACGCAACGGCCAAGAATCGATTCATTATCCCGCCATTTCATATCATTAAAGAAGGGACGAGAGTCGTGGGGATCGCAATCTTTCAGGTTGAGAAAACTAGCTTCACTTCGGCTGGCGACCCAGAATATTCAGTAACTTGCCGTGTTTACAGCACATATGATACTGATCGATTAGCAGTTTGGACATATCGTAGCAGTAGACCAATGACGGCAGATAATATACGACAGAACATACCTTTAGAACAGTGCCGCCCTGTTGAGCCACTATATGGACCTGTTGATACGCCAGTTGACGTATCCGGTTTTGGACCGGCAGAATATTGGCAAAATGTTGTTGGACCAAGTGATCTATTGCCACAACGTACCAAGCTCGGTCAGTTTAAGATTGTCAATTGGCACGATTACAGTTCCGCGGATAATCCTTTACTACTCGGCTCTCCAGACGATCTAAAAGTTCAACCGTTTATTCAGCTTCAGCTTTCTGTTTTAACTATCAACAAACTAACGGTTGGTCAAACTGGAAAAGAAGCGCGGACGACCTTAAGAAGTAACATCGTTCCACGAGATTTTTCGTCCAAATATGAAGTGGCCCAAGTTGGGGTGAGAGGAGTGGGTCAATGACCATCAGCCGACGATCCAGACAGGGTAGTGCTCTAGTGATTACGATTTTAATAATCACGATCATTACCACACTGTCATTTACAGCGACTGGTTTGGCATTGTCTGAATTTCGGAAAGTTGCTGTGTTGCAGGATAGTATCTCAGCTTACTATACTGCTGAAGCGGGAATCGAACACGGTCTCATGCAACAACGACTTTGGAAAAACGCTGAACTGTCAAAAGAGTATTATGCGGCCCTCCAGAGTCCTTCTGCTGATCCGCAGTCGGTTGGTGACCTTGATACACCACAGATGTACTTGCTTAGCGGCCTAAATAGATTTGTTCTGGGTAACGCGTTGCCTGCGGATAACCCACTTTGGTACGGTCTAAAGATGAGGTACAAAAATGATCATATTGGTTCACTCACATCAAGCAAACAGCCTGTGATCGGACCCGCATCACCCCGACTATTCCGTGATAGCGCCATGCAGTTAGCTGTACCGAAGGGTGCTAGACGAGTTGCCATAGCCTGGGAACCAACCGGAGGTAATACCACTATTCGACCAGGCCTTGATTTTAGTTATTTCCTCGAGATCACTATAACCTACAAAAAAATAGGTACTGAGGCATTGCAGGTGGACCATCAAATTATTAGTAGTAGCCAACTTTTAAGCACAGGCTCGCCTAACGATATTACTCTTCCTGATGGCACCGAATCGATTCGAATTAAACCTTGGGACATGGACAGTGTACTGCTGAGTCTGGTTATGTATGACGCCAACAGTCAACCGTTACTATTCGACCGTCAGGTTACCACGATTAATGCTACGGGGACAGTCGGCCAAGCCAAGCGAACTATCGACGTCTCAATCAATCGTTCTAGTCAAAACTTACTAGAAGCTTCGGATTTCTTACTCCTGACTGGAGATAGTCCAATCATCATTAATGGCGATTAACTTAGTTCTCACCAACCTAGACGAACAGGTGAAAAGGACATATAATAAATCCATCGTTGCGATGACGGATATTTTGCTTGATGTCAATTGAGGAGTAGTGTGAGCGATATAACTAAACTAGTAATCAATACCGACGGTGGAGCGCGAAACAATCCAGGTCCGGCGGGCATCGGGGCAGTTATTAGTAACAAAGCTGGAGAGGTATTGGCTGAGGTCTCTGAGTTTATCGGCTCTACGACAAATAACCAAGCAGAATACCAAGCCCTGATCGCTGGCCTACAAGCCGCCATTCAATATCTGGATACGATTAGTCAACAAACGGTCGTAACCGAAGTAAGTATCTTTACCGATAGCGAATTAATGGCGTATCAGATCCAAGGAAAATATAAAGTGAAAAATAGCGAACTCCAGCCTCTTCATGAACATGCCCGCTCACTCCTCGGAAAGTTTGCTGGCTACACGATTACTCCAATCCGTCGAGAAAAAAACCAGGTCGCCGATAAGCTCGTTAACCAAGCGATCGATGCAGCGCTAGCCCAGGTAGGTCACTAATGTTTAAGCCATTTGATACTCAGAAAAGTTTGCCTCAAGTAGAAGAAGAGGTGCTTAAGCTATGGAAAGAGCAAGGCACATTTGAACAATCGGTTGCTATAAGAAATGGTAGTGAACAATTCGTATTTTACGAAGGTCCACCAACCGCCAACGGCAAGCCGGGCATTCATCACGTCATGGCCAGAACGTTTAAAGACGTCATTTGTCGTTTTCAAACCATGAAAGGTAAACAAGTCATCCGCAAAGCCGGTTGGGATACCCACGGTTTACCGGTTGAATTACAAGTAGAAAAAGCCCTCGGTCTCAAAAATAAGCAGGATATCGAAGCCTATGGCATCGCAGAGTTTAATGCCAAATGCCGAGAATCTGTCTGGCAGTACAAAGAAGAGTTTGAGATTGTCACTGACCGCATGGGTTATTGGGTAGATCTATCCGACCCATATATTACCTACAGTAAAGAATATATCGAAAGCGTTTGGTGGGGTGTTAAGCAAGTTTGGGGAAAAGACTATATTTATCAGGCTCACAAGGTTGTTCCATACTGTACAAGGTGTGGTACATCACTTTCCTTGGCAGAGGTTGCTCAAGGATATAAGAACGTGGAAGAGAACTCTGTCTACGTAAAGTTCAGAATTACGGACGACAGTTTACAGCTGCACGGTAAACCAGCGTTCGTTTTAGCCTGGACGACCACACCTTGGACTTTGCCGGGCAATGTTGCTTTGGCCGTAGGGGAGAGGTTCAGCTATGTTGCAGTCGAACACAACAGTGAAATATTAATTCTGGCCAAGGAGCGTCTAGCCGATCTAGTGAAAAAGGGTGTGGTTAGCGACAATATCATTGCGACTTATACGGGAAGTGATCTAGCGAACATTGAGTACGAGCCCCTATTTACTGATGCCCTTGAGGCAAACGACAAAGCCTTTAAAGTATATACCGCAGATTTTGTAACTACTGAAGATGGCACCGGAATTGTTCATACAGCAGTCATGTACGGTGAAGATGACTACATTTTGGGCACAAAGATTGGTTTACCGAAACAACATACTGTCGATGAGCAAGGTAACTTTGTCGCTTCGGTAGGTCAAGGATTGGCCGGCCGTTACGTAAGGGATACCGTGACCGAACAGATCATCTTGAAGTATCTTGAAGAAAAAAACCGGGTACTGAGAGTCCTTAAGTATAAACACGATTATCCTTTCTGCTGGCGATGCGACACTGCACTTTTGTACTACGCCCGAAACTCTTGGTTTATTCGTATCGATGATAAGCTTCGAGAACGACTGGTTGAGTTGAATCAGGAGATTAAGTGGGTGCCAGAGCATGTCAAAGTCGGTCGCTTTGGCAACTGGCTTGAAAATCTTCGCGACTGGGCGATCAGCCGAGAACGCTACTGGGGTACCCCGATGCCGATTTGGGTTTGCGTGACCGAAAATACTCATCGTGCATGTATTGGTAGTATCGAAGAACTGGAATCACTCGCTACCGATAATTCAAAGCAGATGATTCGTAATCCTGGGTTTGACCTGCATAAACCCTATATCGACGATATCGAATTAACGTGTCCTGACTGCGGCAAGATCATGAAACGCGTTCCCGAGGTCCTCGATGTGTGGCTAGATTCAGGTTCCATGCCCTTTGCCCAGTGGCATTATCCAAACCAGAATCAAGATCTTTTCAGTAAGCAGTATCCAGCAAACTTTATTAGTGAAGGGATCGATCAAACTCGAGGCTGGTTCAATTCACTTCATATTCTTTCGACAATCATCTTCGATTCGGTTGCCTATAAGTCAGTTATCACTCAGAACTTGGTCAACGATGAACATGGCAAAAAGATGTCGAAATCTAAAGGCAACATCGTCGATCCACTCCTGGTCATGAACGAATTCGGGGCCGATGCATTACGATTTTACTTTCTGTCGGTTAATCGACCAGGCGATAATAAAAACTTCTCGACCAAAGCAGTTCAGGACATCTATCGCAAAAATATTGCAATATGGTGGAACGTCGTTAGCTTCTTCCTGACATATGCAAGTGTCGATAATTGGGAACCGGGACAAACGGGTGAGAAAACGCTACTCGATCACTGGATTCGGGCAAGAGTGGGGGAGACCGCGTCTAAGATCGATGTTGCCCTAACTGACCTCGATACCTTTACGGCAGCTCGAAGCTTAACTGAGCTAATCGATGATCTATCAACCTGGTACTTACGTCGAAGCCGAAAACGACGTGACACAGCTTTTTACTCTACGCTCTATGAAGTGCTACGTAACGTGTCAAGGATCGCGGCGCCCTTCATGCCATTTACAGCTGAGGCAACATATCAGAGCCTCAAAGCTGATGGCGATGAAGACTCAGTACATCTAACTCAATACCCTTTACATATCGATCAAGATAAATCGATCATCGCAGATATGAATATGGTTCGTGACATTGTACGCTTGGGTCACACTGCGCGTGCTTCTTACGGAATAAAACTGCGACAGCCACTATCGCGTATATCGGTTAACCGATCGTTGTCAGCCGAATTAGAGGAGATCGTTGCCGACGAGCTCAATGTCAAAGAAGTTGTACACGAGCCTTCGCAACAGGAGCTTACGGTCACGATTGATCCAACTCTCACCCCCGAGCTCAAGAAAGAAGGTTTAGTTCGTGAGTTGATTCGTGAGCTGCAGGATGCTCGGAAGAAAGCGGGTTGCAGGCCGGGCGAACAGGTTATCATAGAATACGAAACTGAAAGTTTGGTGATGATCGATGTTATCCGCGACCACCAAGAGCTACTAGAAACCGAAACGACCAGTAAGATGGCTCCAAAAGTTGGGAACGCTCCTTATACATACGAGACTAATGTTTCTATAAACGATGAACCCCTTTGGTTAGGGCTCAAATATGCTCACTAGATTGCGTCGGTTAGACTGGATATTAACCGTTGTCGTCTTACTACTCACCCTTATCGGCGTTGTGGCTATCTACACCATTACCTTTCCAACGGTTGGCTTTGCTTTAGCTCGCAGTCAGCTAATTTTTGCAGGAATCGGTCTTGTTTTGGCGACTCTGTTCATGTCGATTGACTACCGGAGTTGGACATCGCTATCTGTCTTCTTGTATATACTGGGAGTTGTGTTGCTTGGAGCCGTGTTTATTGTTGGTTCTGAGCAGTTCGGGGCGGTTCGATGGCTCGATCTTGGCGTTTTTCAACTACAGCCATCGGAAGTCATGAAACTGTTCTTAATACTCATCATGGCCCGGTTGCTTTCTCGTTGGGGCGAAGCCATCACCTGGCAACGGATGAGTATCATGATTATCGTCACTATCTTACCTTTCACAATGGTCTTTCTTCAGCCCGACTTGGGTACAGCGAGTGTTTTAGCGGTTATTAGTTTCGGTTTTCTGGCCTACGCTAAGCTACCAGCTCGGTGGTGGGCCGTTCTTCTCGGTGTAGCCATTGTCTGTCTACCAATTTTATACGTCAATCTCCAACCATATCAAAAAGATCGAATTGAGACCTTCGTAACTCCTAGCCACGATGTTTTAGGTGAAGGCTACAATGTTCGTCAAGCAAAAATAGCGATAGGCTCAGGCGGATTACTCGGCCAAGGTCTGGGGCAGGGGAGTCAGAGCCAGCTGAACTTTTTGCCAGTTGCGCATACCGACTTCATCTTCGCTGGATTAGCTGAAGCAACCGGTCTCCTCGGTAGTACAATCCTACTCTTACTCTATCTTGTCATGTTTGGTCGAATCTACCGATTGGCAGAACTCGCTAAAGATAGTTTGGGCATGTATCTGGCCATTGGTATCGTCGTAATGCTTTCCTTCCAGACGATAGTAAATATTGGCATGAATATTGGCTTACTACCGGTTACTGGCATCCCGTTACCTTTTGTCTCTTACGGAGGAACCGCCTTACTGCTCAACTATATTTGCTTGGGGATTCTGCAAAGTATGTACGTAAGGCATAAGAAGATTACTTTTTAGATATCAGTCTTGACCTTTTCCTAGACACAGTGTATGATAACAGAGAAATTAGCGAAAACTAGGAGTATTAATGTCTGTTGCTGTCATTAGCCTGGGCGGTAAGCAATTTACCGTTACGCCCGGGAAGATTATTGGTGTTCCACACTTGGAGAAACCGGTTGGCGATACGTTGGAATTGTCTGATCTGCTTAATGGTGCTTTGGTTACGGCAACGGTCGTAGAGCAGTCGAAAGATGACAAGATTCGAGTAGTTAAGTTCAAGAATAAGACTCGTTACACCCGAACAATCGGACATCGTAGCCTTGTCACAACCCTAAAAATTGAGAAAATCGGTGCCTAGCCCGATTAGATGAAAGGGAGCATGAGCGTCTTTCTAGACTATATTAAAGGTTCAATTAGTGAATTGCGACAAGTCACCTGGCCAACGCGTCAAGCTGTGCTTCAGTATACAGCCATAATCGTTGTCTCAATTATTATCGCCATGCTAATAGTCTCGGTAATTGACTACGGTCTCAGCTATGTAGTAGACCGATTCCTAATTAAATAATGAACTGGTAAGTTTATTCCCGGAGGCACTATGTCGAAGCAATCCAATGTCAAAACTGATGAATTAGCTGATCACGAATCAGCCGCCGACAGCGGTCAACTTTTACATATGGTATCAAATGGTCAAGATCGACCGATGCTCAACCTCCAGAAGCAGGAAGGTCGTCGTGGCTGGTACGTGATTCATACTTATGCTGGCTACGAGGATCAAGTAGCGGATAGTCTTCATCAACGTGCCGAATCATTCGCGATGCAAGATAAGATATTTAACATTATCGTGCCCAAAGAGAAACAGATTGAAATTAAGAACGGTAAGCGCCGAACGGTTGAGAAACGCATCTTCCCGGGCTATGTCATGGTCGAGATGATCGTGACTGACGATTCCTGGTACGTGGTGCGTAATACGCCGAACGTGACTGGCTTCATCGGTCTGGGCGTACAACCAACTCCTATTGAACCAGAAGAGGTTGTACGGATCCAAAAAAGGATGGGTGTCGACGAGCCTAAGTATAAGATTGAGTTGAAGCCAGATGAACTGGTCAAGATCAACGACGGCCCACTTAAGGGCTTTGAAGGTAAGGTCACAGAAGTCGACGAAGATAAGGGTAAAGTTAAGGTCTCCGTCTCGATGTTTGGTCGTGAAACACCTGTCACCTTAGACTTTTTACAGGTTAAGAAGATATAAATACTAGATTCTGAAAGGGACTTATGGCTAAAAAAGTAGTAAAAGTTTTGAAGGTTCAAGCTCCTGCCGGCAAGGCAGTTCCTGGTCAGTCACTCGGTCCGGTACTGGGTGGTGCCGGTGTGAGTATTATGGAATTTGTGACCCAGTTTAATGAAAAAACCAAGGATAAAAAAGGGATCATCCCGGCTGTTATCTCAGTTTACGATGATCGGACTTTTGACTTTGTGACCATGGAGCCACCGGTTGCCGAGCTGATCAAAGAAGCAACCGGTTTGGAAAAAGGGTCGGGGATCCCCAACAAGACCAAAGTTGGTTCATTGTCTGATGAACAGGTTACAGCCATCGCTACCCAAAAAATGCCAGACTTGAATGCCCGCGACATTGAAGCCGCCAAACAGACAGTTCGTGGAACTGCACGTAGTATGGGTGTAGATATAAAATAGATCTCAACCATCGTATATGAGAAAAAGCTACCGCTTGCGCAGTAGCTTTTTCTTTAATCCCCTCCGTGCCTCCTATTCCTCCTTGGAAGGAGTTTTACCATTCTCTATATTGTAATGTAGAATGGGAAACAGGTGCGCTAGAGAGAGTAACAGCCAGAACCGTGGTTCTAAACGTGTCTCTCCCTGTTAACTCATTCAGCTAACAAATACATTATAGCAAATAATTTGCAATATGTCAAGGTCTAAGTTGAAACCTTCTAGCGAGCAAACGGCCGTAATTGGTCTACATACGCCAAAAATTGGCTCAAAGACGCTGTTTGCTTTGCGTTCGCTTTATGGGTCATATGAAAAGGCATATCAAGCATATCAGATGAAGAAATTGTCTAATCTGACCGATGCTCAAAAGATAAGTCTTGCTGAACATCAACCGCTCCTGCCCCGGATCGTTCAACTAATTGACCAGTACGATATTAAAATTGTTCTCTACGGTGACCCAGACTACCCAAGCTTATTGTCTGAAATGACTGATCCACCAGCTGTGCTTTATGTACGAGGGTCGATAGGGGAGCATCAACGGATTGCTATCGTTGGTTCTCGTCGATCGACGCCATATGGTCTACGGGCAGCAACCGATCTTGCCAGCGAGGCAGCAAAATCTGGTATAAACGTTGTTTCTGGTTTGGCTCTCGGGATCGATGCCGCCGCACACAAAGGTGCCTTGGTAGCTGGTGGACAGACTATCGGTATACTCGCCTGTGGCGTTGAACAAATTTACCCAGCAAGTCATCGACAGCTGGCATTGCAGACGATCAAACAAGGTGGGGCTTTAGTCAGTGAATTTCCGCTCCTTACACCACCTTACCGAGGTAACTTTCTGGTTCGTAATCGTCTTATCGCGGCGTTTACCCCGCTAACAGTGGTAATTGAGGCGGCGCCAGCAAGTGGGGCACTGGTGACCGCTCGGTTAGCCCTCGACTACAACCGAGACGTTTGGGCCTTACCTGGTGACATTTACCGCGAGAGTTCAATTGGTCCTAATCAACTCATTGCCAGCGGTGCGACACCGTTTATCGGCGCAGGTCAGTTAGCTGACTACTTTAACGTTGAATCGGCTCCTGCCATCGTACACGAAGTTACCCCGGATGATCAACTTCTACTATCAGCCATTAGTAAAACAGGGACACATATCGACGACTTAGCAGAGGCACTATCCCTTGACATTGCGGCCACGAACAGTAGAGTGATACTGTTAGAGCTAAAAGGTCTCGTCGTGGATAGTGGAGCTGGAATCTTCAGACGAGTGATTTAATGCCTTTTTTGTTTGCTATAATCTGCAAAGGAACATATGAATCTAGTGATTGTTGAGTCTCCGAGTAAGGGTAAAACTATTGAGCAATATCTCGGTAAGGACTACAAAGTTTTAGCTTCGTATGGACATGTTCGTGATCTGCCAAAGAGTAAGATTGGGATCGATACCGAACATGATTATGAACCGAGTTATATTATCCCTACAAAGGCTAAGAAGGTGCTCACTCAGTTGAAAAACGAAGCCAAGGTCAGCGATTTGATCTTTCTGGCGACTGATTACGACCGTGAAGGGGAGGCGATTGCGTGGCATATTGCTGAGGCTCTCGGAATGAAGGGTGATAATTCAAAGCTGAAACGGATTACTTTTCATGAGATTACTAAAGAAGCGATTCTAGAATCGATTAAACAACCACGAGCCCTCGACATGGACTTGGTTAATGCCCAGCAGGCACGTCGAGTTCTAGACCGTCTCGTCGGTTATAAACTTAGTCCCTTCCTCTGGAAGAAGATATATACCGGTCTATCGGCTGGCCGAGTCCAGTCGGTCGCTGTCCGACTGATCGTTGATCGTGAACGGGAGATTCAAGCTTTTATACCAACAGAATATTGGTCGATCGAAGCTGATCTTGAAGCCAAGAAGGAGGCTTTTACAGGCATCTTAATTAAACGCAACGAAGAAAAAATTGAGAAATTATCCCTGGTTAACAAGGGTGAAGCAGATGCTATGGTGTCCGATCTCGATAGTGCAACCTACAGAGTGGCAGGCCTAGACAAACGTACGGTCGCGCGTCACCCACACGGTCCATTTACCACCTCAACTCTTCAGCAGACAGCTTCACACCAGTTGGGCTATAGCGCCAAACGAACCATGTCCATTGCCCAGCGACTCTACGAAGCCGGTCACATTACCTACATGCGAACTGATTCGACCAATCTTTCGAACCAAGCAGTCAGCGCAGCGCGAAGTTATATCGAAAAAAGCTTCGGCGCGAAGTATCTCTCCGAGAAAACCCGAATCTACAAAACACGCTCTAAAGGGGCGCAAGAAGCCCACGAGGCGATTAGACCGACTCACCCAGACAAATCTCCGGACGAGATGGTCACACAGCTTAATGAAGAACAGGCCAAGCTCTACGAACTCATCTGGAAACGCTTAATTGCCTGTCAGATGGAGAGCGCGAGCCTAGAGCAGGTGACTCTTCAAGTAGCGGCCAAGGGTAAGCAAGATAGCTATACTTTTCGAGCTAATGGTCAAAACGTCCTGTTTGAAGGTTTCCTACGTCTATGGCAGGAGAAACTTGAATCAAAGACCCTGCCAGAACTCGTAGTTGGCGACCCAGTTGATCTGCTGAAATTGCGTAGCGAACAACACCTTACTGAGCCACCAGCCCGATTTAACGAAGCTAGTCTGATCAAAACACTTGAAGAGAACGGGATTGGACGACCGTCGACCTATGCACCAACCATATCAACAATAGTGGATCGGGGTTATGTGGTGATCGAAAACCGCCAACTCCTTCCACAGGAAGTCGGCTTCATCGTTATTGATCTCCTCAAAGAACATTTTCCGAATATTGTTGACGTCAATTTTACTGCAACGATTGAAGAAGATTTTGATAAGATCGCTGAAGGGGCGCGGGAATGGCAGAAAGTAATCGATGCTTTTTACCAACCATTTGAAACTCTCTTGAAGGAAAAAGAAGTCTCAGTCGAGAAAAGAAAGACAGAAGAAGCAACCGATCAAGTCTGTGAGCTTTGCGGTAAGCCAATGGTCATCAAGTTAGGTCGCTTTGGTCGTTTCCTCGCCTGTACCGGTTTCCCTGAGTGTAAAAATACCAAGGCTATCCTAAAATCAACTGGGATCATGTGTCCAAAGTGCAATGAAGCTGAGTTAGCCGAGAGAAAAACTAGACGCCGACGTACTTTTTGGGGTTGCGCTCAATACCCAAAATGTGACTTTGCCACCTGGGATGATCCAATAAAAGTACCCCCAGTTTACGACCCGAATGCTGTAAAGGTTGAGAAGCCTGAGCCGAAGGCAGTTACTAAGCGGAAGACTAAGACAAAAGCAAAGACTAAAAAAAAGAGTAAGTAAGTCCGACTGCATTGTTCTCTGGTTATCTAGTTACAAACCAGATAACCAGATCGCGCAGCGAACCAGAGAACTAGTGAACTGATCAACATGAACTACATCCCCAAGTCAGTCCAACGTGCTATCGATCAACTCGCCCGTTTGCCAGGCATCGGACCGAAAACGGCCGGCCGATTGGCATTTTATTTGCTAAGTCGATCTGTAGACGATGTGAATCAACTAGGTGAATCGATTACGCACCTCCGTCAGGGCTTAGTAACTTGTCAAACCTGTTTTACCATCGCTGAAGCCAATCCTTGTCCCTTGTGTAGCGATCCAAAAAGAGATCAAACAGTGATTGCAGTGGTAGAGGCGCCGATCGATGTGGTGCCGCTTGAAAAAGCTCAGTTTCACGGTCGTTATCAGGTATTGGGTGGAGCAATTTCGCCGATTCAAGGTATTGGTCCTGGCGAATTGAATCTTGCGCCACTGTTTGCTCGATTGAAAACCGATTCAGGCATCCGCGAAGTTATACTCGCCACCAATCCAACTCTTGAAGGCGAAGCGACCGCTATGTATATTGATAAGGAGATCAGCAAACTGACTCTCGATCAAAAAGTGCTTGTCACTCGGATCGCGCGTGGTCTGCCAATAGGTGGTGATCTGGAGTACGCCGACGAAATGACGGTTACTCGGGCTCTCGAGGGACGGAAAGAATACTAGTTATGGAGGAAAGATGTCTAATATTGATGCAACAAATGGTGAGTGCTTGATCTGTGGCTTACCTGGTACCGTTGGATTGCACTGCAGTGACCCCGACTGCCAGGGTTTAGTTGAAAAAATTGAAGATGGCAACTCTAAAGCGGAAGGCGAAGTAAGCGACCGCTACGACGATGATGATCTAAAAACAGACAACGTCGTATCCCTTGAAGAAGTGGCCGAAGAAGAATTGGCCGAAGACGATTAAAACTATTATGAAGCTCTATAATACTCAGACTCGAAAAATTGATACGTTTACCCCGCTACACGACAAGCATGTTGGCATGTATACCTGTGGGCCGACGGTCTATGACCGGGCTCATATTGGCAATATGCGGACCTATCTCATGACCGATCTCTTGGTGAGGACACTCCGATTTCTGGGTTACGACGTGACTCACGTCATGAATATTACCGATATCGATGATAAGACGATCAATCGCGCGGCTGAAGAGGGGATTTCGCTGTCAGAGTTAACGCAACGCTATGAAGAGCTGTTTTTCCGAGATCTAGCTCGATTGAAGATTGAACTGCCTGATGTGACCCCACGTGCAACCGAGCATTTTCCCGAGATGAAACAGCTTTTAAACCAGTTGGTAGAAAAAGGGGCAGCCTACGAGAAGAACGGTGAAGTCTATTTTGATATCTCGAAATTCAAGGATTACGGAAAGCTGAGCCTGCTCGACAAACGAGAGATTAAACCTGGTGCCAGAGTAGCCGTTGACGAATATGGCAAAGACGATGTCAACGACTTTGTCCTTTGGAAAGTCGACGACATTACTAAAACTCACGACAATGAACTAACAAAGAGCTCTGGTCGACCTGGTTGGCACCTAGAATGTTCCGCCATGAGCATGAAGTATCTCGGGCCAACGCTCGATATCCACGCCGGGGGGACCGATCTGCTCTTCCCGCATCATGAAAATGAGATTGCCCAGAGTGAAGCCGCGACGGAGAAGCCTTTTGCTCGTTACTTTGTTCATGGCGAGTTTTTAACTGTTGAAGGCAAGAAGATGAGTAAGTCGCTAGGGAATATGTATACCATGCAGGAAATCATCGAACAGGGCGTTGATCCTCTGGCTTTTCGATACCTCATATTGACTACTCATTATCGAAGTAAACTGAACTTTACCTGGGACTCGCTTGAAGCGGCTTCAAGGGCGCTTGAAGGTGTCCGACAGCTGGCGTTTCGTGACACGGAGAAGGAAGATCTACAGAAACAACATGTTCTTGAACAGGGCTACGACGCCTTAAATAATGATCTCGATTTTCCCAAATTGCTCGCCCTATTGCATCAAACAGGGGATTATAGCCTATGGTTGGCTTTTGAACCTGTTTTAGGCCTTGGTTTGACCGAGAAAGCCACTGAGATTTCGACTGAAATTCAAGACCTCCTCAAGCAACGGGATGAAGCGAGACGAAATGGCGACTATGCACAGGCCGATCAGTACCGAGTCACTATTGCTACAAAAGGATACGCTATCGAAGACTTACCTGATGGAACCCAACGTCTCTTGCCAAAATTGCTTGACAAATAGCCGAGAGCGTGCTATTATGACGGGTACTGAATTAATGGTTTGACCAATAATTCAGTACTACTACAACTCAATAATCAGCGAACCAATAAGGAGGGTGCGCTAGTTAGCTGTTACTCCAATTCACCGGGGTGGTAGTGTCTACACTGGGAGATGTGGAGAGGATCCAATACTTTATAGGATCATTTACTCTGCCCCTAAACCTTGAAGACTGGTTGTTTCTAGGAGCTTGCTTCGAGCGATAACGAGACCCTTCCAAGGATCCTGGTGTGGACAGTGCCACTCCGTTTTGTATCTGAATATCACTTACTCATCGTAGTTTGGCTAAACTAGTGGCCGTTAACTAAGAAATGGACTATATGAAAAACATTTTCATTGCCTTATTGTTAGCAACAACTATTCTCTTCAGTCTACCAGCTTCGGTCCGGGCCTCTTATTCTGGCCGGGCTAACACCGCGGCCCTCTTAGGTGCGGCCTATATGTATGCGAATTATCAGGCCACTGGCAATGTTGGTTTGCCGTATATGGTTTACCCATTTGCTAGGTATGGTTATGGTGGCTCCAATTACTATCAACCGACCCAAACAATCTGCACCTGCACGAACTACCCAGTTTATAGCACCTACGCCAATTACGGCGGGTATGGTAACTATGCTGGTTATGGCGCTTATGGTTACGGCTCACCATATATGTCATACCCCTACAGTTCAATGAACTATTCTGCTTACAACCACCCTATCTACAGTGGTTCTTATGGGTATCCTACTTCAGCATTGAACAATAATTTTTTGCTTTCTACACTGTATTACTACTCCCAAAACCGGACGTCAAATCTGGTCACTAATCCTGTCCAACCGGCGCCAGTTCGATCAGTAGAATCTCAATATGACTACAACGGTACACCAAGCTATGGCTCAGGTTTCGATTACAACGGTACGCCAGACACTAGTTCCTGGGACTATAGCGGTCAAACTCATTAAATTGTAATTAGCTCAGCTGGTCCTAACGAGGGCCAGCGAGTTGGTTATAATGACCACATTTGCCCTGCCGAGTGATCGGCGAGGCGTAACTTTACAGCTCATACGTTCCGGCGAAGCCGGAGAAGGAGGAAGGGGATGCGCCCCAAATGGTTCGTTTTGCTGGTCTGGGGGATGTTTTTTCTTCTGATCAGCGTTGCGCCGGTGCATGCAGATGTTGCCGGTGGCGGATTTACCGCTATTCGTCGGGAGTTCCACCGGGAGACCGGTGACTTTCGTCTGGTGGCCGAACTCTACGCGCCCGGATACCGCGACGCCTACTGGGCGTGGCTTTCCGGGAGTGAGGAGCTTCTCAAGGCGCCGAACGTCGGTTCCGTGAAGCTCTCGTTCATCTTGGTAACCGAAGACGGTAAGCCCGTCCGATACGCCAAGTGGACGAACGATCAGCGTAAGGAGACTAAAGACTGGGAGGATCTGAAATATGGTCCTAACGGCTTTGAGCTCGACTATCCGCTCGATCGCGCCCGCCCCGGTGTCCACACGGTTCATTTCGTGGGCGGGATCAAAGATGGGCAGCGGAACTATACCAAGGTCTGGCTGCTCGTCGATCTAACAATCGGTGGCCGCAAGAAGACCAGGTATCAGACCGAGGCCCTCCAGTTCATGGTTTACGACCTCCCCGTTGGGCGCAATCGCGTCGACCCACAGCTGCTTGTTAACTCCCAAGAGGAGATGGCAGCCGGTGGATCGTCGCTGATCGGCCCGGCAATCGAGGAAGACGAACCTGAACCGGCTGACAAGAAAGGAAAGCGTCAGCCGACAGATACGCCGTCACGACAGGAGCGATCCAACCTGATCCTCAGTTTCAACGGCTTTACCTCCTGGGCGCATGTCGTCTGGGACACAGGTAAGGAATCGTGGTGCGAGGTCAGCGGTACGAAGACTGTCACAGTGCCTCGCGATGCTCGGGCGGTCGACGTCTACATTGTCAATTCCGATGGGGAACAGGGCGGCTACCGTATCAAGAATAGCGGAGCTCTCCGGAGCTTCGATGTTCCGACGGATGGTCGCCTGCTCACTATCACTGTCAATCGCACCCGCCGCGGCGGGTAGAAGGATATGGGAAAGAAAATGAAGCGCCTTTTATGGTTGCTTTCCCTCCTGCTTGCCGCGGGAGGTGTCTGTACACCGGTGCAGGCAGAGGACTTGGCGCCACGCCTCGACGAAATAAGGTGGCGCCTCGCTGGTTATGTCTCAGCAGGGGCGCTTCAGCCTCACGAACCGGCAATCATCGAAGAGGAGGTGGTGAATAAGGGCTACACTATCTCAACGATACCAACGGGTACTGCGACGCCGAACTGGTGCACCCCCCGTAAGGGTGCCCGAGCCTTCCAGTACAAGCCGGGAACCTACCGTACGCCCTATCCGATCCAGGTCGCAGTCTTCGACGACAAGCGGCTGGTATCGGTACGGGCATTCATGGTCGGTTCCAAGGGATGTTTCAACCTCGTCGGTTGGACCTCACCAGTAGCCGCTCCTGCTCCACCGCCTCCCTGCAAGGGTGAGGTGGAGATCTGCAAGAAGCTTCGGGACGGGAGAGGCGAGCTGGCCAACCACCAGTTTCGCCTCCTCGGCCCGAACGGGTTCGACGCAGTGCTCATTACCGACGCCAGCGGCGCTGCCAAGAAGGGCGATCTTTCCCTCGGGGAATACACCCTTCTTGAAGTTCCACGCGAACACTACAAGCGCGTTGAACCGCAGATGCCGTACCGCTTCACTCTGTCGCGCGAGCGCCAGAAGGAGGTGGTGATGGTAGTCAACGAGTACTGCCCGCCAGTTGTGCAGCCCCCTCCACCGCCTCCCTGCAAGGGTGAGGTGGAGATCTGCAAGAAGCTTCGGGACGGGAGAGGCGAGCTGGCCAACCACCAGTTTCGCCTCCTCGGCCCGAACGGGTTCGACGCAGTGCTCATTACCGACGCCAGCGGCGCTGCCAAGAAGGGCGATCTTTCCCTCGGGGAATACACCCTTCTTGAAGTTCCACGCGAACACTACAAGCGCGTTGAACCGCAGATGCCGTACCGCTTCACTCTGTCGCGCGAGCGCCAGAAGGAGGTGGTGATGGTAGTCAACGAGTACTGCCCGCCTCCTGCGCCGCAACTACCTGATTTCGAGGGCACCAGCACGGTGCCAGAAATTCCGGTAGTAGTGGAGGCACCCGCTCCTCCCGCAAGAGAGAAGAGCGCCTACCGGACCGGCCGACCTAGCAAGACGGTCGATCGGCAGGTTGTCGCTGGCGGTGGTGGATACAGTCGAGCCACTGAACGACGGGTGATCAGTCGGCACAACCATCATTTCATCCATCGGCACCGTCCTCACAGTAAAGGGATCAAAACCCCTGACGACGATGAAGATGGTGACACCCCTACGGGGCGGTTGCCGCCCCGTTAAATTGCTGAAAGGCAGAACATAGCTGAGGGCCGGAGGGTCCGTTGCCATGGGGGAGAGAGATTCTTTCCCCCTGGCCAGTCCATCTTTCGAAGCAAACGAGAAGTTTGATCTCTTGACTCCGCTCGAGACGACAAAGTCGATTTCCGTTTTCTCCGAAAGAGATTAATCGCTCATGTCACGTAGTGGTAAACTACCAAACATAGCAATAAATATTCATAACCAAAGAAGGAAAAATGCACATGATGCAATTTCTCAATAAGACTAAATCGGTCATCTACCTGCTTCTTGCTGCAGTCCTTTTTGGCCAGGCAATAAGTTATGCCAATGTCACGAAAGCAAGTATTGACGGTCCCGTTCAAGTGTTGACCGCCGTTCAAAACTATACTCATGACACGGCTATGTTGCCATCGGTTAACGCACAAGTGGATGAACAGGTGCAATTCCGGGTTTTCGTCAAGAATACGTCCGGCGATGAACGATTAAATGGGGTTCGCGTTCGAACCGAGCTTGATCCATTCTTAGAGTACGTTGCAGGTTCAACAAAGTTGGAGTTCCACACCGCCCAATTCGATGATATGCCGGATGGTATTGTTAGTGGCGGACTAGATTTACCTGAGTTTCCTCGACATAAGACAGCCTACTTATACTTCCTAGCCAAGGTTAAGAATGGCGCTTCCGGTACTTTGACACAGATATCGCACGTGACTTACCAAAACTTCCACGCCACCGATACTACAGCTCGTGTCGTCGTTGGTGGCAGCAATGAAGTCGTGCCGCCCCGTATGCTTGTCGATACGGCTGTAATCAATTTGGGAACCAACCCGAACCCGAGCGATCCGAGCGCTGATTGGCGTGATCGGGTGATGGCAGAAGTTAATGATACGGTGGGTATCTCTATTGAAGTGCAAAATGACCATCCGACTGCTACTAATTCTCGACTTAAAGAGGTCACGGTTAAGGCTAGCAAGAACGATATCAACGGCGGATTCCGGGTTCGAGGTACAGCCTCGGCTGATAACCACGAAGATCGAATCAACGATGCATTTATCGATACAAACGCCAATATCTTGAACTATGTGAGTGGTTCGGCGCGTACATACTTTTACGATGCCTCCGGAACTCTTGTCTCTCTGCCCCTTGGTGACGCAGTTATGAGTAATGGGGTCAGTGTTGGGGATATCGATGCCGGTCGTCTGGCTAAAGCCAAATACGTCTACTTCGAGATGCGCTTAGCCGATCGACAGACTAGCGGTACGATACAGATCGAAAAGCACTTGTACAAAAATGGTGGCTGGGTACAAAATCCTGATCCGGATAAACAGGTCGACTTCGTCTTTACGTTACCGAGTGGCACTGAACTAACTGTTCGAACCGATAATCATGGTTCAGCGGTCATGGATAACCTGCCCTTTGGTACCTATACTGTTCGTGAGATTGTCCCAGTCAGTTATGAGTTGGTTGAACTAACTCCATCACAATTCACTCTTGACGAAGGTAATCTTGTTCAACAGGTAGTGGCACAGAATAAACAGCTCATCGTTACAGATGACAAAGGTAACCTGACCATTGTCAAATTCATCGACACAGACGGTGATGGGGTTCAGGATGCAAATGAAGGTCCTCAAGCTGGTGTAACCTTTACAGTGAGTGGTCCAAACAACTATTCGGTCACCCGGGTAACCAATGCCGATGGTCATATTGAATTGACCGACTTGGCGCTTGGAGCCTACACGGCTACTGAAACGGTTCCTTTGGGCTATACGGTGACAACAGCAAACCCACAAAATAGTGAAGTCATAGCTAACCAAACCCGAACCTTAGCCTTTGGTAATAAACCAATTGTGGTTACACCTAAGGGTAATCTTCAGATCATTAAGTTCGAAGATAAGAACGCCAACCGGGTCCAAGACGCTGGTGAACCATTCATGGCCGACGTGGTCTTTACCGTAACCGGTCCAAACGGTTACAGCGTGACGCGTAACACAGCGGACAATGGTCAAATCAATCTAACTGATCTGCCTTTTGGTTCATACGAGGTGACTGAACAAGTGCCAAGTGGTTTCCGTGTGACTACCGACAACCCGCAAACTAGTGTGGTGGAAGCTAACGACGCGGCTGTTGTTCGATTTGGTAATCAACAGATCCCTACTGAAACGCACAAGGGTAGCCTGAAGATTATCAAGTTTGAAGATAAAAATGGTAATCGTGAATTCGATTCAGACGAACCGACTATGAAAGCTATCGCCTTTAAGATTACCGGACCTGCCGGTTTCAGTCTAACTAAACTAACCGATGATCACGGGGTTATCTTACTAGAGAACCTTGACCTCGGTACCTACACCGCGACTGAAAATGTTCCTGAAGGATATCGATCAACCACCGATAACCCACAGAGTGGCCAAGTAACTGTGAACGTCATGAAGGTCTTGCGGTTTGGTAACCAGAAGGTAGTCATCGTTACGCCGACCCCAACTCCTACGTCTCCTAAATTGCAACTGACTAAGTACGTCGGTAACGCCAGTCGTAACGAAGCGACCGACAAGACGGCCACTAATGCTTCGGCTGGTCAGACAGTTAGTTGGAGACTACTAGTTAAGAGTTTGGGTGATGTTACACTCAAACAACTAAAACTCGAAGACACCTTACCGGCTAACGTCAAACTAGTTGGCGATATTGTCATTACAAGAGACGGTCAAAAAGCCAAATTGCTTGGCTTAACTCGCGACGCGGTATTGATAGGTGACTTAGCTAAAGGTCAAGAAGTAACGATTGAGTTCCAAACTGTGATCAGCGCTGATGTGGCTTGTCACAACGAGCTAACGAATAACGCAGCCGCTTATGCTGATAACCACGATCGGGTCTACAGCCAAGCCAAGGTCTTGACCGAGTGTGTGATAGCCGATCCGGCCCAACAGGCGCTCGTCCCAACCGGTGCAAACGAAGCCCTACTGTCCTTGGTTCTTTCTGGACTAAGTGTCATGGGCTACACCTACACAAGACAGCGAAAAACTCTCGACAAGCTTATTGCTCGATTCTGAAAAGAGTAAGGGCCAAAGACAAAGAAGAACGCCACGCCGCGTTCTTCTTTGTCTTCTAGCTTATAGTCATATATCAACCTATCAATCCCTTATGGTAAGATAAATCTATGGAAGACCGACTTATTGAACTAGCCAAACTACTGGGGATCGATACTAAACGTCATCGAATTACCGAAATAGAGACTGCAATGGAAGCAGCTGATTTTTGGCAAGACCATGAAACTGCCGGCCGACTATCACAAGAATTGACTCGTCTCAAGGAAGTAGTTGAACAGTACGAATTAGTGCTACTCGACCCAACTGATCCCGAAGCCAAAAAACTACTCGAGAAACTTGAGTTTGAGACGCTGTTTAGCGGACAATATGATCACCAGAATGTTATTCTGAGCATCCATGCCGGTGCTGGAGGGACTGAAGCTCAAGACTGGGCAGCGATGTTGTTACGGATGTTTCAGCGTTACGCAGAGCGAAAGGCATGGCAAACTCGGTTGATCGATCTGTCGCATGGAGAAGAAGCGGGTATCAAGTCAGCAACTTTAGAGTTGCAAGGACCCCAAGCCTATGGATTATTAAAAAGTGAAGCAGGTGTCCACCGATTAGTGCGGATCTCGCCATTTGATGCGGATAAAGCCAGACACACCTCATTTGTACTTGTTGAAATCACTCCTGAAGTTGATAACCTAAAAGCAATTGACATTAAGCCCGATGACCTAAGGATTGATGTCTATCGGTCTGGCGGTCACGGTGGTCAAAGTGTTAATACAACGGACTCAGCTGTCAGAATTACACATCTTCCGACCGGATTAGTAGTAACTAGTCAAAATGAACGAAGCCAACTGCAGAACAAAGAACTTGCCATGAAGGTTCTCGTCTCACGACTACTTGCAAAGCAAAACGAAGACCAACGCAAACGTGATGTCGAATTGCGGGGCGAACATGTTTCTGCCGAGTGGGGGAACCAGATTCGCTCATATGTCTTACATCCTTATCAAATGGTCAAAGATCATCGGACAGAAATTGAGACCAGCAATACCGAGGCGGTACTGGGCGGTGATCTCGACATGTTCGTAGAAGGGTATTTACGAATGCAGGTAAACAAGGCATAATGTCAGAGTTCATTAACTAACGTAATGGAGTAACGATGCTTGATAAAATGAAACAGCTTTACGACATGCAGAAGAAGGCGAAGCAAGTCCAGAAAGAACTTAAAGAGACGGAGATTGAAGCCAAGTCGAACGATGGCAACGTGACAGTTGTCTTTAACGGTGAGGTCCGGATCATTAGTATCGCGATCGAGGAAGCCCTGCTCGTGCCAGAGAAGAAATTTGAGTTAGAGCAAGCCATCAAGAATACCGTCGCTCAAGCCATCTCGAAAGCCCAAGGCATCGCCGCCGAAAAAGCTAAAGGCATGATGGGGGATTTAGGAATTAATTTACCAGGGATGTAATTCGCTAAAGAGTAAAAATCATCATGAAATTGATCGTAGGTTTGGGCAATCCAGGCAAGGAGTACGAGAAGACTCGTCATAACGTTGGGTTTATGGTTCTTGATGCTCTGACCGATCATCTAGAAACAGAATTTTGTGATATGTCACGGTTCTCGGCCTCGACAGCTGAGTTCAATAGTCATGGTGAAAAAGTTGTCCTCCTTAAGCCCCAGACCTTCATGAATAAGTCGGGTGAGTCGGTTGCTAAATTTGCCTCCTATTACAAACTAGAGCCCAAAGATATTTGGATTATTAGTGACGATCTTGACATGCCTTTAGGGCGAATTCGAATCCGTCACGAAGGTAGCTCCGGTGGTCATAACGGCTTGAATTCAATTATCGAATCTTTGGGCAATGAAGAGTTCACGCGTATTCGCCTAGGCATTGAGGAATTTACCGGTGTCACAGATAGTACCGTCGCACTGCGATCTGAACCAGAGGCCTCGGTTTTCGTTCTTCAACCATTTACTAAACGTGAAGAGCAATTGCGCGACAAAGTGATTGAAGCGACTCGTGATATCTTGCTTCAGGGATTAGGGTCAACGCCCCTGACTGCTCATACAATTGAAGTCGCTAGTTGACTTACGACCGTTAACTTGTTAGAATAACAGATATAAAAAAATAAGTGGGAGGACTTTGTCCGTTACTACCACAGAAAGGTCAACTATGGCCGCAAAAAAGGAAACTGACCGAGTTTCAAGAGAAGTCGAAGCTAACGAGATTACATCTCTCGAAGCTAAATTAGATGCGATGAAGGCTGTCAATGATACGCAAAGCGAATCAGGGAATGAATCGACTGAAATCGTTGCTAAGACTAAAAAGTCCTCAAAGACTACTAAGCCAAAAAAAGCGGCTCATGGCACTAAACATCAATCAGCTGTAAAACTGGTTGAACACCTGAAGAGTTACCAACTTTCTGAGGCTCTTGAATTAGTCAAAAAGACCTCATATACCGCCTTCGATGGTGCACTTGATGTTCATGTTCGACTAGCGGCCGCAAAAAAGTCTGATGATAACGTTCGTGGAACTGTTACTCTACCGCACGGAACTGGTAAGGAGAAGCGGGTTGTCATCATCGACGAACCGATGATCGAGAAGATCGAAAAGGGTTGGCTCGACTTCGATATCGCCGTCACTACTCCAGAGATGATGCCAAAACTAGCCAAACTAGCTAAAGTACTCGGACCAAAAGGTCTGATGCCTAATCCAAAATCGGGTACGGTTAGTACAGAACCAGAGAAGATTGCCCAAGAGCTCAAGGTTGGACGGGTTGAGTTTAAAGCCGATTCACTCGGCAATATTCACCAATCGATTGGACGAGTTTCCTGGGACGATGCCAAACTGATCGAAAATTTCCAGGTCTTTATCGCGGCCTTACCAAAGAGCCGTCTAAAATCGGTCACGATCGCCCCGACTATGGGTCCTGGGGTTAAAGTCAGCCTTTAAATAGCGCCGAAATGAGATGAAAAAACCAGCAGTTACTCGCTGGTTTTTTTCTATCCTTGCCGAATGATCGACAATCAGCTATCGTAGTATCAGAGGGGAGGGAACAGTGCCACGAGGAGACGTGAAAACGTTTAGCGACGAGATTATCGTACCGGTAATCAGTTTTTTGACACTGCTTGCAGGTGTACTTGGTGTCTTAAATTTTCTTTATGATCCAATCTTCAGTGCTGAATCGATCGTCGCCCTGGCCGCTTCGATCATGGCCTTTCCTGGTGGTATCCACCTCTGGCATTTTCGACATCTCGGTTGGTTGATGACTTTGTCGGTATTCGGTGTCTCAGAACTCCTTGTCCTGACTTCGCATGTGACTTCAAGCGAGATACTTGGCCCCGTCTATTTCTTCGTCTTTACGTTGTTTTACGGTGTGCAGGCCTATTATCTTCTGGTTAGGCGTGATCTGTTCAATTATCCAGATTTCCACGCCCGAGCGCGTAAGATGGCGACAGTACTTGACGAATAGACGTTTAATCTGTATACTCACACCATATAGCCAGAGACTGTAGGGGTCCCGCTTCTAAGAGTTAGGGAATTAAACGGTCGGACCTACTGAGGCTTGATCTAGTTGAACTGGTTTTCTAGTTGTCTGGTTTTTTTACCGGAGAACAAGAGAACTAGACAACTAGATAACAAAACTCTGGATACCCAGAGTTTTTATTTAACCAAGAGGAGTGGTATGAATATTACCCGAGCCATGAAGGAAGAGCGATTAGCGGAAACACGTGACCTTGTTGCTAAACAACAGGCGATCATTTTCGTCAAATACCTCGGTCTTTCAGCCATTGACGTCGATACGGCCCGTCGCGATATCGAAGCGAGCGGTGCAAAATATCTCGTTACCAAGAACACGCTCCTTCGTATTGCCTTAACTGATTCAAATTTACCAACCGAGATTGAAGCTATAACCCAGCCAATCGCTACAGTTTTTGCCTTAGAGGACCAAGTCGCTACGGCCAAAGCGATCGTCAAAGCTAACAAAACCTTCGAAGGTCTCCAGATTTTGGGTGGGATCATCGATGGTGAGTTAGTTGACGAGGCGACCATTCGAACCTTGGCAACCTTGCCAGGCAGACAAGAATTGCTGGCCAAATTGGTTGGTTCAGTTGCGGCTCCCTTATCTGGATTGGTTTCAGTCCTGTCTGGGAATCTGCGCGGCTTAGTCTCCGTTTTGCACCAATACGAACAGAAAAAAGCGTAATCAATAGTTTATAACGAAGGAATATATATGTCAGACCAAGACAATGATCAATCAAATGTAGTTGGTGACGCCGGTCAACTCGACGCTACCGACGAAGAGGCTGCTAAAGATGTAGCCGTCGAAGAAGGCGCCGGAACAACTGAATCGATTGACGCCGAAGAGGCTGCAATCAACACCGATAACGAAACTGCAACCGAAATAAATAATCCTACGGAGGAAACCATGTCTGAAGAAACCACAACTCCAGAAGTAGAGGAAACTGCCGCTGCAACTGGCGAATTTGCCGATCTTATCAAGCAAATCGAAGAATTGCCTGTTGCCAAGTTGGCCTCACTCGTTAAGGCTCTCGAAGAGCGCTTCGGCGTCTCAGCTGCCGCTCCTATGATGATGGCCGGTGGTGCTGCAGCCGGTGGCGCAGCTACTGAACCAGCTGAAGAGAAGACCAGTTTCGACGTCGTCCTGACCTCAGGTGGCGCCAACAAGATTGCCGCGATTAAAGCTGTTCGTGAGATCAAGCCTGATCTAGGCCTCAAAGAAGCTAAGGATCTAGTCGAAGCTGCTCCTAAGGATGTCCTGAAGGGTGCTAAGAAAGAAGACGCCGAAGCCGCCAAAGCCAAGCTCGAAGCCGCCGGCGCAACTGTTGAAATGAAGTAAGTAAATCAATTTGCCCACGTAGAAAGAAGCTCCACTTAAAAGGAGCTTTTTTCTTTATTTCGACAGCTGACAACTCGATATAGATCAGGTATAATCGACCTATGCTCACATTTACTATTAGGGAAAAAGACCAGCAGACGCTAGCCCGTCGGGCTGAGATAGAGTTGGCTCACGGAACTGTTCAAACCCCGGCTTTTATGCCGGTGGGAACGGTTGGGGTAGTCAAAACACTTCTTCCTAGCGAGGTGTGGGATCTTGGGGCTGAGATCACTCTTGGCAATACTTACCATCTATATTTAAGACCTGGTCATGAGGCTATAAAAGTCTTTGGCGGTATCCAATCGTGGAATAAATGGCAAGGTCCAGTTCTGACTGATTCAGGTGGTTACCAGGTATTTAGTTTAGGCAATAAAGCCCTGACCGGTGTTTCTGGCATGCAAGAGGCGGCTCATAAAGAAGGTTTTTACGATGCCGATACGATGCAGGCGGGCAATGTCCGAATTACCGAAGAAGGGGCCGAGTTTACCTCTCATATCGATGGTAGCAAGCATAAATTTACTCCCGAAAATGTCGTCGATACCCAAATTGCCCTCGGTTCGGATATTATGATGGTGCTCGATGAGTGCGTTGAGTACCCGGCAACAGAGGATCGAGCCAAGAGCTCTATGGAGCGAACTCATCGCTGGGCCAAACGAGCGATCGATCATTTTGAACAGTTGCAGGTAGGGGATAGCGACATTGTGAAGAAGCATAATCTATTTGGTATCGCTCAAGGCTCAACATTTTCAGAATTGCGTAAAGAATCAGTGGAATATATTGCCTCCCTACCGTTTGATGGTATCGCCGTTGGCGGTGTCTCAGTGGGTGAAGGCAAAGAGCACATGTATCAAGTCATGGATTGGACCGGTCCTTTACTTCAACCAGAAAGACCACATTACCTCATGGGAATAGGGGAGCCCGAAGACCTAATTAGAGCCGTAGCTAATGGCTATGATATGTTTGATTGTGTACTGCCAACTCGTCTGGGCCGATACGGCGTAATCTGGCACGTGAATCGAGATAGCGCCGGTCGGTATGAGAGCTTTGAAAAGTGGGATCTCCGCGGAGCTCGGTTTAGGACCGACCAAGCAGTAATCGATCACACCTGCGACTGTCCAACCTGTAAGGCTGGCTATTCCCGTGCCTACATTGCTCACTTACTACGTGAGAGAGAAGTCACAGGTATCCGTCTTACTACCGTTCATAATCTACGGACCATCTTGCGTTTGATGGAAGATATTCGAGTAGCCCTAGATGGTGGAATATTTTCTACCAAATTTAAGCCTTTCATTTGACTATTGTTGTTTGGATTTCCGGATTTCTCTTGTGGTCTAGTCGTCAGGGAGAAAACATTCTATAATATGATTAACCAAATAGGAGGTTTGACCATGGCTGGAACTTTGCCTCAACCCCACGTGCCAGGTGAGCCTGACCACATTTTAGGAGTACGTACAGAGGCGGTTGTTCCTCCTCTCACTCCAGAGGTTCGAACAGTTGTGGTACCCACTCAGGTTGGAACGGAAGCGAGACTTGTAGCACCTACTGTTCCGATATCACTAGAGAACACTATGCCCGTAGGAGTAGACCCGCTTGCGGCGCAGATCGATACTGCTGTCCACGAGCTGACATCTGCTCCTCAGGGAGCTACGCTTACAGAAATGTCGATTGCCGAGGGTCTAGAGATAGCTACTGAGCAAGGTAGGACTGACGCAGAGGCCGGTGAAGCAGTTGAGCGGGCTGCAAGTTACTAGCACTAGAGGAGGGGAGTGGAACAGGATATCTACACAACTGCCCAGCCGTCGTTGATTGGCCCGGTTATCCTGGTCCTTTTAGCTTTAGCCGTTACCTTCTTGCTGGTAGCCTATTTCTGGTATTTACGTCGACTCAAATTTAAACGAGCGGCCAACTGGGTCATGCTCTTGGTCTCTGTCCCTAAGGAATCGAGCCACGGCAAAGACGAACAGCAGAAGCCTCAGGAATGGCGCGAAGTGGTCTCGGTAGCAGAACAGATGTTTGCCAGCTTTGGTTCGCTTTACAGTACTCATCCAATAGATTTAATCTTTGGTCAGACTCATCTATCGTTCGAAATTGTGGTTAGAAATAATGAGATATTATTTTACGTCGGCTGTTCTCGGGCGAATCGTGAAGTAGTCGAGAAGACTATCTATGCCTTCTATCCCGCTGCAATCATTGAAGAGAGCAGAGAGTTTCGGATTTTTGATAAATCATTCCAAGTTCGCAGCGCCACACTTCGTCTGGCGAAATACTATGTTTACCCAATCAAGAGCTATAAAACCCTTGAGGCGGACCCGTTAAACAACATCACCAATGCACTATCCAAAATGGGGGAGCAGGGGAGAGCAACAATCCAGTTTATTATCCGTCCGGCTAGTGATCGGTGGCGCTTGCGGGTTGAAGAGGCAAGCCATCTGATTGGCGTGGGTCAAGGCTATGATGTCCATCACAACTCTACCATCCGCATGTTTCGGGAAATAAAACGAGTCATCAGCCCGCCTAAAGAAGAAGCCTCAACAAACCGAATGCGGACGCCGATTCAAGAAGAAAAACTAAAAAATCTTTCTGAAAAAGCTAGTACCTCAGGCTTTCATGTAGTTAGTCGCATAATCGCCGCCGCCCCGACAGCCGCCGAGGCTGATGCCTATCTTGCCAATATTGTTGCCGCCTTCTCCCAATTCCAAAACCCAGCCGCTAATGGCTTTAAGTATGAAAAGATGAGTGGCGAACGGTGGTTTGTAACCGACTTCGTCCTTCGAGCCTTCACCGGACGCTGGATGATCCTTAATACCGAAGAACTCGGCTCGTTGTTTCATTTCCCAAATCAATTTGTCGATACTCCCAATATTCGATGGTTGCGTGCTAAACGGGCTCCGGCACCGCCCAGCCTGCCCAAAGAGGGGCTCTATATTGGCGATAACATGTTTAGGGGCGATAAGACGAATATTTTTCTTAAGAAAGAAGACCGTCGTCGACACCTTTATATGATTGGTATGACTGGCACGGGTAAAACGACATTGTTTGAAAACATGATCCTACAGGACATCAAAGCTGGCCACGGTATCTGCTATATCGATCCCCATGGTGATACAGCAGAAGGTTTGCTGTCTAAGATACCTCGTGAGAGAGCCGAAGATGTCATCTACTTTGATCCAGGCGATCTTGACCGACCGTTCGGATTGAACATGCTTGAGTGGAAGACGGCCGAAGAAAAGGACTTTTTGGTTCAAGAGATTATTCAAATCTTCTACAAACTGTTTGACCCGAACCAAACTGGTATTGTCGGACCACAATTTGAACACTGGTTGCGTAACGCCGCCTTGACGCTTATGGATTGGCCTGAAGGTGGAACCTTAATTGAGATCCCTCGGCTATTCACTGACGATGCTTATCGTGACTTGCGAGTCGAGAAACTTCAAGATCCTGTCGTAAAAGCCTTCTGGACACAACAGATGGCCAAAACTGCCGACTTCCATAAGTCGGAGATGTTCAATTACTTCATCTCCAAATTCGGTCGGTTTATGACAAACACGATGATGCGCAATATTATCGGCCAACCCAAGGGTTCGTTCGATATTGCCGAAGCGATGAATAGTGGGAAGATCCTCATCGTCAACCTTTCCAAAGGTAAGATGGGTGAGGTCAACGCAAACTTGATTGGCATGATATTAGTCGCCAAGATTTACACCGCCGCCATGGCTCGGCACAATATTCCTGAAGAACAACGTAAAGACTTCTATCTATACGTCGACGAGTTCCAGAATCTGGCGACCGATACATTTGCCTCAATTCTCTCCGAGGCTCGAAAATATAGACTCGCTTTGTCTATAACCAACCAGTACATCTCCCAGCTCCAAGAGCCAATCCGTGATGCAATCATTGGGAACGTAGGAACTATCATCTCCTACCGAATCGGAGTGCCTGACGCTGAGTTCTTAGAGAAAGAGTTTCAGCCAGTCTTTAATTTTCACGACCTGAATAATCTTGAACGCTACAACGCGTACATTAAATTGCTAGTCGATAATTCACCGAGCCGACCGTTTTCGGTGAAAATTAATAAAGATGATACACCGTCGATTCCCGAGATTGGCCACGGTGTCCGTCAGTTATCTCGGTTACGCTACGGTCGCGATCGCGGTCTCGTCGACGCCGAAATCTACGAACGGACCAAGATTATGGACGCACCGGCCGCCAAGGGGACCGATCCGCTATCACCAAGTTAGATGTAATAAGAGTACCGTTCCTAACTGATTTATGGTATAGTACACTGTGATGTAAAAAGGACAACGAAGCCATGGATTTCTTTCTCTTTCTTGTACGAGTGCTGGTTTATCTGACCCTGATTGTAGGCCCGGTAGCTATCATTTATATTGTCATCAAGATTCGTGAGACCTCAAAAACGATCGAAGCCGTGACCAGCAAAACTAATACGTTGCTACGTATTTTAGTCCCGAAACAGAACGAGAAGACACCTCAAGCCGCCCAAGAAATGTTTGCGGCGATTCATGGTATCTATCGAGCTGATCAGACAGTCCAAGATCATCTCTCTTTTGAACTTGCGGCGAGGGATCAGTATATCCAATTTTTTGTGCATGTACCGAGCGACCTTAAGGATTATGTCGAGGGTCAAATCTACGCTCAATATCCAACTGTCGAAATTAGCGAGGTTTCTGACTATACCGAGATCGATCTGGCCAATTGGTCAGTGGCTGCTGCTGAACTGGTCTTAACTAAGCCAGACATCTTTCCAATCAAAACCTACCAGAACTTTACCGTTGATCCATTGGCGGCGGTTACCGGAGTGCTCTCAAAAATTGAAGAAGGTGAGCAGATTTGGGTTCAGATCTTAACTCGGCCGATTCCTGACACCTGGCAAGCGAAAACCCTTCAGTACGTCAAGATGATCGAGAGTGGCAAGAAGCCGAATGACGGTAAGTTAACTATCGGTAAAATTCTCAAGGGAACAGCCGGTGTAGCTGTCGAATTTGCCCGTACGGCGGCTGGTGGACCAATTGTTGAGGGCGAAAAAAAAGAAGCGGTTAAGCCAGCACTCCCAGGGCCAGTTAGTGAAGGCTTACGAGCGGCTGAGGCAAAAACTACCAAACTGGGTTATGAAACCGTTATCCGACTATGTGCCATTGGGCGTGACGAAAAAGCAGCGATTGCGCGGATAAATAATCTTTATGGTGCCTTCAAGCAGTTCAATATTAGCAATATGAACGGTTTTGATTTAAGTCGAGTCTCTACCGAGAAAGATAAGATCCTGCCGGTCTTTCAGACCAGAGCATTCCCAGCACAAGGTTATATTTTTAATGTGGAAGAATTGGCTTCAATCTTTCATCTACCGAGCGTAAGCGTTGAAACGCCTTCCATCGTTTGGGCTGGGGCGAAAAAAGGCGAACCGCCGGCTAACTTGCCCATCGAAGGTTTGGTTAACCCAGACGATGTGACCTTGTTTGCCCAAACTAATTACCGACATTTTGCTCATCGTTTTGGAATCAGAACTCCAGATCGACGCTATCATATGTACGCCGTTGGTAAGACGGGTACGGGTAAATCTACCATGTTACGTAACATGATCATCGATGATATCCAAAAGAATCGTGGTGTCTGTGTGGTTGACCCTCATGGTGACCTCATCAACCATGTGCTTGACTACATCCCTGAGCACCGGATCAAAGATGTTGTCTACTTTAACCCAGCAGATCGTGAGCATCCGGTTGGGTTTAACCTGTTGGAATCAGTTGATCCTGATTTGCGCAGTATCGTCGCTTCTGGACTTATGAGTATTTTTACCAAACTGTGGGCCAATGTATGGTCGGCTCGTATGGAATACATTTTGCGTAACACCGTTTTAGCTTTACTCGAGTATCCTGAAGCAACTTTACTTGAGATAATGAAGATTTTGGTGGACCCCGTCTTCCGACGCAAAGTACTCTACTATGTGAAAGACCCAGTAATACGAGACTTCTTTTTAAATGAATATGAAAAATATGAGCCGAAGTTCCGAACTGAGGCGATTGCACCACTCCAGAATAAAGTCGGACAGTTTCTTTCCTCCTCAACGATCCGCAATATTATGGGTCAGATGCACTCGACGATTGACATGCGAGAGATAATGGACAGCGGGAAGATTCTCCTTGTTGACTTAGCGGTCGGGAAGATAGGTGAAGATAACGCGGCCTTGCTCGGTTCGATGATTATCACCAAGATCCAATTGGCGGCTATGGGACGCGCCGACACTCCGGAAGACGAACGACGTGATTTCTATCTCTATGTTGATGAGTTTCAGAACTTTGCTACTGAGTCGTTTGCGGCAATCCTATCTGAAGCGCGCAAGTATCACCTTAATCTCATCATCACGCATCAGTACATCGCTCAGATGCCAGAAGTTGTGGCTAGTGCGGTCTTCGGCAATGTTGGAACGATCGTTGCCTTCCGGGTAGGAGCCTCAGACGCGGGCGCTTTAGCTAGAGAATTCGAACCGGTTTTTGACGCGAACGATCTAGTAAATCTCGACAATTATCAAGTCTATCTAAAGATGGCTATCGATGCCAGAACTGCTACGCCGTTTTCAGCTCTCACACTAGCGCCATTTGTCGGCAGAAATGAACATCGTGAAACTGCGATCAAACAGAGTATTGAAAAATATACTCGATTACGGGGCGAAGTTGAAGAAGAAATATTGACACGTAATGAGGCGAACACCGGCAAGATTGGGACGTTTAGAGAAATTGATGGTGAGGTAGTCTATGAGGAAGAATTGAAACCGTACGAGCCGATGAACCCATTACCTAAGAGTACGACTATCGACGGAGTTGAGGTATGGAAAGTGCGCGATAAAGAAGGCAAACCGTTCTATGTTAGTCCTAGAGACTACGACGCCTTCATGGCCGATAAGGGCAAGCCATCTGATCGCGTAGGGTCAGAGCAGGGGAGTAGCGACTCGCAAAAGAGTGGCACATTAAACCATGTCGCAGGACCGCTATTACCAGCAGATAAACCGAAGTCGGCTTTAGTTCCACCGCCCAAAGTGCGAGTGATAGCGCAAGCTACGGTAAATAGAGCTTCTGAGGATCCTAATATTGTGCGACATAATAGATCACGCAATAAGGGTAGTAATCGGGGTAATCCACCAACGGGCGGTAATAATCAAGTCTCCTCTCCGTCGGTCCCAGCAAACGTAGGTCAGGGGAGTCATGACGCAAATCAGGGTGTGCTCATCGAGACAAAACCTGTCCCAGCGACAGAATTAATTAAGGATACCAACCATATGTTGCCAACCATTACCGAGCCTAAGACACACGATGTAGTAGTAGCGCCCCCAAAACAGGTCGATCCAACTGTAACCATTGCCGCTAAATACAATGATCTTGACGATCCTAACGACGATCAAGGCGCTATATTGCCAATCCATGAGCTCTAATACCGGGTAGGTTAAGTAGGGGAATTGAACCTGTCGGAACCTGTTAAAAGTAATAACAGACAGGGGAGACTGTCGAAAGAAATATTACCAATGAATAATGACTCTAATGGGATAGACGTCGTTTAAGGGTATGAGAGATTCACTTGACGATATGCCGTACTGGCTGATATGAAGGAATATTCGATTCTATCCATAAATCCATCAGTTTTGCTTGCAGTATTGTTATACGATAGTTTACCTGCTAGCTCTTTGTGCAATCCCCTTAGCATCGGAGCACTTTCTCGTCAGTCGCACAATGTATCTTATGCGACGTAATACGGATAATAAAGTATACATTCATCTTCTACATCCTGGATTACTATTGAATTCTATAACGATCTATCTAAACGAGTTTTAGGGCTGTGATTATAGGATAACAACGCGTACACAGTCTCAATATCTAGACTAATGACACGAACCTGAAATCGTCAAACCACTACCCCGAGACATTTATAGTATATGCTATGGCTACGACAACGTGGTTACGGCAGTATAAGCTATAATTCGTTCCACATTTGCAAATCGTATTTGATTATTAACTCTCCCCTATCATCACGGGTCCTCACTGGTCAATTCGCCTTCCAAATGAGTAGATGCCAAGCCAAAATCGCCTATTTAACGGGTTAAAAGGCATTACAATTGGCCAGGACATAACAAGGAATCATGATACGATAAATGTGTCACACTAGTTAAAAAAAAGAGACCTTGGTGGTTTAGAACAATACTTTAGGCCGCCTGTCGACGCATCAACCATTGCTGCCAAATGACGAGCAAGGGCGTAGCGACGAAGATCGACGAGTAGGTCCCGAAACTCATACCGATAATCAGAGTAATTACAAATGGTCGTAGACTATCTCCACCGAGGAATGCCAAGGCGATCAGTACTAAGAGTGTAGTTATTGAGGTGTTCAACGATCGATTTAAGGTTTGGGTTAAAGCCTCATTGGTAGACGACTCGAAGGCTTGTGGGGTCGCGATCGGTGTGTGGCGCATGTTTTCGCGTAAGCGATCGAACACGACAATTGTATCATGTACCGAGAAACCCATGATTGTTAGTAAGGCTGTGATGAACAGCGCATTGACCTCGTAACCGAGATAATAACTAAGGATGGCAAATAGTCCTATGGTTACGGCGATGTCGTGAATGAGAGTAAATACGGCGACGAACCCAAAGCGCCAACTCGAGGCAGGCCTGGGAACACTCCGAAATGAATAGGCGATATATAGGATGATCGCGATCGAGGCGATAATGACGGCCTGTATCGCCTTTTGAGTCAAATCATTCCCGACAGTCGGTCCTACACTCTCAAACCGACTGATGAGGACTTTATGCTTCTCCCATTTCTCCGGAAGTCTCCCCTCTTTTTCCTTGGTTAAGGTCTCCGTTTTTAAGATGACACCTCCATCACCAGTTACCTGGCTGGTGACATTTTCGATCCCGGTTTCCCGGAGATCTTTTTTGAGGCTCTCCAGCGCTTCGTCGCTAATCTTTTGCTCCTTACCCGTAATCTCAATCAGTGTCCCACCTGTGAAGTCGATGCCAATTTTGAGACCCCAGACACTTAGACTGATGATCCCCGCTACGATGAACAATCCCGAGATTGAGAGCCATAGCCATTTTTTCTTGCCGAGTAATTGCATACTAATCCTTACTATCTGATGTACTTAAGGTTAAAATTCAATAATGTTCGAGTGATGGTGATAGCTGTAAACATAGAGACTAAAATACCGATGATCAGGGTGACGGCAAAGCCTCTTATTAGTCCAGATCCGAATTCAAAGAGTATTACGGCAGTGATTATGCTAGAGACATTTGAATCGCGAATCGAGTTCCAAGCACGAGCGAACCCAGCTTCGAGGGCAGAAGCCGTGTTGCGACCTACGGCTAGCTCCTCCTTCATCCGTTCGAAGATGAGGATATTGGCATCAACGGCCATGCCGATCGAGAGGATAAACCCAGCTATTCCTGCTAGGGTCAAAGTGATTGGGACCAATTTGAATAGGCTGATCATGATTAAGGTATAGATTACCAAGGCAACAATTGCCACAAAACCTTTAAATCGATATTGGACAACCATGAAGATTCCAACTAGGATCATGCCGACGAGTCCGGCGACTAAACTGGCCTTAATTGAGGCATCGCCTAGGGTCGCTCCTATGGTTCGCTCTTCGATAACTTTAATCGAAACTGGCAGTGCCCCACCATTGATCAAAGTCGCCAGCTCTTTGGCCTCAGGTATGCTAAACTGGCCTGTGATCACGGCCTCGCCCCCGTTAATCTCGCCTTGAACTGTTGGGGCGGAGATGATCTGTCGGTCAAGTAAGATGTAGATTGGTTTACCGACGTTAACCCGAGTAGCATCGGCGAACTTCTTGGCGCCTTCGTTATTGAATTTGAGCGATACTTGAGGAAGACCAGTACTATCATCGAAAATAACCGTTGCTTTCTTCAGGTGTTCGCCACCGACTAAGGTCGCGGCATCGGTTGGGAACGGGTTGCCGTCAGGATCGGCCATCAGTTCGGCAATAAATCGAAGTTTGGCCGTTTGACCGATCAAGCTTTTGGCATTATTTACGTTATCTACCCCAGCTAGCTCAACGACAACCGTATCCTTATCGCCAATTTTCCCAGTTTGGATCACTGGTTCAGACACCCCAAGGGAATTAATACGACGCTCGATGACGTTTTTGAGGCTAACCATCGCCTCAGCCTTATCTTTAGGGGCTAAATTTTTGGTATCTGCCTCATAGACCAAATGCGTGCCGCCAGCGAGGTCAAGACCTTCATGAATTTTGAGTTCTTTATGGTAACTTTTGATCGAAATATCTGGAGCCGTTGGCCAAGTCACATAGCCGGCAAATAATACAATCAGGACGATGACAATCAGCTTCCAGTTGATCCGTTTGCGGCGCATAATAACTCCTAAATATGTCGTACAATATACGAATACAGAATAACCTACCATATGTAGTATAGACTATGCTATCTAGTCAGACAAGACTCAGTCCTTTGGGCCAGACGTAGAGTCTAGTCGTGTAGCTCGTTCGGTGATCGTATCAACTACAGCTTGAAGATCAAGTGTCGAGGTCTCGAAGACCCAATCGATGCCTGTTGGATCGGTAATATCGATTGTATAGAGGGCTTTATAGTGCTCAATCAGCTCTTGGTCATATTGAGCTAAGCCAGCGGATGTGCCATCGTGGCGACTAGCAAAGCGCGCCGCCCTCGCTTCGTAGCTTGGATTAAGCCAAATCTTGAGGTCGATCGTTGGTTGGTGTAAACCAAGTGTCTTGTAGATTCGAGAGTCATCGAGCCAACAAGCTAAGTCACTGGCGACTACCCCGCTTTCGTTATTGTGCAAAAACTCAATCTGTTGGGTATCCATCAGCCGATCAATCGATGGATCGTTCTTCTTCGCTTTGGCGTGCATGTACTCAAAATCAACCTGCATGTCGTCAGCCAATGTTCGTAGGGTATACGTGTTAAGGGCAATCCCGAGTCGTTCACTGACCGCTTTGGCGGTTGAAGTTGTCCCGGCACTGCCTAATCCTGAAATGGCAATTTTCATTGGTCCCCTAACTTACTATCAGTTTACTTAGTCTTACTCTTATTGGAAAGCAGTACGGCTTGTCCGTGATGTAGAATATCGAGTCTCGTAATAATCGAGAGTGGACTGGGCAGATTATCAAGGGTAAACCAACCGATTGCCTCACACTTTTTGGGTTCGCAGATCTTGGGCATCTCGCCATCTTTTATTATGGCGAGAAAGGTCGTAGCGACCCAATGTTGGCCTTCAGCCGGGATGAGGTGGTCCTCCGCTGGGAACTGTTCAATAATCTCGATGTCGACCCCATACTCTTCCTTCATCTCTCGACGTACTGCGTCAGCCAGTATCTCACCGAACTCGACACTACCGCCGGGTGTTTCCCAGTGACCGCGTTCGTTTTTCACGTTTTGGCTGCGTTTCGACAAAAACAATTCGCCTTTTTCATTGATGATCATCGCCCCGGCGGAAACGCCAATGTAATCAATCCCCTTTTTCATAGGGCCTCAAGCTTAGCTTTGATGATGGCCAAATCGTTAGGCAAGGGCGAAGTAACGTCAACGGTCTCCCCTGTTTCGGGGTGGGTAAATGACAGCCGCTTGGCGTGGAGAAACTGGCGCGCTAACCCCCAGTCTTTGGCGATATTGCGACTCGGCTTGGTTTGGTAGGTCTGATCCCCGAGAACTGGCCAGCCCTTGTATTTCATATGAACACGGATCTGGTGCATCCGTCCACTATGCAAGCTTACCGTCACCAAACTGATTGGTATATTCTGCCCCTTATATCGATAGTACCAGGTCTGATCCGTCTTGTAATCGGTTCTCGATTCCTTGCCTTTCCCAGTAAAACTGACCGCCATCTCGCGCCGTTTGCGCGGGTTTCGGACGATAAACGTAACGATACTCCCCTCTTCTGGGTCTGGATTACCCACGACTAAAGTCACATACTCTTTCTGTACTTCTCGATTCTTGAACAATGCCTGAAGTTTCTGCCCCAGATCCGGGGTCTTGGCGATAACCAATAAGCCTGATGTATCTTTATCTAATCGATGGACAATGCCTGGTCGGAAGTACAGCGGATCAGGGTTGCTGGCATATGCTTTGACGATATCCGGATGTTCTTCCTTGATCCAGTCAGTCAGCAACGGGCTTCTTTGAAGATTGAAATCTGACAATTGGTCACTTGTCGGATTACCGGCTCCCTCGTGCACAATAACCCCGGCCGGTTTATCGACAACCAGGAGAAACTGATCTTCATAGATAACGGGTATCTTAATCATATTAGCGAATTATTGACTGGATTTGTGTGGCGTTGGTGATACGTACTCTTTTTAGCAGATGAGGCGACTGTTGCCAATCGGCGCCGCTACTGACGCCATATTTTGTGGTCGTGGCTGTTTTATAGCCAGCCTCTTTAACGATCTGGAGAGTTGTATCGTTATATTTGCCTACTGGATAACAGAAAGTGGTCACTGGTTTGCCGATTAGTTGCTCGAGCGCTACCTTACTCTCAACGATCTGTCTACGTTGTTCGACGGCACCTAGTCGATTCAATTCATGATGACTAACCGTATGAGCTCCAATTTCATGTCCTGCTTCAGCTAATTTCTTCACCTGTTCAGCAGTCAGGTAACCGGGCTTATCGATAAAATCACTTACAATATAGAATACGCCCCTCATGCCAGCATCCTCAAGTGTTGTGGCCGCCACCATCGCGTCAGCGTAACCATCGTCGAAAGTTAAGATAATTGGGTTCTCTGGCACGGCTCGTTCAAGATTCGAAAATGTAGTGGCGCTAAAGCCAGCTGATTTAATCTTCGCTAATTGTTTAGCGAAGTTCGTTGGCGAGACTGATAGGTTAGCGCCAACCTTGTCTTTCGGTTTTGAATTAATTCGAATGTAGTGGTACATGAGGATGGGCAATTTCCGTTCCAAAGGTAACGTCAACGATTGAGTCGTCGCCACATCGGCCGTCGACAAAGGTATTGGCAAGTAAGCTAATTGGGTGCTCACTGACTGCGTTTTCACTCGAGCTAAAGGTGCCGGGGCTTCTGTGATGACAAGACCAAATGTAACCATTAAAAAAAATATCGATACGATCAAGATCGATCGAGTAATGTAAGGATCATTATGCAGTTTTGGGTGCTGTACTGGGCTAACTTTAGTCAATAAACCTGCTTTGCTGCGATTGGTATTTCAGTATATCAGCTTTTCCCCTTCGAGAGAACAGGTTGAGCTTTTTCTTGCTTTCGACGAGGGATGAAGATGAAGGCAAGAGCCATCCATAAGATCATCACAGGGATGAAGAGCCAGCTACTGAATAGCTTTATGACATATGGGCCAGTTAGATAACTGATTAGGCCCCAGATACTATCCCATATGATGAGCGAGATAGCTGACCAGAGGGCAACGGTTTTAAACGGCATGTTGATGACGCCAGCACCTGTAGTGACAATTGCTGCAAGGTTAGGGTGAAAAAAGCTAGTTAACATGATTCGTGGTCCTTTTTCTCGAAGTGTGTCCTGCATCCCTTCTATGACATCGCCATAGCCAAACTTGAGTAATAGTTTATAGACACCATGTTTACCAAGCCAATAGTTAAACAGATAAGACAGGTAGAAACCGATGATAATTAAGGTGACGTAAAAAGGTACGGACTGATGATTGTTGACGGCAAATGCTACCCCGAGCAGAATTGCTGTTGATCCAGGATAGTAGAGGTTAATGACAAAGATGCCCTCGATAATTGCTGAGATAAAGACGAACCATGCACCGTACTCTCGATACCAATTCTGAAGTTGCTCCGTTATCTCCGCTGGAGTAGCGATGACACCACTAAAACGAAGATAAAGAACCAAAACAAAAAGTCCAATCGAGACGATGATCCCAATTTTCTCGCCTAATTCCTGCTCTTCCTTGGTCGGTAAATTACTCATATACTTATTGTACGCTAGTTATACATACAAGTTAAAAGCTGTGGATAACTTAGTCCATAAAGCATGCTTGTAATTGATACCTGACGTTGGTATATTAACTTTAATTTTGTGCACCTTTGTTCGCCATTCCCGTCTGGCGAGCATTTTTTAAAGGGGCCTTGCCCCGGAAAGTGATACCTTCATGCGTCGGTCTTGGAGAGATAAAAGTGACCAGCGACTGGCTGACACTTATCATGTGGGAGCGCTGACGATTCACGTTGTGGGCTGTGCTCACCGAGTGATCACGCGTCACGATCCGACTTCCCTGGAGGTGTATCTTATATACCTCGCTGACTCTTGGCTGGGCAAGGCCGTCAGTGGCATGACTAAGTACGGCTTCCTAGATGGAGTCATCGTCTGGAGTTACGACCGAGTTGCGGCTGTCCTCACTGTCCAGATTTCGACGGAGGCGTTGCAGATTGTCTTCCCGCCCGGGTGATTACCCAGGCAACTAGCAAATGGGCGGTTCGCTGAGCGGACCGCCCATAGCTTTTTTTAGTTCTCACTATTCTTTCGTCTAGATATCACAGAAGTCACAAGGCGGTCGATTCGGGTCCTCGATGTGCGGAAACTCTAGGCTTAACATCTGGGCATAGATCGTCTTGATCAGTTCTTTGAGGTCTTTAGTCTCTTCTTTGGTAATCTCAAAAATCTCCGTCGTGAACCGTTCGTCATCGTCGACGAAAGCCAGGCCAGTCTCCTTCACCTTATAAGGAAACTGTTTGTCGAGTTCGCAGAGCATTTGATAAAAAATCAATTGACGCTTATAGTCTTCGTCTGCACTGACAGTCTTGCCTTCGATCTCGTTACGGCTACGTGCTCGGCCGGTTTTATAGTCGATGATTCGCACAGTTTTACTCGGGCCGTCGATGAGTTCTAATTTATCCAGTTTGCCAGTGATGTTGATATCACCTTCGGGACTGGGGATCACGATATGGTGCGTATCGAAACCGTATTCCACGTCGACTGTAGGATTCACTGAACGTAAGTGAGTCTCAAAATAGTGGGTTAGGACAGTTGTTCCCTTGCGCAAAAAAGCCTCAAAGTCGACGGGGTTCAGGATCTCTTTGGCTAACGCCTCCCGAAAGGCCGCGAGTAGGTCGTCAAGAGCTGGTACGTGTTTGTTCGCTTTGTGTTGTATGAAAAAGGCCTGCATGGCGGCATGGACGGCGGTACCGTAACCTTGGCTAGCGGTTTTAGCCGTCGGAATGCGCAAGATGTTTTTATACAGATAGCCTTTCGGACAGCGCAGATAGTTGTTTAAGCCTGTTGGGGTGATCGGTTGTTCTCGAATCAACTGGCGAAGATATTCCGCTTCCTGCTCGCTGAAGTGAGCCTCTACGATCGGACTAAACAGGGCCAGGAGATGAGCGCCGGCCTCTGCCTCACTAGCCGTCGTATCAATTCTACACAAGGCATCTTCTCCAATTTCAGAGAGAAATTGGCTCGGCAATTGTTCTTTACCGTTTTTCCGCATGGCGTGGGTGAGATATAGACAACGCTTGGCTCTAGTGAGGGCGACGTAAAATAAGCGTCGATCATCTTCATTTTTTTCGTCTTGCGTGCTAACCGTATGACCAATCAAGCCGAATGGTAGTTTCAATGAACTACGACGGGTCGCATTGCCCCAGTGCTTATCGACTAGATTTGGCAAAAAGACATGCTCAAACTCTAGGCCTTTAGCCTTATGAGCGGTCATCAGTCGAATAACTCCCTGGTTTGCTCCGGTATTGAGCGGTGACGGTACGAGCTGGATGCGGTTAGCGATCAGTAAATCAAAGTGCTCAAGGAGCTTCGATAGATTAAGTAAGGGATCCTTAGTCGCCAGTTTTTTGACCTCATCGAAGAAGCGACGTAAGCGATGGAGCCGTTCGATCTTGGTGGTTGATTCAAGGATTTGGGCGAGTAACCCGGACTCTCGGATGACAATCTCCAGAAATTCGGGCATTGAGGTATTGAGTGATGCGACTCGCCATTCCCCGAGATTCTTGTAAATATCCTGAAAAGCTGTCGGGTTATTCAGTGTTACTTCTAAAGTGTTTCCCGCCAGTTGGTCAAGGACATCGATGATACTGGTCCGATTCTTAGCCCGGTAGGCAGTCAATCTTAGCAGATCGATTCCATCAATCTTGCTAAAGTCGTAGTGCAATAACTCAAACAGCGACCGAGAATCGGTCGGTTCGTTGATGGCTCGTAGCATGGTCAGCAGTCGGCGGATATCGATATCGACCAGCACATTACTTCCCCGCTCTAGGCTAAAGGCGATGCCTAATCGGCATAGGATATCGGCAAAACTATCCGCCTCGCGGTTCTCTTTGTAGATAATCGCAATCTCTTGTGGGAGACTCCCTGCTTCGATCAGCGACATAATTTTTTGAGCGATCCAGTACTGCTCTGTCTCTGGTGAGCTAAAAGCCGCGAGGCAGACCGGTGCGTAATTCTTTTCAGACAGGTTAGACGATTCGTCATTCGTAAATATTACGTTACTTGCCACCAACTCATCGCTAATCCCTCCAATATGTTGGGTAATCCGCTCATTAGCTTGAACAATAACTTTTTGAGCGGTATCCAGAATTGATTGATGCGACCGGTAGTTCTGTCTTAAGCTAACAACTTTCATCTCTGGGTACTTACGATAAAAGGCCAGCATGTTGGCCATCGACGCTCCCTGGAAGCGGAAAATGGATTGCTTATCGTCCCCCACTACAAATAGGTTAGGACTGTCGAAGAAATCGGCTACCAGCTCGACAAGCCGGTTCTGGGCACTGTTGGTGTCCTGGTATTCGTCGACTAAAATATATTGAAATCGTTCCTGGTAATAGGCCTTGAGATCGGCATCTTCTTCGAGCTTTTTGACAATGAACAGGATCATGTCGGCATAGTCGTAGAGGCCCTTTTCTTCCAGTTTCTGTTGATAGGCCGTATAGATTGTGGCCAGCTCCTGACATTTCTCGAGCTGTTTTATCTCTTCGGCGATTACGGCCTTCATCTTCCCCTTGTGAGCACCTTTTTCATGCATACTCGTTGGATCATTAGACAATTGCTCAATGCTCGATTCGGTGATCTTTCGTAATTCAGCTGGCGAGATATTTTCATTCTTCAAATCCCCTATTCGGCCGATGATCTCGCTAGTGTAATGATACGGCGCACGAGGCGGGCGGAGATCTTTGAGCTCTAATGAATCAATTAAATTCTCGATGATCTCAATTTGCTCAATCTCGTCGATCTGTACAAGCTCCCGGGCAAACTGAAACTTGTAAGGAAATTCGCCGATGATACTATTGGCAAAACCGTGAAAGGTATATATCCCCACGCCATATGCGGAGGATCCAATCACCGAGACTAAGCGCTTTCGCATGTTGGCGGCGGCTGAATCGGTAAAGGTCAGCGCCAAGATATTACGCGGATTCAATTGTGTCTTCTGCAAGATGGTGGCAATCCGGAGCGTCAAAATCTGCGTCTTCCCACTACCCGGGCCGGCAATCACCATGACCGGTCCCTCAATGGTATCGACAGCCGCTTTTTGTTCGGGATTGAGTTGGTTGTAGAGATCGTCAAAACTGACTTTGGGTATCATATTAGAGCACCTCATCTTCCATAGGCTCCTTACCGATCTCCCCGAGTTCGATCTCGGGTAGCGTCGACATGGCAGAACCGATAATACCTTGCAAGTCGCCACTCATGCCAATCATGTTGTCGATGACTCGTCCGATCTGTTTTTCCCGTTTGGCCCAGATTAAGGTATAGGCTCGCTTCTCTTTCTCAAGATCATCGTGCATGGTGGTCACTGCGTCACGGGTTGCCTCTACTCGTTGGGTGAAGGCGGGGCTGGTTAGGTAGTTGTAGACGACTTCCATCTTTTCATTCTTCCCCACAACCGATAGCTTGGTAACCGTGATCTCAATCAGGCTACTACGTAGTAGCTTTGCTAAGCTAACTAAGCAGTCATAACGGGTAATGTAGATCCCCTCTTTGAACCCGAAGGTAATAATATCTGAAGGCAGAACGCTTGTGATGAGCACTGCAACTTCAGCCTTTTTTGCTCGCTGATCATCTTTTAGTTTGGTAATCCAGCCGGGTGACCAGTTCTTGGTATTTTTTGATTCCCAGATAATCGCTCCGCACTCTCGGCCGGCGGTGTCGCGAACTTTCTGGATGACATCGGCGCCGTTCACCCCTTTAGCGACCGGTATAATCTCATCGTAGGGAAACTCTTGACGTAGCAACTCTTCGAGCTCCAGCTCCAGGGTCTCTCCCTGAGACTGCTGTGATCCTTGCTGTAGCTTAATACGGAGATCTTCATTCATCTTCATGGCGTCTTGAAGCTTCCGGTCTTTCTCAGCGTCACGCAGGCGGTGCTCTTCAAGCATCTGCATGGCAACTGCCTGGCGAATCTTCTCCCGCTCTTCGTCTAGCTGACGTTGTTTCTCTATCTCAAAGTTACGTCGTTCTTCTTCGAGGATATTTTTTTGTTTGCGTAACTCAAGCTCAGCCGTGTGAGCTTCCTCGAGTTTCTTATTTTTTTCTTCAAGCTCTTCTTTGAGAAGCTTGCTTTCGTCACCTAGCTTCTCGGCAGCCTTCTCCTGCGCAACCTTCCAAAGTTTTGCCTTCTCTTCTTGGAGCCTTGTCGTAAACTGGGCCTCATACTTCTCTTCAAAGCGATGACTTAAAGCATCGTCAGGCGAGAACTGTTTCTCGCAGTTGGGGCAGGTTATCATCATGCTCTGATCAGCCATAGGGTTACTCCTTGTTCGGTAGTTGTTCGTACTGGCATTGGCTCATTGATTATACTACAAAAAACCCACCTTGCGGTGGGCATTTTGTTCATATAATGAGAGGTGCGCTCTTGTCTCCGGTAAGGGATGAAGAGTGATGACCTACCAGGCATGCACATAAGGAGGGGGAACTGCACATGATCCTGGTAGATCGTCGCTCTCCAACTACGAAGAAATAAGTATAACAGAATATACTAAACTTGTCAACACCTGTTGTTCTATATTCATTATGGCTTAGACCAGCTGTTATTTCCCGTTTAGGTGTTCTTTATACCATGTCATTAGGCCACCAAGAGCTGGGAGGGTTAGACCGATGAAGACGGCTAAACTTAACAACCAACCAATAACAGGTGTGGCGGTAAGGATAGCCAGTACCAGAACCCCCAGGAATAAGGCTAGCCAGATGTTGCCTTTTTGATTGACTGATTCGGCAAGGAAGGTTCCAACGGTGATTGAGCCGATGACACATGAAAACATGAGCAGTGGAATGTATAGAGCCAAACCGATCACGCCAATTGGCCAGCCGACAAGTGTAATGAAGGCAAATATGCTGACAACGGGGATGACAATCCAAGCTACAACACCTCTACCAAACAGCTCTTTCCAGTTGGACCGAATATTTTCAGTCACAGTGGTCACTTTCTTGGGGGCTAACCAGATAAGGAGAGCGCCGAGGATTAGGCTACTCAATAAACTGAAAAGCCATGCGCCAATGACGAAAGGAAAGAATAAGAACAAGAACACGGATGCTTCATTGTCATTACTTTCAAATTTTGGCTTGGTTCGTTCGGTCTTACCGGCTACCATAACTTGGTCAAGACCTTTGGCATCAGTGTCAGATCCGTAGGACAGGTCGACTCCGATCGATCCACCAGTGAAGGTCAAGCGATTAATCTCGCCTTTGAGTGTGCCACCAACGACCGCGTTGCTGGTCATTTGATCGACTGAGGCTTTGACATCACCCTTAACCGTTCCATTAAGAGTCAGTTCTGCGGCCCCTACATAGAGGTCACCGTTGATGATTGTTCCCTCTTTAATGATCACAGTTGAACCGGCAACGTAGACATCGTGGACATATTCTCCCGATATGGTAACCGTATTTCCCGCGGCAAACGCATTGTAACCAGCACCCTTGTCTATAGTAACAGTGTTACCGGCAGCATAGACACTCCGATCGCCTCTTTCGCTGACGACTACGGTACTGCCCGCCGCAAATAGTTCACCGAAAACTGGGGCACTGATGTTGACGTTTTGACCGGCTAAAAATGCATCGTCACGGATCTCTTTGTTGATCGTAGTCGTACCATTTTCCGTAAACGTGGCCGCCTGGGCAGTTGGGCCGATGAACAGTCCGCATACGACAATAAAACTAAGAATGATTCGTTGCCACATACTGGTCCTTTGTGATGATTAATTATGATATTCAGCCAATAATCGTATCATAAGTACTTCGAGTGTCAATGTGATTGCTCCTGTTCGATCAACGATTGGCCAGTCATGGAGCTTGGAGGCTCCAGTTTGAGCATGTCCAGGATCGTTGGTGCAACATCTTTGAGCCCTCCGCCATCACGTAGCTTCGTCCGACTGGCGTTTTCAATAACAATGCAAGGCACTGGGTTCGCAGTGTGCGCCGTATGTGCCTCACCGGTAACAGGATCAACCATCTGTTCTGCGTTGCCGTGGTCAGCACTGATGAAAAGAGCGCCATTATGGGCAAGTACTTCCTTCACTAATCGGCCAAGCTCTACATCAAGCGTTTCGACAGCTTCGATGATGGCGGGCTGATTGGCCGTATGCCCGACCATATCAGCGTTCGCATAGTTAACGAATATGAAATCAGTTGAGTCAAGCTTCTCGAGTGCGGTGTCGGTGATCGTTTGTGCTCTCATCTCTGGCGCTAAATCTGGTGTCTTGAATTCTTTATTACTAGGGATCAACAAAAACTCTTCACCGTTGTGGGCGGTCTCTTGACCCCCATTCAGGAAATAGGTGGCATGAGCATATTTTTCTGTTTCAGCGATATGGATTTGTTTCAATCCTGCCTCGGCGATTATTTCCGCTAAGGAGGTCGCGACCTTGACTGGACTATAGGCAACGATATTGTGACAGTCGATGCCGTAATCTGTCATGGTTACAAAGTTAAGATCCATCGCTTGAACTTGCTCGCCGATCTTTTGCGATAGTTGACGGGCACGATCGGGGCGGAAATTGGTGAAGATGATCCCGTCGTGCTGATTGACCGTATAGGCCGTGCCGTCTGGCTTATGAATAATGTACGGTTCAATCATCTCGTCATATTCATGGCGAGCGTAGCACGAACTAGCCGTGTTCGAGGGTGTGTCGCCGATCGGGCAGATTAAATCAGCCGTTCCATGCCAGATGGCATTGAAGGCCTTGTCGGTTCGGTCCCAGTTCTTATCGCGATCCATGCTCCAATAGCGACCACTCATAGTCGCAATCGCGCCTACCCCGATTTCGTGTAACAATGCTTCGAGCTTACCTAGCGAATCTTGGCCTTCTGTCCGGCTACAGTCGCGCCCGTCGAGAAAGGCATGAACGACGAGTTTTTTTACACCTTTTTTGGCGGCCACTCGTATCGTTTCGAATAGGTGATTTTCATGAGAGTGAACACCGCCACAACTTAACAGACCAATCACATGAAGCTGGCTATCGTGTTGCCTCACATGATCAATGGCGCCAGCTATGGCCGGATTATGCTCGAACTGTCCGCTGGCGATTTCGTGATCGATACGCACAAGATCTTGATATATTACGGCCCCAGTACCGATGGTCATGTGCCCAACCTCACTGTTGCCCATCTGCCCTTTAGGTAAACCCACGGCTTCACCAGAAGCCTGAAGGGTGGTGTAAGGGTATGTCTGAACAAAGTGGTCGTAATTTGGCGTTTGGGCTACGTCGATACCATTGGTCGGTCCAGGTTTAGCCACTCCCCAGCCATCGAGTATAACTAGGACGACTGGCTTAGGTCGTTGATCATTCATGCTCGCCTCTACTTAATTAATGAAAACTAGCGTTGAAACGCGTTCAAGCCAGCATATTTCGCATTATCCCCTAAACTCTCTTCGATGCGCAGTAGTTGATTGTACTTGGCAATTCTATCAGTTCGTGAAAGCGAACCCGTTTTAATCTGTCCTGTGCCTAAGCCAACGGCTAGATCGGCAATTGTAGTATCTTCAGTTTCTCCTGAGCGGTGAGAGATTATCACAGCAAACCCATTATTCCTAGCTAGATCAACTGTCTCGATGGTTTCGGTGACTGTGCCGATCTGATTAAGTTTGATCAGAATTGCGTTAGTCGCCTTAAGGCCTATGCCTTTTTGTAGAAACTTTGGATTAGTCACAAAGAGATCGTCCCCTACTATCTGGATTTGTCGACCCATCTGTTCAGTCATGGACTGATAGCCAGTCCAGTCGGCCTCGTTAAGCGGATCTTCGATCGAAACAATCGGGTAGGCATTAACCCAGCGTTTATAGAGCTCAATAAGTTCACTAGTCGTAAACTGACAATTCTCCAGAGAAAATTGATAGGCGTTCGAGCTATACAGCTCACTGGCCGCTACATCGAGAGCGAAGACGATGTCCTTACCCAAATCGTAGCCGGCATCTTTAGTTGCTTGGCTAAGCAGTGTGAACGCCGCCTCATTTTCTTTGAGTGGAGGCGCAAAACCGCCCTCATCACCAACGGTTGTGCTGTGGCCGGATTGCTTGAGAATTGATTTAAGGGCAGAGAAGACCTCGGCCCCCATACGTAAGGCCTCTTTGAAAGTTCTGGCGCCAACCGGGAGGATCATGAACTCCTGGATGTCAGTCGATTGGTCGGCATGTTTACCACCATTAATCACATTGATGAGTGGTACGGGCAGTTGATAGCTACGAGGTGCGGTGCTTGAAAGACTCTGAAAGTAGGCGTATAGGGGAAGTTTTCGACTGGTCGCAATAGCTTTGGCTAAGGCCATGGAAACGCTAAGTATCGCATTGGCTCCAAGATGACTCTTGTTGTCCGTGCCATCAAGGTGAATTAATAAATTGTCGATGATTGACTGCTCTGCCTCTTTTCCGATCAATTCTTTGGCGATAATTTCGTTAACGTTATGTATCGCTTTTTTTACTCCTCTTCCGTTGTAGCGAGCATCTGCATCGCGTAACTCAATTGCTTCGTGACTGCCGACAGATGCTCCAGATGGCACAGAAGCCCGACCGAAAGACCCATCGCTGAGTGACAAGTCAACCTCCACGGTAGGAGTGCCGCGTGAATCAAGTATTTCTCGCCCTAAGATATGTGTAATTATGATAGCTAACTCCCTATCGTTACCATACTACTTTTTTAGCCGTTTGTAAGTCTAGGTGGCTGACCAAAACGGCCAACCATGAAATATGTATATCTGCTAGAAAAATCGTCGATCTAGTCGATAGCCTGCTCTAACCTGGTAATAAATTCTCCAATAACTGACAGACCGTCTTCCCAGAAATCTGGTCGGCTAATGTCTAATCCGACTATTGCCAAACTCTCTTTAGGGGTTAGTGAACCACCGGCACGGAGGATGTCCAGATAGGCTGGGACGAAGGCATTACCTTGTTCCTTATATTGTTTGTATAGGGCCAAGACACATAATTGAGCAAAGGCGTACGAATATACATAAAATGGCATTTCGAAGATGTGATTGACATACATCCAGGTATTTTTGTGCTCGTCGGTGTATGTTAATGCAGCTTTAAATGGGGCTTTCATCGTCTCATGCCAGAGGTTGTCGATCTCGTCTTTCGATAACTCCCCTTCTTTCCGGCGGAGTTCGTGAACCGCTTGCTCAAATCGGAACATCGTCGTTTGGCGGAAAACAGTGGCGAAGGTGCCTTCAATATGAGCCATGAGTAGCGTAGTTTTGTCGTCCTTACTAATGTTCGGATCGCCAATCAGTTTTTCAAATAGTAGAGTCTCGCCGAACACACTGGCAATCTCAGCCAGGGCCAAGGAGGGGTGAATCTCGAGAAAGACATTCTTTTGCGCGGCTAGAACGTCGTGAATCGCGTGCCCTAACTCATGAGCCAGGGTCATGACGTCACGGGGCGAATTGGTATGATTCAATAAGACGTAGGGATATAGATCAGTGTCGCCAAAGGCACAGAAGGCCCCACCACGCTTCGTTTTTCCCGGGAACCAGTCGATATGCTCTTTCTCGTACATCTGCCGTACTATTTCAGCCATCTCCGGAGAAAAATCTCCATAGGCATGTTCTACCATGGTCTTAGCCTCTTCGGCATTAATCTCCGCCTTAGTTTCGGGGAGCGGCGCGTAGCGGTCATACCAATGTAACGTATCAGTCTTTAAGATCTTCTTCTTAAGGTTGTAGTAGCGTGTGACTAGGCTGTACGACTGCTCTACAGCAGTAGCCATGGCCAGGACGGTCGGCTTGTCGACGTTGTCCGACATGAATCGGGATTGCTCGGGAAACTCATACTGACGTAACCGGTCGGTCATCGCTTTGTCTTGGAGTAACGAGTTGAAAATGGCCGGCGTAGTCTGATCGTTTTTTGCCAGGCTCTTATGGAGAACTATGGCGGCTTGCTGGCGAGTAGAGGCATCGGAACTATGAAACTGAGTTAGTAATTCTTCAAGGGTGATCGTCTTACCGTTCCAATCACATTCTAGCGTGTCAGTCGTGATTTCGAATAGATGAGTTAAAGCCTGCCAACTGGTCTGGCTCTTGTCTGCTAGAATCTTCTCTTCGGGCTCGGATAGGACATGCTTCGAAGCCTCGTACTGTTCTCTAATAAAGTGTTTATATGGCGATAGAATGTCTGCTTTAAGATACTCTTGCCAGCGATCTCTAGGGATCTGGGCTAGTTCTACTTGAATAAAGATCGTCTGCTTGGCACGATCGATGATTTGCTCGTCGATCTTTTTTCGAAACCGAGTTATTTCATTTACACCAATGTTGGTACTCTCTAGGAGGCTGGCAAAGAGATCAATGCGGTGGAAGATGCGGCTCAACTGTTCCCAGGTGGTAATCAGTTGATGCAGATCGGATGATGTGAGATTGGTGATCTTACCTCGATACATATCAAGGGTTTTGATCAGTGCGTCTGCTTCGTTTAACGATGTCGCAATAGCTGGGTCGTTTACTCCAGCATAGAGATCAGTCAGCCGCCATTTTGTTGACTTAGTTTTAGTATCCATTATCATAATATACGGATCAAATGTGAACCTGTAAACAGTCTGTGGCTATACCACGAGGAGTAAGTATGGGTTAGGCTAGTGCCGCGTTCAAGTGCTTGGTTAGATCTTCTTTTGATTGATAGCCAATTAAAACCTGAACAACCCTATCATCTTTGACAATGTGGATCGTTGGTATACTCATGATCCCTGCGGCGTTAGCTCGTTCTACTTCCTTGTCAACGTCGACTTTTTCGAACTCTACTTTTCCTTTATAATCCTTTTCAATTTCCTCAAAGACTGGCTCCATAGCTTTACACGGTCCGCACCAGTGGGCGAAGTGATCGATCAGTTTTACATTTGGCTTGGTGTCAGGCATGCTCCTCCTTCGTCCGAATAATAATTATGAGTATCAATTGTATATCTACGGGCTACTTTGATCAAGCGACCTTTACTGCGACATTTTTTGTCTTTGGAAATGAAAACAGCGAGATTTTACTCATGGCAAGTTCGTACGCTCCAAACAAGACACCGGTGTATAACAGATCGCCGACTAATGAGTTGCGGAAAAACGGTAAGGCTAGAATATAACTTTCGAGGAGTCCGGTGAGATTTTTGGTGTACATGGGGGTAAATGCCCAGACGGCAGCGTTGGTGGCGAGGTAGAAAATAATCGAACCGGCAACTGAAGCGGCGGCAATCGTACTGAGCTTGTAGTGTCTATGAACCAGCAGACCGATCCCAAAACTTACTGCAAAGCTAACATAGACTGCGACCATGACTTCCCAGGTATAAAAACCGATGAACGCATCTGAGATCAATAAGGCAACGATCGGGGCGAGACCGGCCAATAGTCTAGCTCTGGCCGATTGAGCTTGCCAGGCGGTAGCCCCAGCAAACAATGCTAGTGCAGCGACGGGTGTGATATTGGCAGCATGTGGGACTAAACGACCAGCGACCACAAAAACAATGAGGAAGAGATAAAGCATCGGAGCTCCTATGAAATATTAGTAAAGCAGTGAGCTGTACGTCGCCACTAAGCCGATAATGATGATCACCACAATGATCCATACAACAGTTTTTTTCATACCACTCCTTAACGTAATTACTTTAGATATCGTAGCGGTTTTAGGGTCCTGACGCAAATTGGCTTAAGAGAACCGACTAGCTGTCCCCCAGCCTACTAAACCCAGTCCAGCGACGATCATAGCAGATGCGATTTGCCAGCCGTTAGACGGCTCAACCTCCTTATTTTGACCCAGAACTGTGGGATCTGAATTCGCCATCTTGTGATCGTCTGCTTGGCTTGGCTTCTCGGTTGCTGGCAGTGCTGTGGCTAAGCTCACCTCTACGGCAGTTGGTTGTGCAATATCCCTTACGGTTGAGACTATCTGGTTAAGCACTGTTCTCTCCGATGGTTGAGGCGATGGCGTTACGGTTACGAAGGCAACCACAGTTGGGGCTGGCGTGGGTGTAACCGAAGGATTGAGCGATGGAGCCGGTGAGGGTGAGGTGGCTGGTGTGGGGGTAGAGGTAGAGATTACTGTTGGAGTTGGCGAGGTTTTGATAGTGGGTGTTGGACTTGGCGTAGGTGGCTGCGTTGCTGTGACAGTTGGCGAAGGACTAGCGGTCGGTTCCTCAGTCGGAAATTGACTTGGCGCGGGAGTAGGCGTTGGTTCCGCACTCGGCGTTGACGATGGATTGGGTGATGTTGTGACAATCACCGCTACCGGTAAAGCTTTGCCGGCAAAGGCAATTGCGGCAAATGAGCTAGTAAACGAGTCAGGTTCGTTACCTGGTCCCCAACTAACGCCCCCACTCTCATTCTGTAGTGTAGTCAGATAATCAATCGGATTAGCCCCATTGCGCACCCAACTGTATGGATCTTCGCCGAGTGAACGAATTGCGCTGATTACCCAAGCGGTACTTGAACCGTCGGCCATAGAACTAGCCACAAACGGGAAACCACCCGAATCTTTTTGAAGGGAGATCAAATAATCACGGGCGCCCTCACGATCGTAAGTGTCGGTCCAACCGCGATGTAAGGCCAGTTCAAGCGCTTGGATGGCGACTGCTGTGTTATTACTATCCCCATTGCCCTCACTACTCCAGCTGAACGAACCGTTAGGCTGTTGATGACTGACCAGATAATTCAGGCTGTTAGACACCACTGGATCAGTGATCGACTCATTGGCCGCAATTAAGGCCAAGATGCCGAAAATATCATCATTGAGTAGCTCAGGCGAGCCGATTTGATTGTCTTGAGTCTTAGACTTTAAGGTGGCGACGAGGTCGGTGTTGCCAAAGTTTTTCGGATCTCGACCACCGGCGATGACTGCTAAAATAGTCCGTTCGAGGTCAGTTGCGGGCGCGTTTGCCATGTCACCAAGGTTATCTTCAAGATATGCCACGGTTTGATTGCTACTTAGTCCGTTGGCTGACAGAGCCTGTAAGGCCCAACTGGAAAAGCCGACCCCACCAATGCTCCCACTTGGCTCACGCAAAGAAAGTAGGTAGTTGGCAGCCTTTTCTGCTTGTGGTGCACTGGTCTCGGTCGCTACTACATAGCTTGAGATACCGAGCGTCAAAACGATGAGGAGTGAAATTATAAATAGTTTTTGCATGAAGGTATATTTATTTTATTCGGTTGGAGGGAGGGCGAGAGGCCCTGCCTCCCGCCCTCATTACGTGTAAGGGCCGTCTGGGTTGGTGTTCATGAGCAGTACCTGCTGATGAGGTTCCACTATCTGTGTCGATAGCCCAGCACCTGCTCCGAGAATGAAGTACACTGGACTAGCCAGATCGACTGGGCGTAGCTGTCTCGGCCCGACGAACAAGCACCAATACTTTCCGGTAGCTGGGTTGTTTTCCATCCCACGAGCACTGGTCAGCATGGTTCCGTTAACCGACCAATATTGATAGCGAAACACACCGTACTGCACTCGATATTGGCGGTGCATGGACCACAATGCGTCCAGGATTGTGCCACCGCGGTTAATGTAGACAGTCCTCGTCAGAGGCCGACCTTCACCTGTGTCGATGGTGATTCGGACGGCCTGCTTGCGGGTCAAGGCCTGACAGGCGCTACTTAGTAAGCTCGACAGGCATGCGCAAAATAAAAACCGGCGGGTCATCGTCTTTACCTTTCGACGACAACGGTCCCCTATTGAACCGTTAAGGTGCCCCGAAATAGGATTACTGCTTCGGGCAAGGAGAAGGAGAATGAATATCCCCTACCCACTTTCCCGATTCAGTCTAAGCGCAAGGGCTTTCGGCTTCGTTGGTCAGGAAGAGCTCGATACTATCGCTGGCTTTAACCGTCTGGCTGCTGATCCCCTTGGAGACGCAGACATTGTTAACCGTATAGGTCCAGAATCGGTTATTGCCTTGACTCTGGCCATTGATTTCGGTGATTAACTCGCCGAGACCAGTGTATGATTGCGTTTTAAAACTGAGACCACTAGTTTTGGCTTGATGTAGGACATCAATAACTTTGACTTCGCGATCGATTATCACAGTGTAACTGGTACCGGGAACCTTAATAGTGACGTTCTGTTGCTCTATAGGTAGTGCCGTGGGACTACTAGTTTGTGGTTGGTAGTCTGGTAGCGATACTACAGGGCTGTAGATTGGTAGATTGGTTTCGTTTATGTCGATGGGCAATGAGGCCGCAGTAGCCGTAGTGGTTTTCTTCTGAGTCGGCTTGGAAGTTGCTGTCCCTTTGACGGTACGGATCGGACTAGCTGTGGCAATAGCCGGTATTGAAACTGAGGGCTCTGGTGAAGGTGTGGCAGATGCCAAATGGACCGGCGAATATTGGGGTAGATTGGCGACGTTCTTGTTCTGGTTTCCGCGCAGGCCGTAGATGATCCCACCGATGATCAAAAGCATGCCCAGGCTGATCGCAATGGGGCTAATGGAACTAGATTTGTTTAGTTGATTGTTTATGGTCTGCTCCTAGGAAAGTGGTAAACAAAAAACCTATCTTGAGATAGGCAGATAAGAACTCCGTTAAAAAAAACGAAAACTCATCTAATGACCTGTCTCGAGGTTTAGAGGGGTTAACCAAACTGGTTTTCTGGCTTAGCGGCAGCTATTTCGAGCTATGCGAGAAACCTCGTTAAAACGGTAATTTCTCACATAGTTCGAAATAATTCTGACGATTTACAGTAGCGGACCTGTCCTTGATTTACACAAGGTTCCCAATCGTTTGGTTATAACATGAGGTTAAGGTGCACTTCCTACAGTACTTACTATATATAGCACTGTCAATGATAAATTATCCACAATATAGCTATGAACTTGCTGTGATTGGTGTTTCACGAGACAAAACAGGCCAGCCGATTAATTGTTCAAAATCGTATGGGTGCCAATCAGAGAGTTTTAAGATCACGCTTCTTGGACGGTCCATGTCGGCGTATATGCTCCAGTTCGGCTTTGTAATGCCGAAGATACGGGCTGGGTTAGTACTGGTCAACTCAATAATTCGCTCATAACTGATCAACTTCTTTGTCATAGCAGTCAATAATAGCGGTAAGGTGAGCTCTAAATTGGCGAAGCCTGAAGGGACCATGTCATAGTCGGTATCCTTCTCCTTGTAGTACCAGGCTGCTGTGTCAGAACCAATGGTATCGATCGTGCCGTCCTCAATAGCATCCCATAGGGCTAATCGATCTTCACGGGGTCGAAGGGGTGGATTGACCTTGCCGTGGGTGCCCAAGCGATCCAGATCGTTTTCATCAAGAAATAAGTGATGCGGCGCCGCCTCAGCAAAGACTCGAATTCCTTTAGCTTTCGCCGCTCTGATTAGTTCGAGCTCCTCGCCAGTGGAAACATGACAGAGGTAGATTCGTCTGCCTGTTTCTCTGGACGCAGTAATCGCCTTGATGGTGGCACGTACAGCCGCGACCCGGTCAAATATCTGACCATGATGTTCAAGGGATAGCGGAGCACGAAGATTACTAAAATTACGTATCAAAGTAAACTCGTCTTCAGCATGGATCATCACTATTTTATCGGTTGAAAGGAGCACCTGTCGCAGTTGTTCTTCTTTGGTGACGACTAGATCTTCCGGACCGGTACCTAACCAGAGTTTGATCGCACTAACCGAGCGTAGTTGCTTGATATCTTCGCTATTCTGATCCGTTGCTACGGCCGTCATGAGCAACTTCGTCGGTAGGTCTTTAGTTAACTTTTCGTAATAAGCGAGGGTCAGTTTATCTGTTATTGGTGGATCGAGGTCAGGCATAATTTGGAGTGCAGCGTACCCAGCCCGCTTGGCCATTGTTGCAACTTCAAGCCAATCCGACGGGTGGCCAGAAACCATGTGAACATGTGGGTCGATCAGAGCTGGTAGTCGTAAGATGGCCATTGGAGCTCTAGGATACCTGATAAGTCAGTTTTTCACAAGTTTTAATCGGCTATTAGTAAGGTATTAAAAACAGTTTGTAACAGTGAATTATCATTGTCTTCGCCTATGATGTATTATAGTTATAGATAATACCCATATACGTAGGAGGCATATGAAACGTTTCATCTATACGGCAGTCGTACTAACTGTAGGGCTAACTAACATGCCTGTCCTGGCGCAAGTTAATTCACCTGAAACTATACCATCCGCTGTGCCATCTGCGACGAGTAGCAGCCAAGCGACAGATTCACCTGAGGCGAGTCCAGTCGTATCGACAGAGGCAACTGAAACTTCAAACTCTACAACAACTCCTAGAAGTAGTTGGTACTCAATTGTGGTCAAAAAACTACAACGGTTTTTCACCATAGACAAGGTCAAGCGATCACAACTAACTCTAGAGCTCGGGGCTGCACTGCTTTCGCAAGTTCAAGCCGAGGAGGCTACTGGTCAGACTAGCAAGGCCCTTTCGACCCTGGATAAGTATAATCGTGAGATGGGTTACCTTTCAGTCGCGTCAGCTGTTCTGGCTAAAAATACAGACGATCCAAGGATAACCACATTTCTTGATACCTTACTTGTCGAAAAAACGCAACAACTCACGACTCTCGATACGATTGTTCCAGAATCAGCCGACTCAGTTGCTCGTAAACTAATCCGGATTCGATCGCAGGCCATTCGTGAGATCACGAAAATTGTCTCTAACCCAGAACTGTCGACGGTAGAACGGGAAAGAAAATTGGCGAAAGTCATGGCGAAATATAGTGAGAAAGAGACGAGACTTGAAGCGAAGATTGCAAAGAAGCTCGCTTTAACTTCAGCAATGAGTGAGAATAATGAAGAACAGGTATTTGAAGTTGAGCTACAGGAACAAGAAGATAAGACACTCGAGGATGTCGACGAACTCGATCACGATTCGATCAATAAATTGGGCAAATCAATCAGTGGTCTTTCTATTGAACAGCGCCTACCCTTACTGGCCAGGTTACGCCTCAAGGTAGAGACTAATGACATTGATGACGATATCGATGAAGCTATAGACGAATTGGAGCACAATGCGTCGGCAAAGCGTCATGTGATCGGGCGACTGAGTGACGACGATGATTTCGAAGATATAATTTCAGTTATCGAGGAAAGAGATGAAAAACTAAGTGAGCTACTCAAACAAAATAAGGAATTAGAAAAAAAGGATTCTGAGACCAAACGTGAAGAGCAAAAGAAGGCTAATGAACAAAAGCTTGAACAGTTGAAGGAAGCATCGAGTAAGAAACAGGAAAAATCGAAAAAGACCAAAGAGGACAAAATTGATAAGAAGGGTCGGTCGGCTGAATTGCCGAGCAATTCGACGGAGAAGACGGAACCAACAGCAAGGCCTTCTGCAACAACAGGTGCGACAGAGGCCTCAACCAGTGCTAGCTCAAGCCCCTCGAGCACCAAAGAGCCTTCTGAGCAAGAAAAAACTACAGTTGAAATTAAGATCAAAGAGGGTCGTTTCGATAAAACGAGTTACAGCGTAAAGAAGGGTAGTCTGTTGACCGTCAAAGTTAAAAACGAGGACGACGATTCTCGAACCATAACCCTGTCCAATGGTCAGTCGTCAGGCGTGCTTGCTGAAGATCAAACCAAAAGTCTATCTGCGTTTACGATCAATGGGACCGTGACTTTTGAAAGCGCTGGCGTGGGTAGCGGATTAATCACAGCTGAGTAGTTCTATCACTTGACAGTCAACTTATTGACAACTTAGTCCCCAGTTCGCTAAGATGGGTTTATGTTGTCACACCACTCCATTATTAGCACCATTATTATCCCGACTTCCGTCGGCGGTGCTTTGGTGTAGATGTAGCAACAGTCTTGACCAACAGAACCCGCCGAAAGGCGGTTTTTTTGTTTCGCCCTTTTCCAACGCGCTTTGCTACTTGAAAGGAATCGGTAATGAGCAACCTTGTTCGTGTGTACGATGCCACCTTGCGTGACGGACGCCAAGGCGTCGGATTCAACCTCTCTCTAGCCGGGATGTGCCAGGTTGCAACGCTACTCGATAGAGTAGGTGTTGATTATATCGAGGCTGGTTGGCCTGGAGCGGATAAGCTCTGGGACGACTTCATGGCCGTGATCGGTCGTGGTGAGCTGAGTCTCGTCAATTCGAAGCTCGTTAGCTTCGGATCCACACGTCGGGCCAAGCTGACAGTCGAAACTGATGAGTTGTTGCGCAAGGTCGTGGACGCACCAGTTCCAGTCGTCACTCTCTTCGGCAAATGCTGGGATCGACACGTCATTGATGCATTGCAGACAAGCCTTGAGACTAATCTGCAGATGGTTGAACAGTCCTGTCGGTTCGCGTCACTAGCTGGGAAGGAAGTTATTTTTGACGCGGAACACTTCTTCCAAGGCTATCTCGAGGGTGACCGTTCTTACAGTCTAGATGTCTTAAACGCGGCTTGCCAGGGTGGAGCGACTACTCTGGCACTCTGTGACACCAATGGTATCGCCTACCCGTGGGATATCGAGATAGTGTTGGCCGATGTTACCAAGCGTTTCGGGAGTGTCGCGACAATCGGTGTCCATCTCCACAACGATCGAGGTATGGCCGATGCTAACACCTTGAAGGCCATTCGGTGCGGTGCACGCCATTTGCAAGGAACGTTTAACGGTCACGCTGAACGTTCTGGCATGGCGAGCACGGCAACTATTCTGGCCAATCTCCACCTGAAAGGTCAGGACTGGCGTGTTCAACTGAGCCCATCCTTCACTCCAGAGCAACTGACTTCTGTGTCACATGAGATAAACGCGCTGGCTGGACTACGTGCGAACCATTGCCAGCCGTTTGTCGGCAACTCAACAGCTGCTCATGTGGCGGGTGTCCACACTTCAGCTTTAGGTCGAGGGGGTGGAAAGATGTACCAGAGTCATGACCCCCTGATCTTCGGCCAGAGCCCGCGGATCGTCCTATCATCGTTAGCTGGTCGAGCGAGTGTGGTGGCATTTGCGCACTCGATGTTGAAGACTGAAGTCACCGACCAACAAACTTGCCAGATCCTGGACCTCATTGTGGTCAACGAGAGCAAGGGTTATCGTTATGACACTTGTAGCGCCTCGTCCACTTTGCTCGTTGCTCGTTGCCTGTGGCCGGATCGACACTATCCTCTCGAGAACGTGGGTGGCTTTGTCCACTCGTCGCTTGAGTCAAGTTCGTCCGGCTCCATCGCCAATATCCGTAGTGACGATGGCCGATTGAGAGCAGGCGAAGGTAACGGTCCGGTCGACGCGATCGCTAACGCGATTCTTTGGTCGCTTGCAGACTCGCATCCGGCAAGGGAACTACGTTTCGTTCGCTATGATCCGCACCAGCTGGCTGACCAACCAGGCAGCAGTGCGACCATGCGGGTTGAGGTAACCTGGCATCATCCTATGCTAGGAGAATTGGTGACGCAAGGTGTTTCGCCGAACATCTTGAAAGCCTCAGAACTGGCCGTAGTTGAGGCCGTCCAGTATGTGTCACTGATGTCAAACATCGAGTGATCTATTGCATCTAGGCTGATGGGGTATATCAGCAACGTCCCGTCCGGAGTTTCCGGACGGGCGTTTTATTTATTTAACTATTTTGCTAATACTGCGTAGTAGATGCCTTCAGGATGCTTACCGAAGTACATATACCAGGTTTTGCCGACTTTCAACAGTGTCGGGTCACCGGGTGGGATACCGCCAAAGGCATTGTTCGGGTTGTTCTTATCGGCCAATTGCCAGCTAAACTTTGGGGTAGAGAATGTGCCATCTTTGAAGACGCTATAATAGACACCCGTGTAGGTGCTCAAATACAGCCGGATCTGACCGTCGTAGTCGATGAGTTCCGGTCCATCAGACCAACCCTTTAGTGTAGTACTGGTTCGTGTATCGACCGCAATCCCCTTTTTGGTCCAGGTTTTGCCGTCCGGCGAGGTCGCGTAGAGTAACAGTGTCGTTTCTCGATTAGGCACCAGCTCAGCTTGGTACTGCTGCGCCAAAGTTCCCCGATAGACCATGAGGTAACTGCCATCAGCCAATTTAAGGGTAGATGGTGCGGCCACATTGGTCAGGGCTAGTCCGGCATCATTTGCGGAGTTGATTCGTGTTCCAGCTTCATCGGTAAAGGTTAAGCCGTCTTTCGATGTAGCGCTCTTGATCGCCCCAGCACCTTGGAAGTTCATACGATATGAACCGTCAGGCAGAGTAAATACGTCTGGGAATGTTGCCATGACTTTTCGATTGCCAGCCTCTTTCTTCCAGTTGATGCCGTCAGTCGAAGTGGCCGAATAGATCTCAAAGTTATTACCAGCTACCTCCGGTTGCGTTGCTGCATACATCCGATACGAGCCATCGGCTAAGGTAACAATATCTGCGTCAGCATAGGTCCCCGCCAATGCTGGTCCCGCGTCCTGCCACTCATTGGCCGGTTGTTTCGCTGTCAGGGGCGCACCATTTGGTGGCTGCATCGGTGCTCCTGCCTGAGGCCCCGGCGGCGTCACGGGCACCTCTTTCGGACGCATGATGAAGGCGACTAGGCCAATACCGGCAACAATCACCACGACTAATCCAACCCACAAAATAACTGATCCCCGTCTTTGCATATCCCCTCCTTTAGTTCTTCAATGGAGTCTTAATTGTAACCCCAACAGATCATGCTTAGCAACCGCGGGTGAATTTTCTTCTAGAGGGCTAGGTTGCTTTTCGAAATAGCCGACTCGCCAGTGGGCCGAAGATCGCGACGATGCCAACTCCCCAAGCTAGAGTGCGCCAGACAGCGTCGATTGACCCGGCCCCTGTAGTGAGGTAGCGGATTGCATTAACGACCTGGGTGACCGGTTGATTTTTAGCGAATACCTGCAGCCACTCAGGCATGGTTTGGACGGGCACGAAGACCGCGCTGGCAAAGACCAGCGGGAAAATCCAGATAAAGCTTGAAACTTGGGCAGTTTCCGAGTCCTTGACCGCTAAGCCGATCGTGAGAGAGATCCAGGAAAAGGCAAAGCCAAAAAGTACTGCCAGTAAGATGGCCGCCACGGCTGACAAGAATCCTTGCTCAAAGCGGAATCCGAGACCGTAACCAACCGAGATCATGATCAGGACGACGAAGACGTTACGTATTGCATCGGCCAACGTTCGTCCAGCTACAATTGAGCCTCGGGAGATGGGTAAGCTCGATAAACGGTCCACAACTCCTTTTGAGATATCTTCAGCCATGCCGACGCCGGTTTGGACAGACCCAAAAAGGGCTGTTTGCGCCAATATCCCCGGTAGCAGGAATGTAATATAAGCCACGTCATTTAAGGCGCCACTGCCGATCGCCCCGCCGAAAACGAAGTTAAAGAGCAGCAGAAAGATGATCGGTTGGATACTTGAGAAGAACAGAAGCTGAGGTGTCCGCTTGATACGGGTCAGGTTACGTAGCGCAATAGTAAAGATGTCTTGGAAGAAGGTCATTATGTATTCTCCTTTTTCTTTTTGCCGGTGACCGCTAAGAAAACGTCATCGAGGCTGGGCCGGTGGAAGGAGATTTCGTCTGGTTCAACGCCAGCTGTTTGAAGCGCTTGGGCAACTGCAAGGAGGGTCTTACTTCCTTGTTTGGCCGGCAGTCTAAATGCACCCGTTGCTTCAACCTCTGTTAATTCTGTTTTGTTGATGCCCTCAAGCACTACCCTACCTTTTTCTCGCCCGCTCTCTTTGAAGTGAATCTCTACGATATCCGCCCCAAGTGAGTTCTTAAGCTCGGCCGGCGTTCCCTGAACGGCGATCTTGCCGTGATCGATCATGGTGATGTAGTTACAAAGGGCGTCAGCTTCTTCGAGGTATTGAGTAGTCAGCAGTACTGTAGACCCATCTCGAGCCAAGCCACGGATAACCTCCCACAGCTCCAACCTGGTCCGTGGGTCAAGACCAGTCGTTGGCTCGTCTAGAAAGATGACTTTAGGTCGAAACATGAGGCTCGCTGCCAGATCGAGCCGACGACGCATGCCGCCGGAATACGTCTTCGCCGTGCGGTCAGCAGCGTCGGTTAGACTCAGGCGTTCGAGCAGGCTATCGGCCTGTTTCTTAATCTCGGCTTTAGGCATGTGGTAGAGCTTCCCTACCATGTGCAGGGTCTCTCGACCAGTCATGAAGTCGTCAACTGCAGCAAACTGTCCAGCTAAGCCAATCTGCGTCCGGACTTCTTTCGACTGGGTCATGACGTCGTAGCCAGCCACACTAAGTGTTCCCTTGGTTGGCTCAAGTAAAGTCGCTAAGATCCGGATTAATGTGGTCTTCCCTGCCCCATTGGGCCCTAGTAAACCATAAATAATCCCTGGCTCGATCTCAAGACTAATATTGTCCAGGGCCTTGACCTTGCCAAAGTCTTTGGACACGTTTTTGATGGTAATTATTGGTTCGGTACTCATGTTGCGTCCTTTCGTCAATACATGACTATAGCATGTACTTGCTCGTCGGGTAAAGTGTAAATAAGAGTAAGGGGACGGTTCTCTTTTACCCTGAGGATTCGTAAGTTAAGAATTATTTAATCTCTCATAGGGTATGGTTAGTTCATGCCAAGAAGTGCTCGCCTACTACTATCGAAAAGTTATTATCATGTTATGGCTCGCGCAAACAATAAAATGACAGTTTTTCACGATAGCAAGGACTACGACTATTACCTAGAACTCGTTAAACGGCATAAAACCGATCACCCCTTTGATCTCTATCATTATTGCTTAATGCCTAATCATGTACACTTTCACGTGAGAACTAAAGATGCTGCCGACTTCTCACTATTTATGAAGAAGCTGAATCTTTCGTATGTGCATCACTATCGAGAACGCTATGGCTGGGTTGGTCATTTCTGGCAGGATCGTTACAAGAGCCAACCGATCGGCAAAGACAGTTATTTTCTGCAGTGTGGAAAATATATCGAACTCAACCCTGTACGGGCTGGTTTAGTGACAAGGCCAGAAGACTATCCCTATTCAAGTTACCGCCACTATGCATTCGGTGAGCCGAATGACCTACTAACCGATGATATATTCTACGAAAAACTTGGTGACACAAAAGAGGAGAGAATGTCGGCATACCAAAAGATAATGATTGAGTTAGTGGTCTATGAAGCACGACATAAAAAAGTATGGGGGTCGCCGTTGCAACGGTATAATGAACAGAAAAAAATAAGCCAGCACAAGAAGATCTACGAATCTCCAGGGTAAAAGAGAACCGTCCCCTAATACTTATCTAATCTCACTTGCCTTTGTGCAATGAAACAATTTGACGAATGCGTGACGGTGCATTAAATGAACCACTGATTTCCGAATTTCGATCTAATGCGTCCTCAAGTCTTCGGAGAAGCTCGGGCGGCCATAACTTAACTCTTAATAGCAGACCTGATCTTCTATTCGCTTCTAACCAGCTAGGTGTTTCCTCAATGTATCCAACTAATCCGGCAGCCATTTGCTGTGAAGTAAGATCTCTATTTATAAGCGTTTCAAATATTGTCGCGGCAATCGTGCTTGCGTCTTGGCCCTTGCATTTTATTCCTTGATACTTGCCCATGAAGCCATAAGGATTTATGTCAACACAGAGCGGAATAATCAAGACTCTTCTTTTTAGGCAGTATCCTATCTCCTGATCGGTCCAGGGGCTTTCATGGAATGTTTCTGTCAATATCGCTATGACAGCATCGCAACTATCTAATGCTTTCTCGATCTCGTCCTGCCACTCGGTAGTTGGTTTGATGTCTGCATGTGCAACGAATGCATCAACGCCGTATAAGGCAAGTTTCTCTTTTAGTTCGTTTGCTTTATCGCGATCCTCTGAAATATGACTGATGAATAGCTTGAAACGGTGCGGAGCCCATGGCCCTGTTAATATCGCTAGGCTTTCCTCGATATCTTTATCCTTGCTATTTAGGAATTCGTGAAGCTCGACTATTTTTGATTCATAATCGCTACTCTTCTCTAGGTGATGTAACGAGTAACCATATTTATCGGTATTGGGCCAGTCGTATGACCAGTCGAATCCAAATTGCCGTAATATGAGGTCAATGTCACCCCAATCTAACTGGCTCAGCATAGTAGCAGTTTTGCGAATTAACCTTACCTTATCACCGGTCTTCATACAGACTAACCTTTACTTTATCAAAGGAGGGGCCGAAACCCCTCCTCTTGGTTGACCGATTCAATTACCCGCACTTGCTCCAGCCGCAGCTTTGGCAATAGAGGCAGCCTTCACCGAGCGTCAACATCGCAGTACAAGAAGGACAAACTGGTGCGTCGCCATAATCAGCAATCGATTTCTGCTTCTTGATTGTGTTCGTTACGGCGATGGTTTTGGAGATGCCTGTGGTGTGGATGGCGTCTACCTTCAGGGTTGGGGCGCCGGCTGGGACATCTTCTTTGTTTGACTCAGCGGTCTGGGCTAATTCAGCGGCGGCTTCGGCTTCGATGTCGGCGGTTTTGGGTTGGTTGTCGAGCTCCATGGACAGTTGCTGTTGGCTGCCCGAGATGTGCTTCTCGAGTACCTGGCCGATGGCGTCGGGGAGGGAGAGGATCATGCCCCCTTCATTGAAGGCGACTTGTGGGCCGCGGATGCCTTTGAGCTGTTCGGTTAGCTCGTGGATCTCGATGCCACTTCGTAGGGCCAGTGAAGCAAGCCTGCAGATGGCCTCGGCTTGGCCGCCGAAGAAGCCACCACTTTTACCGATTTGGGCGAAGACTTCGAACGGTTGACCTTTTTCATCTTCATTGACCGTAATATACAGGTTGCCGTAAGCCGTGCGCATGCGGTAGGTTTTACCAACGAGCGTTTCTGGGCGGCTTCGGGGAACAACCTTGCCGGCCTCTTCGGTGTGTGGTACATCGTGCTTTACTTCTTCAGTTTTCTTATCTTCCTTAAGACTCAACACCTGCTCATTACGTGAACCGTCACGGTAGATGGTTCCACCCTTACAGCCGAGTTTGTACATCAGTTCGTACAAGGCAGCTGTCTGTTCGACGGTGTAAGAGTTTGGCGTGTTGCTGGTCTTGCTGATGGCCGAGTCGACCCAGCGTTGGGTGGCGGCTAAGACCGATACATGCTCTTCGGGCGATAAGTCCATGGCGTTGACGTAGTAGTCAGGTAACTCTTTGCCTGGGTTATCTTTTTTATATTCCTCAACGATACCAACGTTCTCTTCGTGCAAACCGAGTCGGCTCTTTCGCATGTAGGTCCAGGAGTAGAAGGGTTCAATGCCGGTACTGGTGCCAACCATGGTGCCGATGGTGCCGTTGGGAGCTTGAGTTAAGACGGTCACGTTACGCATGCCTTTTTCTTTAACCCGTTGGCGAACCCGCTGCGGCATCTGCTTCATGTAGCCGGATTCGAGGAACTTGTCGGCGTCGAACATGGAGAAGGCGCCTTTTTCTTGGGCTAGGTCGCTTGATGCTTGGTAGGTTTTGTCGGAGATGAACTCGTAGAGCTCGTCGATGAACTTGTTTCCCTCGGCTGAACCGTAGCGGACCTCAAGGCGGATCATCATCTCTGCCAGCCCCATGGTGTTTAAGCCGACCCGACGCTCGGACTTCTGCTGTTCGCGGTTAGTTTCGAAGAAGTACGGCGTGGCGTCGATGACATTGTCCAAGAAACGAACGGCAAAGCGGATGGCTACATCAAGCTTTGGATAATCAACGGAATATTTGCCGGTCGTGTCATCTTTAATAACGAATTTAGATAGGTTGATGGCCCCGAGGTTACAAACGGCCCAGGCTGGCAATGGCTGCTCGCCACACGGGTTGGTACAGATAAGCGGGTCGTAGTACCAGGAGTTACTCATCTTATTGGCGCGGTCGATGAAAAAGAGGCCAGGTTCGGCTGAGGCCCAAGCCGATTCAATGATACTGTGCCACAACTCTTTGGCCTTGACGGTTTTGTGGACGATGATCTTTTTGCCGGCGGCGATCCAGTTGGGCAAGTAACCGTCCCAAATGGTGTCGTATTCTGGGTCAGCCACGTCAGGGAAGACCAGGTCCCAGTCGGCATCTTTCGCTACTGCGTCCATGAAGTCATCGGTCACGCCGACTGAAATGTTCGCGTTGGTAATCTTGCCGGCTTGACGTTTGCTATTCACAAACTCCATGACATCGGGGTGCCAGACATTCAGTATCAGCATCAACGCACCACGACGAGAGCCGCCCTGTTCGATCAGGCCGGTCGAGAACGAGTAAAGCGAACCCCAACTCACGGCACCAGATGAACGGCCATTCACACCCTTGACGTAGGCGTAACGAGGCCGCAGGGTCGAAAGGTTAATTCCGACTCCCCCACCCCGGGAGAAGATCTCGTTCATGTTCGAGAGAGTTTCAATAATGCCTTCTCGGCTGTCTTTCGGTGAAGGGATGACGTAACAGTTGTAGTAGGTTAAGGCTTGCGGGGTACCGGCACCGGTCAGGATGCGGCCGGCCGGAACAAACTTCCAGCCTTCCATGAGCCAGCGAAACTTGGCTTCCCACTCCTGCTGTTTGGCTTCGGTGGTTTCGGCCGAGGCGATACCTTTAGCGATTCGGTCCATCATCTGACCAGGATTGGTCTCGAGTGGTTTATCGATATGCTCGATTGCCCGATCGGTTGTGGTGCCGTCACGCAAGAGAACAGTGACGGTGTCGCCGGAAATCTTCTCAACTTTCCCAATCTCTCGTTGGCCCGTCTCCAGGTTGACGCAGACGACCACGGTATCCCCTACTCCCAAAGTCTCCTTCTTGCCATCTTTAAAGGCGTAACGATCAAAGAAGATCTTCTCACCGACGACGTTCAATGTATTACTTTCAGGTACAACAAACTGTTCCGGTAAGTTCCAGACCTCACTATCGGTCACGCCTGTTTCTGTTTCGCTGGCAACTTCAACCACGGCCGGTGAGAGTAACGTGTCGCTAGTTTTCTTCTTAGTAGATTTACTACGAACTATAAATGTCTCGGCAATACGGGTAGTCTTTTTGAGTTTTTTCGATTCTTTCGGCACAACGCCTCCTTGGGGTGTTAGTTCTCTGGTTATCTAGTTCTCCGATTCTCTAGTTATCTGATTGAGCATGGTAACTAGTAAACTAGATAACCAGAGAACCGGACAACTAATTCGTGAGTTTCTTGACCTCGCGTTCCAATGAACGGATGTCGGTGAATTGTCGATAGACTGAGGCGAATCGGATGTAGGCAATACCATCGAGCAGTTTCAAGTGGTGCATGACTAGTTCGCCGATGTGAAGTGATGGAACCTCGGCTTCTCCGCGGTCAAAAACTTCTCGTTCGATATCGTCGACCATGGTTTCAATATTGGCCAGGCAGACCGGCCGCTTTTCACAGGCCTTGCGGATACCTTCTGCTAACTTATCTCGGGAAAAACTCTCCCGTCTGCCATCGCGCTTAATAATCATGAGCTTCGGTAGCTCAATACGCTCATAGGTCGTAAAGCGATTTTGGCAGTCAAGGCAAGTTCGCCGGCGGCGGATACTATTTTCCACTTCGCGACTGTCGATGACTTGTGATTCGCCCTTGCAGTTCGGACAATGCATGTTCCCTCCTTCTGCAATAGGTTTTAAGTGTAAGTTACGTCTCTTATCACCCGCCCCATCCTTGTCGGATGAACTCGTGCGAATTGGACATCCATAGTTGTTCGCATACTTACTGTACCACAACCACTAGTATGGCTGACAATGGAGCAGGTAAATATTTAGCAGAGTAGAGCACTAACGAAAAAAACATAAATATCCACAGTGCATATGATTGTTCGAGCCAATGCATTGCTTGACTCGGCCCGTCAAGTCACTTGGGCATCGAGGTAAGATTAGTGTAGCTCAACCATATGACAGCCAAAAAAATGATGGTCAAAAATAATTATATGGTTAGGGTCTTGGTGTTGATAACTGGTCCTAAATCGATCGATAATATTATGCACTCTAACGGTCAATAGTCTGTGATACATGTTGTGGTCAATAATTATTCAGACCACAAAAAAAATACGCCCTGTGAAGGACGTATTTTTTTGTTGTTCTTGTCGAGACCGCTATTTCAACTTACGTCGGATGAAGGCTGGGACGTCTAATTCATCTTCGCTTTGACCGTCATCCTCCGGTTCGGGTGAGGCACTGTTGAAGCCAAAACCGAAGTTGCTGTTTTGTTGTTGTGGCTGATCGTTTCGAGCCGGCTCACTGGACTGTCTTTTCTTAGGACTGTGATCCTCGTAATCGAACCCGGTGGCGATAACCGTAATCTTGACCTCGCCGGCCATGGCTTCGTCGATAATCGAACCGAAGATAATATTGGCATCGGGGTCGGCTGCTTCGGTAATAACCTTAGCCGCTTCGTCAATCTCGTACATGCCGAGGTCAGGACCGCCAGTAATGTTGAACAAGATACCCTTTGCCCCTTCAATTGACAATTCAAGGAGTGGGGAGTCAATGGCCGCTCGGGCAGCTTCGATAGCTCGGTTGTCACCAGAACCCCGGCCTATACCCATGAGAGCTGAACCAGCGTCGGTCATGATCGTACGGACATCGGCAAAGTCGACGTTAATTAATCCGTGCAGAGTTATCAAATCGGCAATACCTTGAACGCCTTGGCGCAGGACGTCGTCCACAATCCCGAAGGCATCGGACAACGTTGTTTTCTTATCTATAACTTGAAGTAACCGGTCGTTCGGGATGGTTATTAAAGTGTCGACCTTGTCTTTGAGTTCTTCGATCCCAAGATCGGCGATCTTCTTGCGGCGGATGCCCTCAAACGTAAATGGCTTCGTTACGACGCCGACAGTTAGGGCGCCAAGCTCTTTAGCAATCTGAGCAACCAAAGGCGCCGCACCGGTACCGGTACCGCCGCCCATCCCGCAGGTGACGAAGACCATATCGGAGCCCTTTAAGGCCTCGTAAATCTCTTCTTTATTTTCTTCAGCGGCCTTGCGACCGACTTCTGGATCGGCACCCGCTCCGAGACCACGGGTTCCATCCTTGCCGATCTGAATCTTGATGGGAGCTTCATTATGCGAAAGGGCTTGCGCGTCGGTATTGACGGCAATAAATTCAATCCCACGTAGCTTGGCTTGGATCATCCGCATGACGGCATTGCCGCCCGATCCACCAACCCCAACTACTTTGATCGAAGCAAATGTGTCGAGTTCAGACATGGGCATAGGGACTCCTTTAGCCGTATACCATACCGAAGCTTGGTATAAGGGTCCCCTCCTTCTTACCAATTTAGAATCTATAGGTCAAGTGTAGTCATTAGGGCATAAATTGTTTGAAGAAACCCTTAGCCTTATCGACAACTGATCCAAACTGCTTCATGTCGACTTTCGAAGTTGTTGGCGTAGTTTCTGCTGTTTCGAATATACCCCAAATCATAAGACCAATACAAGTAGCGTAGCTTGGGTCATCGAGTTTGTCAACCAAGCCAGAAATCTCAAGTAGCGGATTGCCGATTTGAACGGGTAGTTTGAGTCTTTCTTTGACGTAATCAACCATACCTTCGAGCTTACTTCCACCACCCGTAAGAACTACTCCCGCGGGGAGCCTACCTTCACTGTCCAAACCTTTAAGATCATCTTTAATCATTGTGAAGATCTCGTTTAGACGAGCCTCAATGATTTCGGCAATAAACTTCTTCGGTACGCGTTGATTCTCTTTATCGTCGAGTTCTGAGAGGTCAACTTTTTCAGAGTCCCGTATCTTATCGGGACTAGCGATACCATGAATGATTTTTATTTTCTCGGCTAGTTCAAGGTTAGTACGCAAGCCGATAGCGATATCATTGGTAATGCTCGATGAACCGACCGGGAGGACATTGGTTCGACTGACTTCACCTTCTTCGTAAACAATATAGGTTGTGGTTCCGGCACCGATATCGATGAGGATAACGCCATGTTCCTTCTGTTTTTTTGAGAGGAGCCCTTTAGCAGTAGCTAGAGGTGAGAAGATCATGTCTTTAACTTCTAACCCAGCTTGATAGGCGCATTTGGAGAGGTTCTTTATCGCAGAGCTGGCACCGCCGATGACTAAGGTCTCTACCTCTAGTCGAATGCCACTCATACCCACTGGGTCGGATACACCTTCTTGACTGTCAATCACATATTTTCTGGGGATAACGTGGATCAGCTCACGGTTTGGCGGTAGAGCGACAGCTCGGGCGGCTTCAAGGGCCCGTTCAGTATCGGCTTGGCTGATCTCACCGTCGGCCCGGCTGACGGCGATTACGCCTTTGGAGAGTGTCGAGATAATATGCGTCCCGTTGATGCTGACATAGGCCTGATGAATGGGAACCCCGCTGGTTCGTTCGGCTTCTTCAAGCGCGGCCGAGATGGCGCTTATAGTCTCTTCTAGATCGGCGACGACCCCTTTACGAAACCCAGCATTGGGAGCGATCCCGTAGCCAATAATATTGAGCATATCTTCTTGAAGTTGCCCAACACAGACGGCCACCTTGGTCGTTCCAACATCAAGTCCAACAATGATCGATCGATTGGCCATTACCCCTCCGGCTATAATCAGTTGTCTGGTTTTCTGGTTCCCTAGTTTTCTAGGGTAGTATCTGAACTAGACAACCAGAAAACAAGATAACTACGTTACTCGTCTCCTTCATGATGAACCCCGAGCAGGTGCTGAACACTATGGTCGATAAGGAATTGAAGATGATTGATCGGTTCCTTATCGTCTCTTTTGGCGTCACGTAGGGCAACCGGTAAACAAATGACAATGCTTCCCAACAAGACCGGCTGGCTCTGTCCTTGTTTTTCTTTAATAGTCGATAGATTCGGCCATATCGGAAAACTCAGAACATCTGTTGCATAGTCTTTGGTGCGGTATCGTTTGTTGAGCTTACGGCTGACCACCTGACCAACTATTTGTAGCTCAACATCTACATTATCGGTAATCCCATGTTTTTTCAAGCTAAGTCGGATAGTCTCAAAAAACGCCTCTTCTTTGAGGGCGGTTTTTGTGTTGTTTGTATAGTGAATGTTTAGCATACGCTTATTGTCATTTCGACTCGGAAGCGATAGCGCTTCGGTGGAGAAATCTCAGACATGGAAACGATTAGAGATCTCTCGGCATAGCTCGAGATGACATTCTCTTTACTGTAATTTTTCTGCAACCAGTCGACTGACCAGGCCCATATCGGCTTTGCCTTTAAGCTTCGACGTCAATGCACCCATCACTTTGCCCATTTCTTGTATAGTTGTCGCTCCAACTTCAGCAATTGTCTGATCAACTAAGGCTCTAACTTCGTCCTCATCCATCTGTTCGGGCAGATATTTTTTTAAGATATCAATTTCTGCCTGTTCTTTTTCGGCTAGCTCTGGTCGTCCGCCGGTCGTGAACGCAGCGATCGATTCGTTGCGCTGTTTTACTTCCTTGGCTAGGACATCGATAATCTCTTCGTCAGATAGCACATGACCCTTGGCGATCTCACTGTTTTTGATGGCTGATTTAAGTCCGCGTAAAGTATCCCTAACTGAAGGCTCGTTGTTCTTAGCCGCTCGTAGGAGATCCTGATCGATGGTTACAAGGAGTGTCATGTTTGCTCTAAGTGTTTAGTAGCCGCGCTTGACTCGTTTGCGGGCGGCTTTGCGGATGGCAATGACCCGTTTGGCTTTGCGAGAGATATCCTTAGAAAAGAAACGACGCTTTTTGGCTTCGGAAAGAATTCCGCTCTGTTGGACATCACGGAAAAAACGGCGAAGAATAGACTCAAAGCCTTCTTTGCGTTCGCGTGGGGCGCGTTCAGTACTTGGTTGATAAACCATAACTAAAAAATCACCTTCCCTTCGGATTTAGTATGTATTTATTATACCCGGTAATGATTAAAAAATCAAGAAATGGTCCCTATTCTGAGTTCATGTGGCCTAGCTTTCCCCCAGCTAATAAGTGTATATGGAGATGATGTACAGTTTGACCCGCGTCAGATTCAGTGTTGACCGATAAACGGTAGCCAGAGTTGTTAACATTTTTCTGTTGCGCAATTGTTTTAGCCACCGAAAAAAGATGACCGAGTACTGCTTCGTCGGTCTCTTCAACCTCATTGACCGATGCGATATGCTGCCTTGGGATAATGATAATGTGTACCGGAGCTTTTGGTTCGACATCGACAAATGCCACGGCTAATGTATCTTCATATAGTAGATTAAATTTACCGTCCGCTAATAAGTTGCAAAAGAGACAGTCGTTTGACATGTCGCCTCCTTGGTTTCCTTACGGGTATATAGGTTGCCCAATGGGTTTTTAGCCAGGCTTTTTGTAGCTTGAGCATATCTCCTAGCCCGCGACGTTTCAATTCCTTGTCTACAATCCCCCCTTGGTGGGGATGAGGGTAGAGTTGGGGTAGTGGCGAGTGAAAACCGTGGGCGTAATGAATGATTTCATGGGCGATGGTGACGTCGATAACGTATCCCGGGATCTCCGGATTTTTGAAGTAGCCAGTCAGTTTGATGACCGTTGTATCTTCATTAATATGTCTGGCCATCTTGTAGACCTGGTCTTTGCCAGTCTTCCGCCAACCTTGCATGCCAATCGAGCCAAGTCGGGTCTTGGACTGTTGGCCAAATACCGCCTGAACCGTATTGGTACGAGTAATATCTGGAAAATAGCTTAACCAAATAGTATTCAGCCGGTCCATCAACCAACTTTCGTCCCTTTGTTCTGATGGCATATTGAGGGTATCGGTGCTCATATCAGCCAGTATACCAGATGAGCTTGACATCGTCATCGATCCTTATTATGCTAATTAGCATGATAGAGGTTTGTTAAGTAACTATGGAACCTCTTTTTTGTTTGCCAAGTAGCCAAATTGTACCTTAAAAGTAATCGAACCCATTGACTGTCATAAGGTATAGTTACCTTGACAAAATGGGTCAAATATGGTATAGTCTTATGTCTTTCCAAAAGGTGCAACCTGTTGGCCGTCCCTGCTAATCTGTTCTGTGAGCCTCAATTACCCAAGAACCGTTAGCTGGTAAAGCCTGCCGTACCAGGCGGAAAGATCTACGCCTCCTTAAGGAAGGCGCGGTTAGATGAACCAAACCCGTAAGACCGAGGTCAAACGGTTCGTATCGGCTTTTGCCTTCATTAAGGCTCAAGCAGACGCGTATGCCGAACAGATCTTAGTGAAACGGAAGCGGAACACTGCTTTAGCAAATCGACTCGTTTCGACTGTTACAGCAATTGTCATGACGGTCATCTCAATTATCCCGCTTTATGCGGCCGATGCTAATGAGTTGACCAAATCGGAAACCAATGAGGTTTTTGAATCAACGCTTCATCTCGATAGTCAAAACTACTCTCTCCTTGCTATCGAAGAATCTAAAGTGGAGATCAAACCGGGTAAGTCGCTTGCCCAAGAACAAGAAGAAGCTCGATTGCGAGCTCTGGTTAATCGTCAATATTCGCAATCAGGAGCGATTGTCCGAGGTCTGACTGCTGACATTGCCCACCGCATGGCTCAGGAAGCTGCCGCCAAAGCCGGCATCCCTGATCAATGGAAAGAGCTAGCGGCTATCTGGCAGGTAGAATCGGGTAAAACTGCCTATGGCTGTTACGGTGGTTTAGGTGGGAACGGTCCCATGCAGTTTAATCCTAATACCTTTCGTGCCTATGCGGCCGATGGTGATGGTGACGGTAAAACAGACATGTGTAATGCCAAGGACGCCCTTGTGGCGGCCGGTAAGCTCCTAAAACGAGGAGGTATCGACCAAGGTAACGTTGATGGAGCAATTCACAACTATAACCATTCCATGGCCTACGTAAGACATGTCAAGGCCGTCGCTAATAGCATTCAGTAATTGAAGCAATAAAAAAAGAAGAGTCCGTTTCGGCGGACTCTTCTTTTTGTAATGGAAAAGGGCGACCGAACTGCTGTCCGAGCGCCCTTCTCTTTCTCCCTTTCCCCCTTTCCCCTATTGCGTCAAGTGGTGTCTGCCTTAGCCGATGTCTTTGGCGGTTTGGTGGGTATGCGAGCCACATGACCACCGCCAGTCACGAACATCAGTTCACTAGATCGATTTAGAAAGTGCAGACCAATGATCGGCACTTTCAAATCATTAAGTTTCAGAGCAATCAACAACTCACCACTTAAGGCAAGAGTGACTGCGATGTGCTGGTGATCGCTACAACCAAACGCTACGATTATGCCGTTGGGTGCAAAGCTGATGCACGACAGGTTTCCGGCGTGCCTGACGACCGATTGCGGGACACCGTTTTCCACATCCCATACACGGCATCCGCCGTCCATGCCTACACTCCCAAAGAGCTTACCGTCGGCAGACCGAGAGACAGCTCTTACGCCACTTGAATCGGCGATTACGGCTCCGTGGTTTTTCCCGTCTAGTGTCCAGAAACGAATCCGGCCGTCAAGGCCACCGCTCATTACCGATTGACCATCGGCAGTGAACGCGACCGATGTAATCTCCGCGAGGCTCCCAGACAGTACCTTGAGAGTTCCTTTTTGGAGGTCCCAAAGACGGACTGAACAGTCGGCTCCGCCACTAACTAGGAGACTTCCGTCAGCATTGAAGGCCACCGAATTGACGGCTTTTTTATGCGTCGACAGCTCACAGGTCTGTGTGCCACTGGCCACGTCCCACAGTCTGATGGTAGCGTCTGCACAACCTGTCGCTAGACGTTTACTATCGGCCGAAAAGGCGACGCTAGTGACCATCGCAGGATGGCTAAGAGCCAGTCTTACCTTGCCATCGACTGAACCCACAATGTTGGCAATCTTGTCGGACCCAGCCGTGGCCAACAGAGTTTCGTCGGGTGAGATGGCAGAACATATGACTGCATCCTCGCCATGGCTGATTTGAAACGAGCCGAGTGGCGCAGGCTGTGCCCCACCACCTACACTTACCAGCATAACTAATGCTAACCATACGCGCATTTCGGTCTCCTTCTGCCAATTGACAGCCAGCTCCTAAGGAACGTTGGCAGGACTGTAACATTAATTCCGTCCGGAATCAAGGACTACGAGAACAAAAAATACCTACCCACTGATTGCGAGGGTTATAACTTGAATCAAGTATTGGAGTTCTATTGCGCTTGTGGCGTCGGTTGAGTAGTCACGACGGCAGTATCAGGCGAAACGACGGTAATCCATCGTTGACCAGGATTGTAGCGAATTTCGTCACCGTTTTCATCGCTGAAGATTGTTCTTGCCGTTTGAGAGGTTTTCTTCCAACTTCCATCGATACGTTTGCCATCGGAGAAGATTTTAGCCTTACCACTGCCTACTGTATCCATAATAAAACCCAATTCGTTAATCCGGGTTGTTGTGGCTCGTGAATTCATCTCCTGGACAATTAAAGTCTTGCTCTTGATCTGGTTACCGGTTGTACCGTCCTTATGAGCCAAACCACCCATTGTCCTGGCATAGCTATTGATTACAGGATCATATGACCAACTTGTGTTGAATTGGGGATTAGAGATCTCAATGTTAACAATTTGGCTAGTCGGACGGGCCGATTTTTCGATATCATCTTTAAATGATACGTTCGGATGACCACCAGTTTGGTCCCAGCCATTATTTTTGGCCAGACCATAAAGTTTACTAGGGTCACCGAACATTGTGTGCTCGGTGGCGATATTGGTACGTGGGACGCGATAATAAGTTTTGCCGTAGGCACCTGTTCCGTAACGGAACTGATCGAGGTCCTTGATGCCTATTTTCGGGATAAGATCGAGGGCGTCTATGTTGCCACCAACATGGGCGAAGAAGCAGTCGTATTCGAGACACCAGTCAAGATAATAGGTCCGAGCTGAACGAATTGGCCCGACTCTTGAGGGGTACTTTGGACCAAAGATGGCCAGGAATCGGGTGATACCACCTTCAGCGATCGCTTCGTAGACCACAGCGGCGTCAGCTAGCCCCGATTGTGGACGGGCATCAGTATGGTTTTCGATTATGACTCCTAAAGCATGACGATTGGCAGCAGCCTCATCGTCATATTGAACACCATCAAGCGATGAAGTATAGCGTTTTTTCCTGTCGATTTTGCTGGTGATCGGATTGAAGAGACTTAGCCCAGCTTTTTTGACTGGCTGATCGGCTGAACCATTTTTTTTGCTCGCCACAGTGTAACGATATGCAATACTGGTGAAAACCGCGATCACTAACACGATCACAAAAAGAGAGCCGTAGACTTTTGGCTCTTTGAGGCGAGATATGATTTGGGCAAATTTTCGTCCCGAACGATTTTCTGAAGCAGGATCAAAAAAAGTTGGCTCCACGTACCCTCCTTAACGACTACTCTAGAATATCAAATTGTTCTAGCTATTTCAATAATCTTACCTATTCTGGCGC
>CAYGGE010000003.1:0-112943 GCA_964349485.1 uncultured Candidatus Saccharibacteria bacterium
AACTGGTCGAGCCAACCGAGAAGGTGTTCGAATGAAAGTGCGTCAAGGGCGCCAGCATCAATTAATAATAAAAAATGAATAATTAATAATTATTCATGTTCAGCAACTATTCATTCGTAATATGGTGGCTGTAGCTCAGTGGTAGAGCAACAGGTTGTGGTCCTGTGGGTCGGGAGTTCGATCCTCCTCAGCCACCCCAAAATAAAAATCTAACCCTAAGGTGGGTACTATGGGTAAAATTGTTGGCTTCGTCATCGCAGTACTCATTGTTGTCGGGATTGTTATTGGTGGCAACAGTGTTCTCAATTATCCACGGAGCGACACGATCCCTACTGCTAGTCCAACTATAGATACGACGGTAATAGATATCAGTAGCCCAAGTTTCAGCCAATTCCTCAATCCAAGCCCTTCGCCAAGCGTGACGGTAACTCCGTGAACAATACAAACATGACCCGCATTGAAGCGATCGTTGAAGGTGGCGAAAAACGAGGCAAACGTATCAGTTTCCCAACGCTTAATATGTCGGCCGACCAAAATAATCTTGAAGATGGAATATACATATCGGAAACCGAAATAGAAGGTCAATGGCTACCAAGTGTGACATTTATTGGTAAAGCGATCACTTTCGATGACCCGGTGTGGCGGGTCGAAACCCACATCTTAGACTTTAGCCGAGACCTTTACGGCCAGAAAATTGCTGTTCAGTTACTAAAAAAAATTCGAGAGAACGAAAAATTCCCCAGCACCACCGCGCTTATCCAACAGATTGAAGTCGATATTGTCAGGGCAAGAGAGTACTTCTTTACCCATCAAGCTGAATAATAGTCTTGAAAATTTCTCCGAAATATGGTTCAATATGACCTGTAAGCGATCGGCTAAATCTGATAGAATCTGCGCTCGTAGCTCAGTGGATAGAGCGCCACGCTTCGGACGTGGAAGTCGGGGGTTCAAATCCCTCCGAGCGCGCCAATCACTTCGTGATTCAATACCTGAGGAGTTTTTATTGGGCAACTGGTATGTCTATATTGTCCAGTGCATCGACGGAACGTTATATACCGGTATTACCAACAATATCGATAAGCGCGTGAAACTGCACAACTCTGGCAATGGTGCCCGGTATACTTCTTCGAGAAAGCCAGTAAAATTAGTTTGGCATGAGGACTGTAAGAGCAAATCGAAAGCTTTGAAGCGAGAGATTGAAATTAAAGCTTTACGCAGAGATGATAAATTGGCATTAGTAAAAACTCTGGCATCTGAAAACTGACAACTTAAAACTTGTCACGGGCCAGTAGCTCAGTGGTAGAGCATCTCCCTCTTAAGGAGACTGTCCTGGGTTCGAATCCCAGCTGGCCCTCCATTTACAAATTAATAACTAAAAATGAATAATGTATAATTCTGCGCATGTTTATTCATTATTCAGAATAAATTAATAATTCGTAAGGCCCCATCGTCTAACGGTTAGGACACCACGCTTTCAATGTGGTAACAGGGGTTCGACTCCCCTTGGGGCTACCAAATTGTACATTCTAGATCTATAGAGTCTATCATGCTCGACCGTTAGGTCGATATGCTCCGACCGGTGTTCAAAAATACCACCGTATCATCTGACTTGAATTTATACTTGTTCATAATATCGAAAATAATCGCTGATGATGGTTCAGTTTTTGCAACATGTTGGTATTGTTGCCAAGTCGCTTTAATCTCAGCTTCTGTCAATCGGTAAATTTTATGGCCGATCGCGTCGAATTTAGTCATAATTTTGGTATATGGTGTCCATGGTGTGTGAAGTTTGCCTGCAAAGCTACTGGTCGTATTTTGTGTACCTATGCCAATTACCTTTGTTGGTAGGCGATAACGGTTCAAGCCTTCAATTATGCCGACATATACACCTCCAGACCCTATCGGTACAACAATGTAGTCTGGGTTGCAGTCTCTTAACTCCCCAACGATAGATATGTAACTCTCTTCATACCCATTAGTCACGTCCCATATAACCTCATCGTCTTTCTCCCGAACAATTGTGATTAATTCCTCAGGACGTAAAATCTTATGCTGGAGATTAACTTCTATCACCTGGTAGGCAGTCTCATTGAGTTGCTTCTTGATATCTTCCGAAAGGGTCTTGTCAATAATTGTCGTGACTTTGATCTTATCTCCAGTGATTTTTGCTAAACTGTAGCCGTTATTGCCTGCAGTTATCATGGCTAACTTATCTACACCGAGACGGAGGGCTTCTTCGGCTACGAATTTGTTACGCCTATCCTTAATGGTACCGTAAGGATTTACACTTTCATCTTTAATGTAAGCTTTAAAATGATCAAACTTAGCACCACTCAATTTTTTTAATGGTGTGTTGCCAATATCGTGTTTACTCATTGTGTTCTCGCTTTTGTTCCCTTGTAATCGCGTCAAGTCGCTTTGCTTCTATCCATGAGAGCTCGAAAATCTTTTTCATGGCAGTCGCTATCTCTTCACTCTCAATGATTAGGCCGAATTTTTCTCGAAGTGACATGAGTACGATTTTATTATCGTATATGTTGATCTCCGGTGAGAAATCAAAATCTTCTTTTGGAACCAAAGCCGAATCACGAGACTCTTCTTCGTTGTGTTTTGTCCGTTCCCATGCTTCAGGTGTATCAGGATGAATGGATCGAATCATTATTCCCTTTGCTGCTCTTCGCGCATAGTAATGGGGAAAGTAATTTGGCAGGGCAGAATGCATATTTTCGATTGAGGCATAGGCACGAATAGTTTCAGTTGATGTCAATGTGTCCTCATATACGCTCTCAATACCTTTCTCTCCCTCATAGAAAGTTACTTTTGGCTTTGGTCCAACTCCGACGTAAATTGATTTTAAGTCTGGTAAGATGATTCTGGCATCACCAAGATTTTCTGTGGCTCGCTTTGCTTCGTCCTCAAGAGTTTGGATAAGCCTATCAGGTGGGCTACAAGTGTAGAACCTTTTCTTTTCTTCCTGTGAAGTACTGGCTAAACCTTTGTTTACGAGCATTTCAAGTAACACATAAACAGTTGACCGATTTAATCCAGATGAACGGGAAATCTCACGAGCAGTTGCTGTCCCGAAACTAAGCAATGAAATATAGGTAATGGCCTCTTTCCGTGACAGACCAAAATGAGAAAGCTTAGATACTAATTGTTCCTCTTGCATCAATAAATACTCCAATGCTGTTAATCTTTATAAACAAACTACTTGGAGTGAGTGTAAATTAGAGATACACAATTGTCAACAATGTAAAACAAATAAGTTACTATCTGAATATTATTGCTGTTAATGTGTAACGACACATAAAGGTATTCATTAATCGTTGGAGCTAACTGCTGTTATTTATTGACAACAGTTCATGTTAGTTGATAATTGGAAGGAATTTCTTAATGATGGGCGGACTTCATATGATCAAAAATGATAATGAGTTTGGTACGCACGTCTATGGCGACAAGATCGGTAAAACTTGGATTAGCCTTGTTGATGCGATAGTGAATTTTGGAACTGAAAGCTATGATGAGTCACGCCAGCGACTGGCGCTTCAGAATGTCCGAGTAAAAGCACAATCCATTGACCTTCCAGATGAAAATATAGAGAGATATGCGGACAAAGCCAGTATTGAGGCAATAATTAAGCTGACCTTTTCTGAACCGAAAATGTATGATATCGATGTTGTTCCCAGTTTTAGTCCAGGTGCAAAAAGTTACTATGAGCGAATTCGAGAAGGCCATCTTCTAGATTTCGTCATCAGTCGCCTCAATCTTATTCCAGAAAGTAAAAAGGCGGCGATTGTATTTCCGACCTATGAGGATTATCGAGCCGTGCTCAAGAATCCATGGGATGACTATCTGCCCTGTATTGTAACTGTTCAATTTAGGTTGGTAGAATGTGATAGCGAATATAGACTTGATACGACTTTCTATGCTCGGTCAATAGATGCTTTCCAAAAAGCAAATGGCAACTTGGTAGCTATGGCAATGATGTCTGCATTTGTAGCAGATAGGCTGAATCTAAATAAACCTGTACGTACTGGTTTTTTGGATGGTCTGATCGCCGATGCACATATTTATCAAGAGTCGTTATTGAAGGCGAAAAACCTTATAACTGAAGTAAACAAAGACAGGATCAACATATAATGAAACAAGATTATTTTCACCTATATAGCGGACCGAAATTTTCAGAAAAAGACAGTGAAAACCCAGAACTACTTAATCTCATTGATGACTACCTACTGAAGCGCCGAGGCTATATCGTAAAAATGCCTAAGCCGGGTGAATCGGTTGTTGCTTGTATGTCTGGTGGATTGGACTCTACAGCAAATATCGCAATGCTGCTCGAGGAGTATAAACTAGAAGTTTATCCGTTTTTCATCAAACGTGGTCAATCTTGTTACGTTTACGAAAAAGAAGCGGTTGATTATTTCGATGCTTTTTTCTCTGCACGCTATCCCAAACTCTATCATCAAGTTAAAGAGATTGAGATTATAACGCCACCAAAAGCCTATAAGAAGGAGCTTAAGGCTGGTTTAACCTCTAATAACATTTCTTATCCAGCCCGTAATTCAATAATATTTCTGACCGGAGCCGAATATGGCTATACCCTAAGCCGTAACGGTAAAACCATCAAAACCCTATTTGCTTCACATGTCAGCAGCGATGGCTCATTCCACTGTTCGCAGACATGGACACGCCTGACTAATCTGACCATATGTACTTGCCTGAATGATTATGAGTGGCAATTTATTTCTTTGCCTATCGAAACGGCATTCGATAACTATTATGATAAGGATGTTTACGTTTCCTACTGCGAGAAACATGCAATTCCGCTTGAGCATACACGGACTTGTGTTAAGGACAATATCATCGCTTGCGGTGATTGTCCACCGTGTTGGGAGCGGCGACGTGTCTATAGAGACCTTGGTATTCCAGATAAAAAACAGTATCTTTATCCTATGGCCAAAACGATTCCAACTCATTATTAACTAATAAGGATTTTATGGCCACGATTACATTGCTAACTGGCAATCAGCGAAAGAAAGATAGTTTATCACGTATTTTCGAATCGATGCGACTTAAGGGGGTTGGGCTGGTAATAGAAAACCCTTGGCTTCCGGAGATTCAAGCTGATACAACGGCCGAAATTGCAGCCTTTGCCGCTCGCTATGGTGCTGATATGCTGAATAAGCCAGTCATCAAAATGGATTCGGGTTTCTTCGTAGAGGCCTTAGGCGGTTTCCCAGGACCGTTTGTTCGGACCACAGCTGAAAAAATAGGGCAAGTGCGGTTCTTTACTCTTTTAGATGATATTGAAAATAAGAGAGCTTGGTTGACAAATAGCTTATCTTATTGTGAACCTGGTAGCAACCCAGTAACTTTCAACGCACAGTGTGAAGGCGAAGTTGTTGCCACATATGTGCCAATCAATTTAAGCTTTATTGATGAGCTATTTATTCCTCATCACCCCATTAATCTAGAGAATAAAACGATGGGTCAACTCCGCCTCGATGATCCAACCTGTATTCTAGATATATGGGGTGATGCTGAATACCAGTTCAGTCAGTGGTATCAAAATCGATGAAGCAAGGGGGATAGATGGATGTACATTTATGTTGGTGGGGTGCCGGGTGTTGGTAAGAGCTCGATTCTGAGCGCAACTGTCGCTCTAGCGTCTGATAACAAGGTAATAAAAGTAGAGGGATCGTCGCTAATGTGTCAGATGGCTGGGGTTAGCTCAGTCGCTGAGTTACGAGCCATTCCCGAGGACACACGTCGGTTGTTGCGATCTCGCATGATTGACCACTTGTATCGTCTAGACAGTGATGATCCAGAGACTGTTCGAATCGGTGATGGGCACTTTTGCTACTTCGATATGAGCGGTGAAAGCTTTGGTGTTCGACCAATTAGTCCTCGTGACAGAGCACAGCTGCGATCTTTCGTTCTGTTTACTGCAGGCCCGAAACAAATCAAAATGCGACGGATGAAGGACCGGGATAGTCGACCTGATCGACAGTTTGATCTGAAGTTCATTAGACTAGAATTGATGCTAGAAAGGACTGTGGCACAAATCCAAGCCCATGTACTTAACAAACGTCTCTTAATTTTTGACACCACCCGTACAAGTGTTGTGACGTTGTCTAGACGTTTTTGGAGTTACATCGAAGAAGTTAGATCGGAGAGAATCGAATAAATAAACAGCTAGCGGTGTATCTGGAGCACGAATCGACGATTCGTGCTCCAATTGTTTCTACCTTGACGCTTTAATACTGAGGATTAGTATTTGATTCGTCTCGTAGCAGTCGACAATATCGACAGCTTCGATGTTGCTTGATCAAATCTAGCACGATTTTTTTGGAATACACAAACTGAATTCGTATGCTCTTAAGAGTCTGTTATACTAGCTCCATGACTCGACTGAACATAATTGACGTAGAAACCACTGGCCTTTCAGCGCAAGCTAGCCGAGTGATTGAGATTGGGGTGATTCAGGTGGAGGATGGGGAGGTAGTGAAACGGTACAGCCAGCTCGTTAATCCAGAGGGGCGGGTCCCGTCGTTCATCACCCATCATACAGGCATCACAAACGCCATGATTAAAAATGCACCGACGTTTGCGGACATATTGCCTGAAGTTCGGTTATTGCTTGATCAGGGTATATTTGTGGCCCACAATGCGGCGTTTGACTATTCGTTTATCCGCCACGAATACCGGCGCCAAGGATTAAGTTTTGTAGCGCCCCAGCTTTGTACAGTAAAATTGTCTCGTCGCTTATTTCCTGGATATGCACGCCACGGCCTCGATCAGATTATTCGGCGTTTCAATATCGACTGCCCATCCCGTCATCGTGCACTCGACGATGCTGAAGTTGTCTGGCGATTCTATCAACAAATCAGTCGGACAGTCGATCCGACGCAGATGCTAGTCTATTAATCGCCCTCCTGTCGCATTAACAAAAAATGACTGTATTAACACAGTCATTTTTTGTCTCCGAACGAGAATAATCATGATTTGCCCATTTTGGATGACATGTAAAGCATCCAGAGAGCAGAGAGACCGACTAGAGAATAGACAACTCGGGTAATTGTTGAACCGACACCAAAGATCATGTCGACGAGGTTGTAGTCAAAAAATCCAACAAGTCCCCAGTTAACACCACCGACAACCAAGAGGATGAAGCCGACCATATCAAGGCCACTCATTTTTTGCATAGCTATCACCCCCTCTCTGATCGCTTATTACGTGTACGCGCGAATAATCGAGTAAATATTGGCGATGCCAGCAATATTGATACTTACATTATACATTAACGACATGTTTCTACAACAGCAGTTCGTTTGTCTTGCAATAGGTTCGTCTATCGATTATCATTAGGTCAATAATCGACAAATCATGAGGTGTTTATGAGTATTGCTGAGCTACCTATCGGTGATCAATCGCCGGAAGTTGTCAATGTGGTGATCGAAGTTCCGGCAGGGAGCAAGAATAAATATGAGTACGATGAAGAACTTCACGTCATCAAGCTCGATCGTGTTCAATTTACAGCCATGGCTCATCCCTATGATTATGGCTTTATTCCTGAGACTCGTAGTGAAGATGGTGATCATCTTGACGCCTTTGTGATGCTTGACCACAGCGTCTTTCCTGGCTGTTTGGTCGCGGCTCGACCGGTAGGTTTAATTCGCTTAGTTGACGACGGAGAACAGGACGAAAAGATTATCTGTGTGCCCGCTAAAGACGTCCGATATGACCATATTACCGAGATGACTCAACTCTCACCCCACTTGCCAAAAGAGCTCCAGCATTTCTTTGAGCATTTGAAAGATCTTCAAAATAAAAAAGCCGAAGTCACCGGTTGGGGTGATGCCGCCGAAGCCAAACAAGTGATTGCCGAAGCCCAAGCCGTATTTGCAAAATAATAATTAATCACTAGGAGGTCTCATGAAAAATGTCCCGGTTACCAGCGTCCTCTCAATCGTCTTTGGCGTAATCATCCTCTTGGTGCCCCAGATTTTGTCCTATGCGATCGGTATCTACCTAATCTTAGTTGGCGCGCTCTCGTTTACTAAAGAAAAGTAAGGTTTGCCGAATGGGGGATACAACGGCTCCACTGGTTAAAGTATTTATTGCCCTGTGCATCGTCTCACTTGGAACGAACGTTATTTTGGGTTACCAGTGGCAAAGTGAACGTCAGCAGCTTCGCACCATGATTGCGGGAACCAAAAATGAACTCCAGCTTCGAAATGTTGAAAATAGTCAACTGAGCGAAGAGAACCAAGATTTCCAGACAGATATCGCCCGTAAGGAGCAAGAACTGGCGAAAAAGATAGCAGAGCTTGCTACCAAACAAAGTGCACTCAATGATTTGTCTAAACAACTGGCTGACAAGAAGTCCGAACTCGACACCAAGATTAGAGATTTAGCCGACGCAAAGAAGCAAGTCGACTCTCAAAAATCTCAGCTCGATGCCAATGCATCCGAACTCTCGAAGTTGCGTGACCGGCCACCCTTATTTTCTTTTCAGGTCAAGTCGACAAGTATAGTTGACGTAGAAGCCAAGAAGGCATCGGTGCAGCAAATCGTGACCGATGCCTATGAACTATTTGATCAAATATATCCACGCTACTTGCTGAATAGCGTGACTATTACATTTGTTGATGCGTTTTCTAATCCTAACGCCGCCGGCGAAACAGTAATCAGTAATAGTAAAGATGGGTTGTCGATTGAAATACGGATTAAAGACTTCAATAAAAACAGTTTTAATGACATTAACACTATCCTCCACGAAGTGGCTCACGCCCTACGCGGAGTGGCAACGGTTGAGCCGACGGCTTGGGAAGAAGGATCGGCGGTAGCGATTACCGATGTGGTCATGCGAAAACTGGGCGACGCAGACAGGATCCCTAAATTTAGTTCCTACTATATCCAGCTTACCGACACGCAATACGAAGCTAAACAAGCCAACCTCTCGATTCCTCGTGATGCTAACGCTTTTTATAGCAGTACCAAAGTTGTCGACTTCTACCAGGTTCTCGGTAAAGCCTGGTACAAACTCTATGAACAAGATATCGACTTCTTCAAAAAATTTAATGAAAAGCTCTACGACCGAAAAGCTAGAGGCGAAGTGATTAACGAAGCCATGGTCCTCGATATCGTCCGCCAAGTCCTCCCCGAAGCGTCACTGACCGGCGCCGCTTGGAATTTGAAGTAGTTCTCAAAAAGAGCAGAAGGAGCCAGTCCGAGTGGAATGGCTCCTCCATAGCGCTACCCGATGCCGGACGCTAACGTCTATCTGAAGATGTCGGGAAAATCGAAAGGCTGTTCTAGCTCCCGATCTAACCAGATCCCATCCCAGTTGATTCTTCTACCTCCTTTCTTGCCTCGCGATACTGCGTTGCCACGCTGTATCGCTCTAGGGAATCGTGGTGGAGTGGTGATTGTAGTAGCTAGGGACTCCTGCCGGAAGCATTGCTCTGGCAACCCGTATTCTTGCGCCATGTAAGCAACTAAACTCTTTTCCGGATTAACAGTGTGGAAGTCCATTGCTATCGCAAGTAGTTCATGGGCTGACGCGCGTGGATATTCCTGACGATAAAGGTCTAGCCAATATCGTTTGAGGATCCAGTCGATAGACCATAGACTGCCCCATGGCTGATCCTTGTACTTCACTAGCTTATCAAGTACGTCGGCCCAACGGGTCCAGATGATCGACATCCAGCCCGGCACCTCGGCTGTCTGCGTTGTCCTTCGAATGAAACGCTCGGCGCTATCACAGAAGTACCTTTGCATATCAAGTGCTGTATAGGCTCGTCGCGATTTACAAAGCACCTTTCTTTTCAGACTGGTGTCTGCATTGATGGTCTGCATGGCGATAATTGGCTGATCAGGGTAGAGGAAGGACAGGTTCATACCAGCCTCAATCATGCTGAGGACAATGCTCGTCACACCAAGCTTTAGCAGATTAGACCAGTGGGTAAAGTTAGCGTCGCCGATCGTGAGGTGTAGACGCCGGTACTTTCTAGCCATGTCAGAGAGCAAGAGATGCTCATCACGACTATTCAGAATGGATCGATCCCCTTCTGTCGCATGGTATGCCTCTACTTCATCAAGTACCGTTGCCCGTTGAGACTGATGGAACTGGCCCTTCATGTCGACATGTCCACTCCCACAGAAGATCGTCCTTGAGACGAGGAAGGGCACGAGTGTCGGTGCTAGTTCTTTTGCCCACTGAACCGATCGTTTCATTAAGTAGTTCTCATGACACCCAAATGACGTTCCTGCTGGGTCAATGTTGTCACGAAATACCGAGATAATCCTTCCTTGTTTCAGATTGCGTGCCCTTAACCGGTTGAGGTAGATATCAAAACCGAAGTGATACCTAGTTGCCTCAAATGGATCAAGACACTCAGGGGTAGCGTATTCTGGATGACCCATGTCCCTATAAAAACGTCCGCCGTTAGGTAGAAACTCACTGTCGAAGTCGCTCAGCCCCATGAGGTACGTCACCGCATTTGTTGCATCTTCCTCACCTATCATGGCGCAACCATACTCCATATCTAGACCGATGATACGTGTCAGCATTGCATCCTCAAAAAAAAAGAACAGTCTCTGGTGAGAGACCAGAGTTGGCAGTAGTGTACCTGAAACTAGTATCACAATCAAGCACTTTTACCGATCGGTGTACGCGATTTCGTCGACTGACAGGCTATGTTATAATAAGGCTGTCATAAGGAGGGACGTGGGTCTCTTTGATCTGTTTAGACGCCGGTCAATTGAATCTCGGTATGCACTGTCGCTCGATATTGGGACAGAGTTTGTTAAGGCTCTGGTTTTTAAAGTTGAGGACGATGGTAAGGGCTATGTTTTAGGCTACGGTCGTCAACGGCAGAAGCTATCCGACATGCAGGGTGGGACCGTGACCGATATCCATGGTGTAATTCGTAATTGCGAAAGCGCAATTGAGCGGGCGGGGGAAATGGCCGGGGTCATCCCCCAGCAAGCGATCATTGGGATTGCTGGCGAACTGGTCAAAGGCACGACGACCGATATTCGCTATATTCGGCCTAACCCTAAAGCGAAAATTGACATGGTTGAATTGAAAGATATCGTTTCTCGAGTTCAGCGACGGGCGTTTGACCGTGCTCGGACGCTGTTGGCCTGGGAGAGTGGTCACAGTGAGCTTGACGTAAAACTGGTGAATGCGGCGATCGTCGATGTCCGGATCGATGGCCACAAAGTAACCAATCCACTCGGTTTCCAAGGGCGTGAGGTTCAAGTCGGAGTTTACAACTGCTTCGCGCCGATTGTTCATTTGGGTGCTTTGCAAACTATCGCTGACGAACTCGAACTTGACCTCTTATCGGTTGCGGCAGAACCTTACGCCGTAGCCCGATGTATTGGACCCGAAGAGTCGTCCGAATTCTCGGCCATTTTTGTTGATATCGGCGGTGGAACCAGCGATATCGCAGTGGTTCGTTCTGGTGGCCTTGAAGGGACTAAGATGTTTGCGATCGGCGGGCGGGCTTTCACCAAGAGAATTGCCCAAGTCATGAACATCACATTCTCAGAAGCTGAAGACTTAAAGCTTCGTTATGCTCAAGGCAATCTAGAAAAAGAGTTAGCCGATTCGGTTCACAATGCGCTCAAATCGGATTCAGCTGTCTGGCTGGCTGGTCTACAGCTTACGCTTGAAGAGTTCTCTAACTCTGAGCTGTTACCCAATCGCATACTCTTGTGTGGTGGTGGCTCAGGATTACCTGATATATACGAAACGTTGAACAACGCGAAGTGGGATAGCTCGCTCTCGTTCTCTCGTAAACCCTCAATTCACTTTGTGAAGCCGAAAGACCTCACCATGATTGTCGATAAAACGGGCGAGCTCAAAGAGCCACGTGATGTGACACCCATGGCTTTAGCCAATGTGGCGCTTGAACTAGTTGGTCAAGAAAAGCTAATGGATGGTGTCTTGAGCCGAGTGGTCAGTAGCCTTAAAGCCTAAAACCGAGTACAATAGAGAGAAGCTATGGATGAAATTCTTTACCTTGAACCTGATGAAGAGATAACCACGGTTATCGATAAACTAAAAAAAGCGAACACCAATTCGGTCGGTTTAGTGATCCCTCGAAGTGCCACCTTAGTACACAGTATTGTTAACCTTAAATTGCTGAAAAAAGAGGCTCAAAGTCTTGGCAAGGAGATCGCTTTAGTCATGACCGACCGGATTGGCAAGAATATTGCTTCCCAAGTCGGTATCCCAGTTTTCGAAGATGTCCACGCTAAGCGGCCAGTCAATGCTCACGCCTTGCCGGACATGCCTAAAGGCGACGAAGTTATAGAAGTAGACATGTCTAGTGGTCATACGAAAGAGCCAGCCGTTGAGAGCTCGACTGACACTGAACCGATTGTTAAACAATATAGTACACAAACGTCTGAAGAGTCAGATAAAGCTGATAGTGTTCGAAAACAGCCGATTACTGCGGAGCATGATGATCAATCTGGAGAAGCACAACCGAAAAACTCCAACCATCATGAGACTCAACATAGACCAAAGCATAGAACGGGCACAAAATTTAAATTGATTGCGGTCGTTGTTGTACTAGCTGTATTGGTTGCTGGTTCATTTCTAGGACTACCACAATCGACGGTCTCGATCATTGTCGAGGCTGAACCGTTCGAAAAGACTGTGCCAATTGTCATTGCTAGCGAAAAACGAGCTTCAGACGACGATTCAATTTCGGCTACTGGCCAGCTGCTAGTGGTAGAAAATGATGATGCGCGGCGCGTTACTGCAACCGGTAAAAAAGATGTTGGTGGTAAATCCACAGGTAGCGTTAGCATCTCCAACGCTTGGGACAGTAACTCGATCAAGCTTGCCGCCGGTACCGATTTTACGTCGACTGATGGAAAAGTCTACGATCTTGCCGAGGCAGTTACCGTGCCTGGCGCGACTGCAACCCTAAGCCAAGGACAGCTCGTCGCGACACCGGGGAAAGTAACTGGGACGCTAATTGCTTTTGAACCGGGCGATAGTTATAATATCAAACCGACAAAGTTTACGATTCAAAATATCCCGTCAGAGCGTAAAGAAAAGATCTTTGGTGAGAGTAGTAAGGATTTTTCCGGCGGATTTACGAAACAGATAAGCATCATGACTCAAACTGATATCGACTCTGCCAAAGAGAGCATGGTCGGAGATCTGAAAGACAAGGCGAAACAAGAACTGACTAAGCAAGGTAAGGACATGAAGTTGCTCAGCGAAGCCGTAGCCACCGAAGTAGTAAGCGTTGAGACTAATCCAAAGGCGGTAGGGAGTGAGACTGATTACTTTGACTTGAAGGTTAAAGTAAAGAATCAAGTTATGGTCTTTGATGAGAAGGGTATGAATAGTGCAGTTGATAACGCCGTACGCAAAAATGTACCTGACAACAAAGAGTTGATCCTCGGCGAGGATGACGAGTTCGTGATAGAAGTTGATAAAACTGATTATGACAATGGTCAGTTGATACTGAACGCTAAAGTAAAAACTAAGATTGGGACCCGTGTAGACCCCAAGGAAGCGAGACAAGGCTTAGCCGGTAAGAACAAAACGACAATAATGCAAACCCTCGCCGAGTTACCTAATGTCAAAAACGTAGAAGTTCAGAAGTTTCCTACTTGGTGGTGGCAAGATACTTCTTTTGCACCCTGGAATACTCGAGTTAAAGTACTCTATGAGTGACCAATTGCAACAAACTAGTGCAGGACCCGTTCTCTTAGGTCTTGATTTGGGCACTAAGAGAAGTGGTGTAGCGATCGCTAAACACGGGCTAGCAACCGAATATGACACTCTGACTGAACCAAACATGTTGGTCCAGTCGATAGTCGATATTTGTAAAAAAGAATTAGTGACCAAGATTATTATTGGACTTCCACTTAACAATGATCATACGGAATCCGATCAGTCAGGATGGGTCAGAAAACAGGTTGAATCAATTGTGGCGGCCACCCGATTACCGGTAGTCTTTGAAGATGAATATTTGACTAGTACGGAGGCCAGACAGCAGTTGTTAGCTCTTGGTCTGTCAGCTGATCAAATTAAAACCAGACTAGACTCAAAAAGTGCCCAATTGTTACTTGAACAGTATTTGACTCAGGAACTATGAACTATTTTCGACTATTCATCCGAAGTCTCATCATCTTAGTCATCGCTTTCTGCTTGGGTTTGGTTTTCGGCTATGTCCGTGCCATCCGTCAGCCATTGCCGATCACAGAGCCCCTCACCATTACCATCGAAGAGGGTGAAGGACCAAGACTGATTGCCCAGAAACTGATCAAACAGTCAATCCTAGACAATGAACGACCGTTATTTGTCTATATTTTGGCAATGGGTAAACGAAATATGTTTTATCCAGGCGTTTATGAACTCCCGACGCAAGCGTCGATTGTCGATATTGTCCGTATTCTGACGTCGGGCAAGAAGGACCACGTCGTTATCCGTATTAAAGAAGGTTCGAGGATCACTGATATTGCAATAGAAATCCAGAAGAAGCTAGGAATCTCAGCGTCGGACATTATTGCTGTAGCTCCTGTAGAGAATTTCGAAGGCTATCTATTCCCCGATACTTACTATTTCGCTAAGGAAGCGACTGCCCAATCTGTTGTCAAGACAATGCGGGATAATTTTAACACCAAAACCAGTACACTTGAGCTAACCAAAGAAGATGTGATCTTGGCAAGTATCGTCGAACGCGAAGCGGCTAACGATTCAGAACGAGCAACTATTGCTGGTCTCTATCAGAACAGGTTAGCAATCGGCATGGCTCTACAAGCAGATCCAACTGTTCAGTATGCTAAAGGGAGTTGGGAGGCTATAAGTGTGGCTGACTACAGCAACGTAATCTCACCCTATAACAGCTATCTTCACCAAGGACTACCACCGACGCCGATTGCCAGCGCCAGTCTTGCCTCACTTAAGGCCGTCAAATCACCAGAAAAGAGTGATTACTACTACTTCTTCCATACGAAAGATGGGCAAACGATCTTCTCTAAGACCGGAGCCGAACATACTGCCAATAAGGCGAAATTCTTGAGATAATGACCTTATTGGCTAGACATTAATTTGATTTGACTTTGTGCCTCTTAACAGGTACAGTATAGCTTATACAATTTCTCCCTAAGTGACTAAGGACACAATGATTGGTCGTTTTTTAGGTCTGTTTTCACATGATATCGGTATCGATCTGGGTACCGCCAATACTTTGGTCTATGTCCGTGGCCAAGGGGTGATTATCAATGAGCCGTCAGTCGTAGCAATTAATCAACGGACCAAGCAGATTTTAGCGATCGGTGACGAGGCACGCAGTATGGTTGGTCGGACACCGAGTCACATTGTGGCCATCCGTCCTTTAGTGGATGGCGTAGTCTCTGACTTTGAAGTTACCCAGCAGATGCTAAGGTATTTTATCCAAAAGGTTCATAAAGATAAGTTTTCATTCTTTCCGCATCCTCGAGTCGTCATCGGTATACCGTATGGTGTGACTGAAGTTGAGCGCCGGGCTGTCGAGGAAGCGGCCCTAAATGCGGGGGCTCGTGAAGTTTTTCTGATCGAAGAACCAGTTGCTGCGGCGATTGGCGCTCGATTGCCAATTCAAGATGCTGCGGGTAGTATGATCGTCGATATCGGTGGCGGTACGACGGAAGTCGCCGTAATTTCCTTGGGAGGGATTATTGCGAGTCGAAGTCTGCGGATAGCTGGCGATGAACTAAACCAAGATATTATCGATTTTGCCAGAAGTGAATATAATCTTCTACTCGGTGAGCGGACAGCTGAAGATATCAAGATTGCGATAGGTTCGGTCTTGCCACTCCATGAGAAGCTGGAGATGCCAATGCGGGGCCGTGATCTGATCACCGGCTTACCAAAAGAAATTTTGGTAAGTGACGCGGCGATTCGTGAAGCAATCACAAAATCGGTTAAACAGGTCGTCGATGCAATCAAAGCTACGATTGAAGAGACGCCTCCTGAGCTGGTCGCCGATATTATGGCGAGGGGTATCGTCTTAGCCGGTGGTGGTGCTTTATTGAAAGGTTTAGACAAAGTAATTGCTGAGTCAACTAAAACATCTGTTTATGTTTGCGATGATCCGCTGACCTCGGTTGTTCGGGGAACAGGTGTTGTGCTTGAAGATCTTGAATCGCTCAAAGAAGTCCTCGTGCCACCACAAGTAATACGCTAACTAAGGAATGATGGTGATGTATCGAAGTTATTTATTTGCTATCGGTTTTGCCCTCGTCCTACTGATGACCAATCGATTTGGTGGATCTCCTAATTTTTCCAATTTAATTGCCGTAGTGATTGAACCAGTTATGGCCGCTGAAGGGACGGCGATTCGTAAGAGTGTCTCATTTTTTAACATTATTCTAAGTCTTCGAGATTTGGCCAGAGAGAATGCCGGACTTAATAAGCGGAATCATGAGCTTGAGGCGGAGATCAGTCGCTTACGAGAAGTTGAACATGAAAATGCGATTTTACGAGATGAACTGAAATTCTCCAAGGAATCAAAGACAGATTATATCCCTGCCCAACTGCTCGGTCAGACCAATACGGGCATCATCAAGGATTTGATTATCAATAAAGGTAGTAAAGAGGGGGTAGTGAGTGATTCGGCGGTAATTGCTCATGGTTATCTTGTGGGAGTCATCAAATCAGTCGAGATAAATCAGTCCACTGTACGTTTGGTTACTCACCCTCGTTCTATGATCCCGGTGATTACTCAAGATTCGCGGGCTCACGGACAGTTACGTGGAGGTATTGGTGGTTTAATCATCACTGACTTGCTAATCGATCAACCGACTTCTCCAGGCGAGACAGTGGTGACTAGCGGTTTAGGTGGCAGTCTACCAAGTGGTATCCCAATTGGTACGCTTATAGAAGCGACGGCGAGAAGTGGCGATATTACTAAACGAGCAACCCTCACTTTCCCTGTCGACCTTTCTCGATTGGAGATGGTCTTTATTCGTCATAAACAATAGATCAAATGCTCTATTTTTTACTTTCAATCTTGGCCATCTTCTTGCTCACCCTTGAGACAGTCTTGCCTCGCTGGCTAGGGGTTGGCACTCCCCATCTCTTACTTTCAGTACTTTTACCTTTTTGTTTCCAGTTTTCAAGCCAGCGGACGCTGTTTTTTGCCGTTCTATGTGGTCTTTTACTTGATTTCTTGCCGGGCTCTCTTCTTGGTCTGCATCTATTCCTCTTTAGTCTCTCAGCACTTAGCTTAAGCGCCTTACAGCGATCATTCTTTAAGGATCCGAGTATTCCGCTAGCTACGCTGTTGTTTGGTGTGGTTAGTCTCGCCTATGAGGTAGTACTTGCTCTCGTCTTTAGCGGTATGGGTTGGCTGATTCTGGCGCCCGTGGTGACCACAACAATCTTTGCTTTGATTATCTACTGGCTACTGCTCCTCTTGGGTTCGCGAAAGGAGATATTACTGCATGCCTAATCTCTTCGAGCCAAGTGATCCGATCGGTTCGTTCGAACGATCGGAGACCGAGTTTCAGGTTAACGTTGAACCGGCAAGTGATCTTGGCGAGGCAACGGTCTCAACGGCTGGTGAACGGGAAGCCAGCCGGTCCTTTCGATGGCCAATGTTGATCCAGGTTCTTATCTACGTAGTATTACTCACGCGATTAGTAAACCTGCAAATTACCGAGGGTAAGACGTTTCGTAACCTGGCCGAGGGCAATCGAATAGAGACAAAACTCTTACCAGCGCCACGCGGAGAGATCGTTGACAGGTCCGGTTCTGTCGTTGCTAAAAATGCTCCCCTATATAATCTCGAACTCTATCCAGCGCAACTTCCTGCGGCGAAGGCTGATCGTGAAGTTATCTATAAAAAAGTATCGACAGTGTCTGGTCACCCAGTCGACGAGATTATCAGTAAGATTGATCGGCGGGGCTTACGTTCGATTGACCCTGTTGTGCTTGAAACGAATTTAACCCAGGAAACTGCTCTCCTTTGGGAAATCGCTGTTAATAATCTGTCTGGCGTGGCGATCGCTCGCATACCGGTACGTTCTTATCTGAACATTCCTGGCCTCGCTCATTTATTAGGCTACGTTGGAAAATTGACCGAAAGCGAACAGGTTAAACGACCAGACATTTTACCCCAGTCGGCCATTGGCAAGACCGGTCTTGAATCCACCTATGATCGGTTCCTTCAAGGTACTGTCGGTGAAGAAGAGATCGAGGTCGACTCAAAGGGCCAAGTTCAGCGGACGATCGGTGCGAAGGCGCCTATCCCTGGTAATCAACTTAGACTCTATCTCGATAAAGACCTTCAGCAAGTCATGAGCGATGCCCTAACGACGGGCTTAAAAAAAGCCGACCGAACTAAGGGTGTGGCCATAGCTCTTGACCCAAAAAATGGTGGTGTCTTGGGCATGGTGAGTCTACCAAGCTATGACAATAACGCCTTTATAACGTCCGATCGTAACACTGATCGGGCTAGTTATTTCGTCGATAAAGATCTACCACTCTTTAACCGGGCGATCGCAGGCACCTATCCACCTGGCTCGACTATTAAACCAATCTGGGCCGTCGCTGGGCTCAACGAGGGGACAATCAACGAGAGAACTTCGATAAAGACGCCAGTTGAAATTCGTATTGGTGACTCGGTCTTTCCAGACTGGAAATATCATGAATCCGCCGATGTCAAAACAGCAATTGCCGAATCGAATAACATCTTCTTTTACGCTTTGGCAGGCGGTTACGATAAGATCAAAGGACTAGGCCCACAAAAACTTAAAGAGTATGGGCAACGTTTTGGACTTGGTCAGGTGACTGGTATCGACCTACCCGGTGAGACAACGGGACTACTGCCCGACCCAGACTGGAAGAAGCGAGTAAAGAAGACACCTTGGTACATCGGTGATACGTACCATATGGGTATCGGTCAAGGTGACGTTCTGGTGACGCCACTCCAGATCGTACGAGCTGTGGCGACGATTGCTAACGGCGGGACCCTATACCATCCACAGTTAGTTCATGAAGTTAAGGACACTAACGGTCAGACTGTTCTCAACAATCAGCCAGTAGTTCAAGACTCAATTGACGGCGCGAGTAATATTTTAAGGATAGTTCGTGAGGGGATGCGAAAGACTGTAACTGACGGCACAGCTCGTTTACTTAATGATCTGCCGATTGCTGTTGCTGGGAAAACAGGAACGGCACAGTTTGAACAGAAAGATCGGACCCATGCCTGGTTTGTGGGGTTTGCTCCATATGAGAGTCCATCTATTGCCATAGTTGTGATGGTCGAGGGTGGTGGCGATAGCTATACAGTTGCACTACCTATTGCGAAGGAGATCCTAGCCTGGTATAGTGAGCATCCACCGAGAGGTGCTGACAGGTGAGTTACTGTATGCTATAGTATAAGCTCTGGAAACATTGGTGCTTTCTGTTTATCGTTTTGGGCGTTTATCAGTTACTTGGATGTACTGCTACGAGAAAGGAATATCATGAAAGACGTTGTATTAACACCAGCTGGTCTGGAAAAGATCAAACTCGAACTTTCTGCACTAAAACAGCGACGTAAAGAGATTGTGGTGCGGATCCAAACCGCTAAAGAATTCGGCGATCTTTCGGAGAATGCCGAATATGATGATGCTCGCAACGAGCAGTCATTTGTTGAGGGTCGCATCCAAGAACTCGATGAGATGATTAAACATGCAAAAATTGTTGAAAAAACCACGAAAGGGAGTGGCAAGATTAATGTTGGTAGTACGGTGACCGTCAGTGTTGAAGGCGATGAAGAAGTCTATGAGATCGTTGGAGCTAATGAGTCTGATCCGGCCAAGGGCAAAGTCTCGATCGACTCACCTATTGGTGCCGCCCTCTATGGTGCCAGTAAGGGTGAGACTGTTGTGGTCAAGACTCCCACTGGTAAATTTGATTACAAAATTGTGACAGTCAACTAATCTGAGATACGCACATGTATTGGGCCGATGAGATTGCGCAAAAAGTTATTGCCCGTTCACCTGGCAAAAGCCTCTATCGAGTACATGACTATAAAACTCCTTCTGGGCGCATTCACGTGGGTGCACTTTGTGGCGTGATTATACACGGAGTGGTTGCTCGAGCTCTTGAAGCTAAGGGTCACGATGTTGTCTACACCTACGGTTTCGATGACTATGATCCCATGGATGGTTTTCCTATCTATCTTCCAGAGAATTATCGTCAATATATGGGCATGCCACTTTCTGAGATTCCTTCTCCCCAGCCAGGCTACTCGAGTATTGCTGAACTATATGCGAAAGAATTTATAGACGTATTTAACGCTCTCGGCTTTAAACCAACCATTTTGTTCATGAGTGAGTTTTATAAAACCGGCAAGTTTAACGAAGCGATCCGGATGGTTCTCGACAATGCGGCAGTAATTCGGCAAATTTATAAAGAGGTAAGTGGTTCAGAGAAGCCCGATGACTGGTTTGGTCTGTCGGTACTTTGCCCCAACTGCGGTAAGATTGGAACCACGCGGGTCTATGCGTGGGATGGCAAAGAAGTTAGTTTTAGATGTGAACCGGCAATGGTGAAGTGGGCCGAAGGTTGTGGTCATGTTGGGAAAGTTGATCCATTTGATGGTCGCTCAAAATTGCCATGGAAGATCGAGTGGGGAGCGAAATGGTGGATGTTTAATGAAGATTTTGAAACAGCTGGCAAAGATCACATGACAAAAGGCGGTTCCTTCGATGTAGCTGCTTCGATTTGTCGACAAGTTTTTAAAGCCGAGCCCCCGGTTGGCCGCGAAGTGCCTTATGAGTGGCTTTTAGTTGGCGGTAAGAAAATGAGCTCTTCTAAAGGCACTGGTGCCAGCGCAAAAGAAGTCGCCGAGCTGTTGCCTTCGCATTTATTAAATTTCTATATCGCTAAAGGTAAGATTAATCGTCACAAAGAATTCTCTCCAGACGACAACACCATGCCCTTACTTTACGATGAATATGACAAAGCGATTGTCGCCTACCATGCAGACCCCGAAAGTGATTTAGCGAAGGTGATTAGTTACATTAAGTCTGACGATCAGGTGTTCCCCCAGTATACCATGCGTTTTACGAAAGTTGCCTTCTTATCCCAAATGCCGAGCGTCAATGTCTGGGACGTGGCTCGTAGCGAAAAGGGGACTGAGTTATTGCCAGAGGATGAGGCCGAGCTCACCGAACGGCTGGCCTATGCCGAGGTATGGTTAGCTACGCTAGCCCCCGATGCGTATAAGTTTGTGCTTCAAGCTACACTACCGTCGGTTACACTCACTGCGCTCCAGAAAAATTTTCTCGAAAAACTATATACCATAATGCTTGAAAACGCTCAATTGACTGGTGCCATCCTTCACGAGAAAATTCATGCCCTCAAGACTGAAGCGAACCTCTCACCCGCAGAAGCATTTGGTGCCATCTATCATATCTTCCTGGCCAAAGACTCCGGTCCTCAGGCAGGTTGGTTCTTGGCGGCTCTTGATCGAGAATTTGTCCTCAATCGTCTGAAAGATGCAGCACTAAAGTAATCGCTTGTAGCCTACTAACCCATGAGGTACAATTCTCTTAAGAATAGGAGCACCTCATGCTTGATATCCGAATAGTTCGTGACAATGTTGATAGAGTAAAAGTAGCAATTCAAACCAAAGGATTCGATCCTGCGCTTATTGATGAGTTGTTGCAAGTTGATGACCGACGTCGTGTCCTGCAAAGTAAAGCAGATGATTTGCGGTCCAAGCGAAAAACTTTGACCCAAGCAGATATCGATCAAGCGCGAGTACTCAAGCAAGAACTTGAGGTGATTGAAAAAGATCTATCTGGCGCTGAGGCTAAGTTGGCTGCGCTTTTGTATAAGATACCGAATCTGCCATCAAGTGATACACCAATCGGTCGTGATGATACAGAAAATGTCGTATTAAGAACAGTTGGCCAACCTAGAACTTTTGACTTTACCCCAAAGAATCACTATGAGTTAGGCAGAGACTTAGGTATTATTGATTCTGAAAAAGCTGGAGAAGTGTCTGGAACCCGCTTTACTTATACTAAGGGTCGTTTGGTACTCCTCGAATTAGCGTTAGTTCAATATGCAATGAGTGTCCTGACCGACTGTAAAATGCTCCAGGCAATTGCTGTCGAAGCTAGACTTGATGTTTCAGCCAAGCCTTTTTTGCCAGTATTGCCACCCGTCCTCATTAAATCAGAAGTTATGGAAAAAATGGCTCGCTTGGAGCCAAAGGAAGAACGCTACCACCTACCTACCGATGATCTCTATCTTATCGGAAGTGCCGAACATACTCTTGGACCAATCCATATGGGTGAGATGCGGCAAGAATCCGAATTGCCACTTCGATACGTAGGTTTCTCGACCGCATTTCGCCGTGAAGCCGGTTCCTATGGCAAGGATACTAGAGGGATTTTCCGTCTTCATCAGTTCAACAAAACTGAGATGGAATCATTCACTCTGCCAGAGCATGGTCAGGCTGAACAAGACTTTTTTGTGGCGATCCAAGAATATCTTAATCGGTCACTTAATTTGCCATATGAAGTCCTAATCTGTTGTACAGGCGATCAGGGCGATCCTGATGCCAGACACCTTGATATCAATACTTGGATGCCTAGTGAAAACAAATACCGTGAAACCCATTCAGCTGATTATATGACCGACTACCAGGCTAGACGGCTGATAACCCGAGTCAAACGAGCAGATGGTGAGACAGTGTATGTCCACATGAACGATGCAACCGTCTTTGCTGGCCGAACCCTCATCGCAATTATGGAGAACTATCAGCAAGCGGATGGATCGCTAACTATTCCTGAAGTTTTAGTGCCATTTTGTGGATTTTCTGAGATTGGCGCAAGAGCTCAAAAAGAGGAGTAGATATGCAACTTATTAATAAAGTTCGCCACACGAAATTAGATCCTGGCACAAAAGAGTATGCAGAAGCAAAAATTGGCGAGAAATGCATGCAGTATTTGGGTGACGATTCAGCGGTTGTCTGCGAGATAGAATTTGATGATCAACTCGGTCGAAAGGATGGGGAAGATAAACGTGTAGATGTGACGATTACCTTGCCTCACGAACATCTACCACTGCATATTGAAGAAAGTGATCAAACATTCCAAATGGCCATCGATCGAATCGCTGATCGAATAGATAAAGCTCTCCTACGCTATAAAGAGACCCATAAGCGCTAATTTACAGGGTATTGTTTTCTCTGGAGCCTTGGTGCCTCGGCAGTTTTTATGGTATGGTATGGTATGGTATGGTATGGGGAAGAAAGTGAGAATTAATGGCCTTTTTACAGAAACTATTTAGCACCAATGAACGGACTATTTCTAGACTAAAAACGATCGTAAACGATGTAAATAAGCTCGAAGAAGGTTTGATAAAACTTTCCGATGACGAACTGAAGGCAAAAACTGCATATTATAAGACAAAGATCAGCGAACGATTGCAGCAGTATCGGGGGGCAAAGGCCGATCCAACCTTAGACCGCGAAAAAAATGAAGACGAGGAACATCGAGCCCATGTTGCTTACGAGCAGTCGGTGCTCAACGATCTGTTACCTGAGGTATTTGCGGTGGTGCGTGAAGCGGCCAAAAGAACGATTGGCCAGCGACATTATGATGTCCAAATCATGGGTGGTGTGGTTTTGCACCAAGGAAAAATTGCTGAAATGAAAACCGGTGAAGGCAAAACTTTGGTTGCTACTTTGCCTTTATACCTAAACGCATTGCTAGGCAAAGGCGCTCACCTGATCACTGTTAATGACTTTTTAGCCAAGTATCACGCTCAGTGGATGGGCCAGATTTATTATGCTCTTGGCATGACCTCGGCGGCTATTACACACGATAAGTCTTGGATCTACACCCCAGAGTCGGTGACCGAGAAACGAGAAGAGGCGATTGAAGCCGGTCTGATCGATCCTGACTGGCCGTTACTACGAGCCTGTACCCGCCAAGAAGCCTATGGCGCCGATATTACTTATGGCACTAACAATGAATTCGGCTTCGATTATCTGCGCGACAACATGGTCTATCGACCGACCGATATGGCCGGGCGGGGTTTCCGCTATGCGATCATCGACGAGGTAGACTCGATCCTAATCGACGAAGCTCGAACGCCACTGATTATCTCAGCACCAGCGGAAGAGTCGGCTAGCCTCTACGGTCAATTTGCTGGCATCGTCGCCAAACTTGATCCCGAAAAAGACTACAAACTCGACGAAAAAGATCGGGCGGTCAGTATTACAGATGAGGGGATTGCTCATGTTGAAGTACTGACAAACGTTGAGAGCTTTTATGATCCGAAAAATATCATGATGGTTCATCATCTTGAAGCAGCTTTGAAAGCTCGGGCCCTGTTTACTCGCGATAAAGATTACGTGGTTCGGGAGAACGAGATCGTGATCGTTGACGAGTTCACTGGTCGGCTCATGGAAGGTCGACGTTACAGCGAAGGTTTACATCAAGCAATCGAGGCGAAAGAAGGGGTTGAGGTTAAGCGGGAAAGCGATACCTTAGCGACGATTAGTTTCCAAAATCTGTTTCGCATGTACGATAAGCTTGCTGGCATGACCGGTACGGCCGAGACGGAAAGTGAAGAGTTTTGGAAGATTTATGGTCTAGAAGTAGTGGTTATGCCGACTAACCGACCCAATGTTCGCTCTGATTCACAGGACCGGATATATAAGAGTGAAGCGGCTAAGATGACGGCCGTCGTGGCCGACGTCAAAGAGCGCCAAGCCGCTGGACAGCCAGTCTTAATCGGGACTATTTCAGTAGCTAAAAATGAACAGTTATCGACAGCTCTCAATAAGGCTGGCGTGAGACATGAGACATTGAATGCGAAAAATCACGAACGAGAAGCCCAAGTTATCGCCCAAGCTGGTCGTAGTGGGGCGGTCACGTTGGCGACGAACATGGCTGGTCGAGGCGTCGACATTATCTTAGGTGGCATGCCGACAGACGTCGAAGAGGCACGTAAGGTGCGGGAGGCCGGTGGTCTACGGGTCATCGGTACCGAACGCCACGAGTCACGACGAATCGACAATCAGCTTCGGGGACGAGCCGGTCGCCAAGGCGATCCGGGTCAATCGATCTTTTTCGTCTCGATGGAAGATGACCTCATGCGGATCTTCGGTGGCGAGAAGATGAAAGCCATGATGGAACGCCTCGGTCTATCTGACGAAGAAGCAATTGAGCATAAACTTATCTCGGGATCCCTAGAGCAAGCCCAGCGACGAGTCGAAGGCCACAACTTCGATATTCGTAAACACCTCGTTGAGTACGACGATGTCATGAACCGTCATCGTAGCGTCATCTATCGTAAAAGACGACGAATTCTCGAGCTCGACCCGATCAAAGAAAATTGGCTGCACGAGGAGATTCTCGACCTACTTGAAGACGACGAGTTGCCAAAATTTGAAGCGAAAGTGAAAACCTTTAGCGAAGAAGTCATGAAGCAACTCGAACGGGCCGTCTTTTTGCGCACCATTGACATGTTTTGGATTGAGCATTTAAATGCCATGCAAGAACTGCGCGAAGGTATTGGTTTACGAGGCTATGGCCAGCACGATCCGCTGGTTGAGTACAAACACGAATCGCACGGTCTGTTTAATCGATTGCTAGACTCAATAGACGATGAAGTGATCGCGATCATCATGAAAACCGAATTGACGCAAAAGACAGAAGCCAAAACAATCGAACCCGAAAAACCGCGCGCCATGACCTTCCAAGGGGCCGATGAATCGATGGCCGGCGGGGCAATTAGTAACATCGCTAAAGCCGAAACCGCCAGCCCGACTGGTCAGCATGTCCACGAAGATATTGAAAATAATCTCGGGAGTGACCTTGCAGGCGTAGAAGTAACCGTCCGCTCAGCCGGCCACAAAGCCGAACCAGACAAAAACACTAAAAAAATCGGCCGAAACAAGCCCTGCTATTGCGGGAGCGGCAAAAAGTTCAAAAAGTGCCACGGTGTGTAGCTAGACAGGAATAATCTACTTCAAAGTTGATGTCGTAACTAGTGTCTAGTGGATAAGATGATTAGCGCTATCTTACGGGCGAAAGATCATAGCTAGCTTAGATAAGTATTATGACTCTCACCGTCATAGCCGCGGCCAGGGACTAAGCGGACGTGGATTTTGAATTTTCGCACTAGGCCGTCATTGCCTTCGATCATATCAGTATTGTTTTTTTGCGAGTATTCGACGAGCTCGTACGACAAGAGCTCTTCGAGGGTGCCGATCTCCTCTTTGATATCTTTAATTTTTTCCATAAACTCACGGTTCTCGGCTTGGTTGACGATATCCTCACGGACCCGTTTCTTTTTAGTGTTAATCTCTTTTGACTCTTTGACGGCCGACTGATAAACGGCATCATTGTCGAGGGCATTTTTTATCGCCTCGTTCGCGACTTTCATATCTTCCTTCAACTGTTCGATCGTGGCGATTCGTTTCTGAATACTGGCAATTTCCATTTAGCTCCTTTAACAATTAATTACAATAATTACCATAACAAACATTTTCAAATGTGTCAGCCTTGCCGACTATATATAGATTCTTGCTATAATAACTTAAGAGGTATTACTTAATGAAACGAATTATGACTATAGGGAGAGACCTATCGATCATCAACTCCATCCTAGAACAGGAGGGACTGCTTTTGGTTTCTACAGAGCCCGATCTGATTGTAACCCATGGGGGCGATGGATATCTATTACAGGCCGAACGTGAGTATCCGGGTGTGCCAAAACTGCCTATCCGCCGCAATTCGATCTGCAAAACTTGCGTCGATCACGATACGACTCATATTGTGAAAGCCTTAGCTCGAGGAACAATCTCCAAAAGTAGAGTCATGAAACTTGAGTGCACCATCGAAGGTAAAACATATTACGCCCTCAACGAATTTTCGTTTCATCACGTTATGCTGAACCAGGCGATTCGGTTTGATGTGAAGATTAATGACGAAGATCATGTCGAAACAGCAATTGGCGATGGTTTAGTCGTCTCCACTCCCTTTGGCTCCCATGCCTACTATCGCAGTATTACGCGTAGTATATTCCGTCAAGGAATAGGCTTGGCATTTAACAACACTACAGAAGCCATCGATCACCTGGTAATACGAGATACCGATACAGTCAGCGTGAAACTATTGCGTGGTCCGGCCTGTTTCATGTCGGATAACGATCCGATCCAGATCACACTCGAGAAGGATGCTGTGGCGACAATTAGCAAATCGTCAAAGGTTGCTCAAATGCTGGGTCTTGAGTATTCACATTGCCCTGACTGCGGGGTGCTTGAGTCAACAGTAGCGGAGGCTTAATGGCGACAACAATTCATTTTATACGGCATGGCTCAGTTGAGGATCCGCTTGATATATACTATGGTCGGTTACCTGGGTATCCATTGAGCCAACTTGGAAGAGATGAAGCTACACAGCTGGCAAAACGATTAAAGAACTATCCGATCACAAAGATATATACTAGTCCTCTTCAGAGGACGCAAGAGACAGCTAAGATCATCAGCGAGCAAATAGATTGTCAGATAGTGGTCGATCAGCGACTGATTGAAGTCAATGCTTCATTCGAAGGTCAACCGCGAGTCGATTTGCATCGTAAACGGACGGCCGCCGACTACGGTGAATCGATGGCCGAGATCTTCGATCGGATGTCTAAATTTGTAAACCAAGTAGTGGTTGAACATCCTGACGAGCAAATAGTGGCGGTCAGTCACGGTGGTCCAATTCGCTTACTGGTGATGGGCCTCGAATCACTTCCCTTTACCGATTACGCTTACGAAGAAGAGGGTGCTCCAGACTACGCATCGGACACTGTCATACGGGTAGATGACAAGGGGGCGACGATCACAAAACTCAATTTCTAGGTGCGTATTTTTCTAATGGCTATGATACAATAAATTGAACAATAGGAGGGGCTTTGATTTACTTGGCCTCTGATCATGGTGGTTATGCGCTGAAAGAAAAATTGAAAGAATGGTTAAAAGGTCGAAAGATTCCGCACAAGGACTTTGGGCCAGCTTCGCTGGACCCGGAAGACGACTATCCTGACTACGTTCTGCCTTTGGCGGCTGCTGTTGCTAAGGATAACGTCAAAGGTATCGTCATCTGTCGTAACGGGCAAGGGGCGGCAATTGCTGCCAATAAGACACCAGGCATACGGGCGGCCGTCTGTCTCGACACACATTGCGCGACAAGCTCACGTAACGACGACGATGCTAATATCCTGAGTCTTCCGGGCGACTACCTAACTCTGGCGCAGGCTGAAAATATTGTTAGCAACTGGCTATTCACGCCATTTTCCCATCATGCGAGACATGTCCGTCGACTAGCCAAGCTCGCCGATTTTGAACAGGAGATAGATAAGAAACGAGGGACCAATGCTTGAAACATTGAAATACAAGGTCTGTATCTCAGGCTCTGCTGTCATGAACGAACCGCCTTCGGTAAAGGAGAAGGCTAAGGCCTTAGGTCGCGAGTTAGCGGCACAAAAGGTAGTGGTCTTAACTGGGGCGACGACTGGCTATCCTTACTATGCGGCGGTCGGTGCCAAAGAAGCCGGCGGAGTGACAATTGGTTTCTCTCCGGCGATGAGTTACAAAGAGCATACAAAAAAATACCGATTGCCAACCGATAATCATGATCTCATTGTCTATACCGGTTTCGGTTATTCAGGTCGCAATCTATTTTTAGTTCGTTCCGGCGATGCAGTCATCCATATTGCTGGTCGGATTGGCACGTTAAACGAATTTACAAGTGCATTTGAAGATAAAAAAGTGATCGGCGTATTGCTTGGGACTGGTGGCACATCGTCGTTAATCGATGGGATCATCGAGATCGCCGATCGTGGGGCAGGTAAGATCGTCTATGACGACGATCCTGTGGCCTTGGTTCAACAAGTTGTACAGCTCATAAAGAAGGAAGCCCATGCGGATTAGCTTCCACGGTGCTGCCGGTGAGGTAACTGGCTCAAATTTTTTTGTCGAGTCAGGCGATGAACGAATCTTGATCGACTGTGGTATGTTCCAAGGTAGTCGCTTTGCTGAGGAATCAAACTACAAACCACTGCCCTACGATGTTCGTGGTTTGACCGGACTTATCTTAACTCACGCTCATTTGGATCACTGTGGTCGCATACCTAAACTCTATAAAGATGGCTTTCGAGGCAAGATCTATGCGACAGGGCCGACTTGTGAGCTTGCGGCGATAGTTATGGCCGATGCCGCTGGTATCATGGCTTATGAGGCGGAAGAAGATGGTCACGAGCCACTCTACAGTGAGGATGACGTCACCAAGGTGCTAGCCCTTTTCGAACCAGTTGATTATCACCGACCAACTTCACTTGGGAAGAATTTCCGTTTTGAATTTTACGATGCTGGTCATATCCTTGGGGCGGCGAGTATCTTGCTAAAATCAGAAGGAAAAAAAGTAGTTTTCTCTGGTGATATTGGTAACTATCCCGTGCCCATGATGAATCAGCCAGAAGTGCCAGCACAAGCCAATCTAGTAGTTATGGAATCGACCTATGGTGGCCGTTATCACGAGACGGCGGTAGATCGACGCTCGAAACTTCGGTTAGTGATCCGTCAAACCATCGCACGCAAAGGAGTGTTGCTAATCCCCGCTTTTGCTCTCGAGCGAACACAAGAGATACTTTACGAATTGGCTGGGCTTTCCGACGATGGATTACTCCCTCATGTACCAATCTTTCTCGATAGCCCCATGGCGATTGCCGCTACTGAAATATATGAACAGAGCATCCGCTACTTCAACCACGAAGCCCAGGTTGCTCACAAGATCGGCAATGCCTTGTTCTCCTTTCCTGGTTTGAAGATTACTGAAACATCCGGTCAATCCAGAGCGATAAACCAGGTAGTCGGACCAAAAATAATTATCGCCGGTTCGGGCATGATGGAGGGTGGACGTATCCAACACCATGCTAAACATTATCTACCTGACACGACTACGACTTTGCTAATTGTTGGTTACCAAGGAAAGGGGACGCTCGGTCGTGAACTATATGACGGGAGGCGACGCGTCAAGATTCGTGGATCATCGGTGACAGTTCATGCTCGAGTAGTCGCAATCGGTGCCTATTCAGCTCATGCTGATCAACAAGGACTTGAAGATTGGCTCGGGCGTTTCAAAACTAAACCAAATAAAGTATATTTGGTTCACGGAGAAGAAGATGGAGCGAGTAAGATGGCGACCAAGATAAAGGATCGCTACGATGTTTCGATCCCAAAACCGGGTACTGAGGCAACATTATGATCCAATTCATACCGACCATTCTCGAATCGACGGCTGATTCGTTTATGACTAAACGGGCGTTGCTTGAACCACTGGTGAAACGTATTTCACTTGATTTTGCAGACAATACGTTGGTTCCCAATCAGACTGTCTTACCAGGTGACATCTCGCCTCTCTCACTAGATCATGAGTACGATGCTCATCTCATGGTGAGCGAGCCGAGCCAGTACTTTAATGCTTTGAAAACTGTTGGAGTCACTAGAGTGATTGTCCATATGGAATCGGCAGAAAATATGACATCGTTAATCGAGAAGGCCAAGCAGTCGAACCATGGCGTAGCTATCACGCTCAATCCAGAGACCCCAATCGATGAACTAGAGCCATACTTAGGACAGATTGAATTTGTCCAGATCATGGCTATTCACCCGGGTTTTGGTGGCCTGCCATTTGTGAGCGAGACGTTTGATCGGATCCGTCAGTTACGAGACATGGCTCCCAAACTCGATATTGCTGTCGATGGCGCGGTTCGTTATGATAATGCTGAGTCCCTTATAGATGCTGGAGCGACGATGTTGATGGTCGGCAAGGGTGGATATGTGACAGATGATGATGTCGAAAAGGGGATTACCAAGTGGCACCATCTGATCGACACCCATCTGAAAGGATCTCATGTTAGTTAATACGATCGAGATGCTCAAAAATGCCCGCAAGCACGGCTATGCAGTCGGTGCCTTCAATACTTGCGATCTTGAGATCAGTCAAGCTATCATCGACACTGCAACTAAGCTAAACAGCCCAGTTATCATTCAAACCAGCGAAAAGGCGATCGATTACGCCGGTATCGAAGCAATTTATGGTATTTTGCTGACTCTCGCGAAAGCGGCGCCAGTTCCGGTGGCCATTCATCTCGACCACGGTAAGAGTGTCGAACGTGCAAAACAGTGTATCGAAATTGGTTACAGCTCAGTCATGATTGATACCTCTGTGCTCGATTACGATGAGAATGTTAAAGCAGCGCAGGCAGTTGTAGCGATGGCCCATCCGAAACACGTCAGTGTGGAAGCTGAGCTGGGGGTTCTTTCTGGAAAAGAAGACTATGTGGCAGCCCTCGAATCGAAAATGACTAAGCCGAATCAAGCAGTCGAGTTTATCGAGAAGACTGGCGTCGACAGCTTGGCGATTTCGATTGGTAACGCCCACGGAGTGCCTTCGGCCAAAGAAATTTTCGATCTATTTCGGCTAGAAGAGATTGCTAAGAAAGTCTCGATTCCTCTTGTTCTCCACGGCGCCTCAAGTACCCCACCAGCAAGAATCAAAAGGGCGATCGAACTTGGGATCGCCAAGATCAATATAGATACCGACTTACGTCTCGGCTTCAATAACGATTTACGAGCATTTCTAGAGTCGCATCCCGATGCTTACGATCCACGGGAGATCTTAACCAAAGCGACCGAGGGGGTTCGTAAGGTAGTGGCGAAGAAAATGGCACTTTTTGGGTCGGTTAATCAAGCAAGCTGAAGGAGACGCCGTGCACGATGTAATCGCTATCGGGGATATGAGTATCGATGTCTTTTTAGAGATGAATAAAAAAGAAGCCGATATTCATTGCTCAGTTCGCCATGAGGACTGTAAGATTTGTTTCAATTACGCCGATAAGATTCCAGTTGAAGCCATGGTTCGAACAATTGGTGGAAACTCAGCCAATATTGCGGTCGGGGTGCGTCGACTCGGTTTGAAATCGGCAATGGTAACCAATCTAGGGAAAGATGAAGAAGGTCAAGTTTGTCGAAAAGCCCTTTGGCATGAAAGAGTTGACACTCGCTTTATTGATTTTAATAAGCGAACCAATCTCTCGACCGTGATTAATTATCTCGGTGAGCGGACGATCTTTATCTATCACGAAGAGCGTGAATATCGACTGCCCAGTTTGCCGAAAAGCCGATATATCTACTTCTCATCGATGAAAAAAGGTTGGGATGTGGTAATCGATCCGCTGGTTAAATATCTTGATCGTCATAAAGTTAAACTGGCTTATAATCCTGGGACATACCAACTGCGCGATGGTGCCAAGCTCTCTGCACCACTTTTAAGTCGCTGTGAAATTTTTTATGTCAACCGTGAAGAGGCGATTCTCTTCACCGGACAGAAGGAAGACGTTAGTTATACCGAGCTATTTGATGCACTTCACAAGCTCGGTCCAAAAATAGTCGTGATTACCGATGGCCCGAAAGGTTCGTATGTCTCTGATGGTGAACAGCAGTATGTTCTTGGTATATTCGACGTACCTGTAATCGAGCGGACTGGCTGTGGCGATGCCTTTGCCACCGGGTTCTTAGTTGCAATTATGGAAGGTAAGTCATTGACTGATGCGATGCGTTGGGGCAGTTTTGAATCTGCAGCCGTCTTGCAAGAAATTGGGCCAGAAGCTGGCTTGTTACGAAAACATGAGTTAGCTAATTATGAAAAAAAATATCCAAATTTTACGGCGAAAACACTATCAAAAAAACACTAGACAGTAGAGGAGTTACTATGGCAACGGCAATTAATGGTTTTGGCCGAATCGGCCGAACCGCGCTAAGAGTCATGTTGGAACGAGGCATGGAAAGTCAGTTAGTGGCTGTCAACGATCTGACCGATGCAGTTACTTTGGCTCATTTACTCAAGTACGATACGAATTATGGAGTTCTTGCGGCTGAAGTAGGTGGTGAAAATAAGCCCATGAGTAAGCATGGCACAGGCTCAGTCGGTACACTAACCGTGAATGGCCATCAAATCGCAGTCTTTGCTGAGAAAGATCCAAGTCATTTGCCTTGGAAAGAGTTAGAGATCGATACTGTAATCGAATCAACCGGTCATTTCACCGATGCTAAAGGGGCGAAACTACACCTCGATGCAGGGGCCAAGCGGGTAGTCATCTCAGCACCAGCTAAAGACGGGACCGTAAAAACGATTGTTCTCGGAGTAAACGGTGAGAGCAAGGATGCCAATGAGGCGATTATCTCCAATGCTTCCTGCACAACAAACTGTGTCGCACCAGTTGCCCAAATCATGGTGGCCGAGTTCGGAGTCAAGAAAGCACTCATGACGACGATCCATGCTTACACGCAAGATCAAAATCTTCAAGACGGACCACATAAAGATCTCCGCCGTGCCAGAAGTGCAGCGGCGAATATTGTACCCACATCTACTGGTGCAGCGATCGCCGCTACCGAAGTAATTCCTGAACTCAAGGGCTTGTTCGATGGTGTGGCAATTCGCGTCCCGGTGCCTGTCGGTTCGCTCTCTGACTTTACTTTCCTATTGAAGAAGCGAGTGACGGTCAAAGAAGTTAACGCAATTTTGAGCGAAGCCGCCAACAGTAGCCGCTACAAAGGCATACTAGCCGTAACCGACGAACCAATTGTCTCATCGGACATCATCGGTGACCCACATTCGTCGATTGTTGATCTCTCACTGACCCAAGTTGTCGACGGTGATCTTGTCAAAGTCTTCGCTTGGTACGATAACGAATATGGATACTGCAATAGACTTATTGACCAGTTGTCATAGAGATCGCAACGACTTAATCGTTAGACTTAACCCCATATATAAAGACTATCCGAGTTAACCATTGTAGGTTACAATAGACGCTGGAGAGGGGTCTAGTGGTTAAGACAAAATCTATCACCAAACCTGATACGAGATCGAGCGATCCGCCTAGGCAAGATGACTCAATTATTCACATCCACCATGTGAGTAAACATTATGGATCAATTATTGCGCTAGATACGATTGACATCAAGATTGAGCGAGGTGAATTCGTCTCTTTAGTCGGTCCTTCGGGCGCCGGCAAGTCAACGATCATCCGATTATTAATCGGTGAGGAGCGACCAACAACGGGTCGTATTTTTGTTGCTGGCAGAGATATTAGTCAACTCCGCTCTAATGAATTACCCTACTATCGACGGAAGATTGGAGTGGTATTTCAGGACTTTAAGTTATTACCTCAGAAAACAGTCAAAGAGAATGTGGCCTTTGCTCTAGAGGTGGCCGACGTTGAAGCCGATGATATAGCCAGACGAGTCCCAAAGATGCTCGATCTCGTTGGTATGGGGGCGAGAGCCAATGAATTCCCCACGGTTCTTTCTGGAGGAGAACGTCAACGAATTGCCATCGCTAGAGCGATGGTTCACTCGCCTAAAATCTTGATCGCCGACGAACCGACTGGCAATCTCGACCCCGAAAACAGTCGTGAGATTATCGAACTACTCCAACGCATTAACTCAGCCGGTACTGTCGTAGTTTTAGCTACTCATAACAAGGAAGTAGTTAATGCTCTACATCGACGAGTTATCTTAGTTCGGTCCGGCAAGATCATGAGTGACCAGATGAACGGTCAATATATGCTTTAAGACAAGATCCGCTTCAAACTATTTCCAAGTTTAATTTTTAAACAATATGCAAATACTGACGCTCAAACGAATATGCAAGCTCGGTCTGACCAATTTCTGGCGAAATGGCTGGCTTTCGATAGCCGCTAGTCTGATCATTATGCTGACCCTGCTCACCATGGGTATTTTTTCTTTGCTCAATGTCTTCGTCAATGCGACTGCCGAAGGAATAAAAGACCGGATCGACCTATCAGTCTATTTCTATGAGAACGCTACCGAGACCCAGATTAAGGATATGCAATATATTCTCACGAACCGTGTCGATGTTAGTTCGGTACACTACATCACTAAGGACGAAGCTTTTGCCTTATGGCAAAAGAGAGCGATTAACGAAAAAGTTAAAAATCTAGTCACTAAAGATGAGAATCCGTTACCACGTAGTCTACAGATTAAGGCCGCCCAGCCAGAGTATTTGGAATCGATCGCCCGATTTGTCCAAGCGGATAGTTACAAACCCTACGTCAGGGAGGTTAGTTATCTTAAAACAAAAGTTACGATCGATAAACTCATTCGCCTGACTAATTTCGTTCGGCAACTGGGTATAGCGGTAACTATTTTTCTGCTCTCGATCTCACTTGTCGTTGTCCTGAACACCATTCGTTTGACCATATTTACTAGACGTGATGAGATTGAGATTATGCGATTGGTCGGGGCGAACAATATCTTTATCCGCATCCCATTTAGTATCGAAGCCGTTCTTTATGGGGTTGTTGGTGCTCTGCTGGCTTATGTCGTGATTGCCATAGGTATGTCCTACCTCGGACCACGCATCGCCAGCTACTTTGCCGACATATCCTCAGCTTCATCAACTTCATATTTCTACCTCATCCAGCCCTACTTTTCAGCGATCTCCAATGGCACCGGATCAGGTGTAATTCGGAGCCTCATCACTTTATGGCCACTGGGCTTGTTTCAACTGGTTGTTGGCATCACCTTCAGTGTCGCCTGCAGTATGCTGGCGATTCGTCGGTATCTACGTGTCTAATTGCTCATAACGCCCTCAAATGTTATAGTGAGCTATGGATCAAGGAGGGAAGATACGATCTAAACAATGGGTAGAGTATAATAAAATAAGCCTGACCATTGTCCCTTGGCTATTGGTTGTAATTTTTGTGCTCGGTTTATATGTAATGCCATCGCAGGTTCTAGGTCAGTCAAGTCGACTTCAAGATATTCAGCGCCAAATCAAGGAAAAAGAACAATTGGCGGCACAAAAGAAGAAGGAAGCGGCGGCAGAAGAGAAGCGACGGGCTCAACTCAATAAAGATATCGATAAAATCTCGACCGATATTGGCACGACGGAAACTCGGTTACAGCAGACAGACACTAAGATCAACGAAACATCTCGAACGATTGAAGATCGGCGTCAAGACATCAGAGATAAAGAGCACGCCATCGCCGCCAAAGATGAAGATTTGCACGAAACTGTGGTTGAAGTTAGCATCGCCGCCGACACTAACAGCGACTTTGAAACCTATCTCGGCGAGAAGACATTAGCCGCTGCTTTTGCCCAACAAGCCGGTTTCGATGCGCTGGTTGATCAAGTGTTAACTCAAGCGGAAGCACTTGAGAAGGAACGTGAAGTGCTGTTGTCAAGAAAACTTGAGCTCGAGAAGCAACAGCGCGATCTTGAAGCACATAAACAGCAACTAGCGGCCTATCAGCGGGCACTCGATATTCAAAAGAGTCAAAAGGCAGTCTTAGCTGATCAGGCAAAGCAGAACCAAGCTCAGTTGATCACGGAATCGAACAACGCACTCAAGATTACCGAGGAGCTCAAAAAAGAGTTCGCCAAGATTGCTAACGAAGAAGCGGCGAAGAACCAAGGTACTCGAGCGTTCAGTGGACGCTGTAAGCAATACATGCAAATTGCCACTGGCGAGTCGTCATCAATTGGCTACATGGTGCCAGCTCCTGGCGTGATTACGACATGTTATGGTGGGAGTAACTTTGCCCAGCCAAACTTCCACACAGGAGTTGATATCGCCAATATCGCTGGCACACCAATTAAGGCAACAAACTCAGGTACAGTGACATATACGGGCAAATATACTGGATACGGTAACACAATCGATATTCAACACGATGATGACAATATCAGTCGCTATGCACACCTTATGCAGATTCTGGTTTTGCCAGGTGCTCATGTAGATCGAGGCGAGGTAATCGCTTACATGGGAGGCGTTCCGGGTATGGACGGCGCTGGTTGGTCTACAGGTGCACATATTCACTTCGAAATAAAAGCGTCCAATGGTGTTCCTCGTGATCCACTACTCTATCTGCCATAGAGCTCTCTTGCTTCGGTTTGGTTAGGGACTGTGCTAGTATAGGCACATGGTAGAAAAACTTATTGATCCAGTTATTCAACCAATCGATGAGTCGATTGAATTGACCCTTCGACCACAGAATCTCACTGAATATATTGGCCAGTCGAAGGTCAAGGAAAACTTGACTATCTTTCTTGAAGCGGCGAAGAACCGTGGCGAAGCACTTGAACATGTTTTGCTCTATGGGCCACCTGGGTTAGGGAAGACTACACTGGCCCATATTATCGCCAACGAGATGGGCAGACAGATTCGCGTGACTTCTGGGCCAGCGATTGAGCGGGCGGGTGATCTCGCTTCGATTCTCACCAACTTGCAAGATGGTGATATCCTATTTATCGATGAGATTCATCGATTACACCGAACTATTGAAGAAGTACTCTATCCAGCTATGGAAGACTATGTACTAGATATCGTCTTAGGCAAGGGACCAGCGGCAAAGACTCTTCGCCTCGATCTACCCAGATTTACCTTAATAGGGGCGACCACCCGTATGAGTTTACTTTCCTCACCAATGCGTGATCGGTTTGGCATGATCTATCAACTCGAATTCTATGCGCCAGAAGATATAGAACAGATTATTGGTCGTTCAGCGAAATTGCTTGATATACCTATTGACTTAGCTGGTCGACGCGAGTTAGCCGGGCGGGCTCGTCGGACCCCCCGGGTTGCCAACCGACTATTAAAACGGGTTAGGGACTATGCCCAAGTCAAGGCCAGGGGGATGATTGACGGACCTGTCGCCAGAGAAGCCATGTTGCTACTCGATATCGACGAGTATGGACTAGACGGTACTGATCGGAAAGTCCTGTCAACTATTGTCGAGAAGTTTAATGGCGGTCCTGTCGGGATCGATACTATCGCGGCCGCGACTAGTGAAGAACGAGAAACCATTGAAGATGTCTACGAGCCTTACCTGCTTCAGCTAGGTTTTTTAGAACGAACATCGAAGGGCCGAAAAGTAACCGACTTGGCGCATCGTCATCTTGGCTACACGAAAAAAAGTTAAGAATTATTTAATAATTGTTTAGGTAGTGTGGAGGAAGAAAGTCATGATTACCCTGGGTATCTACACTTTAGTACTTCTCATCATTGGCCTTATGAGCACCCTCATCACGTATTTCGCGTTGCTTTATCGAGATCCGCACGACAGCGTCGGTATCGTTCTGGGGGTATATTACCTCCTAGTGAGTATAGTTTTACTTGTCACCCTGGTATCACTCGATTTTAGTGCTGTCTAAAGGAGATATATGTCTCATAATACACGACCAGTTATCACTTTTCCTGAACAAGAGGCGGGAGAAGTAGTATTTATCTATACGAGGCGTTATTGGGTGGCCTTTCTACCAGTCTTTTTATTCACCCTATTGGTTACCATACTCGGTCTAGTCATGATCTTCTTTTTAGCGAATGGTGGTGTTGATCGCAATATAGTTCTTTTGAGTGGGAGTAGCTTCATCTTACTGATGTTGTTACTGATGTTGTTTGAATTCTTCGACTTCTACTTCGATCTGCATATTGTGTCTGATCGAAGAGTGATCGATATTGATCAGCGAAGGTTATTTAATCGTCAAGTAGCCAAGCTTCTACTAGAAGATGTTCAAGATGTTGAAACGAGTGTCAAAGGGATCTTGCCGACCTTCTTTCACTATGGGGACGTGACGATTCAAACCGCGGGCGCTAAGCCAAATTTCGTATTCAACCAGATTCAACACCCAAGAGAAATTGCCACAATCATCCTCGATCTTTCCAGTCAATCGCGCAACAACGTGCCGTCGGAAGACCGACGGCCGAGCGGTCCAAACGCCGCAATTATCGACGGAACCATGATTCCTAATCTGCCAGACGAAGTGGAATAACCATATTTCTCCTTCGTTGGGAAGGAGCAATATGAGTCAATTGAAAGTATATCCGGATTACCTTTTCCGCGCGCTCTTTGGTCTATTGTTTGGGCTGATCGTCTTATTGCCAGACAAGATCCATGCGTTGACTATCAACGAAGTGGCCTACGACGTCCGTGGGGCCGATACCAATCGCGAGTGGATAGAGCTCTATAACGAAACTTCCATTTCGATCGATCTGACTGGAGCTAAACTTCAAGCGATACATAACCTACCGGCTGACCCGCCTCCATCGCCAACCTTAACTGGTTCCCAGATTCAGTCGCCACCCGTCGGTGGCGGGCGGGGCACTCTGGTCATGGAGCCAGGAGGCTATTTAATATTGGCTCAGAAGCCCGATCTGTTACTCATAGATAACCCAGATCTCCCCGAACCATGGGCCAAAGTCTCCTTTTCAGCGCTAGCAAACTATCAAGCTGATGAGACAAAGCGGACGACTCTAAAAGTGATCAATAAAGAGGGTTTAGTCTTGGGAGAGACCAGTTACAGCCCTGGTCCACGAGAGACTTATCCTGAAGGAACTACAATTGAATATCAAGTCGACAACGGTTGGCAACCGTCAAAAGAGCTGGGAGGAACACCCGGTCGAGTGAATAGCACCTGGTCATTGGCGAGCCCAACGCCACAAAGTTACCCCAGTGGCGTCCGTTTTTCGGAAATATACCCTAATGCGGTAGGCGATGACAAAGGTCATGAATGGATAGAGTTCGAAAATACGGGGTCTAACTCTGTCGATCTGACGGGTTGGTATATGGTCGATACATCGGGCAAGAAGGAACTTCTTTCAGCGAACACGATGCTTGAACCAGGAGCATTTCGACAAGTTATTGTTTCAAGTTTGTCAATTAACAACGATAGTACGAAAACGGCTGAAGAACTTCGCCTCTATTGGCCAAGTGATCAAGAGACTGATCGAGTGACCTTAGTTGATAAGGCAAAGGAAGATTGGAGCTATGCCCGCTTCTCTAATGAGTGGTGGTGGACGGATCAACCGACACCAGGTAGTAAAAACCAACAGTTACAAGCGACTACCTCACCTACAAGCAGTCACTTGATGACGCCATCTCCCCAGCTAACAATTACTTCGCGTCAACAACCGTCATCTGTGCCTACAATATCTAAGCTAGTAAAATTAGCAGTGACAGAAAAGCCTGTTAGTACCCCAACATCAAGACCAAAGCCAAAGAGTACAACCAATAAATTGACGCCTAAATCCCAACTAGCGACTCTACGGCCTGAATTGGTAAGTCCAAGCCCAAGAACTGCGAGGCTATCACAGGTTAAGGGCGTGACAACGAACAATCATCGCGAATCAAGCCGTCCGATTCTAATCACTGGTTTAGTCGTCATTGTGCTGAGCTCAATCGGTCTGGTGGCACTCTATCGTTATAAGTTGTTATCATTTATTCCTAAGTTACGTAGTCTCTGGCCACCGGAAGTGCTGAAGTGATTAGACAACAAGCACGACATTTTCGTGCTGTTTCTATCTTTGCCTGATTCCTGTTTCTGTGTTATTTTTAAGTAGCATCCAATATGCCTAATTGCATGATAAAGGGAGTTTTTGGTGGTAGGAAGACCTCGACGACGACTGACCGCCACATCGCATTACAAAGCCATTGCCGGCCGGGCGGCAGCCTCGCCGAGTATTATTGATGAACGACGTCATAATCGTCAGAAAGTACAACCGATAAAACTTTTTTTTAGTGTCGTTTTCATCTGCATCCTGATCGTTGGCAGTTGGATGGGAGCTAAAAGTGCCCAAACCTACAATAAAGTAGTCGATACGAGCGGTACAAAACGTGCTCCAGCATTAAAGTTTCTAGACGACATCAAGCCAAACCAGCTCAATGGCGAAGGCGACGGGCGAATCAATGTCTTGCTGATCGGAGTTGGCGGTGCCCGTCACCCAGGAGGAACTCTAGCTGACACAATCATGGTGGCCAGTTTCGATACTAAGAAAAATGAAGTCGCTCTCCTCTCGATACCCCGTGATCTCTACGTCCCAATCAGCGGTAACGGGAGTGGTAAGATCAACTCGGCCCACTCTTTCGGCGAGTTGAACGTTAAAACGACTGGAGGCGGTCCAGCCGTTCTTAAGAAAACTGTGAGCACAATTCTTGATTTACCGATCCATTATTATGTCCGGGTTGATTTCGACGGGCTTAAGGACTTGGTTAACGCGCTAGGTGGCGTATCCGTCAACGTAGAGAAGCCGATTATTGACCTCGCTTACCCAGCCGACAATATGATTGATTTTCAACCTTTCCGTTTGAGTGCTGGACTCCAAAGCATGAACGGGATAACGGCCCTCAAGTATGCTCGTTCTCGTCATGCGGCCGGTAGCGAAGGGAGCGATTTTGCCAGGGCAAAACGACAGCAAATTCTGCTTTCAGCTATCCGTTCCAAGGCACTCTCGGCGGGGGTTTTAACTAGCCCAACCAAAATCAATAACATCTTGACTGTCCTTGGTAACCACATCAAGACAGACATCACTATTTGGGAAGCCCAGCGCTTTTTGCAGACCTGGAAAGATGTTAACTCCTCAAACATCCTGACCAAAGTTATTGACAATGGCCCCAATGGACCGTTGATGGCTCATTCGGGTGATGAGCGTGGTTATATCTTGCTTCCACGCACTGGCGACTTTAGTGAAGTCGCCGAAATCGCCCATGAGATCTTTGTTGATCCGTTCTTGAGAGAAGAACAGGCTACCATATCTGTCGTCAACGCTAGTGGGAGCACCGCTACTGGTCGCAGTGTCATGGCTCAATTGAACAGCTATGGCTACAAGGTGACTGACAATACCCCGAAAGCCCAAGTTACACAGCTCAAAACAGTAATGATTGATTATACAAAGAACAAACCGTACACCAAGAAGTTTCTAGAGAAAAGATTTAAAGTGACTGCCACACCGGTTAGATCGACAGCTAGTCCGGCGATTTATGACATAACTCTGACGATTGGTCAGGATTATGTACCCAAGAAAGTCCAGACGACACTGAAACCAACACCAAAACCTAGCACAGCGGTTAGTGATCTATGAACCGCATTAATTTAATTATGGCCGGTCTGTTCGTACTTTCTATCATGTCATTTGTGTTGATCGAAAAAGCGACTGCATATCGGGTAAGTAGTCTCGTTTATCTCGTCTTGGTTGGTGCATATGGTATCTTTTTGCGTCGCAACGATGTTTTTGCCGCAAGTACCTTATTCTTTAGCCTCTATAGTGTCAATCAATACCTGTTTGTAGAGCTACTTCCAGCTTGGATCAGTATCGCCTCTGCCAGTTTACTGGTCTTAATTCTCTGGTGGATAGCCTATCGTAATGAGGGATGGCCAGTAGCGATTGCGATCTCTATTCTGGTTTGTGAGCTGTCGATTGTTAGCCAGTACACAGTACTCGACAACCGCTGGCAGGCCTACATTGTCACCCTACCCTTCTTACTTGCTTTTCAGCAAAATGCTACTGATTTCCGTCCCAATAATTCTGAAGTCACTTGAGTCAACGCATATTCCTTGTTATGCTTGGTTCTTGGTGAAAGGACATCATGAAAAAAAATATGGCACTGCTTCAAAGATTAGGCCAGCTACTCGGCCAGTTATTTAGTAAGACAATTTCGGTTGTCATCGTGCTAACGAAAAACTTTTCTCGTTTCCTCAATGGTACGGTCAACTTGCGGGTCATGGCCCACCCAGCAGTTCGTTGGAGCTTGGTAACGATCGCCGCCCTCTACCTGATTATTGGTGGTTTAGTTGGTTACAAGGTATATATTGTCAAATCTGAGTCGACGAACATCAGACGGATCCTCAATGTCTATCCGTTACCGGCCGTACTGATGTCGCAAGATGTCATCCTAGTAAAAGATTATCTGAATCAGTTAAAATATATTCGCCATTTTGCGGATAAGACTAAACAAGTATTGCCGGCCGACGCCGAATTGCGGACTCAGCTACTTAACCAGCTGACGGAAACTCGACTGTTGCTTCGTACGGTTTCAGGGCAAAACATACGTATCGTGAAGGCTGACATCGATGCGGCCTATAAGAAGATCGCCGATGAAAACGGCGGTCCGGAGGAATTACAAAAATTGCTAACCGATCTATACGGCATGAGTGAACGTGAATTTCGAATGTTAATACGTGACCAATTGTTAAGAGAAAAGGTCCGTCAGCGGTTACTAGTCCAAGTACGTGCCCAACATATCCTAATCCGGGAAGAGAAAAAAGCTCGAGAAATCCTCGAACAAGTGAAGAAAGAATCATCGAAATTTGATGAATTGGCTAAACAACATAGCGAAGATACCGTAACCAGAGATAAGAATGGTGATCTTGGTTTCTTTGGTCGAGGGGTAATGTCGAAATCGGTCGAGGAAGCCGCCTTTTCTATGAGTAAAGGGGAAATATCTACAGATATTCTGAAGTCTGAGTTCGGGTTTCACATCTTAAGAGTGACTGATCGTCGGGGCTCTATCGATAAAACTTACCAACAGTTTATCGAGACACTCCAAACAAAGCGAAAGGCTTGGGTAATTCTAAAATAGGATCGTGCACAGCTAGACTATTGACAAGCCACACGACGTTCGGTAATATAGTCGTGTAAACAGGTTAAATTACTACGAGCCGAGGATAGGCCATTGCCATACGCGCTTAAGCGATAATTTATTCTACGTAGCTGCCTACCGACAGTGTGGGTAATTTTGTGTATTATTATTTTTTTTAGCGATTAAATTTGTATACAACTGATTAATACCGCCCCGACATTCAAAGAGATTTCAGGGAAAACGACGCGAAAACTGATTGTGTAGCGAGTCGTCACCCGACCTCATCTCTGGCATCTGTCGATACGACGGAAAGGAGCCCGCGTGAAGCGAAAGTACTTCCACGAACCAAAGTCCCACATCGAGCTACCTGATTTAATCGAAATCCAACGGAATTCTTATAATTGGCTGATGAACGAAGGTATCAGAGAGATTCTCGACGAGATCTCCCCGATCTTTGATTTTACAGAGAAATCACTGAAACTTGAGTTTACCGATTTTTCTTTTGAGCAGCCAAAATTGACAGAAGATCTCGCGAAAGCCAAAAACCTAACCTTTAAAGCTCCACTGCGTTGCCGTGTGGTACTTTCGAACCTCATAACTAAGAAGCAAAAAGAGAGCGATGTCTTCCTTGGCGAATTTCCACTCATGACCAATCGGGGCACTTTCATCGTTAACGGTGTAGAGCGGGTCGTGGTCAACCAGATTGTTCGCTCTTACGGTGTACTATTTGTGAGCGAAACGAATGCAGGTCGTCAGTTGTTTGGAGCTAAAGTCATCCCGAGCCGTGGCGCATGGCTTGAATTTGAGACCTCTAACCGAGATGTAATTTCGGTCAAAGTCGATCGCAAACGAAAAATCCCAGTTACAACTTTCCTCCGCGCGATGGGCTTTAAAGATGACGATTGGCACCAAGTATTTGGTGAGGTCAACGATAACCCAGATCATGACTATATCAAGGCGACGCTTGATCGTGATCCGGCTTCTAGCTACGAAGATAGCTTAGTCGAGGTTTACAAGCGAATTCGCCCCGGTGATTTAGCGACAGCCGATACCGCTAAGACCTTCCTCGAAGCGATGTTTACCAATTTCAAACGTTACGATCTAGGTCGGGTTGGCCGATACAAGATGAATCAACGATTGGGTACGAAGGTTAAAGACAACCGACAGTCTCGCATCTTGCGACTCGAAGATCTTGTCGCCGTTGTTCAAGAGATAATCCGACTAAACAATGACGCAACCGCCCATCCTGATGATATTGATCACCTGAAGAATCGTCGTGTCCGAGCCGTTGGAGAATCTGTTCAGAACCGCCTTCGGGTTGGTTTCTTACGCATGGAACGGATTATCAAAGATCGTATGTCAGTTCTCGAAACTGAAACAGTAACTCCGGCTCAACTCATCAATAGTCGACCGGTTGTAGCTGTCTTGCAGGAATTCTTCGCCTCAAGCCAACTTTCTCAGTTTATGGATCAAACTAACCCACTTTCTGAACTGGAACACAAACGACGTATCGCGGCTACCGGTCCCGGTGGTTTATCACGCGAGCGAGCTGGCTTTGAAGTTCGTGATGTTCATAACTCCCACTATGGTCGAATCTGTCCTATTGCGACCCCGGAAGGTCCGAACATCGGCCTTGTGGGTCAGATTGCTAGTTACGCACGAGTGAATGAATATGGTTTTCTTGAGACACCTTACCAAATTGTTGAGTCTGTCAAAGGATCACCTCGAGTTACCGATAAGATTGTTTACCTCGACGCCGCGGCAGAAGAGAAGACGATTATCGCCCCTGCTTCCGCCGCGATAGACGATAAGGGCAATTTTATTAACAAGCGTGAGATCGTTCGTTTCCACGGTGAACCGTTACTCCAGGATGTCGCCGATGTTCAATATGTTGATGTCTCACCTAAGCAGATCGTCTCAATTACCACTGCGCTGATTCCGTTCGTTGAGCACGACGAAGCCGCTAGATCAATGATGGGCTCAAACATGCAACGCCAAGCAGTGCCTCTCGTCAAACCACAGTCGCCAGTCGTGGGCACCGGGATTGAAGCTGAAGCGGCTCGTTATTCAGGACAGATTATTTTGGCTGAAGAAGACGGTGAAGTTACAACCGTCGATGCGCGAGAGATTGCGGTTACTGGTAAGAGTGGTGATAAAAAGTATCGATTACAGAAGTTTGTCCGCTCAAATCAAGGCACCTCAATCAATCAGCGTCCTTCGGTCAAAGTTGGTGATAAAGTTAAAAAGGGTACAGTCATTGCTGATTCATCCGCTACAGAGGAAGGCGAACTAGCCCTTGGCCAGAACGTCTTGGTAGCTTATATGTCATTTCATGGCGCAAACTACGAAGATGCCATCATTCTCTCAGAACGATTGGTCAAGAATGACCTTTACACCTCGATTCATATCGAAAAATACTCGATCGAAGTCCGTGATACTCAACTCGGTCCTGAAGTCATCACTCGTGATATCCCAAATGTCGGTGAAGAGGCTTTGGCCCAGCTTGATGAAGAGGGTATCGTCCGAATCGGCGCCCAAGTGTCTGCCGGCGATATCTTAGTTGGTAAGATCACACCAAAAGGTGAGACTGAACTGTCAGCTGAAGAGAAATTGCTACGCGCCATCTTCGGGGAGAAGGCCAAAGACGTCAAAGATACGTCACTACGCCTTCCTCACGGTGAACGCGGTAAGATTATCGAAGTCAAAATCTTCTCTAAAGATGCCGGTGACGAATTAGCGACTGGTGTATACCAGATGGTTGAAATTTCAATTGCTCAACTACGTAAGATTTCAGTCGGCGATAAACTTGCTGGACGTCATGGTAACAAGGGTGTTATCTCGAAGATTCTTCCTGAAGAAGAGATGCCTTTCACTCCAGATGGTCAGCCAGTAGATGTGATCTTGAACCCATTGGGTGTTATCTCTCGTATGAACCTCGGTCAAGTCCTTGAGACTCACTTAGGTTGGGCAGCTAGTGAATTGGGCTATAAAGTCGCCACACCGGTATTTGATGGCATATCCTACGACGAGATTCAGACCGAGTTGAAGAAGGCTGGTCTGCCTGTTGACGGTAAGATTCAGCTCTACGATGGCCGAAGTGGCGAACCGTTTGATCAGAAGACGGTCATTGGGATCAACTACATTATGAAACTAATCCACTTAGTCGATGACAAGATGCACGCTCGCTCAACTGGTCCATACTCCATGGTTACTCAACAACCGCTCGGTGGGAAGGCCCAATTTGGTGGTCAGCGATTTGGGGAGATGGAAGTTTGGGCACTTGAAGCATATGGGGTTGCCCATACTTTGCAAGAGATGTTGACGATTAAGTCAGACGATGTGATTGGTCGCTCTAAGGCTTACGAAGCGATTATCAAGGGTGAGCCAATTCAGAAACCGTCAATTCCGGCAAGTTTTTACGTTTTGATGCGTGAACTGCAAAGCCTTGGGCTCAATGTTGAGTTGCTTTCTGGAACCGGTGAGAAAGTAATAGTTGCCGAAGTCGATGGACCAAAAGTCCGAGTCGAACGGCCTGCCGATGAACATTTGGGCGAAGACGAAATCGCGCCCGAAGAAATGGTCGATTCCGAAGTAACCGAGCTCTTTGCTGGCCAGGAGAAGAATCCGCCGATCGCCAGTGAAGACGAAGTCATGCCCGAATAAGTCTGGAGGAACCCCCATGAGCGCACAGCAAATTCAAAGCCTGAAAGAACTACCTAAGACAACTGAATTCGATAACGTTCGAATCTCTGTTGCTTCTCCTGACCACATCTTAGAGTGGTCTTATGGAGAAGTCACAAAACCAGAGACGATTAACTATCGAACTCAAAAACCCGAGCGAGACGGCCTGTTTGACGAACGAATTTTTGGTCCAACCAAGGACTGGGAATGTTATTGTGGAAAGTACAAGAAGATTCGTTACAAAGGGGTGATCTGTGATAAGTGTGGCGTTGAAGTCACTCGTTCGTCGGTCCGTCGTGAACGAATGGGTCATATTGATCTTGCCGTTCCAGTTAGTCATATCTGGTATCTTAGAGGCGTGCCATCGACACTCAGCCTGATCCTCGACATGTCGGTTTCTGACCTAGAAAAAGTTGCATATTTTGCTGGACTCGTAATTCTTGAAGTAAACGAAGACGTCCGCAAAGATTCGCTCCTACGACTCGAGCAAGAGTACAAAGAAGCTCAAGGGACGATTAGCGAGATGCAAAAAGTTCAACTCGATGCTCTCTATAAAGAGACTAAGCAAGAGATTGAACACCTTACTTTAAAGCGTGTTATCTCTGAATCAAAATATCATGACCTTTCCTTGAAATATGGCCATATTATTCGAGTCGGTATCGGAGCCGAGGCGATTTATGAACTGCTTCGTAAATTATTGCTCGATAACATGATCACCGAACTTGCTGAGAAAGTTGTCACGATCGATGGAGCTAATCGACGCAAACAGATGAAACGCTTGCGAGTCTTGTCGGACATGCAAAAAGCGGGGATTGAGCCATCTTGGTTGCTCATGACTAGACTACCGGTCATCCCACCAGATCTACGTCCAATGGTTCAGCTCGATGGTGGCCGATTTGCCGCATCTGACCTGAATGATCTTTATCGACGAGTCTTAAACCGAAACAACCGTCTTCGACGGCTTATCGCTCAAGGGGCACCGGAAGTAATCCAGCGTAACGAAAAGCGGATGCTTCAGGAAGCAGTCGATGCGTTAATCGATAACTCAGCTCGTCGTGGTCGTGGGGCTACGGCGACAGCCACTGCACGAAAGTTACGTTCTCTTTCAGACATGCTTCGCGGTAAGCAAGGACGTTTCCGACAGAACCTACTCGGCAAACGAGTCGACTATTCCGGTCGCTCGGTTATTGTGATCGGTCCTGAATTGAAACTCCACCAATGTGGGCTACCAAAAGTTATGGCCCTTGAGTTATTTAAGCCATTTGTCATTTCTCGGCTTATCTCAGACGGCCATGTTCACAACGTAAAAAACGCTACTCGTCTTATCGAGCGTGGGGCTTCGGAGGTTTGGGACATACTCGAACAGGTGACAAGCCACTACTATGTCATGTTAAACCGTGCCCCAACTCTACATCGACTAGGTATCCAAGCTTTTCAACCAGTATTGATTGAAGGTAAGGCCATTCAAGTCCACCCCCTAGTTTGCCAAGCTTTTAACGCTGACTTCGATGGAGACCAGATGGCTGTTCACGTTCCGCTGTCCCAAGAAGCCAGATGGGAAGTTTCTGAGATTATGCGTAGTTCGCACAACCTGTTGAAACCAGCCTCCGGAGAACCTATTGTGGCTCCTCGTTTGGACATGGTTTGGGGTTGCTACTATATTACCAACCTCGGCGATGGCTTAATTGGCGAAGGCAAGATTTTCTCAGGCAAAAATGAAGCCATCCTTGCATATCAACAGGGCCTGGTTCATGCTCGGGCAAAAATTCAGGTACGCATGACTGATGCTGAAGGAAAATCAAGTCGAATTGAGACCAGTGTCGGTCGGATTCTATTTAACAATATTCTGCCTAAAGGTATGACTTACCGCAACGAAGTCATGGATTCAAAAAATCTAAAACGATTAACTCGTGAGATTTACAAACATATGGGCAATGAAGAGACTGCCGGTTTTGTCGATCGAGTGAAAGAGCTTGGTTTTGAATATGCAACAACCTCTGGCATGACAATCTCGATGGACGATATCCTCATTCCGCCGGAGAAAAAGCAGATCGTTATCGACTCGAGCAAGGTTATCGAAGATCTCGATAAACAATATCACCGTGGTCTGATTACCGACGGTGAACGTTCAATCAAGACTATCGAGCTTTGGAACGGTGCCAAAAGTAAGATTGAAAAAGCAATGATGGAACATTACGATAAGAGCAGTCCGGTATATACTATGGTATCTTCGGGTTCCCGAGGTTCGGTTGCCCAGTTGGTTCAGATGGCTGGTATGAAAGGTCTGGTGGTTAACCCATCAGGTCAGATTATTGAACTGCCAGTCAAAGCCAACTACAAAGAAGGTCTCTCCGTATTTGAATATTTCATCGCTTCGCACGGTGCACGCAAGGGTCGTTCTGACGGTGCTTTACGTACCTCTGACGCTGGTTACCTAACTCGACGCCTTGTCGATGTTGCCCAGGATGTGGTCATTAACAACCTTGACTGTAAGACCAAGGAAGGCTGGCTACTTACCCAAGCAGAGAGCGAAGAGATGGGCATGAGTCTTGAGGAAAGATTGATCGGCCGGGTAGCTTTTGCAGAGATCGTTGATCCAAAGACAAAAAAAGTTTTGGTTAAGAAGAACAGTGAGATAAAAGAAGAGGATGCGGCTATTGTCGCTAATGCTGGAATCGAGGAAGTTGTAGTTCGATCAGTTTTGCACTGTATCAATGAACACGGTATCTGCCAACTCTGTTATGGTCGGGACTTGGCCACAGGTTTACTGATTAAACTTGGAGAAGCGGTAGGGATTATGGCGGCTCAGGCGATCGGTGAGCCTGGAACTCAGCTAACCATGAAAACTTTCCACTTAGGTGGTGTGACCGGTGCCGATATCACTACTGGTCTACCTCGAGTCGAAGAATTATTTGAGGCTCGTATCCCTAGCAATCCAGCCATTTTGGCAGAAATTGCAGGTACTATCTCAATTAAAGAGGATAAAGACAAGCGTGTTTTGCGGATCACTTCAGCAGATATCAAGAGTGAATCTTACAATATTCCTGACGGCTATGTCACTACATTAAAGAGTGGTGACGATGTGAAAGCCAAGCAAGCGATTGCGACGGCTCCTGACCAAAAAGCCATCAGAGCTACTTTTGAGGGTAAGGTTCGTTTGAGCAAAGGTGTAGTTACTATAACCAGTACTGACGCCGAAACAAAAGAATATACTATCCCGTCTGTTGTTAACCTAAGAGTCAAAGACGGCGATGCAATCGTAATCGGTCAAGAACTGTCTGAAGGTCATCGTGACCTCGCCCAGTCGGTTAAATTACGAGGGATAATCGAGAGTCAGAAGTACATCATTAAAGATGTACAAGAGATTTACTCTACTCAAGGTCAGGCTATCAATGACAAGCACTTGGAGATTATTATTAGACAGATGTTCTCTAAGGTCAAAATCCTTGATGAGGCTGATTCTGAGTTCCTGGTCGGCCAGTTGGTGGAAAGCCGAGAAGTTGAAGATGCTAATCGCTTGATTGCTAAACAGAAGCACCATCCAGCCATCTACGAACCAGTAGTCATGGGTATTACTCGAGTATCCTTAAAGACGGAAAGTTTTCTTTCCGCCGCTAGCTTCCAGGAAACCACCAGCGTCTTAATCGATGCCGCGATTAAAGGTACTGTTGATCACTTGCGTGGACTTAAAGAAAATGTGATTATCGGTAAGCTTATTCCTGCCGGTACCGGGTTAACCAACATCACTCATCCTGACCAACCATAGCCAAGGGCTTGAAAAACAGTTCATTGTACGGTATAGTCTACCGGTAGCAAATTAAGGAACAATTATGCCAACTATTTCCCAACTTGTCCGTAAAGGCCGTGAGGTCCTCACGAACAAATCAAAGTCACCTGCCTTGCAGAAGGGCTTTAATATTCTAAAAAACCGTCCAGTTGACTTTGAAAAGGGTCGACCCTTTATGCGTGGAGTCTGTGTTCAGGTTCGTACCATGACACCTAAGAAACCTAATTCAGCGTTACGAAAGATTGCTAGGGTTCGTCTGACCTCTGGTCAGGAAGTAACCGCTTACATTCCGGGCGAAGGTCATAACTTGCAAGAACACTCAGTGGTCGTGATCCGAGGTGGTAAAGTCAAAGACTTGCCAGGTGTACGTTACCACATTGTTCGCGGTAAGCTCGACACTGCCGGCGTTACCGACCGCAAACAGGGCCGCTCCAAATACGGCGCCAAAAAAGCGTAAATAGTTCTCTAGTTGTCTGGTTTTCTGGTTGTCACGTTACGACCAAGCCATCGATCAACTAGATAACTAGATAACCATATAACTAAACAACAGGAGAATACATGCGAGGAAGAGCGAAGATGCGTCGACGCGAAGTACTTCCAGATCCCAAAACGGGATCAGTACTCGTTGCGAAATTCATCAATAAAGTCATGTTAGATGGTAAAAAGACAACGGCCCAGGGTATCGTCTACAAATCGTTAGATAGATTAGCTGAGAATACCGGGATGGATGCGGTAGATGCTTTTGAGACCGCCATTCGTAACGCTTCACCAGTGCTTGAAGTGAAGTCTCGCCGAATCGGTGGCGACAACTATCAGGTACCCATGGAAGTCCGCCCAACCCGAAAGACAGCCCTGTCATTTCGTTGGATTATCGATGCCGCGCGCACTCGTAAAGGCAAGCCGATGGATGAATGTTTAACTCAAGAACTGACTGACGCATTCAACAACACGGGCTCAGCAATTAAGAAAAAAGAAGAAGTTCACCGTATGGCCGAAGCCAACCGAGCCTTCGCCCACTTCGCTCGGTTCTAAATACGAGTTATGAATCACGAGATTAGAATAGTAGAATAAGGAGCTCTGGCTTATGGTCCGCGAATATCCCCTTGAGAATACTCGAAACATTGGAATTATTGCCCATATCGATGCCGGTAAGACAACAACTACCGAGCGTATTTTGTTTTACACTGGTAAAACATACAAGATTGGTGAAGTACATGAAGGGGCTGCTACCATGGACTGGATGGAGCAGGAACGGGAACGGGGGATTACGATCACCGCAGCTGCCACAACGGCTTTCTGGCCACCCAAAGAGCGTTCTGTAGCTCCAGGTGAACGAACCTCGATGTTAGCTGACGATATCCCACAGCATCGCATCAATATTATCGACACCCCAGGCCACATCGACTTTACAGTAGAGGTTCAACGGTCGTTACGTGTCTTGGATGGGGCAGTTGTGGTATTCGATGGCGTAGCTGGAGTTGAGCCTCAGTCGGAAACGGTTTGGCGCCAAGCAGACAAATATGGCGTACCTCGAATGTGCTTTATTAATAAGCTCGATCGAACCGGTGCTGATTTCTTCAAGGCCTATGATTCAATTTTGGATCGTCTTGGCTCCCACGCTATTCCAGTGCAAATCCCTATGGGTCATGAAGCCGATATGTTGGGGGTTATCGATCTCTTAACTCGTATGGCCTTCACTTGGACTGACAAGCTCGGTGCTCATATCGAAATCGGTGAGATTCCTGAGAAATTTGCCTCTCAAGCGGAAGAGTGGCGCGCGAAGTTGATCGAAAAAATCGTTGAAACAGACGAAGCTCTCCTTGAGCAATTTTTTGCCGGCGATGAACCGTCAGTCGATGTGCTCAAGAAAGCCATGCGCAAAGCGGTCCTTGAACTAAAAGTCGTCCCGGTATTTGCTGGATCAGCTCTAAAGAACAAGGGTGTTCAACCGCTACTTGATGGGGTTATCGACTACCTACCTAGTCCTTTAGATATTCCACCAGTCAAGGGTATTCATCCTAAAACCGAGGAAGTCGTCTATCGTGAAGCATCGGATAGCGAGCCATTTACTGCCCTAGCTTTCAAGGTTGCCAATGATCCGTTTGTTGGTTCGTTAACCTTCTTCCGAGTCTATTCCGGGAAAGTTACCGCTGGATCCTATGTTAGGAACTTCACCAAAGGCGAACGCGAACGCCTAGGTCGAATTGTTCGACTCCATGCAAACAGCCGTGAAGATGTCACCGACGTTTTTGCCGGTGAGATTGCCGCGGCGGTGGGACTTAAAAATACGGGTACAGGCGATACTTTGGCCGATGAAAATCACCCAATTTTGCTTGAAACAATTTATGCTCCTGACCCAGTTATCGATATGGCGATTGAGCCAAAGACCAAAGTTGACCAAGAGAAAATGGGCATTGCCCTCTCTCGTTTGGCCGCTGAAGACCCGACACTTCGAGTTGCTACCGATCCTGAAACCAGCCAGACCATCATTAAGGGTATGGGTGAACTTCATCTTGAGATCGTAGTCGATCGCATGAAACGTGAATTCAACGTTGAAGCCAATGTCGGCCGACCACAGGTCGCATATCGTGAGACCATTAAAAGCTCTGCTTCCGATATTGAAGGTAAGTATATTCGACAAACCGGTGGCCGAGGTCAATACGGTCATGTGGTCATCGACGTTGAACCACAACCTGAAGCTGGTATGGGTTTTGAGTTCGTCAACAAAATTGTGGGTGGGGCCATTCCTAAGGAGTTTATTAAGCCAGTTGAACAAGGCATTAAAGAGGCTCTCGATAAAGGTGTTGTTGCTGGTTACCCAATGGTTGATGTCAAAGTCACACTTCATGACGGTTCCTACCACGACGTTGACTCATCTGAGATGTCCTTCCACATTGCTGGCTCAATGGCTCTCCAGTCCGCCGCCAAACGAGCTGAACCAATCCTCATGGAACCAGTAATGAAGGTTGAAGTTGTGACACCTGAAGAATATTTTGGTGACGTTATGGGTGACTTAAACTCGAAGCGTGGACAGATTCAAGGCACATCAGATCGCGGTAACGCCAAAGTCGTCGATGCCTTCGTCCCACTATCTGAGATGTTCGGCTATGCCACAACAGTCCGTTCCATGACCCAAGGTCGAGCCGCTTACACCATGGAATTTGACCACTACGCCGAAGTGCCAAGTCATGTTGCAGCAACGATTATCGCGACGCGTGGCAAAACACCAGTCGCTAGCGCTGAATAGTCGAGTATTCCGCTTGACAGCCTCGGTGCGATATGGTTAAATACTTATAGAGCAATCAACCAATATCTCACGGACTCGATGGCCCTCACATCACGGTTAGGGATCGGGCAGGTTATTGGATGTAAATCATATAAATCATATATATAACTAATAAATAGCAATGTCCTCGCCTCCCTTTAGGGAGTGTGAAGGATGAAGAAAGGGTAGGGTCATGCCAGAAAAGTTTGAACGAACCAAGCCGCACGTCAATATCGGGACCATTGGTCACGTTGACCACGGTAAGACAACTTTGACCGCAGCAATCACCAACACCTTGGCTGACAAGGGTTGGGCTCAAAAAAAGAACGTCGATGAAATTGACGGCGCTCCAGAGGAAAAATCGCGTGGGATTACGATCTCTACATACCACGTTGAGTACGAAACTGCTAATCGCCACTACGCCCACGTTGACTGTCCAGGCCACGCTGACTATGTCAAGAACATGATCACTGGTGCCGCTCAAATGGACGGTGGTATTCTTGTTGTTTCCGCAGCCGACGGTCCCATGCCCCAGACTCGCGAACATATCCTCTTAGCTCGCCAGGTTGGTGTACCGGCGCTCGTTGTATTCCTAAACAAATGTGACATGGTTGACGACCCAGAACTTCTTGATTTGGTTGAGATGGAAGTTCGTGAGTTACTTTCCAAATATGAATTCCCAGGCGATGAAATTCCGATCATCCGTGGTTCGGCTTTGAAAGCTCTTGAAGGTGACGCTGGCTACAAAGAGAAGATTATGGAACTGATGGAAGCCTGTGATAGTTACATTCCTGAACCAACTCGTGACCTCGACAAGCCGTTCCTAATGCCGGTCGAAGACGTATTCTCGATCAAAGGCCGAGGAACAGTTGTCACTGGTCGTATCGAAACTGGTACAGTCAATATCAACGACGAAGTTGAGATTGTTGGCCTTCACGCAACCAAGAAAACAGTTGTTACCGGGGTTGAAATGTTCCGCAAACAACTCGATAAGGGTCAGGCTGGCGATAACGTCGGTCTCCTGATTCGGGGTATTGAAAAAGAAGATGTCGAACGCGGTCAAGTTCTGTCAAAACCAGGTTCCATCACTCCTCACACTGAGTTTGACGCAGAAGTATATATCCTGAGCAAAGAGGAAGGTGGCCGACATACCCCATTCTTCAAGGGTTACAAACCTCAATTTTATATCCGAACTACGGACGTTACCGGCGAAGTTGAGCTACCAGAAAGCACTGAGATGGTAATGCCAGGCGATACCGTGACTTTCAAAGTTAAATTGATCCAGCCAATTGCTATGGAAGAGCAAATGAAGTTTACAATCCGCGAGGGTGGTAAGACTGTCGGGGCTGGTGTCGTAACGAAGATCACCAAGTAACGCTGTCGCAGGAGTTTGTACCTTATGTCTAAACGTGACGAACAAGGCCAGAAAATCCGCATCCGTCTGCGTGCGTACGACTATCGAATCATCGATAAGAGTGCCCGTAAGATCATTGAAACGGCCGAGCGAACCGGCGCCGTAGTTCACGGTCCGATTCCTCTACCAACGGAAAAGAAGAAGATTACGGTACTGAAAAGTACGTTCGTCCACAAAGACGCTCGTGATCAGTATGAGATGCGAACTCATAAACGGCTCATCGATGTCCTTGACCCAAATTCAAAGACCATCGACGCCCTGATGAGTCTAGATCTGCCGGCTGGTGTCGATATCGAAATAAAGACCTAATAAATCGCGTGTCAAAAAAAGCCCCATAAAGGGGCTTTTTTTGTTCGGTTACTATTCGGTAACCGGGCCAGTAATCACGGGATCTTTGGGTAAATTGGCAATGATCTTTTGTATTAATTGATCGGTGCCTTGGTGAGCAATCGAAGAGATTGTTAATGGTTTATGGGCCTTAATAAATGTCTCGTGTAGCTGTCCATACTCTGGTAAGGCATCAATTTTCGTTAAAACAATTATCTCGGGTTTATTGAGTAGGGTTTTGTCAAACTCACCGAGTTCCTTACGAATTATCTGATAGTTCTTTTCGAGATCATCGTCGAGTACGGATAATAGATGAACGATCACGTTAGTGCGCAGAATGTGTTTTAAAAACTCATGTCCTAAGCCCTTGCCGATAGCCGCTCCTTCGATTAAACCAGGGATATCTGCGACCACAAACTGATCGTCGTGGTAGTTTACCATCCCCAGGTTTGGTTCAAGCGTGGTAAAAGGGTAATCTGCAATCTTAGGTCTGGCATTTGATATAACCGACAGTAGCGTGGACTTCCCAGCATTTGGTAGGCCCACCAGTCCGACATCGGCAATCAGTTGTAGCTCAAGCCTCAAAGACTTCTTGACTCCGAGTGTGCCCGGCTCAAACTCGCGTGGCGTTTGGTTAGTCGCACTTCGAAAACGCCAGTTGCCTTTGCCGCCATGACCACCTTTAGCAATTAGGACCTCATCGCCGTCATTGATCAAATCAGCCACAACACGTGAACTATCACCCATAAGGTGATGAATCCGAGTTCCTGGCGGGACGTAGAGGTACAGATCTTCACCAGACTTACCTGACGATCGAGTGCCACTACCATTCTCACCTGACTGGGCCTTAAAGTTTTTCGTACCACGATAAGTTGCTAAGCCATGGGTTGATAGGCTCGCTTTAATGTAAATACTACCCCCACGTGCTCCGTCACCACCGTCTGGGCCGCCTCTGGGGACATGTTTTTCATGTCGAAAAGAGACGGCTCCGTCGCCACCTCTACCCGCTTGAACTGTAATCTCGACTTCATCGATAAGCATAGTATTTATATACCCTAATTTGGAGACCTGTGCTGTTTATCCGCCGACAAAATTGATTGGATTTAGACGTTGGCCGTTGTGAATGATCTCAAAGTGAACATGTGGTCCAGTGGATCGACCAGTATTGCCCATCCTACCTATTGCGTCACCAGCGGCGACTGTATCACCAGGGCTAACCGTGACCGCGCTCTGGTGAGCGTAGAGGGTTTGCCAGCCATTACCATGATCGATACGGGTTACGATGCCGTACCCACCATTCCAACCGCTGGAGTCGGTAGAGATGATTCGACCTGCTGCAGCGGCACGTAGCGTCGTCCCAACCGCGTTAGGACAGTCAATCGCATATTTATGGTAGCCGTTATAACAAACACTATTTACTGGCTTACGGAACTGGCCGGTATTCGAGAAACCAGCACTGTCGCCGCTAGACGCTCTGGCTGAAGTCAGACGACTTTGTTGTCGTAGGTTTGCTAGACGTGTCTGTTTTTCACGAGCTAGCTGCTCTCGGGCTTTGCGCTCTTGTTCATTAAGGACGTCAAGCCACTCGGTTGAATTGGTAGTGCTCTCTGGAGCAATAGTCAATTGGGTTCCTGGCTTGATCTTAACCGCATCTTCTACCTTAATACTGTTTTCAGCCAGCAAGGTTGCCACGTTGATATCATAATGAGCCGCGATTTTGCTCAAGCTTTCCCCTTGTTGTACTGTGTGATAAACGGTCTCTTTACGAAGCCCACGTCTAATTCGCTCCGCTTTATCATGGTCGATAGTCTCAACCAACATTGGTTTCGGTACATAAGTAGTCTCTTGACCGACGGCCGCAGACAATACTTGATCCCTCACTTCGGAGGGGTTGAGATTAGCTAATACAGGGATATATGGGTTTACGTCACTACTCGCTTCAACCAGCGATTCAGGGATATAGTTGATGAACGGATTAATTTGTGTAGTTACATTGACGATAGGTGAGGATACTGCATTTAAAGAGAGAACAAAGAACGCCAACACAATAAGTGCGAATTGGCGATTAACAAATCGTGCAGTTTTCTTTCCCGACCGTACCAGATAGGTTATCGCACTGGTCCGGTGGCTGATTGTTTCTATGAATTGAGTGACCCTCTTTCGTAACGGAATTTCGCTATTGTCCGTACTAATAATGGTCCTCCTCTCATACTGTTGTATCCAAGAATATTAACAAAAAGGCTAGTGAATAGTCTCTCTTGAATATGCTAACTAGCTTACCAAATATAACCAGTCATGTCAAGTAGAATCAGGTTTAAGGTATATATTTTCTTTGCGTTTACGGCTATTTTTCGGTGACGGGCAAAGCTCGATTTAGTCGTCGGATATGCTCTTCTAATTTAAAGAATTCGAGGCTATCGCCGACCCGAGGTAGTACACTAGAGTCAATCAATAAACCACATTCTGTACCCGCTTCAACTTTATCGACAACTGACTTTTCGCGTTGAACTCGGATGACTGTGGCCTCACCAATCTTCTCTCCGTCACGCATGATCGAGGCTTTAGCTTGTTTCTCAACCACGCCACTCTTCACCCTGCCACCGACAATGCCGGCAGACTTGCTAGATTTAAAGATCTGTAGGATTTCCAGTGCCCCTAACTTAATCTCAATTATTTCCGGCTCTAATAGGCCCGAAAGAGCGTCGAATAGATCGTCAATCAACTGATAAATGATGTCGTAGCTTGAGATCTTAACCCCTTTTTGGGCGGCATATTTACGAATCGTTGGAGGGATAGTTACCCTGAAACTGACGATCAGGCCGTGGGTCGCTAGCGCCATGTTAATATCTGACTCGCTGACGTCGCCGACTCCCTCATGGATGATCTTGATCGCTACTTCTTCGGTAGATAACTCATCGAGTGAACTTCGAATGGCCTCAACTGAACCTTGAACATCGGCCTTAAGGATAATGTTGAGTTCTTTTAGGTTGCCTTCGGCGATGGCCTCCGAAAGTTCGCCGAGTCCAACGTGTTTGACGCTACGAACATTGCGAGCGATACCCGTTTTTTCAACCAATTCTCGGGCTACCTTTTCGTTGGCGACTTCATGGAACATCTCACCAAATTCAGGAACAGACTTCAAACCGGCGATTCTAACTGGTGTGGAAGGAGCAGCAGTAGGTACCCTTTTGCCTAGATCATTCTCCATGAAGCGGATCTTGGCATAGGTTGAACCAAAGGCGATTGTCATCCCTACCTCGAGGGTCCCACTCTGTACGAGAACGGTAGCTACGGCACCGATACCGGTGGCTTGGTGCGATTCAATCACGATACCGCTTGTCTGTCCATCAGCTGGTGCAGTAAACTCAGCGACATCGGCAGTCAGAAGGATGAGCTCTAGGAGGGCTGGGATACCTTCACCGGTTATCGAGGAGACGGGGGCGATCACTGTTTTGCCACCCCATTCCTCGGGTAGGAGATCGATATCAACCAGTTGCCGCTTAGTTCTTTCGAGGTCGGCCTCTGGTTTATCCATTTTGGTAATCGCGACAATGATCGGTACGTTTGCCGCCTTGGCGTGACTGACGGCTTCGATTGTCTGGGGTTTCACACCATCGTCAGCGGCGACTACCAATATAACAATGTCGGTAATATTTGCACCGTGAGCACGCAGCGCTGAAAACGCTTCATGGCCCGGGGTGTCGAGAAATGTGATCAGACGGCCTTTACCCTTATCGTCTTTAATTTCAACCTGGTATGCACCGATATGTTGAGTAATTCCACCACTTTCTGTCGCCACAACATTGGTCCGACGAATGGTGTCGAGCAGTTTAGTCTTACCATGATCGACATGGCCCATCACGGTGACAACTGGTGGTCTTGCGATAACCTTACCACTGTCGCCCCTAGGCTTCGTTTCAGCGCCGATACTCAGTGGAAGTTGAATGGTCAGACCAAGTTCGTCAGCGACAATCGCTGCTGTATCGAAGTCTACACTTTCATTGATAGTAGCTCGTACGCCATAACCCATTAAGATCTGGATGACTTTGACGACGGGTACGCCAAGCAACTCCGACAGACGTCTGACGGGTACAACTTGAGGAACCTCAATAATGACTGACTGTAGATCCATACGCATCAGTATACCAGGTAGCTATCTGATAAGCAACCGATTTACAGTAATTGGACGGTTATTTGGAAAAACGTGAGTAGGCGATTACGGCACTTCGCCTAGTGCGGGAGCTCATGATTTTATGGAGTGGCATGATATTTAATAAATAATCGAAGACAAGGAGCTTCTTGAGAAGTAATCCAAACTTCCCATAGAGTGTCCACGATTTAATAGGTAAGAGTGCGGCGTAATTACCAAAGTTAAAGGCGCGTGGATTAAGGGGTGGTACATAGCTTTGTTGAGGGTGGTTGTGTAGCTGACGGTAGATATTTTTTGCGACATGTGCGCCTTGCGTAGTGGCATATACTACACTAGGCGAAAGCGATTGTCGTTTAGTAACGCCGAAGTGTGCAGCATCACCGACAACATATACTCGACTAAAACCGCGAGCTTGTAGGTTAGGCATAACCCGAATTCTGTCTCGTGCATCAGTCTCAAAACCGACCTCATTAACTGGTCGTGTACCGTGACTGCCACCTGTCCAAATGAGTAAGTCATAAGGTATATCACTATTATTGCTCAGTTTCACATGCATCTTATTAACTCGTTTAATGGCTTTGCCAAAGTAGAGGCTTACTCCAAGGGTCCGTAGTTTCTGCTCCATAGCTAGCGCCAAATGCGTCTCTTCACCTGGCAGTACTCGACCGCCTTGTTCAATAAGATCGATAACGACTTGTGCTTCATAGCTGTCGCGACCTTGACATAATTCTTTGTTAAAATAAGCGAGCGTACCTGCTAATTCGCAGCCAACCGCGCCTGCCCCTCCAATCACCACAGATATTTTCTTTTTTTTGATCAACAGTTCATTGACTATCGCTCGGAGATATAAAGCGTCCTCAAAAGAGTTTAGAACAGTTGCATATTCAGCAATGCCTGGGACTTTGCCGATATCTGGGGTATTGCCAAGCCCGATCACCAAATAGTCATAGCGAATAGTTCCGCTTTGATTAAGACTGACTTTCTGATGGATCGGATCGATTTGCTTGACCGTATCAATTATCAAGTGAATCGGCCGTTTGCCAATCAACTCACGCAGTGGCATGCAGAGTACCTCACGGATATCTTTAGCGGTTACGACTTCGTATAGTGTCGAATGTAATGTGTGATACGGCGTCTTGTTGACCAGGACGATCTTACTATCTTTTCGCTCACCAATCTGATCAGCCAAATCAAGGGCACAGCGAAGTCCCGCGATTCCAGCGCCTAAGATGAGAATTGTCTGCTTACCTTTCATGGTGTCCTTCATTAGTATCCGTTTTTCCATGGCTATAGGCTACACCGTGCAGGATTGGTAGGGCGACGATAAGTAATCCTGTTGTTAGATTGAGTAACAACGAAAGGCTGTTCATGTCGCGAGTAATGATTGTGGCAGTAATAATCGCGAGTGACAGGAGGATAAGATAGAATACACTGACGATTGTGAGGAAATGGTGGGTGATTTTTCCTTTAATTTTTAGCCAACTTGCTCCGCCGAGACAGGCAAAACCAATAACTTCCAGAATTAGACCAATAATAATCATTAGTGGTCTAGCTTGTTGGCTGGTATAAGCTTGGAAGATGTAGGCACCAAATAATACAGCAAACCCACCAAGGAGCAGGCTATTGCCTCTAATCTTACGATAGGGAATGAGCTCCATGATAATAAAGAAAACGACTAAGACCACTGCCGCTTGTGGCCAGAGCATTAACAATTCTTGATTACCGAGTAACCCTGCCAAGCCAACCGCAGCCATCTTTGAATCTGTCTTGCTAGGATGGTCTTTTGAAAGGCGTAGTTCACCGGGCAGAAGCGTCACCTCAGGTTCGTGATCTTTGGTTTTTGACTCGAGAGGGAAGAGATCGTCAAGGAGCTCATCGCGTGTTTGGGGTGGTTTTTCAACAGTTGGTTTTGGTTCTTCGGCTTTATGCTCAGTCGACTGCTCTGGGCTTTTCTTCGTCATGTCAGGGGCGACTGGAGTATCGATCTTAATAGCCGGAGCCTTAGACTCCTTTTGACTTCGTTTACGACTTCCGAGATATGAAAGATCGACTGTGCCATGCGCTGGTATTGGTTTAACTTTTGTCTCAACCGTTTCTTCTACTGGTGTGCTGGTCGATACTTCCGATGCCTGTACTTTCTCAGCCTCCTCTACACCAGCCATTTTTTTAGGTGTAGTTTCTGTGACCACCGTCTCTTTTTGGACCACTTTATCGTCATCCGGTTCTGGCGTTAATGCTCCTTTGGCTTTGCCTTGTGCTGTAGATTCAATCGGTTTGCCCTCTCCTGTGAGTAGCGCTACCCAACTCTCCTTGGAGTCGGTGATACTTTTAGGGTCGGTCACAGTTGGTGGTACAGTTTCGAACTCATCGCCTTCTTGGTGATGAAGGGTTAGATAGCCAGCACCGAGAAGGAAGAATCCAGATATTTGAACGATTCCGAAAGTAAGCTGAAGTACTCCCGCATTTAAGCCCATCGCTCGCATCAGAGCCCAGAGAATTAGCAAGAATGAGCCGAGAGCCATGGTTAGATAAGATCGTTGTTTTAATCGGTCAAACTTTCGGGCTGCTTCCATGAGTACAAACAACAAAGCCAACACAATAATAATGCCGGCAAAATACTCCAACAACCGCAGCAGTAGCTCAGCTGACACGCTATTCCCTCCTTAATTCCTTAAGTTCAGCATATCATGAAATGGAGGCTTGCTCTAGGTGGAAACAAAAAAGCTCCTCTTTACCGAGAAGCTCCCGTGGCCAATCTTTCGATGTTTTTTTTGGTGGATCTGTGCAGACTCGAACTGCAGACCTCTACAATGTCAATGTAGCGCTCTAACCAACTGAGCTACAGATCCGTAACAGATGTATGATATCAAAAACAAGCCCTCGATTCAAGGTTTATTCACCCGTCGGCTTGATTCGCTTGGTCTTGGGGCGTTCTTCTTGGACTTTTGGCAGCGTGATGGTGAGTACACCGTTTCTCATGTCGGCTGTTGCTTCATCACTGATTACTGGAAGAGGAAGGCCGAATGTTCGGCTAAAGGATTGTTGTCGATATTCTTGACGCAGATAGTCTTGTGAATTATTCTTTCCCTCACTTATGGCTGTACCGCTAATCGTCACGAACTCATCAGCCACATCGATATCGATCTGTTCTCGCGTAAAACCTGGGGTGTGAGCTTCGAGATAGAGCTGCTTTTCGTCTTGTCTGACGTTGATCATCGGGAACGTTGTTCCAACCGTGAGCGGAAAATGGATATCCTGATCAAAGGGCTGATCAATGTGTTCCCTGGCATCGGTCAGCGATCCCCACGGGCTCACGTCCTTACCGATCGCCACTCCTTTTTCGACCCCCTTATCTTCCACTTTACTGGTTACTGGCATGGTCCGGATCACATCCTCTAATGGCTCACGAAAAAACTCAGCCAGTTGAATAGCGAGTGGCAACGAGGGTAACCATCGACCCTGTTCAAGGGAGATCAGAGACTGACGTGAAATGTTAAGCTGTTTAGCCAGCTCCTCTTGGGTCAGATGATGATGTTTACGAAGCTCTCGAACTCGAACAATAATTTGCATGCCTTAACTGTAAAGAAAACTTTACATTGTGTCAAGGTCATAACAGGTTGAAATTAGGTTTTAATCAGCGTACAATGGGAGAAATAATCGAGTGAGGAATACACATGGCCACAACATATAATCCGCAAGCGATCGAGCAGAAATGGCGTGATTTGTGGAAAACTAATGGTCTAGCCAAGGCGAAAATCGACCCTTCCAAGGTTAAGCAATATACTTTAGTCATGTTTCCATATCCTTCAGGCGAAGGATTGCACGTTGGTCACTGGCGCCCCTATGTTATCTCTGACGTTTGGATGCGGTATCAAAAAATGCAGAATAAGGAAGTGCTTTACCCCATGGGCTGGGATGCTTTTGGTCTGCCAGCAGAAAATCGAGCTATTTCTCAAGGTATTCATCCTAAACAATCTACCGATAATGCGATTGCGAACATGAAGCGTCAGCTCCAAGAAACTGGAGCGCTGTTTGATTGGGATCGAGAACTAAACACGTCGGATCCAAACTATTATCGATGGACGCAGTGGCTGTTTATTCAGCTCTACAAAAAAGGTCTTGTCTATCGTAAAGAGGCGATGGTCAATTGGTGTCCGAAGGATCAGACGGTATTGGCCAATGAACAGGTAGTCGATGGTGATTGTGAGCGATGTGGTACTGCTGTAATTAAGAAATCACTAAAACAATGGTTTTTTAAGATTACCGACTACGCCGAAGAACTCCTCGATTTTTCTCAAATCGATTGGGCCGATCGGGTCAAGACTATGCAAAAAAACTGGATCGGTAAGAGTGAGGGATTGCTCTTCACAGCGCCGGTCAAAGATATCGATCTCACCATTCAAACCTACTCAGCACATTTTGAGGCCTGCTATGCCGATACGTTTGTGGTTATTGCCCCGGACCATCCATTGCTACCTAAGTTATTGGACGGTCTAGATAATAAAGAAACGATTATGGCTTTTGCCGAAGAACTCGTCAAGAAACGAGTCGCCCGAGGTTTTGCTGAAGATGTCGAACCCGAAGGCATTTTTACGGGTCGGTATATCGTTGATCCACTGGGCAATGGTGATCTACCTATCTGGATTGCAAGCTTTGCCCTGGCCGACTACGGTACGGGAATCGTCAAATGTTCAGCTCACGATACGCGAGACTTTGCTTTTGCGAAAAAATATGGCATCCCGCTAAAAGCAGTGCTATTGCCAGACAATGAAGATCTCCGGAGGAAAGTTGAAAATTTCGAGGTCTGTTACAGCGACATGCAACAAGGTAGGCTGAGCGAGCCAGAAGAGCTGGCAGGTAAAAGAGCTGGCGAAGTAAGCCAAGCGGTAGTTGAACATGTATCAGAGCGTGGTTTTGCGACACGTAAAACGACTTATCGTCTCCGAGACTGGCTGATCTCTCGTCAACGATATTGGGGAGCGCCAATCCCGATAATTTACTGTGATAGCTGTGGTGAATTGCCGGTCGCCGACGAACAATTACCGGTCATTTTACCTCTTGAAGCCGATTTTCAGCCAGGCGGTGAATCACCGCTGGCTCGGGACCCAAATTTTGTTCATACCACCTGTCCTAACTGTAGTCAGCAAGCTAAACGTGAAACCGATACCATGGATACTTTTGTTGATTCGTCGTGGTATTTTCTACGATACTGCGACTCAACCAACGATCAAACAGCTTTTGATCCAGAGAAGGTTAAGTATTGGATGCCAGTTGATCTATATATCGGTGGTATTGAACACGCTATTCTTCACTTACTTTACGCCCGTTTCTTCACTAAAGCGCTGGCCGATATTGGTCTCCTGAACTTCCGTGAGCCGTTTAAGCAATTACTAGATAATGGCATGATCTACTTAAACGGTAAGAAAATGTCAAAATCTAAGGGCAATGTGGTTAACCCAGACGAACTGGTCGCACGCTACGGTGCAGACACTTTGAGGGGCTATGAGATGTTCATCGGGCCTGCCAATCTTGATCAGGAATGGAATCCAAATGGGGTAGCCGGTGTTCATCGATTTCTTCACAAGACATGGCCGTTATTTCAATCCGATCTGGAAGCATCAGGTGAGCTTCTGCCCGAAACCCATCGTCTGATCGAGAAAATTACCGACGACATCGATAATTTTAGTTTCAATACGGTCGTTAGCAGTCTCATGAGTTATGTGAATGAGGTCACGAAATCCAAATTAGATATCACCAATGCCGATAAAAAAGTACTGGCTCAGTTGATGGCGCCGATTTTCCCGCATTTTGCTGAAGAAGTTTGGGCGAAGCTGGGTGGAGATGAAAGCATATTCCTTTCTGCTTGGCCAACATATGACAATTCAAAGGTTCACGCCGACACTGTCATTGTCGTTATGCAGGTCAATGGCAAGACAAAGGGCACAATTACCGCTAAGATAGATTCTTCTGAGTCGACGATCATCGAGTTATTACGGACCGATCAAAAATTAGCTAAACTTATCCCAGAAGCGGTCGATCGAACTGTCTATACTGGACGGCTGATCAATTTCGTGTTAAAATAATTTCTAGTTTAACCTATTAAACGCGGGAGTCCCCTATGGCAATGCCTAAGAAAAAACTATCAAGCACCCGTGGCAAACGACGACGAAGCGAGAACGATAAATTGACTCGCCAAGCGGTTGCTATTTGTGCTAATTGTGGTGTAACCAATGCACCTCATACCGTTTGTGCAAAATGTGGTTATTATAAGGGTCAAAAAGTAACTTAAGCTTCAATAAGTTGGAGTGCACCTCATGAATCGACATCTTTCTCGAACGATTTGCATGCAAACACTCTATGAGTGGGACATGCGTCGCGAAAGCGATATAACAGAAGTGACCAATCGCAATATCGTTGAATTTCAAGATGATGCTGATGCTGACTACATTCGACAGGTAGTGACCGGTAGTATCGAACGTAGTCAAGAGATTGATGGACAGATAGAGAAAGTTGCTCCCGAGTGGCCAATCAATCAGATTTCGCCAATTGATAAAGCCATCTTGCGCCTGGCGATCTTCGAACTTTTATTTAGCGAGGACGTTCCTCCAAAAGTAGCCATCAATGAAGCAGTTGAGCTATCGAAAATGTTTGGTGGTGAAAATTCTTCTAAATTTATTAATGGCGTATTAGGAACTATATATCGCTCTTCGAAAAAATATAATCCAGATGACGATAAAACAGAAGAGTAGTTTTACGAGCTTCACGTGAATTATCCGTGCCGTTCGTAAATCTATTCTCTAGAAAGAGTATATGCCAAGTGATCTTTCAGAGATCGAAAAGCAGTTAGGTATCTCATTTACCGATAAAGACCTGCTTCGACAGGTATTCGTCCATCGCTCGTATCTCAATGAGAATGCTGGTTTCGATCTTGCGCACAATGAACGACTCGAGTTTTTGGGCGATGCTGTACTCGAATTGGTTGTAACCGAACATCTTTACAAGAATTACCATAATCCCGAAGGCGAGTTGACTAACTGGCGGAGCGCCATTGTTCGTGGTGTCATGCTCGCCGAGGTTGCTCAAAGCTTATCAATAGGCGACTATCTTTTCTTGTCTCGGGGTGAACAAAAAAGTGGCGGTAAGGCCCGACAGTTAATCCTTGCGAATACCTTCGAAGCATTTATTGGCGCCCTTTATCTCGACAAAGGTTACGAAGCGGCCCAAGCCTTTATCGGTCAACATCTCTTAGTCCGATTGGCGCCTATAATTGAGAACAAACTATATCTAGACGCTAAAAGTCGGCTACAGGAGCTCTCGCAGGAGCGCTTTGGAGTTACCCCTTCGTATCGCGTCCTTTCCGAAAATGGTCCTGACCACTCAAAGAGCTTTAAGGTTGGTGTATACGTTGGGGATAAGCCCATGGGTGAAGGTTCTGGTAGCTCAAAACAAAACGCCGAACAGGCCGCGGCGACCAATGCGTTAAGTGGTCTCAATATTATTTAATTTTATTGCGCGCTACTAATACAGTACGGTCTAAGATTGATATAGAGCTCTTTTGCTTTGCGGGTTAGACGACTATGGGGAGCGATATTGATTGGCAACTTAGGATCGATACTGACCGCTTCGGCATATAGAAACACAGCTTTTTTCGCCAAAAATTGGTTCTGTGGTCGTGATCGTCGTTTAACCGAAGACAGAGTTCTCTCACCCTGACTGATGAACATTTCATAACGACGCTCGATTGTCACCCAGTCCCAGCACTGTCTAACAAATAGTGAAAGCTGGTATGTGCTATCATCGGCGGTCGTTACTAGCTGAAAGATATAATTATCGATGCCTTGACGCCTGGAGTACCGTTGCAATTCTTGCTTATTCTGCCTGGCCGATACCCAAACACTCGATTTTAACATCCCATAATTAGCCGTCTTCAAAAAATTACGAAGATTGTCGCGTAACTTTCTTTTTGATTCCGGGATATCAAATATCACCAAATGCCACTGTCGATTCCAAGTCTCTGGACTGGTTTTTTTTATCGCGTCTAGCGTTTGATTGAGTTTCTCTATCCCGTGCAGACTAATACTGTACGTCAACTCACTACGACGCTCTTTTTTTATGACTAAACCCTTGTTAACTAGGCGACCGAGTGCTGAGTAGATAACCTGGAGGTCGGGATTTTCGAAGTAAGTCGGTATGATCTCTGTCGAAGATTCACCTAGATCATCGAGCAGGATGAGTAACTCATCGATGATAGTCATGCCCTCTCCCTAAAGTTTAGAACTTATTCGATCGTTAAGTCTATACTATAAAGATTGGTCTACAATGTCAAACCGGAGGCAGCTAAGTTAGCGAACAATAGACTGCCAGGTAAAATTGGCGAAGCCATATTCAAAAAGTTTCCTCGAAACGATAGCGCTGGCTTGGGCAGTATTATCATATGTATCAAATACTACTGCAATTAGCCGGTGGCCGTCTTGCACTGCACTTGAGACGAGACAATGGCCAGCCCCAGTACCATCGGCAAGTTTTGGTGTGTTACCAGTCTTGCCTGATTCAGTTGGCAGATATTCGAAACCTGAACCCTGCTTAATCAACCAGTTAGAGTTCTCAAATAGATGGCGATAATGTTCAGGTGAGATGTATTCATACGTTGCCAGTCCGGCAATCTCCATATAAAGATCGAAGTTTAAGGCATAAATCTTTAATTTGGCCATGTCTCGGGCAGTCGATCTACCTTCTAAATCATTCAGTCCAGCCGGATCTGCAAAGTGAGTATTATATGCACCCTGTCGTCTGGCCATGGCGTTCATCTCATCGACAAAGCGTTTGATTGGATCTGTATCGCCTGGTTTAGCTAACTGCTCGGCGATGGCATATGCGGCGTCGTTGCCGGAGACCATTAGTAGACCATATAGTAGCTCGCGAATTGTGGCAGTTTCACCGATACGAAACCCGACAGCCGAGCCGATTTGTGTCGCAGCAGCTTGAGATATGGTCACCCGTTCTTCAAGATTCTTGTATTGTTCAAGGGCAACAATAGCGGTCGCGATCTTGGTTGTGCTAGCGATCGGCACAGGCTTATCGGCGGATTTTTCATAGAGTACTGTATGACTTGTTGCATCGACTAAAATAACATTTTCAGCAGCACTGTAGGGATCCTTGACCCCATTGTTACGAATTGGCATGGGCGGGAGCTTTAGCGAGGCTATCGTCGGCAAACTAACAGTCGGCAGACTGTTGATCGATGCTGTAGCTTCGACAGTTGCTGTACCATCGGACGCGACTACTGCGCCATCAGGATTACTGCCCTCAAAGCCAATGATTGCGACGGTTATCGCCAAGGCCATAACAAGCAGATGACGCCATTTATCAAAGACTTTAGGCGGGATTGTCGGTTTACGCATGCCTATCTTTTGAGAGCGATTCATCGACGGTGTTTGATGACCAGCACGAAGACCCGATCCCGGAACTCGCCGCGATAGTTCGGTCGATTTTGGCTGTAAGGACGGACCAAAGCTACTCATTCCCCTCCATGATGAAAGTTATATCTTAACAACTCTACCTCAAGTAGCACGTTTTGTCGAGCGACTAAACGCTATTCGGTCACCTTAATATGTAGCTCTTTTTGCTGTTTATCGCTAATGGTCCCAGGTGCATCCATCATCAAATCTCGGCCATCACCAGTTTTTGGAAAGGCGATGACTTCACGGATGTTTGGTTCGCCGGCTAACAGCATGACTAAGCGATCAATCCCTGGGGCGATGCCACCATGGGGTGGGGCGCCGTAGCTGAAGGCTTCGAGCATGTGGCCGAACCGCTTCTGAGCTTCATCTTTAGTGATACCTAGGACATCGAAGATCTTTGCTTGAAGTTCTGGCTCATGGATACGAATGCTACCGCTGCCCAATTCGTAACCGTTCATGACAATGTCGTAGCTCGCACTTAACGCTTTAATCGGCTCGGTATCGAGTAGGGTCTCATCGCCGGCTTTTGGACGGGTAAATAGGTGATGAACTGCAGCTAATTTTTTCTCGGTCTCATCGAACTCGAAGAGCGGGAAATCGGTGATAAAGCCAAAGGCAATCTCGTTGACATCAGTTTTGTCTTTTCGCAGATCGGGCTTATCTGTTCCATATTGCTCCATCGCTTCGGCGTAGGTCAGGCGGGGAAATGGACTGGCGCTCAAATGTTTTTCAGGGGTCACGGTTTTTACTAGTGCAGTGAATAATGCTTCAGTGAGGGTTAATACGTCTTCCTGATCAATGAAGCTCATCTCGATATCGAGCTGGGTAAACTCAGGCTGTCGGTCACCCCTAGAATCTTCATCACGGAAACAGCGGACGATTTGGAAATATCGGTCCAAGCCACCAACCATGAGGAGTTGCTTAAATTGCTGAGGCGATTGGGGTAGGGCGTAAAAACTACCCGGTTGTAGACGTGAGGGAATTACATACTCTCTGGCTCCTTCTGGCGTACCTTTGGTAATAAACGGAGTCTCGATTTCAATAAAGCCTTGTTTGATTAGGAAGTTTCGGATAAATTGAGTGACTGAACTACGCAATTTCAGATTCATGTGAAGTCGTTCACTTCGCAAATCGAGATAGCGATATTTCATGCGAAGCTCTTCATTGACTTCATCGGAAGCTTGGGAGCCCCAAGGGAATTCTAAGGCCTCGTTAATTACAGTAAACTCTTTGATTTGGAGCTCGATATCGCCATTGGGTTCACTGGTGACCAGCTTTTCTGGTCGTTTGACGACGGTGCCAGTTACCATGACAGATGACTGTTCTCGAGCATCGGTCGCTGAAGCAAAAAAATCTTGGCTAACCGTCGCGACTGACTGAATTTTACCGGTGACGTCACGGATATCGAAGAACGCTACTTTGCCATGGTTACGTTTGGTCGCCAACATGCCAGCGATGGTCACTTGCTTATCGACGTGTTCACCTAGTTTGTCCATAAAGATTCGATTCATAGTCAGTCCTTTAGCGGATTACCGCCTGATAGTTCGTTTGCAATTTAGTAATTATGTTGGCTTGAATCATATCGACAGTCTCTGATTCGAGAGTTTTCTCAAGCGACTGATAGACTACATGGATGGCGACTGATTGTTTATTTGGCCCGAACGTATCTGATTGGAAAGTATCGAAGATCTCCACCAAGATAATTGATTCGGGCGCTGTATCTTTAATATCCTTGGTAATGGCCGAAAGATCAACGTTTGTATTGATAATCATTGAAATATCCCTGATCGACGGCGGAAAGGCGGAGATATTTGTGTAGGGAGGTTTGATTTGAGATACGGTGTAGCTAGACGTATTATGGTCGATCAACGAATCAACGGCTACTTCAGCGATGGTCACGGCTCGGCGAATTTTGAAGAGATTGGCTAGTGGGTGTTCCGGAGGGAGGACCTCGATCGCATCGGCAGGGACGTACCGCTCGAACAATTTATTCTGTTTGCCATAGGCGGCAAAGGCCACATGCGTTATCTCTTGATTGACTTCAGGGAAGACATGGGCAATCTCAAACACTTTTGCGTCATCTGACCAGGAGTTGAGAGCCAACAATTTAACCAGGCTCGGTGCAATCGACGGCCGACAAAAAGCGTAGTCACGGTTAACAGGATTAGCGAGTTTGGCGAGTTTTGACTCATCGAAATTGCCAGTCTGTGCTTCAGATGTCCCGATAAACGACTCAGTGTAAGTCTCAGTCCAGCCATCGGCAACGAGTCGATCTTTGAGAGCCTCTATCCGACCAAAGTCAGTGGGAGCTGATTGTTGGCTTGACGCGATGACGTTACGGGGGAGTGAATTGTAACCATGCATCCTAGCTACTTCCTCGATCAGATCTTCTGGTGCATGGCAGTCGAAGTAACGCCACGATGGAACCTTGAAATCACCATTTTCGAAAGTAAAGCCAAGTCTATTGAGGTAACTCTCAACTTCGGCGTCATCAAAGTTGGTAGCAAGCAGTTGATTAGTCTTTTCAGCATTGAGGGCGATCTGCTTTGTCTCGTGTGGTACGGGGTAATTATCGTAGCCAGTGGTTAACGTTCCGCCAGCAATTTCAGTTACTAATTTGGCCATTCGCTCAATGGATACTGGTCCTATCTCCCAATCAGTCTCTCGCTCATAACGATACGATGCCTCGGTGCGTAATCCGAGCAACTTACTTGTTCGGCGGATTAATGGACGTGGAATAGCGTTGGCCCAAATCAAGATGTTTTTTGTCTGCTCGGTAATCATGCACGATTTACTACCTCTGATTCCGACAAGGTCGATGATTTGACCACCACATTCGACCACCACAGTACCTTCCGGCAAAGTTAGTGCTTCGTCCTTAAGCGAAAGATAGGTCTCACCTTTCCTAGAAAAACGAATGGTGAATTCCTGTTCTGGAAGTTTATCAAGATCAAATGCATGGATAGGAACGCCCAATTCGAACATCACATAGTTAGTGAGATCGACAATTGAGTTGATACTGTGCTGGCCAACAGACGCCAATGCGTCCTTAAGCCAGGCTGGCGAGGGTCCGATCGTTACCTCATGAGCGATGATCGACGAAAGGCGATGATATGTACCTTCCTCGGCGTGGATCATGAAGTTAGGTAGTGTATCTGTAAAGTTCAGCTCTATTTGTACTGGTAAATTCATAGATTGCTTGGTTGAGGCGGCATACTCTCTGGCTAAACCGTAGATCGACAACAGATCACCACGGTTTGGGGTAATGTCGAGATCGATTACTTCACCCTGAATATCCTCAGCCTCAAAACCAAGGTTCACGAAACGTTCCGCCACACTTTCGGGGGATTCATTAACCGTTACAAATTGTTTAAGCCAAGAAAGGGGTAGCAACATGAAGTATCTCTGTTAAAATTGTTTCAAAAATCGCAAATCGCCTTTGAATAAGTGTCGTACATCATCTATCCCGAAATATATCATGGCGATTCGGTCCATGCCCATCCCGAAGGCCCAGCCACGCCACTCTTTCGGATCGAGTCCCATGTTCTGTATGACTTCTGGATGAATCATGCCACAACCAAAACCTTCAATCCATCGACCGTTGTAGAAGATATCCATATCCATGCCTGGTTCGACAAAGGGATAATGATGAGGTCTGACTCGCGTTTTGATATCGGGACCAAACAATTCCTTAAATAAGTGCTCCATGGTGCCAATCAGTTCGGCCATGGTTGCATCTTTACTAATCACGCAACCATCGAGCTGATTGAGGGTCGACAGATGGGTAGCGTCGGTGGCTTCGTTGCGAAAGACTCGGCCTGGCATCACTACCCGGAGTGGTGGCTGGTGGTCTTTCGCGTAGTGACCTTGACCATTCGTAGTGTGGGTCCGCAAAACCCGACCATCGGTCAGCCAGAATGTGTCCTGGACATCTCTCGATGGGTGATCAGCCGGGATGCGCAGGAAGTCAAAATTGTACCATTCAGTTTCGATCTCCGGACTTTGATATACGTCAAAACCAAGGTCAGTAAAAACGGTAATGACTTTACGAGCTAGTAATGTGATTGGGTGGAGATGGCCGTTCATTGACTAATCCTCTTCGAGCGGTTGGCTTACGGCTGGTTTTCCTTGAAAAAACAGTTCAATCAGCCCAATTGCTAATAGAAATGCTCCGGCATCGATACCTGAAAGAACGCGTAATGACTGCAGGAATAACAGGCCAGTGAGGGCTACCGATAATAAAGTTCCTTGGCGCAACGATGGTCCAAAATGAGCGTAAACTACCTCACGTCTGCCTAGCAAGACTCTTAATCCGAAGCCGAGAAAGGTGGTAATGCCCATGATGAATAGGAAAATGCTGGAATAGAGAGCTACCAAAACAAAGGTTTCTGCCGACACCGGATCAATGTTGAAGATCACGGTAAGCCATCCACCTAGAGAAAGGAGAGTGATAGTGAACAGACCAAACAATGATTGCTTGAGTTGCATAGTTAATTCTCAAGATTATTGAATAAGGCGTCTACACGCTCGATCTCATCTTTTTTCTCGTCAAGTCGGAAAGTGAGCTTTGGGATATGTTTCATGCGAAGTCGTTCTCGAAGTGGATTAAAGAAGCTGTGACTCTTTTTATTTAACGACTCGAGAAAACTGTTCGGATCAAGGTTATTGATAGTACTAATCCAGACTGTAGCTTGGCGCAGATCCGGAGACACAAAAACGCCTGTGATGGTTACCAGTCCTGGTTGTCCAGCTAATTCTTCCTCAAGAATAGAGGAAAGCTCTCGCTGTAGGTTTTCGTTTACTCTAATCAAACGGTTTGACATGGCGTAATTATACCTGATAGATCAAGCTTAGGCAACAAAAAAACGACATCGCTGTCGCTTTTTTGTTAGGATTAACGCTTGGCCCACTGTGGTGCGCGACGCGCCCCTTTGAGACCAGGTTTCTTGCGTTCTTTTTCTCGTGGATCTCGAGTTAGAAAACCGGCTTTCCGGAGTGACTGCTTGAGTGTTTCGTCAACTTCAAGGAGCGCACGAGCGACTCCAAGGCGGATGGCTTCCATTTGGCTCATCATACCGCCACCAGAAACAACGGCAGAGATATCAAATTTACCAGTCTGGCCGGTTATGGTGAAGGGGTCATTCATTACGGTGTTCGGTTCAACCGCCTTGCCGTTGATCGATGCCCCGCCCTTGCCGGGGGTTAGTCGAACTCTGGCGATCGCGGTTTTGCGGCGGCCCAGACCGAAATAATAGGTCTTATCGTATTTGGATGGTTTTGTTTCTTCCATAATAATCCTTGTGCTTACTTTTCTTCGCCAGCGAATATTCGAAGACGATTCATCCAGAGACTTCGCAAACGATTCTTCGGCAACATGCCGTAGACAGCACGTTCGATGACTCGTTCGGGGTAATTTTCGAGCAATGTCTTAAGCTGAGTCTCCTTGAGATTGCCGATGTAGCCAGAGTGACTGTAGTACATTTTATCATCAAGCTTATTACCGGTAACTTTGATTGCTGCAGCATTGATGACTTTGACGTAATCACCGCCATCAATATACGAGGCAAAGCTCACTTTGTGCTTACCACGAAGTAACAGAGCAACGCGGGTTGCTAGACGGCCAAGAATTGCATCTTTGGCATCGATGATGTGGACTTCTCGCTTAATCTGGGGTCTAGTTGTGGAGCTATCTGTCTTATTCATGATCTAACGCCTTAGTCTTCATGGTTTCTGTCTTTGTTTTTGCCGGTATGGTTACTGCTTCTGCCTTTTTTTCTTCTGGCATCAGGCCAATTAAGGCCGCCTCGGCATTGTCACCGTTTCGGTTTCCGGTGTGAAGGATGCGAATGTAACCACCGTCTCGGGTGGCAAACCGAGGGGCTAGTTCGTCAAATAGTTTTTTGGTTACATTACTGTCGAAGTAGAGCCCTTCAATTTGACGTCGGGCCGCTAGCGTATTCTTTTTCGCCAATGTCACACTTCGCTCGATTAATGCACGAACTGCCTTGGCCTTGGCCTCGGTGGTTAGGGCTTTTTCGAACAATATAACAGAAGCAGCTAGGTTTCGCAGCATATGACTTCGATGGGCTTTTTTCCGCCCTAATTTTCTAATAATCATGAAAATCTCCTGTTACTCGGTGACTTCCGCTACTTTTCGGCTGCGTCGTTTTGGTTTGGCTTCGACAATTTCATTCTCATCAATCATCTCAGTCTCGGTTAGTACCGGTTCTTCCGCTGATGTATTGATCGCTAAACCAGCTAGAATCGAGAAATGATCAATCAATATCTGAGAAGCTTGCTTTAAGGCATCATAAGGATCGACCGTTCCGTCGGTTGTAATTTCGAGAGAAATCTTGTCAAAGTTAGTCATCTGGTCAACTCGAGTATTCTCGACGGTGTAGTGGACTTTTTTAGTCGGGGTAAAGATGCTGTCGATGGCGATTGAACCCAACGGTTGCTTTTCTGCGCGACGCATCTCGACTGTCACGTAGCCACGACCCTTTTCACAGCTAACTTCGAGTGAAAGGTGACCCTTTTTATCTAGGGTGGCGATGTGCAAGCTAGGATTCATAATCTCGACATCCGCGTGTTTCTTGAAGTCGGCGGCAGTTACTACACCCGGACCTTTTTTATCGAGTGTCAAGATGATTGGTTCATCAGAGTTAAGTTTAAAGTTGAGATTCTTAAGGTTTAAGATTATCTCTACCACATCTTCCTCGACGCCAGGAACAGTTGAGAACTCATGAGTAGCGCCTTCGATTCGAACGGAAGTGATTGCAGCGCCCGGAAGTGAAGCAAGCAAAACTCGTCGCAATGAGTTTGCTAATGTAACGCCGTATCCTGGGGCTAATGGCTCAATGTCGAACTTGGCGTAAAAACCATCACGTTCAACTTCTTTGACTTCGACTAATGCGGTTTCTGGTAGCAAGTATGACATGCTTACTCCTCTTTTTTGGAGAGATTAACGTGAATAAAACTCAACGATTAACTGTTCATTAATATCAAGGTCGATACTGTCTCGGGTAGGGAGATGTTTGACAGTCCCGGCATTCTTCTTTTTGTCGTAGTCTAGCCACTCGGGAATCGGGGCTTCTCGTGGGATTGGATCGAGTTTGGTAAGCTCAACACTATCCCCTGGCTTAACAAGATATGAAGGTATTGAGACTTTTTGACCATTGACCTTGACGTGACCGTGGTTGACCATCTGACGTGCTTGAGCTCGGCTCATAGCGAGATCGAGGCGATAGATAACATTGTCCAGACGTCTTTCCAAGGTTTGTAGTAAGAGCTCACCAGTTGCTTCGTTTGAGGCGGCGGCACGAGTGAAGTAATTACGAAACTGTTTCTCACGCAAACCGTAGGTGAAACGAGCCTTCTGTTTCTCACGTAGTTGCTTGCCATATTCTGAGAGTTTTGGACCGCCACGAAACGGGGCAGGTTCGTCAGTCTTCTTGCGCAGATATTTAGGTAAAGTAATGCGTTTTGACATAATGTCCTCGTATCGTTATTAGACTCGGCGGGGTTTTTTAGCTCTGGTACCATTGTGAGCGATTGGTGTGGTGTCTTTGATACCACTGACCATCAAGCCAGTTCCCTGAAGGGCACGGACCGCGGCTTCGCGACCTTGACCAACTCCTGAGACAAAGACCTCAACTGACTCGAGATTGTAGGCCTTAGCTTTATCAACAGCATTCTTCAAGGTGACCTGGGCGGCGTAAGGCGTTGATTTACGAGCACCTTTGAAGTTTGATCCACCAGCTGATGCCCAACTTATCGTATTGCCGTTTTGGTCGGTAACAGTGACAATCGTGTTATTGAATGTCGCTTGCACATAAACCTTGCCCTTAGGTACAGGGTGAATATTCTTCTTGCGCATTGTCGACTTCTTAGTTGGTTGAGCCATTCTAACTCCTAGTTCTCTAGTTATCTAGTTCTCTTGTTCTCTGGTTAACTAGACAACTAGAGAACCAGAGAACCAAAAAACCAGTTTAGGTTTTCTCTGAAGATTTCTTTCGACCGGAACCTACGGTGACTTTTCGGCCGCGTTTGGTGCGAGCATTGGTTTTAGTTCGCTGACCATGGACTGGCAGATTCTTGGCGTGACGGGTACCTCGGTACGAACCAACTTCCTTTAAGCGTTTGATATTTTGACTTACTTCAGTTCTCAAATCGCCTTCAACTTTGTAAGTTCGCTCGAGTATTGCCCGAATTCGTTCAAGCTCAGCTTCTGACAGTTCACCCATCTTTCGAATTGGATCGACTTTAGCATCAATCGCAATCTTCTTGGCTAAAGTTCGGCCAATACCGTAAAGATAGGAGAGGCCAATCTCCACGTTCTTACCGTCTGGGATGTTGATTCCAACAATACGAGCCATAATGTCCTTTCACTCTACTAGTAACCAATCACTTGCTACTAGGATACTAGTTTAGCCTTGTCTCTGTTTGTGGCGGGGATTTTCACAGATTACTAAAACTACCCGATTACGGCGAATAATTTTACATTTGAGACACCGCTTTTTAACTGAAGGTTTTACATGCATCGATTACTCCTCATCGGTAGTTTCAGGGTTAGCTTCGTCCAAAATCGATTCAGGGCTGGTTATGTGTTCAAGAGCCATGTCTGTGACAGACGGCGTCACTGCCTCGGTAGGCGGTTGGGTACTGGCAAAAGGATCTTCGCCAGGCTTCAGCCGACGAACGATTCTACCTTTGGTCAAATCGTACGGTGACATCTCGAGAGTAACTCGATCGCCAGGCAGAACCTTGATGAAATACTTGCGCATCTTGCCCGAGAGATGGCAGAGGATCAGCTCGCTTTGACCTTCGATTTCAACCCGAAACGTAGCATTGGGCAATGATTCTGCGACGGTTCCTACTTGGATGATGAAATCTTCTTTAGACATAGTTGGTTCAAACGAAATGACCGCCGAAAGATTGGCGGGTACTCAGGGTAATTGGTAGGTTACTAACCTCTCACTCGCTACTCAATCATATCTGAGGTTTAATATGGTAATTGTAACAAACTCTCTTGATTTGGTCAAGGGTTATTGGGTTAATATCGTGTAACCAGTCTGTGTGACGGCGACTGTATGCTCAAAATGAGCCGATCTTGAGTGATCGATTGTCGCGATGGTCCAATCATCATCGAGCTGCTTAACCTGGGGATTTCCAAGCGTAACCATTGGCTCAATTGCCAGAACCATGCCTGCTTTGAGCTCGGGACCTGTGCCAGATTTACCAAAATTGGGAATCGACGGTTCCTCGTGGGGTGATTGGCCAATCCCATGCCCGGTCAGGTCGCGAACAATGCCAAATGGGTGTTTCACGAGGGACTTCTGGATAGCGGCACTAATATCACCAATCTGGGAGCCTGGCTTAACTTGGTCGATACCGATTTGCAGGGCTTCTTTCGTAACCTTAAGCAATCGGTCCGATGATTCATCGATTACCCCGGCAGCGACGGTAACTGCGTGATCAGTACAGTAACCTTTATAACGAAGACCGATATCGACACCAATGATATCTCCTTCCCTTATTAAGCGCTTTTTGCTGGGAATGCCATGGACAACTTCGTCGTTAATTGAGATACAGCTGACTGACGGGTAGCCGTGGAAACCTAAAAAACTCGATTCTCCACCACTGGCCTCAATCAGTCGAACTGCCTCCAACTCTAAATCCCAGGTGGTGATGTTAGGTTTCACCATCGAAGCTACTTTGGCGACAATCTGAGCCAACTTGTGACCGCCTTCGGCCATAATCTCGATTTCGGCTGGTGTTTTAATTATGATCATGAGGTTTCCCAATACTGGCGAGGTAGGCGTCAATTTTTTCAATAGCTTCTTTACTGACTATATCAATCGATGGGGCAGCGTCGATATCGATGACCTGTCCATGAGTTCTAAACCAATCGATCACCGGTTCGGTATCACGATGATACCAATTGATTCGTTCCCGGATCGCCTCAGGTCTATCGTCGTGACGAATTATCAATGCTCCGCCACATTGCTGACAAGATGACGGCGAGCCGGCTTCTACAATCGCTTGGGACCCACAGCGTTCACAGATACGGCGTTTGCTGAGCCGACTTAGAGCGGTCTCATCTTCAAGGCGTAAAAAAATGATGACGGGTAAAGGTAAATCTAACTGAGCAAAGACTTTACGCTGGGCCTCAAGTTCATCTAGGCCTCGAAAAAAGCCCTCAAAGAGTATGTCCTTATCTCGCGGTACCTGTCTAACCGCATCTCTGGTCACTTCGGAAATTATCTCTGGAGTGACTCTACGACCGTAATCGATGTAACTGGCAATTTCTTGACCCTGTTCACTACCTGACTCTTTGATCCGTCGCAAAGAACCACCAGCTTCAATTAAGATAAATCCAAAATGATTGGCGAGATTCTTCGCTTGTGTGCCTTTACCGCTACCTTGGGAGCCGAGCATATTGAATGTGATCATGTGTTCCTTACTTTACCCAGCCGAGCAATTCAATTGCTTGCTTAAACTGAGTTTGCTGTTTACCGTCGATACTGCTGACAACGATAGTCCCGGGTTCATTGGGAGTATATTTTTCGCTCGGCACCTGTAGGAAGGCAACTGCACTGGCGTCAGGTGCGACGGTGACTGATCGCTCAACCAACTTCGTGTCGACCAGCTTGATTAACTCATTAGTCTTTGGATCGAGGAGGTATGGGTCAAACTCGCCAACTGTAGCACGCTTCAAAGGTGCGGCGGTAAAGGCGACGAGCCCAACTGAGCCCCAATCCAGATCTTGTATGATAGTCTGGTCCTTCTTGTAGAGTGTACCATTCGTCTTTGACGCAATGTCGTATGTCGCTAGCTCAGTTCCTTTGGTGCTTGCTCCACGGATGAAGCCTAACTGCTTACCGTCAGGGCTGAAAGAGGGACTGCTTACCCCGTCTGGATTGGTTACCAAGGTTTGCTCATCCTTACCGTCGACGCCGGCGATATTAAGAGTGAAGCCAAATACTGAATCTGTATTGATGAACCGACTGAAAGCTAGTTTTGTCTGATCTGGCGAAATGGCTGGTGCGGCGGTGACATCAAAGTCGTCAACTAGGGTAGTCAGCTTACCGCTCCCATCCGTCTTAATCGCCACAAGGTGCCCACGATTATCACTCCCCGGTCCGATGACCGCTATGATCGAATCACCTGATCTGGCAACTCTGGAGACGAGTTTGATCCCGTTAGTCTTTCCCTTATCTGAGAAGATCATTCGCTCTTTGCCGTTCGTCACGTCGAGCGAATGTATCTCAAGCGCGCTACCATTTTCAGTCAGAAAGAATAGTTGTCCGCCCGGCGCCCAATCTTGAGTGACGGTTGCTGGGGAGGTCACCGATACTGATGGCTGATCAGTCGCGGGACTCTGTGTGGCTGTCGGTGTCGGCAAGCCTCGGTTAACCATCGCCCCTAGACCAATTAGTGCACCGATGAAGATGAGAGAAATCAGTGATTTCATATAACTTAGTTAATGAAAATACAATGGCCAACTGTGCTAGAGATTGTCAAGTTTCTGTTTCTATACCTAGAGCTTAGTACTGGTCGTATGTTCGGGTCAGCAACTGGGCTTTGATTTGGCGCATGGTGTCCAAGACGACACTGACCATGATTAAGATACTCGTCCCGCCGATCGCCAATGTCTGGATATTGGTTAGATTCTGAATAACGAACGGCATAACGGCAATTGCGCCAAGGAACAAGGCACCAGTTAAAGTTATCCGGCTCAATACGGTGGTGACGTATTTGGCGGTATCGGCACCCGGGCGGATACCAGGGATGAAACCACCCTGCTTTTGTAGGTTCTCAGCCAGCTGTTCAGGCTTAAAGACGATAAAGGCATAGAAATAAGTGAAGGCGATAATCAAGATGAAATAGGCGATAGAATAGTAAGTTTGGTTTTGGATAAAATCTGTTACCCAATTTGCCGCCTGGGCTAACCATGGGCTACGAGCGGTGGTAAAGAACTTCGCGATAGCTCCTGGAAAGAGCAAGATCGAGAGAGCGAAGATAATTGGGATGACGCCGGCGGTATTGACCTTGAGGGGGAGATGACTTTGAACGCTCCCATAACTACTACCACTCGCACGAGTCCGTCTCGCATAGACCACAGGGATGCGTCGCTCGCCTTCGTTGATAAAGACGATGAGCGCGATAGATACAATGAAGAACACTATAAAGGAGATTAGGCCGATGATCATGGCATTGTCTAATCCACCAGTAGTGATCAGGGAGATTGTGTTACGTAATCCGGTGGGCAACCCTGCAATAATCCCCAAAGTGATAATCAACGAGACACCATTGCCGATACCGTTTTCAGTAATAATTTCACCCAGCCACATCAGTAAAACAGTCCCGGCGGTGGTGGTGATTAAGATGGTCACCAAGGTTGCCGGATCTAGGATACCGATCATACCTTGACTTCGAAGTAGGGCAATCATGCTGTAGCCCTGGAGAAAGGCTAAGGGAACGGTTAGGTAGCGGGTATATTGACTAATCTTTTGGCGGCCAAACTCTCCTTCTTTTTGCAATGCTTCGAGCGATGGCACGACGATGCCAAGTAACTGCATAATAATACTTGAGGTAATATATGGTCCAACACCCATTAAAATGATCGAAAAGTTCTCCATAGTTCCACCAGAGAACATGTTAAGTAAGCCAAAGATCTGGTTCTTATCTAGGAAAGTGCGTAACTGGGCAATATCAACTCCGGGCATCGGGATGTGAGCAAGGATTCTAACCAAGAATAGTAGGCCTAGCGAAATGAAAATTCGGTTGCGTAGATCTTTGTATTCCCAGATTTTTCGTAATGCATTCATGGTGACCCTTATTCTTCGAGTGTCCACCAGTTGGCGGATCATTTGCTAATTAATCGCTATTGACTCCCAGACTATACCATCTGGTTGGCGTACCTGTCAAACAGTAGTCAGTGTGCTATACTGATGCCTAAGACGAAAGGCTAATTCATGAAACTTCCAGGTTCAGTTATCGGTATTGTGGTCATTCTTACACTCTGCTGGTTACTACGGCCCATCTTCCAACCATTCCTCATGTCTTTAGTGATCCATCCACTCCAACTAGTTCTTTGGGCCTTGCTTCTTTTCGGTGGCTGGCAGTTGATTGGTCAAAGTGGTCCGATCCGACTAGTTAAGACATCGGCCACCAACTACCGTCTAGCTGGCTCACCACTAAGTCGACGGACAACAGGGCTATATAGTCTCATCTTCTTTCTTGTAATTGTTGGACTTTTTCTCCAGGAAGAGATTCGTATGAGCATTACAAGCCAGCAAATGAGTTTTGCCGAGCGATCTGAATTGCCCGATGTTGCACCAGTCCGGCTCATCCCCAAAAATGTAGCAACTCGTTACGGTCAAGACAGCTTTCAGGATCCTCAGGAGTACCTCGGCGACTCGCAAATCGTGCTGATGGACGGTAAGCTCCAACGAGTCTTCCCTCGTCTTCCCGATGGCAATATACTCTATTTTTTTAACAAACTTAATGGTTTCGTTACTGTTGACGTTGATACGCTTGAGCGAAAAGTTAATATCGAGGACCAAGTATTTGCCGTCTCAGAGGGTATTGGTATATTTGACAATATTCACTTTCGGTTGCCTTTAAAGCGCTACTTTGTCACCTATTCAGAAGAACCAATTTATCTCAAGGACGAATCCGGAAAGTGGGTGACAGTTGTACCTTACATGACTTACAAAGGCTTTCCTTTTACTGTTCCAGTCTGGGGTGGGGTGATGATCGTCCAGCCCGATGGTTCGATGAAAGATTACTCACCTCAAGAGGCAGGGGAGCTTTCCTATCTTAGAGGTAACCGAATTCATCCGAAAGAATTGGCTACCTACTATGCTAGCGCCTACGCTTATCGTGGTGGCATCATCAACAAATGGTTCCTACACAAGAACGAAACGCAAGTGGTTAATTTACAGGGCGATGAGGAAGTGATTCATGCGGCGACCGACGAAGGCTTCAAGCAGATAGTGGTGGCAGAGCCGTATGGGCTATCGTATGGTATTTATAAGATATTTGTTATCGATGCTACAACTGGCCAGCGCGAAGTGATCAGCTTTGATCGAAAAAGTCAGTTGACCGGCCCAATCGCTGCAGCAGATTACATCAAAAAAGAGTTCCCAACCTTTGACTGGACCGCCTTTACGCTTGCTGAACCTCGGCCGTTAATCGTCGACGAGAAGCTATATTGGTTACTCTCAATCATCCCGAACGACGCCGCTGGTATCGCAAACACTGTCTTGCTCGATGCCTCAACAAACACGGTTACCTCCATCAAGACCGAAGCAGAGTTACAGGACTTTCTGGCCGGAAAGACGATCAGTGAACCTGTTTCGACGCCTGTGACCAGTAGCTCATCTGAGGCGTTAAAGCAACAGATCGAATTGATAAAACGTGAGTTAGAGGAGCTGAAGAACTTAGTTAAATAATAAGGTTCAGACGATTTGCTTCATTCAAAAAGAAGATCCGTTAGGATCTTCTTTTTGAATCGTCTAGACGAAATTTTATTCTAGTGGCTTAGCAGTATCGTCTGGCTTTGTCTCGTCTTTCGACAGAGTTTTGCTGAGAGCGACCTTTTCAAAGATAACTTTCTTGGTCAACTTGCCAGTGGCAACAATCTTGACGCCAGCTGCACTGTAGCCGACGATGACTTTTTTGGCGACCAGGGTGTCAGGGGAAACGGTTTCGCCGGCGCTGTAGGCTTGCTCGATTTGACGGAGGGTTACGGTAATGACTTGCGGACGAGTGGAACGGAAGCCCTTAACTTTTGGAATACGGTAATCAGAAGCCGACATCATGCCTGGGATGCGCTTAGGGGCTTTGTAGCCAGTGCGGGCCTTTTGACCCTTGGTGCCTCGGCCGGCAGTTTTGCCTTGACCAGCAGCAATCCCGCGACCGACGCGGCTCTTGGAAGTTAGCTTACCTGCAGTTTTAAGTTCGTTAATTTTCATTTTAGGCCTCTTCCTTGATCGGTGTCTTGGTCTTTTCGGTCAGGGGACGCAAATTAGAAAGTGCGGTGTACGTTGCCATGACATTGTTCAATTTATTACTGGTTCCACCAAGAATCTTGGAAGTAATGTTGTGGATGCCAGCTAGTTCAACAACGGCACGAACCGGACCACCAGCGATAACTGAAGTACCTTCGGGAGCGGGTTTTAACATGACCATTGCGCTACCGTACTGTCCGATCACTTCATGAGGAATGGATTCCTTGATAATAGGAACCGTGATGAGGTTCTTTTTTGCTCGTTTGCCAGCTTTGGTGACCGCAGCAGCAACTTCGTTGCTTTTAGCTAAACCTACCCCAACTTGACCGTTCTTGTTACCGATAACTATCAGGGCTCGGAAACGAATTCGGCGGCCACCGGCGACGGTACGGGAGATGCGGTCAACTGAAACAACTCGTTCTTCAAAAGGATTCTTCTCAACGAGTTCACCCTTAACGAGCTCGGTCTCTGACTTGTGTGCTTGTTTCATAACATCGGACATAGTAGGCTCCTTGGCCCGTTAAAGGGTTAATCCGGCGCTTCTGGCGCCTTCGGCGACGGCAGCAACTCGACCGTGGTACCGGTTGCCTGCTCGATCAAATACTGCTTGGGTAATATTTTTTGTTTTGGCTAATTGGGCAATCTTCTCACCAACGATCTTAGCCCGTTCCAGACGTTTACTGGTTAGGCCCTTGTCAGTCACGGCAGCGAGAGTCGTACCGGTCGTATCGTCAATCAGCTGAACGCTGATATGCAGTAGGCTACGAAAGACTGCGAGTCGTGGACGACTGGCCGTGCCAGTAATCTTGGCCCGGACCCGACGAATCCTGGCGGCTCGAGTTGTGGTTCGGTTAATCTTATTAAACATGGTTACTCCTGTACGGTACATCCCAGTGGAGGGAAAGGTGCCGATGTACCGGCTTGGTTAGTGTTACTTTTATCCGGCGCTCTTCGCGGCTTTACCGGCTTTACGTCGAACATGCTCACCAAGGTACATGATACCTTTACCCTTGTAAGGTTCGGGTGGTCGTACCTGACGGATTTGAGCCGCAATCTCACCGACAACTTGTTTGTTGATGCCTTCGATGACGATTACATTCTTCTCTACCTTGAAACTAATACCTTCTGGAGCATCGATCAGAACAGGATGGGAAAAACCGACAGAAAGGTTGAGCTTTTTCTCTCCCTCAGCGGCGGCTCGATAGCCTACACCCTTCATCTCAAGACGCTTTTCAAATCCGGCAGAGACACCCGTCAGCATGTTCGCGATCAGCTGTCTTGTTAGGCCGTGGACGGACTTAGATTCAATGTTGTCATTCTTACGACTGACTGTAATGATGCCATCCTGGATAGTGATGATCGCACTAGGCAAAAAAGTAGCGTTAAGCTGACCTTTTGGACCACTGACGGTCAAGGTGTTCCCTTGCTGATCGACGGTTACGCCATCAGGTATTGTAATCGGTAATGTTCCAATCTTTGACATAATAACTCCCTTACCAAATCTCACAGAGAACTTCACCACCAACACCTTTTTGGCGAGCTTCTTTATCGGTTAATACCCCAGCGGGGGTTGAGATAATCGCCAGACCCATACCTCTTAACGGCCGAGGAATGGCGGTCCGTTTGGTATAGTTGCGTAAACCTGGCTTACTAATTCGTTTAATATGGCTAATCGCAGGCAACTTATCATGATAACGTAAAGTTATTGTCACAACTGACTTCTGATCATCGCTAACGGTATAGTCTTCAATATAGCCCTCACGTTTTAAGATGGCTAAGATGGCTACCTTTACTTTGGAGGCTTGTACCGTGAGCAACGGGAGCTTGGTAGCTTGGGCGTTGCGGATGGCGGTTAGCATGTTAGCGATTGGATCCATAATCATTCCTTTTTATTAGTTTGTTCTACCTACAGCCTTATCATTTACCATGAAGACTTGCGGATACCAGGGATTTCACCACGAGTGGCCCGTTCTCGAAAACAGATGCGACAGACACCGAATGCGCGCATATAGCCCCGATTTCGACCGCAGAGACTACAACGATGCACCAGTCGGGTACTATACTTCGGTTTCTTCGCTGCTTTGAGAATCAATGCTTTTCTGGCCATTACCGTGCTCCTTCTGTTTTTTCAAATGGAAAGCCAAGTTGCACCATTAGTGCCTGGGCTTGCTGATCGGTTTCGGCATTGGTAACAATGGTGATATTCATGCCGTGAACCTTATCTACTTTATCAAAGTTAATTTCAGGGAAGATGATGTGTTCTTTGAGACCAATGTTGTAGTTGCCATGGCCATCAAAGCCTTTTAGAGGTAGGCCTCGGAAATCTCGGACCCGGGGGAAAGTAATACTAACTAAACGATCAACGAAGTCGTACATTCGCGTGCCACGTAGGGTCACCCGTACACCGATCGATTGGCCGGCTCGGATTTTGAAACCAGCAATTGACTGTTTAGCTTTGGTGACGACTGGTTTTTGACCAGTGATAGTAACGATGTTGGCCACCACGTCTTCAAGATATTTCTTATTGTCTTTTGCATCACCAACCCCAACGTTAATCACGACCTTCACCAATTTTGGGGTCTGCATGATGTTAGTCAAGCTAAGCTCTTCTTTGAGCTTTGGGCGAATCAACGTGTTGTAGGCTTCTTTTAGTCGGGTCATAAGTTACTCCGTTACTTCTTTTTCGCCACTGATGACTTGGAATCATCAGCTGACTTGTGTGTTTCGACCCTTACGTTAGACCAGTCGATAGGGTATGCCATCTCGATGATCCCACCAGAAGGATATTTTGCGCTAGGCTTAATGTGGCGTTTCATAATGTTGGCGCCAGTGACCACAACTTTGTGTTTGGCTCGCAGTACCGATTCAACTGGTCCCTGCTTACCTTTATCTTTACCCGCCAGGATGAGGACGGTATCACCTCTACGAATTTCCATTAGAGCACCTCCTCAGCTAGGGAAACAATTTTCATGTAACCTCGATCGCGTAACTCACGGGCAACAGGTCCAAAGACTCGACTGCCACGAGGAGTGCCATCTTTATTGATAATTACGGCAGCGTTATCGTCAAAACGGATAGCTGAGCCATCGCTACGTTTATAGGTTTTGTGAGTTCGGACAATTACTGCTCGAACAACCTCTTTACGCTTGACGGTTCCACCAGGACTAGCATCTTTGACGGCGGCCACCACTAAGTCGCCTAAGCTGGCTGCATCCTTATCGGCGCCACCAATGACCTGAATAACGGCGAGCTCTTTGGCTCCCGAGTTATCGGCGACAACTAATCGAGTGTAGGATTGAATCATGATGCGACCTCTGCGACTGATATACCAGTAACTTTCCAAGATTTAGTCTTAGAAATCGGTAGTGTCTCTTCGATAGTCACTACTGTACCAACAGCGTAGCTCTTGCCGGCAGTATCAGCATGATATTTCTTAGTTACTCGGTAGCGCTTGTTATACATGGGGTGGGTTTTCATGCGGTTGACGGCAACAGTTACGGTGCCGGTCATCGCGTTTGAAATAACTGTACCAGTGCGTACTTTATTAGTCATTTGAGCGCTCCTTTTCATGGAGAAGGGTTTGAAGACGAGCTATGGATTTACGTAACTTGTTTAGCTGTGATACGTCTTTGAGCCGACCAAAAGCCAACTCAACTCGAGCCTTCTGTAAACTAGTCTGACTTTCCGTCAGATCAGTCCGTAGGGCTTTGAGATCTTTATCTCGTAATTTGGTATTTTCAGTCATTTTCGCCATGTTAATCCTTTATCACAAACTTGGTTTTAACCGGTAGCTTGTGGGCAGCTAAACGCATTGCTTCTTTGGCTACGTCTTCAGTTACACCTGCCATCTCAAAGAGGTATTGGCCTGGTTTGACAACGGCCACAAAGTGATCGAGTGGACCTTTACCCCCACCCATTCCAACTTCAGGTGGTCGCTGGGTTACTGGCTTATCAGGGAAGATTCGAATCCAGACTTCACCACCACGCTTGATGTAGCGAGTCATGGCCCGTCTGGCAGCTTCAATCTGACGGCTGGTAATCCAGTTACGCTCCAATGCCTTCAAGCCAAAACCGCCGAAGGCCAAAGTAGTAGTCCGGGTGGCGTCGCCGCCCCGTTTACCCCGGAACTGTTTTCTGTGTTTTAATTTTTTTGGCAATAACATAGATTCCTCGTTCTCTGCTTGTCTCGTTCCCTGGTTTTCTGGTTAACTAGACAACTAGATAACTAGAAAACCAGGGAACTTAGCCCTAATTTTCGTCAGGCTGTAGCTTTTCTCCCTTGTAAATCCAAACCTTGACACCGATCATCCCGAAAGTTGTTTGGGCGTTGACTTGGGCATAGTCGATATCGGCACGGAAGGTGGACAATGGCACAGAGCCTTGGGCAAATTTCTCACTTCGGGCAATCTCGGCTCCGCCCAAACGACCGGCGATGGCGATTCGAACACCTTTAGCTCCTCGGCCCATGGTTCGTTCGATGGCCTGTTTGGAAGCTCGTCGGTAGCTAATTCGTCGTTCAATCTGATGAGCAATGTTCTGTGCAACAATCGCTGCCCAGAGATCGCCGTTTTTGATCTCATGGATATCGATCTTCATCTTGCCTTCTGTTTTGACGACTTTGGCTAGGGCCAGTTTTAAGGCTTCAACCCCAGCTCCGGCACGACCGATCAAGATTCCAGGTTTTGCGGTGTGAATTGTAACTGTGATCTGATCAGCATCCCGTTTAATGGCTACTGAACCGATGGCCGCTTCCTTGCCATAACTTTTAGCGATGGTTTGGCGAATCTTCTGGTCATCTAACAAATAACGGGCGAAATTGCCTTTAGGCGCGATCCACTGACTACGCCAGTTATTGGTAATCCCGATACGCATTCCGAATGGATTAACTTTTTGGCCCATTATTTTCTCCCTTCGGCTGTTGATGGCGTAGGCACTGCTTCGGTTACTTCTGGTGTTTCGGTAGGAGCAGACGTAACTTTCTTCGTGTTAACCATCTTCTTAGCCTTATCTAGCTCGCTTTTGTAGATTTTACTCGAAGCAATCTTCACCACTTGGTCAGTAACCTTTACGGTAATATGACTCATCTGTTTCTCGATTCGTTGACTGCGACCCCGTGACTGAGGGATGAATCGGCGCATGCGGGGACCTTCGTCGACAGTAATATGGGAGATAAACAGGTTGGCTTTATTGAGACCTTGTTCAGTCGCCGCGGCGACAGCAGATTTGATCGCCTTACTAATGGCTGTACCAGCTAGTTTGGTTCGTAATCCAAGTTCAGCAATTGCTCGTTCGGCTGGGAGGCCTCGAACGACATTACTCACAATGCGCAACTTGCGTGGCGCCTCATGGATGAACCGAGTTTTGATGGTAACTTCTGCCATTTTAATCCTTATCTCTCGATCTACTTATCGCTCTTAGCCTGTTCTTTTGCAATCTTACCGCCGTGACGTCGGAAGGTTCTAGTCGGTGAAAATTCACCCAACTTGTGGCCAACCATATCTTCGGTCATAAAGACTGAAGTAAAGGTGCGACCGTTGTGGATCGCGAAGGTTAAGCCGACCATCTCTGGGAAGATGGTACTAGCTCTTGACCAAGTCTTGATAGCTGTTTTGCTACCTGTTTGCTTGGCGACTTGAACCTTTACTTCAAGCTTAGGATCGATGAATGGGCCTTTTTTGAGTGATCGGGACATTAGCTAGTCTCCTAGTTGCTGGTTGCTGGTAGCTGGTAGCTAGTAACTGGTTTTTATACCAGCAACTAGTAATCAGTGACCAGCTAACTAGCGTTAGCGTTTACTGCCTCTTCGGCGAATGATGAATTTATCTGTTCGCTTGTTGCGGCGGGTTTTAAGCCCCATAGCTGGTTTGCCCCAAGGGGTTTTCGGGTGCTTCAGACCGATTGGGTTGTTACCTTCACCACCACCATGAGGGTGTGCGGCTGGGTGCATCACTTTACCGCGAACTGTTGGACGAATACCCATGTGACGTTTGCGGCCGGCTTTAGCAATCCGAACAGCACTATGACTACCATTGCTAACTTCACCGATAGAAGCGTAGCTATTGGCGTGAACCCGTCGGATCTCACCACTCGGCATTCTTACCTGAACATAGACACCGTCATCTTCCTTGGCGAGGATAGTGGCGCTGGTTCCAGCACTGCGGACGGCTCGGGCTCGGGTTCCAGGAGTCATCTCGATGTCGTGAATAGCGATACCGGTTGGAATATTTGCCAGCTTCATGCGATTACCAATGATGATCTCTGTTGTCTCACTGCCAATTAGTTTGGTTCCTACTGCTAAATCAGCCGGTGCAATAATGTAGGCCTTTTGACCGTCTGCAAAGCCAACCAGGGCAATCCAAGCACTGCGGTTTGGGTCGTACTCGATAGCGTTGACTAAAGCCGGCATATCCAAAAACTTCTCAAGCGAGGAGATGATACGGTAGGTTCGCTTGGCTCCACCACCTCGGTGACGGACCGTTAATTTACCAGCGTTGTTACGGCCAGAATGCTTCTTAAGGGGCAGTAAGAGTGACTTTTCTGGGGCTTTTTTGGTCAAGCCTGAAAAGTCAGGATAGCTCATCCCACGGCGCGCTTCAGTTGTCGGTTTAACAAGGCGTACTGGCATACTCTATCCTTACTTTTCGTCTGACTTAACTTTGTCCGTTTTGTCGCTTTTCTTCTCTTCTTCGATCACAAATTCCTTGATCTTCTGCCCAGCTTTCAAGGTGACTAAGGCTTTCTTCCAATCCTTCTGCCTACCTAGCCCAGTCTTACGTCGAACTTCTTTGCCTTTAATGCTCAAGGTTCGAACGTCAGTCACAGTCACGCCGTAGAGGCTAGCAATCGCTTTGCGGATCTCGGTCGAGGTGGCTGATGCGGCAACACCAAAGCTGTAGACCCCGTTTGTGGCTAAGGCTAAGGATTTTTCAGTGATGATTGGTCGCTCGATTATCATGGTGTAGCCTTAATCCTTACTGGTCTTAGTCGATGTCTTACCCACTCGTGATTCCAGGGCTGATAATGCATCGGAAGTAATCAAGACAAATTGATTGGAAAGAATATCGTAGACAGTTAAATTTTGGACGGTCGTCACGCTAGCATACGCCAAGTTGGCAGAAGCTTGCAGGAGATTATCGTCAATCGTTGCGGTGACTAAGAGGATCGATTTGGCCATAGGGTGAATCTTCTGGAGGATGCCATGAATCTCTCGAGTCTTTGGTGCAGTAAGAGTCAGTGACTCAATGACTTGCAGTTCGTTGGTGGCAATTTTAGCGGTGATAGCCATTGAAAGGGCTAAGCGCTTCATGCGGTCGGGTAGTCGAAGACTGAAGTTACGATTGTTACGAGGACCGAAAGTGATACCCCCACCAATCCATAAAGGTGAGTTACTGGAGCCAACTCGGGCTCGCCCGGTACCTTTTTGCTTCCAAGGCTTGCGACCACCACCACGGACTTCACCACGATTTTTGGTGTGGGCGTTAGCAGCGCGTTGGTTGGCAAGGTAGGTAATGACGGCTTGGTGTAGTAAGGCCTTCTTTGGTTCAACGGTCAGGGTTGCAGGCATTTCGATCTGGCCCTTTTGGCCGCCGTCTGGACTGATAATATTTACTTTAGACATGGTCACGTCCTCGAATCTCTAACACTGTTCCATTGGAGCCGGGAACGGCGCCCTTGATAAGCAGGATATGTTTATCAGGGTGGACTTCCATTACTTCAAGTTTAGATACTGTAATCCGCTGCGAACCCATGTGGCCTGGCATCTTTTTGCCGGCTACGACGCGCTGAGGGAACATTTGACCAATTGAACCAGGTTTTCGATGATGATCTGAACCGTGGGTTTCTGGTCCTCGGCTAAAACCATGTCGTTTGATAACACCGGCGTAACCCTTACCTTTGGACACGCCCGTAACATCAACAAAATCACCAGGGGCAAATGCTGTGATATCTACTGTCGAGGTAATTTCTGGTAGATCTCCACTAGCGGCAAATTCAGTGATTTTCGCTACCTTAGTGTCGATACCGACAGCTTTTAGTTGACCAGCTAATGGTTTGGTGGTCCGTTTTTTCGCTCCAAAACCGAGGACAACCGCTTGGTAACCATCCCTCTCTGGGGTTCGATGACCGATCACAAAATTAGGCGTTGCTTCGATGGCCGTAACTGGAACCATCTTGCCGCTGGCGGTAAAGATCTGGGTCATACCGATTTTTTTACCGAGGATTGCTTTCATTGCCGTATCCTTGCTTAAACTCGTGATCGGGTAAATTATTTTATACAGGTATAAATAAAAGCCGGGAAGCTCCTCGCACAAAGCGAAAAGTTATCCTGACCTCGATCCTGTCGAAACCAGTATTTTCTCTATCTCGACAACAATACCATAAGGATCAATATTCTGTCAACAGGCTTTTAGTTGTCTGGTATTCTTGTTGTCTGGTTTTTTGGTCATGCATGTATAACTAGACAAATAGATAACCAGTAAACTAGAGAACTACCTTGGCGGAGAGGCAGGGATTCGAACCCTGGATACCCTTACGGGCATAACACGTTAGCAGTGTGCCGCTTTCGACCACTCAGCCACCTCTCCACTATATAAGCAGTAATCAGGTACATATGGATGGCCTGCCACTTGAAGCCTTGGCGTAGGGTGGCGGACCCGGCCGGATTCGAACCGGTGATCTCCTCCGTGACAGGGAGGCGCTTTAAACCAGCTAAGCTACGGGTCCAATATCAATTAACAACTAAAAATTAATAATCAATAATTGACCAGCTGATCATATCGAAAAACGATAAACCTGTCAATTACAATTATTCAATGTATATTATTAATTTATCCTGGAGCGGGTAACGGGAATCGAACCCGTTTCTCATCCTTGGGAAGGATGCATTCTACCATTGAACCATACCCGCTAATTAAGGCTGATCTTATCAAAACCACCTGCTACAGGCAAGTGCTAAACTTTCTTGCTATAATAAGAACATGACTAATGAATTTCGACTGGCAACAGCAATCTTCTATGTCTCAGCATCGATCTTGCTGATCCTCGTAGCAGTGATATATTTTATACGTTCGGTGTTAGTCGATAACGAACTTCGATTTGGCGACTGTCGGTTGGACACTGAAGTAGCTATGACAGATACAGAGCGAGCTACTGGTCTAGCTAACCGTCCAGTTATCGCATCAGACTTTGCTATGCTTTTTCCGTTCAATGACGAAAAACCATTGTTTTGGATGAAAGGCATGCTTGTACCGATCGATATTGTCTGGGTCGACGGTCGTGAGGTGGTGAAGATTGACGCTAGTCTACCGGCAGACGACGGAGCAGCCCATTATTATCCACCACAGTCGATTGACTGGGTAGTTGAGGTCGCAGCAGGTCGGGCGGCCGAATGTGGCGTGAAAATCGGATCCAAACTCTACGGTCTTAGTTATTGAAATAGGAGCTCGGCTATGGTTTACTTAGGCGCGTGGGCCGCCTTAGCTCAGCGGTAGAGCGGCGCTTTCGTAAAGCGTAGGTCCGGGGTTCAAATCCCCGAGGCGGCTCCAATAATAATTCAATTGTCATATGATTTATTATATCTTTCGTTCTCCCTATCGGTTGGCCATAGCTGGACTGGTTGTCCTCGTCGCAGCGCTCTGGTTTGCTTGGTATCGAACAGATCAAATCATGAGTGTCAGTCCGCTACTCTACGTAACTCTACTCATCTTCATTAACCTCATTTTGGCCTACTTTTCCTCGAGTCGTATAGTAGACATTACACGTTATCTTTTCTGGTTTAGCTACCTAGCTTTGATACTCGTCGCCTATAATTTGTACGTCTTGACTCGAGGTATTATATGAAAAGTAGGCTGACCCTCCGACGCTTTCTAGAAATCATCCCTGGATTTCTAGCCTGGAGTGCACTAGTCCTGCCAATTGCCCTCTCCAATCAATTACCCGAGGCGGTCGTAGTCTTTGTGATCTTGTTCGATCTCTATTGGGTCTACAAAGCAATTATCATGACTGCTCATCTCCTTGTGGGCTTTCGTCGACATAAACAAGCGATGGCGGTCCACTGGCTATCCAAAGCGAAACGCGAGCAGAACTTTAACAAAACCTATCATGCTGTAATCGTTGCCACCTACAAAGAAGCTCTTCCAGTGCTCGAAACGACGTTTCAGGCGTTAATTGATTCAGATTATCCTCTCAAAAATCTGATCGTCGTTTTGGCCACAGAAGAGCGTGATCAGGAATCAGCAACGAGCAATGCCAAATCTCTAGAGCAGACCTTTGGACGGCGGTTTGGTCATTTCCTGGTGACAAAACACCCCGCGAATTTGCCTAACGAAGTGAAGGGAAAGGGTGGCAATATTACCTGGGCTGCTCGTGAACTTCAAGAAAAGTTGGATGATTGGTCTATCTCCTATGAAGATGTCATCGTGACCACCCTAGATGCCGATAATCGGGTTGATCGACAATACTTTGCTGAGCTGACTTATCGATTTCTGAATCATCCGGCTCCCGAACACGTCAGTTTCCAGCCGATTCCGATGTATTTCAACAACATTTGGGAAGCCCCTTTGCTTAGCCGATTACTGGCTCATGGCACCATGTTCTGGGTGTTAATTGAGTCGAGTCGGCCGTGGCGATTACGCAACTTCTCTGCCCACAGCCAGAGCATGAAGGCCCTAGTGAAAATTGACTATTGGGCAACCGATACCATCGTTGAAGACGGCCATCAGTTCTGGCGGAGCTACTTCGCTTATGATGGCGAATATTGGGTGGAGCCGCTATTTGTACCGATCTACCAAGATGCGGTGGTTGCTGGCTCACTTTGGCAGAGCGCTCGTGAGCTCTATTTGCAGCGCAGGCGCTGGACCTGGGGTATCTCCGACTTTCCATATGCGATCGAAAATTGTATTAAAAATACCTCGGCTCCATTTTTCGACAAATGGCTTAAAGCCTTACGTCTGTTCGAAGCACACTTCACCTGGTCAACCCAGTCACTCTATATTATGGTGGCTGGCTGGGTACCAATTATTCTCAATGATACGTTCAACGACACTGTTCTCGCCTACAACTTCCCAATCGTCGCTTCACGCTTGCTTACCCTCGCCATGGTCGGCATGATCACGAACCTGACAATCGGTACGTTACTCATGCCCCAGATCGAAGACAAACGACGCCGATCCAGGTTACTAGCCCTAGAATGGATCCTCATGCCAATCATCTCGCCGCTTTACAGCGTCATCTTTGGTGCCATCCCTGCTCTCGATTCTCAAACTCGACTCATGTTCGGCATCCACCCCAAAGAGTTCCGGGTCACCACTAAACTCCGCAACGTCGACGGCCAATCCTTACCCGAGACTATTGAAGCCTAAAGAAGAAATATCCTTTCATATCAATAATATGCTTCGAGCTTTACTTCGAGTTCATGAGAAGAAGCCGAGAAGCACCTTACCCTCTAAATACGCCAACAGCCCGCCGGTAACTCCGCGCGGGCTGTTCGTTTCATTACCTCCTTTTGTGTGCTTCTTTCAGTCTAGTCTTGCAACAGGGCAAGATAGCTGACTATCTCGTCGGCGATCGCCTTTTCGGCACTGCTGAGTCGCTCGTAGGGTTCAGGCAAAGAACCGTCACCGTAACCGAGAAGGTGCAGTGACCAGGCGATGAGCTCGCTCTCCTTCTGGACATTGGTGCCGTCAAGTAGCCTTTCGAGAGCAAGCAACTCATCGTCCGGAACATGCTTGAGTCGCTCAGTGCCGAAGTAGTTACGGCACTTTTCCCAGTACTCGGACCAGATCGCGGGGAAGACATTGGCCGTGGACACGACCACGCCGTCGATCCGTCTTTCGAACGTGCCTCGCTTGCAACCCTGCCTAGCGAGCACCTGGTTGGCGGCTAGAACGCTGAAGTGTCCGTCGGTTTGAGCCGCCCGAATATTGAGGAGCTGTGCAAGATGGAGACTGTCATCACCACTGTACTTGATGCCCACGCAGTTCGGGTGCGCGGCCATCTCCTCCACAACAGACAGCTCGAGCTGCTTGCCCACCCGACCCGGAAGGTCGTACAAGACAAGCGGTCCGATATCTGCCAACGCGGTGAAGTGTTGAACTGCTGCACTTGTCGAGAGAGGCGTGTAGTAGAGCGGAAGGGTTGAAACTACCGCGTGAACTCCTTGACCGAAGTAGATCTTGGCCTTCATCTTAGATCGTTCGGTACTGAAGTCGCTTACGTTGGCGAGGACGGTCGTGTGCTTATCCCACACGCCCATCCTCACGCACCGTAGCGCATCTCCATCTGACAGTGCTAGCCCTCGGCCGACAGAGCTGTTGAAAAACATCGTATTCACGCCGTTGGCCCGAAGACGATCGAGGTAGATGGGGATCTGTGCGAAGTTTGGGTATCCTCGCATGTAAGGCAACAAAAGGGGCACCACCACCCCTTCGATTTCGATTTGTGCCATTTGTTCTCTCCGGCCCACCGGGGCCTGACCGTTCCAGATAGCGCGAGTTTAGCAGATAAGCCAGCCAAGATCAAGCTTTTTAACCAGAACCCAAACCTGTTTACATCCCAAACAATATATACTATACTGCGCCTACGTTTGCCCTTTTCTAAAAAAATGGGCGACGAGTACCAACCGCGGTCGTTGTTTGACCGCTTCACATCCCGTAACTCGGGAGAAAGGAACGCTGACATGCCACGGCCTGTCACGTTATTCACCGGCCAATGGGCCGACTTGCCCTTCCAGTCTATGTGCATCAAGGCGAATGACTTCGGGTACGATGGACTGGAGTTGGCCTGCTGGGGTGATCATTTCGACGTTCGTGCTGCTCTCCGAGATCGCAACTACTGTGCCGACCGTCAAGCGATGCTCGCCATGCACGAACTTGACTGCTACGCGATCTCGAACCATCTGGTCGGACAGGCCGTCTGCGATAAGATCGATGCTCGACACCAGGCGATCTTGCCTCCTCACGTGTGGGGGGACGGGAATCCGGCAGACGTGCAGAAACGGGCGGCTGAAGAGATGGTCCTGACCGCCCAAGCGGCGGCACGGCTCGGTGTCAAGGTGGTGAATGGCTTCACCGGCTCGTCCATCTGGCACCTCCTGTATTCGTTCCCGCCGGTGAGCCCGGCGATGATCGAGCAGGGTTACCAGGACTTTGCCGACCGTTGGAACCCGATCCTCGACGAGTTCGACAAGGTTGGCGTGAAGTTCGCGCTCGAGGTGCACCCCACCGAAATCGCATTCGACATCGCCTCCGCCCAGCGGGCGCTAGATGCACTCAACGGTCGGCTGGCCTTCGGGTTCAACTATGACCCGAGCCACCTGGGTTACCAGAACGTCGACTACGTCGAGTTCGTGGACAAGTTCGCCGACCGGATCTACCACGTGCACATGAAGGACGTATGGTGGAGCTCTATTCCGACCGAGGCGGGCGTGTTCGGCGGTCATACGGAGTTCGGCGATCGGCGTCGGTCGTGGGACTTCCGCAGTATCGGGCGTGGTTGCATTCGATTCGAGGAGATCATCCGGGCCTTGAACCGCGCCAACTACCAGGGCCCGCTCTCGGTCGAGTGGGAGGACATGGGCATGGACCGCGAACACGGTGCTACGGAGGCCTGCAGCCGGGTGCGAAGTTACGACTTCAAGCCTAGCGGGCGCGCGTTCGACGCCGCCTTCTCCGAGTAATCCGTCGGCCCGCGAGCCGACAAATGGACAGATACTTGCCGCTGGCTGGGGGTTCCCCTGGCCAGCGGTCCTGTTTTTAAACCAGTAAAGTATATGCTAAAATGAACTTATGAATATATACCTCAGCAAATTAGCTGGTTATCAACTGCTCGCTTTAGCGGCTGGTCTAGCTGCTTTGGTTTTGATTGTTCTCTATGTGATCATCGAGAATAAACCGCGTCAGATTATTTTGGGTCGTGGCGGTGAGCAGCGATTAGTGCCAAACACGAAAGACTATGTTGGTCGATTAGTGGGCGGATTTAGTATCTGTTCATTAGCGATTCTTGCGAACCATTGGTCAGTATATATTTTAGCGGTAATCGTTATCGCGACACTTGTTACTGAAACGGATTTTCTGGTGCGAATCGTTGCGCTTATCTGGGACAGGAAAGAGTACTGGGAGTATGAAAAAACGATAATAACTAATCAACAGGAAGCGTCGCCCGACAACCCTAAGCTTGAGAAAATTGCTGATAAAATCAACCAGGATCCGAACGGTCTGACTGATCTCCTTAGTAAGAAGGAGATGGATCCGAACCGTGCTCTAGTAAATTATCACTTTGAGCGCGTCTACCGACAGATTTTTGGTAGCCAGCTAATTATCCTAAAGACTCTCATGGAAAATAAATCTCCGGAGCTGCTCAGTTTAGCCGAGTCTGTTTACAAAGGCACTTCGTGGTATCCAAACTATCCGTTTGACCAATACCTCAGCTTTCTCGAAGACGCCTTCTTGATTGAGAAACGACTCATCGGCGAGACAGAGATGATAGTCCTCCTCCCCATGGGCCAAGCCTTCCTCGACTACCTCAACGAAAACAAAATCCCCCTCGAAAAACAACCTTTCTAACACGGTTGTCATCCTCAACTGGAAGCGTCAGCACTCCAGATTGGGGATCCCGAACCTAGCGAGATTCCCGATCCTGTATCGCTGCGGCGAACCGGTCGGGAATGACAATGATTAGTTACCTTGCAGGGTTATTCCTTCGCTATCTGCCTTGAAACTGGCGTCTGTGTAGCGACCGATAATATGTCTGTGCAAATCTATGGGCTTCGTCTCTTAGGGCCCGCAGGACGTCCATATCGACGCCCTTCATCGGCTCGGAGAAGACGAGTGTCTCGCCTTTTCGTGTGGGGCCTTTGGCAAAGCCGACGATTGGGATATTTAATTCAAATGCTTTAATTACTTTTTGGGCCATGCTGACTTGTCCTTTGCCGCCATCGACCAGAATCAAATCAGGAAACTGCCACTCATGGTGTTTAAAGCGGCGTTGCAAAACTTCACGCATCATATCGTAGTCGTTCGGTCGTTCGCTTTGGCGGATGCGGAATTTACGGTATTGGCTTTTATCGACTTCGCCTTCAGTAAAGACCACCATACTGCCTACAGCGTATTGACCGGAGATATTAGAAATATCGTATGCCTCAACTCGGTGAGGGACGACTCCTTTTTCTTCGCTTAAAGTGCCAGAGAAATTAATTCGTCTCGATAGTAAGGCAATATCTTCAATATGCCGCATCGCGGTGATTCGATCACGAACCTTGCCTGCTTCCTCAAATCGCTCGGCTTTGGCTAATTTGTCCATCTGCCGTTCGAGGTGGCGAATTACCGTGGACTTTTTACCATTTAAGAATAATCGCAAGTGACGAATAATATTCAGATACTCTTTCTTATCGAGCTCGGCTGTACAAACCTCAGGATAGGCGGTCATCTGGCAGTGGAGGCAGGGCCTGCTTGGGAGATCAACGTAGTGACGGTAGGGGAACATGCGACGAACTACTTCCATGGCAACCCGAGCTGCTCGGGCATTGAGATATGGCCCAAAAATATATTTTGCCTGCTCGAATTCGGCATCAGTCGGTCGAGCTAGTATTACTCGCGGGTACTCATCTTTAGTGATGATGATATGTAAAAAGCTCTTATCGTCGAGACCTTTAGTGTTGTAGTATGGCTTATATTTCTTGATTAAGTTGGCTTCCAAAAACAGCGCTTCTAGTGCCGAATCGGTCGTATGAAAACTAATATCGTGGATATGAAGGACTAATTCAGCCGTCTTATCCTCTTTTTTGCCAGTAAAGTAACTACTCACCCGGTTTTTCAGTGAAGTCGCTTTCCCAACATAAATAATAGTCCCTGACTCATTCTTCATGAGGTAGACACCGGGTTCGTCTGGCATCGCGTTCCAGGTCGTTTTACGGTTAATAGCGCCCTCCCCTAGACGATATTTTTCACCGAATAAATACTTGCGTTTTTCGGTGCGTTGACTTTCTTATCGACCGGCAAATGTTTTTTCTTGTAGTTAGCCAGAGTGTCGGCCAAAAACTTACCAGTGAAAGAGGCAGGTGTGTTGGCGACTTTTTCAGGTGTTCCGGCGACGAGGAGTTTACCGCCGCCATCGCCACCCTCGGGGCCGAGATCGATAATGTAGTCGGCAGTTTTGATCACGTCTAGGTTGTGCTCAATGACGATGACCGTATTACCTTTACCGACTAAACGGTTCAACACACCAAGTAATTTATCGATATCAGCAAAATGGAGTCCGGTCGTTGGTTCATCTAGTAAATAGAGTGTCCGACCAGTATCTCTTTTTGAGAGCTCAGAGGACAATTTAACGCGCTGAGCCTCACCACCGGAAAGGGTAGTGGCCGACTGGCCTAGTTGTACATAACCCAATCCGACATCGACCAGGGTCTCTAATTTGTCGCTGATCTGATGGATATCCTTAAAGAAGGTGAGGGCTTCCTCGATGGTTAAGGAAAGAATCTCGAATATATTTTTACCCTTGAATGTGACTTCGAGCGTCTCTCGATTGTAGCGCTTGCCTTTACAGACATCGCAAGGAATCTCGATATCGGGGAGGAAGTGCATTTCAATCGTCACGGTACCGTTGCCTTGGCAAGCTTCGCACCGACCGCCGGTCACATTGAAACTGAACCGACCGGGCTTGTAACCGCGGACTTTAGCCTCAGGGCTAGCGGCAAAGAGCTCACGAACGGGTGTAAAGATGCCAGTATATGTCGCCGGATTCGAGCGTGGGGTGCGGCCAATGGGCGCCTGGTCGATTGCCACTATCTTATCGACATGTTCTAGACCTTGAATCTCCTTATGCTTACCCGGTCGATCTAAACGGTGGAGTAATTTCTGGCTGACTGCTTTGTAAAGTATATCGTTAACCAATGTCGACTTGCCGGATCCCGAAACACCGGTTACGGCGACAAACAATCCAAGAGGGAAGGAAACGTTGATATTTTTCAGGTTATTTTCAGTTGCTCCAATTATAGTCAATAATCGAGTTGTAGGTTCACGACGCTTGGTGGACATGGGTATATACCGGTCACCTCGTAGATAGGCGGCGGTTTGTGATTCAGTGCTTGCCATGAACTCGTCTAGTTTACCCTTCGCGACGATTTTACCCCCGTGAATTCCGGCGCCAGGACCGATATCCACCAAGTAGTCGGCGGCCCAGATTGTATCTTCATCGTGCTCAACGACGATGACCGTGTTGCCCAGCTTTCGCAGATGCACCAGCGTTTCGAGCAGTCGCAAATTGTCCCGCTGATGCAAACCAATCGTTGGTTCATCCAAAACGTACAATACCCCGGTTAATCCTGACCCAATTTGACTGGCTAACCGAATTCGTTGAGCCTCACCACCGGAAAGGGTTCCTGCCGCACGATTTAATGACAGATAATTTAAGCCAACATTAATTAAGAACGTCAAGCGACTTCGAATCTCGTTTAGGATACGCTCGGCGATCAACAGCTCACGTTCGTCTAGTTTAAGCTTCGCAAAGAATTCGTCAGCTTTGGTCACCGAGAGTCGCGAGACTGATGAGATATTCAGACCTGTATCGTGACCAACTCGAACGGCCAAGGCCTCAGGTTTCAGACGATCACCTTTACAATCCGGGCATGGACGATGGGTAATATATTGCGACAACTCATCGCGCACATTGTCGCTCTCTGTGGCATCGTAACGGCGTTTCATGAGTTTGATCAGGCCGTCGAACCAAATGGAAAAGTGGCTAGCTCGACCTGAGGTGAAGAAGCGAATACGAATCTTATCTTTACCCCGGCCGTAGAGTAGAGTATTGAGATCTTCTGCTGGCAGGTCCTTGATTCGTAGCTCTTGGCGGATATTGTAATGCTCACAAACCGAGCTGATGATCGTTGCATAGTAACTGCCTTTATTGGCACCGTAACTCGATGGCACAACTGCTCCTTGCGAGATGGAGAGCGTATCGTCGGGCACGATCAGTGCCGGGTCGAACTCTGCTATTGTCCCCAGACCATGGCAGGTTTCGCAGGCACCTTGAGGACTATTAAATGAAAATAGACGAGGATTGATCTCGGAAAATGAGTACCCACATTGTGGACAGGAATAGTTGGCGGAAAATATACGATCGGTTTCGTTAAGACGAACGATAATAAATTGATTCTCATGACGCTTAGCCAATTCAAGAGCATTTTCAACCGCTTCAGTGAGCCGAGTGACGACATCATCAGGTTGTTGTTCTTCAATGGCTAGCTCATCGACCAATACGTCGATTGTATGTTGTTTGTATCGAGCTAACTCAACTTTTTCCCGTAAGTGGAGCATTTTACCATCAACTCGGGCATGACCGTAACCCTGGCCATACAGGTCATAAAGCAACTGGTGGTACTCGCCTTTCTTAGCTGCAACAACGGGGGCAAAGATCTTGACCCAAACCGATTTCTGATCAGCCTTTGTCAGTTCGGTAGCTTTATCGGGTAGGTTTAGAGCTTGCTTAATTAAACTATCAACGATTTCATCGATCGTTAACTTTTCAATCTTGGTCCCATCGTTTGGGCAGTAGGGGACACCAATTCGAGAGTAGAGTAGACGAAAATAATCATAAATCTCAGTTACCGTACCAACGGTAGATCGTGGATTGTGACTTACACCTTTCTGATCGATCGAGATCGCTGGGGATAAGCCTTCGATACTCTCAACGTCTGGTCGGTCCATTTGACCTAAGAACTGCCGGGCATAAGAGGAAAGACTTTCGATGTAGCGACGCTGTCCTTCAGCATAGATTGTGTCGAACGCCAAAGAGGACTTACCCGAGCCGGACAGTCCTGTGAAGACAATCAACTTGTTACGTGGGAGCTCAAGATCAACATTTTTAAGATTATGTTGCTTAGCGCCTCGAATGATAATTTTATCGTCCATCTTACTCAATCTTTGCTTATAAATATCGCTTAAACTAATATATCGTAAATGTATGACCCGAACAACAGCCGAACAATGTATTAACCAATTTAAAATGCTTTGGCGGCGGTCACAGACCGCCGCCAAATAACTAGCCCAACCCTATGTTTTCCCTTAGTGTCAGCAATGCCCTGACTACTCGCTGCCTCACAGCTTCGGCAGGTATTCCCAACTCCCTAGCAACTTCTCTCAATGTTCGCTTTTCGCCATCGAGGCCGTAGTACAAGATGATCACTGACCGATATCTCGGTTTGAGCTTGTCGACAGCAGCTGTTAACCAGCTTCTTTCCTCCTCAGCAATTATCATGTCGTACGGACTTGCCGAATGATCCGTAAGCCGCTCGGCCAGTAATGCCCCCTGCAGGGTGACTGGCTGATCGAGCGATTGTGTTACCTTCTGTTCTGCTAGGGTGACCAACAAGCATTTCGACGCTCTGTATTGGCTTGCAAGCTCCTCGTAAATTGTCTCCAACTCAGCTTCGTCTGGTTGGCGAAAATTTGTTTCGCTGAAACTAGCAAGTCTTCTAAGAAGCGCCATTCGAATCTCGAACGATTTAGCTGGTAACCTTATGAGCTGTGCTTGCTGTTCAATTGCTCGGCGAATCGTTCGGCTAATCCATAGCGTAGCGTACGTCGAGAGCTTGGTTCCTCTATCGACCTTATACATCTCAATCGCTCTCATGAGACCGATGACGCCCTCGATCACCAGATCATCCAGCTCCAATCCTTTGCTGATCTGTAATCTACTCACACTACGTGCGATCGAGTATACTAGACGTATATTAGTCTGAATTAACCTATCTAACGCCTGACGATCGTCTGCCTGTGCTCGAATGATCAATTCTCGCTCTTCCCTAGCTGTCAGCAACGGCAGATTTCCATATACAATTCTCATTCCCATTGCTCGTCTCCGACTAGCATTCAGCCACCGAGTAGGCTGGAGAATGAACATATCTCGAATTATCTCTTATGTCAACCCGTTGGAGCCTGCTCTCTAGTTCAAATATATGATCGAAATTGCTAGCGCTAAACGACAAACTGCCGGCGATCACAGATCGCCGGCAGTTGTACTCAGAACATAACGTAGTTTCCTCAAGGCGACTATCTGCGCCTGTCTTATCGCCTCAGCAGTCTTGTGGAGCGATTCGCCTAGTTTTCGCAGCGTACACGGTTCCTCACCGTCAAGTCCGAAGCGCTTCACTATGATGAAACGGTGTTCTTCTGAGAGGGCTGATAGAGCTCGCCTCAGTTTTTCATTAGTGATAGTTGCTAAGGTCATGCAGAATGGATCGTTTGCCGCTTCGTCAACAACTGTCTCGCCAAGGCGTACCGGACTACCGTCGTCGAAGAAAACCTCGTCCAGAAACATTGGTTGACAGTACTGCTTTAGCTGTGTTACCAGTGAAGCATTCGTGTTGAGCGCAGTAGCGATCTCATCGTCAGTCGGTTCTCTCCCACGTTGGATCTCGAACTTACCTTCGAATTGACGTATCTGATCACGCAATTCGTATGAACATGTTGACAGCCTGACAGTATACTCCTTCGTCTGCATCGCACGATTGATCGCCTGCTTGATCCAGTAGACGGCGTATGTGGACAAGCGGACACCCCTGTCAAGGTCAAACTTCCGTATTGCGATGATCAGTCCTATAACCCCTTCTTGGAGTAGGTCGTCTTGAGACAGATGCACAGTTTGGCAATTGCTCACCAATTTCCATACGAGTCTCAAGTTTCTATCGACCAGGCACTTAAGGGCATTAGTGTCGCCATCTTGTGCCAACCTAATTGCCTCTCGCTCTTCTTCTCGAGAGAGCAGTGGCGCATGCGTTCCCATTCCAGTTCCCTCGCTCTAAAAAGTTCAGCCACCAACAGGCTGGAGAATGAACATATCTCGAATGCCTATACCTGTCAACCCGCATGCTCTCATTTGTACTGAACTTTGAATGAAATGGTAGGCCATAAACGCGAACCGCCGGCGATCAGGGATCGTCGGCGGTGTAGGCTAACGCGCGGCGTAACTTTTTAAGGGCACCGAATTGTGACTGTCTGACGCCCTCCTGAGTGATACCCAGTAGACGACCCACTTCGCGTAAGGAGCGTGTCACCCCGTCCCCAAAACCAAACCGTAGCTGAATGACCATCCGTTGTAGTTCAGATAGTTCTGTAAAAGCCCGCTCTAACTGTTCGCGCTGTATGCCGAGCATCGCCAATTGGCAGGGATTTGGTGCGTCTTCGTCTTCGATCAGCTCACCTCTCCGCTGTTGGACACCGTCCCCGTCTAACAGCGGTTCGTCGACTGAGATTGGCAGGTGATATTCACTCAGAGCCCTCAAGGTTTTGAGCGATATACCCAGCTGATGAGCTAGATCTATTTCCTCTAGTGGCCGAACTTGTTTTTTCTTTATTGCCGCAAGCTCATTATACTTGCGGTATTGATGAAAAACTAAGCTTGGCAGACGAATTTCATACTCATATGTCTCGATCGCACGTTGGATAGTCTGTCGAATCCAATACGTCGCAAAGGTAGACAGTCTGGAGTCTTTGCTTAGATCGAACTGACGGACCGCGTTAATTAGGCCGATAACCCCCTCCTGGAATAGGTCGTCAGGGTGCAAGTGCACCGAATTATACTGTCTAACTACTCTCCAGACTAGCCCTTGATTATACGTGACGAGTCTCTCCAGGGCTCCTTCATCGCCCTTTTGTGCGTCATTTATTGCTTGCCGCTCTTCTTGAGGAGAGAGCAGCTTGTACTGTCCCATGTCTGTTCCCTCGATGTAGTACATCCAACCTCCGAGTAGGCTGGAGAGTGAACATAACTAATTAATCATTAGTTGTCAATCTCTTGACACCTTATCGACAATGACTGATACTAGTACTAGCAAGGTTTGTTCTCTAAGGAGGGAACTGGATGCAGCCAACACTGCCAAGCTGGGATCTATTCATCACCCTCTTCTTTATCATTGGCCTGGCCTATGGCTTTATTTTGCAACGCGAAAAAATTGTGGCAACCTTAATGTCGGTCTATGCCGCACTAACTGTGAGCGCGATTCTTGTCGATCCAGTGAGCCAATTCTTCAAAGGCGATAAGACACTGTTCAACCAGATCTGGATTCGATCTGACACCCAACCATTTACCATACACCTGGTCTTATTCACGGCAATTATTGTCCTGCTCTCTGCTAAGGGTGGGATTGGCGGCTCTCGAGGGCGGGGTGTTATCTCGCATTTTGAGATACTGGTTTACAGCGCTTTGAATACTGCGCTGATTGTCGGATCCATCTTCACTTTTCTACCCGAGCCAACTCGTGACGCTTACGTCGCAAGTAGTTCACTAGTCAAGTTTATTGTTTCCCATCAGGTTTGGTGGCTAGTTGGACCAGTTCTTGCCATGATCTTTTTCGGATTCCAACGACACCCACGTCGGACCTATGAAGACGAGTAATATGTCAACTTGACAACTAAGGTTTATCCGGACGTGTCATAGGCGCTTCAAACGACCTATTTTTTATGATAGATTAGATTATCATGTTTAGGCTTTACTCACCCTATGAACCATCAGGCTCCCAACCAGTCGCGATTGACCAGCTGGTTAGTGGCTTAGCTTCTGGTGCCAAGCATCAGACGCTTTTAGGCGTAACCGGTTCGGGTAAGACGTTTACGATGGCCAATGTCATCGCTAAGACCAATCGCCCGACACTTGTCATCTCCCATAACAAAACTCTGGCCGCCCAACTTACCAATGAGTTCCGTTCATTTTTTCCGGAGAATGCGGTTGAGTACTTTGTCTCGTACTATGACTATTATCAACCTGAAGCTTACATTCCGGGACGGGATATATATATAGAAAAGGAAGCCCAAGTTAATGATGAGATTGACCGCTTGCGGCACGCGGCGACCCAAGCACTATTATCGAGAAGGGATGTCATCATTGTCGCTTCGGTGAGCTGTATCTACGGTATCGGTTCGCCGAAGACCTATGAGGACATAGTCCTTCGACTCAACATTGGCGATACCATGAATCGACAGGATCTGATCACTCGTTTGGTCGCCATGTACTTTACACGCAATGAAACAGAACTCCGCCGTGGCATGTTTCGGGCGAAAGGCAATATTGTTGAAGTCATGCCGACCAACCAAGAGATAATCTATCGCATTGAGTTGATGGGCGATATAGTAGTGGCGATTGTCGCGCTGGAACCTGTTTCGAAACTAGTCATGAGCGAAGAGCATTTTCTCTGGCTATTTCCAGCAAAACATTTCGTGACTGATCCCGAGACCATGCAAACGGCCCTCGTGAGTATCGAGCACGAACTGGAGGAGCGTCTTAAGGAGCTTCATAAAGCAGGAAAAATATTGGAAGCTGAACGACTCAAAAGCCGAACTCGCTACGATTTAGCCATGTTGCGCGAAGTCGGCTATTGCTCTGGGGTGGAAAATTACTCAAGGCATCTCGATGGACGAACATCAGGCGAACCGCCATCGACCCTTATCGACTACTTCCCAGACGATTTTTTAGTGATGATCGATGAATCTCATGTGACTTTGCCTCAGCTTCACGGTATGTATGCCGGTGATAAGGCACGAAAGAATAACCTTATTGAGCACGGTTTCCGACTCCCATCGGCCTACGATAATCGTCCACTCAAATTTGTAGAGTTTGAAAAGAAGATGAAGCAAGTCGTCTACGTTTCGGCCACACCAGCAGCCTATGAACTGGAACATTCTACCCAAATCGTTGAACAGATTATCCGGCCAACTGGTTTAGTTGACCCGGAACTGATTATCAAACCAGCGCGTGGACAGGTAGATGACTTGATTGAGCAGATTAAAGAGCGAATAAATAAGGGTGAGCGAGTCTTGGCGACAACACTAACGCGGAGGATGGCGGAAGATCTAAGTCAATATTTGACGGAGCTGAATATTAAAGCCAGATATTTGCATTATGAGGTCGAGACTCTTGATCGGATCGATTCACTGCGTGATTTACGAAGCGGTAAATACGATGTCCTAATCGGAGTTAATCTGCTTCGTGAGGGTTTAGACTTACCCGAAGTTACGCTGGTGGCGATTCTCGATGCCGACAAAGAAGGTTTCTTGCGTAGTGCCACTAGTTTAATCCAAACTATTGGTCGGGCTGCCCGTAACGTGAAGGGTCAAGTTATACTTTACGCCGACGTTCTGACTGGTTCATTGCAAAAAGCTATCGACGAAACCAAACGTCGTCGCGATATCCAATTGGCATATAATAAACAACATGACATTACTCCAAGAACCATCGAAAAAGCTATTTCGGATATTGGAGATAGCCTTCGTCAGCAAGAAAAAGCGGTGCCGCAGGTCCGCGACTGGACGCCCGAGCTCGTCGATGGCAGTGATCTTGAAGAAGTGATTAAGCGCAAAGAACAAGAGATGAAAAGCGCCGCCAAAGAGCTCCAATTCGAACTCGCTGCGTTACTACGTGATGAAGTAGTTGAGCTCCGCAAGATGAGCCGTTCGAGAATGAAGGTTAATCGGTTCGCGAAAGAAATAAGCATTAGTAGCTAGTTTCTAGATACTAGCTACTAGTAAGCGTATAATGTTCGTATGGAACGTTTCCTCCCTATCTTTTTGATTATCGGCTGGTTTGGGACAGTTTTTGCTTCGAGCTATCTTATTAACTGGCTTTTGGTGCGTAGTGTAATTCGAAAGTACTATCGGTTCTTCGTTGCCCCAGGCGTACTTGTTCATGAACTCTCCCATGCTCTCGGCTGCATGGCGACCGGAGCTCAAATCATCGAGATCAATTTTTGGAAAAAAACTGGTGGACACGTTCGACATTACGAACCCCAAGTCCCGATTATCGGCGAGACCGTCATTGCATTGGCGCCGATCGGTGGGACATTCTTATTTCTGGCGATCTTTACCCGTCTCATGGTCCCAAGTTTGGCCGAACTTCTTGGCACAGAATCGATGCTTGACCTGAATTCACTCAGCAAGATCGGCTGGAGCAAGTGGCAAACCTGGACCTATCTCTATCTCGTCACCAGCCTGCTAGCGACGATCGCTCCTAGTCAAACTGACTTACGCTACGCGATCGCCAGTTTACTGGCAATCGGTTCAGTATTCGTCCTTCTCTCCTTTCTACCCTTTGTTCCGCCACTATTACTAGGCTGGTTTAAGACGATCAAACCTTTTGCATTGTTTACCTTATTACTACTCTTGCTTGGCATAGTCATCTCCTTTGTACTAGCAATTCCTTATAGAAATAGAACATTTAGCCCTAAAGAACAACTCGACTAGTTGCTAATGTACTAATTAACAGGTATAATTGTGCCATGATCATTGCGATAGACGCCTCGCGGGCAATATCCGATCAGCCAACCGGAACCGAGCTCTATAGCGCTCGGATTATTTTGCATCTAGCGAAGATAGATACGAATACAACTTACTATCTTTATAGTCCAAAGAAACCGACAGGGGATTTAGCGAACTTACCAAAAAATTTCGTCTGGAAGATTGTTCCGTTTCCTAAACTTTGGTCACAGATTCGTCTTCCGTTAGCTCTCCTTGCCGATAAACCAGACGTACTATTTGTGCCTTCACATGTTATCCCTTTTTTCTGTCCCGTGGCAAAACTAGTAGTTACTTTGCATGATGTCGCGTACGTCGTTTTTCCAGAAGCCTACAGTCCATTTGAAAGATGGTATCAAAACTTTACGGCGAGACTAGCAATCGATCGGGCAGAGACCATCATCACACCTAGTGAGGCAACGAAAAGAGATTTGATTAAGGTTTTTCAGGCCGTAGCCAATCAGATAGTGGTCATCCCTCACGGTTTTGATCCGATACACAATAATTCGACGACAAGCTCAACAGATACTGCATCACTTGAACCTTATTTTCTGACAGTTGGCCGACTAGAAACACGTAAGAATACCGGGTTTTTAATCCGAGCCTTTGCCAAATTCAAGAAAGATAATCCCGAAGCTAAGGATCGATTGGTGCTGATCGGTAAGCCAGGATATGGTTATGAAGCTGTCGAGAAAATCAAGAATGGATTGCCGTTGTCTACGCGACAGGCAATTATCGAGACAGGATACGTATCCAACACCGAACGCCTAGCCTATCTCAAGGCGTCGACCGCTTTTGTTTTTCCGAGTCTCTATGAAGGATTCGGCATCCCTATTCTTGAGGCGATGGCCGCCGGCACACCAGTTATCACTAGTGACGTTTCAGCCAATCCAGAGGTTGCAGATGACGCAGCAATTCTTATCGATCCAACATCAGTCGATGACTTGGCTCACAATCTGGCATTACTAGCGACAGACGAACTAACGCGCAGTGAAATTGTTAAGAAAAGTATTGTCAGAGCGAAACATTTTTCTTGGGAGAAGATGGCGAAACAAACTTATGACGTACTCATGAAAGTAGGGGGACAAACATTATGACCAAATCGAACCCTGAACCTAAGGTAGCTCTGGTCCATGACTTTCTAACCAGTCTCGGCGGGGCTGAGCGGGTACTGATGGCCTTGCACGAAATGTATCCAGACGCACCTATATATACCTTAGCCTATGATCGAGCTAAGACACACTGGTTGTTTAACGGGGTTGACATTCGAGAGGCAAAGCTAGCCAAGAGCCTGATTGGTCGTAGCCGAAAGTTATCGCTGGCCTTCTTACCCAATGCCATTGATACCCTACCACTACAAGATTACGATCTGGTGATCTCAAGTTCGTCGGCTTTTTCCAAAGGGGTAATCACTCGGCCTGAAACTTTGCACATCTGCTATTGTCATACTCCCATGCGTTACGCTTGGGATTGGACCCATGAATATGCTATTGAGAACGGTTTCGATCGTGGGGCAAAAAGTTACTTTTATCGTTTAATCATGCACTATCTTAGGCTGTGGGATCGTTCATCGGCTGAACGGGTCGATGTTTGGATCGCCAACTCAAAAAATGTGGCTACACGAATTCATAAATATTATCGTAAAGAAGCTACTGTAATATACCCACCGGTAGAGACAGAATACGACCGTAAAATGTCTAAGAACTATGAACAAGAACCCTATTTCTTTATAGTCAGTCGATTGTCTCCATACAAGAAGATTGATTTAGCAATTGAGGCTTGTGGTCGGCTAAATCAAAAACTGATTATCATTGGAGACGGCCCTGATCGCAGACGACTTGAGCAGCTTGCTAAAACACTCGGCGCAAATGTCGAATTCTTAGGCTTTCAAACGGATTACGCTATCCACCGCTACTACGAAGAATGTCGAGCCTTCATATTTGCCGGTGAAGACGATTTGGGGATTACGCCAATCGAAGCGATGGCACATGGTAAACCAGTGATTGCCTATGCTAAAGGTGGTGTGTTGGAGACAGTAATTGACAAGCATACCGGTGTTCTTTTCATCGAACTGAGTGTCGCTAGTCTAGCAGAAGCACTCAGAACGTTTATAAAAAAAGAGGGTTCATTCAAACCCGAGGTGCTTAAGCAACATGCTAAGCAATTCTCAAAAGATGCCTTCAGAAACCATATGCGGACACTTATAGCCGAAGAATGGGCTAAACATCAGAAGAAATTAACATGACCACTGTTCGTATTCTTGACGTCCCAATCCATCGGTTAACCAAACAACAAGTCCTTGAAAAAATTGAGGCCTATATAGGTTCGGGCCAACCGCACCAAATCGCGACAGTGAATAATGAGTTCATCGTTGAGGCTCAGCATAATCATCTTTTCAAAGAAGTGTTGACACTTGCTGATATTGCCATTGCTGACAGTACAGGGGTTGTTCTAGCGGCCAAGCTTCAGGGTGTGACATTGGTACGGATTCCTGGAGCTGACCTTGTGCAGGACTTAGCGAGACATGCGACACAGAAGGATTATAGTCTTTACCTGTTAGGCGGTGCCAATGGGGTCGCCCAAACAGCAGCCAAGAAGCTAACGGAAAAGTTCCCAGGATTAAAGATCGTAGGGGCTGAAGAAGGGGTAACTGATAAAGTCGATGTCCTTTCAAAGCCACCCCAAGAACAAGTAGGGCTTATCATTGAGCGAATTCGCCAGGCAAAACCGGACATCCTACTAGTTGCTTTTGGCGCACCAAAACAAGATCTTTTTATTGAGGCTCATAAAGCGGAACTTGGCGTTCCGGTCATGATGGGTGTTGGTGGAACGCTCGACTTTCTGGCTGGAAAAGCTAAACGAGCTCCCAAATTACTCCGCTCTCTTGGCTTAGAATGGCTCTGGCGTTTAATTCGCGAACCAAAACGCTTTAAACGGATCTGGCGAGCCCTGGTGATATTTCCACTAATGGTTATCTTCAAAGGAGGTAAGTGATTGACAGTACGCGGTTTATCGGGTAGAATTAACCTGTTAATAAGAAGGATGGGCCTGTAGCTCAGTGGTAGAGCAGGAGCCTTTTAAGCTCTTGGTCGTGGGTT
>CAYGGE010000004.1:0-102898 GCA_964349485.1 uncultured Candidatus Saccharibacteria bacterium
TCCGGGATCGTCTAGTGGTAGGACAGCAGACTCTGAATCTGTCAACCTAGGTTCGAATCCTAGTCCCGGAGCCACTATTCGCTAAAGCTTCGTGTGGCAGGCCAATTTGTTAGACCATATACAGAGATCATCTTAATCGGTGATTTTTTTTAATTTATTGCCTTCGATAAACTAAAACCGTGCCGTTTGTTAAGACGCGGTCATAGGGCTTCCCAGACATCGCATCAATTACCTGTTTCGCGGTCAGATTTTCATGCTTCTGGTAGAGCTCGACGATTACCCAGTTGGCGATCTCGTGACCCTCTTGGAAAGGGTAGATCTGTTCTCGCTGACTAAAGTGCGGAGCTAGCTTGTTGGTAGCCGCTACACTATCTTGGGTCGGGATGGTCTTGGCTAGGTCTCTTAACTGTTGCTGTGCCGGGAAACGGTAATGAAATGCGCTTGTATCGGCGAAGATGAAGAGCGGAAACGGTGACATGACAAAGATGCCTAAAACCGTGCCAACCATTAAGATTTTGGCTAGGATGTGATCGGTTGACTGGCCAAAACGTGGCTGAAGTCGCTTCTGCCAATAGACCAGACCAAAGATAGTACTAAGAAAGATGAACGGCGTTATGGCACTGGTGTACTGGTAGCCAATACGGTGCATCTCAGGTTGGGTGCTCAGCATGTTGATGGCGAATTCAGGTAAGGCCAAAAGCACAACAGGGCTAAAGATCGAGAAGAATGCAGTGGGTACTACAAAATAGGCAAGGTAGCCTAATTGGTTCAGCTGGAACAGAACAGATAGCCATCGCTGTGGCTCTAAGAAAAGATTCTTGATAATCTCCCCTGGACTATCCCCTAAGTAGCCGTAGTAACCAAGGGCGAAGTGGGTCGTCCCGTCGCCTCTGGCATGGGGCATGATCTGCCAAAACAGCAGGAAGAACCACAGTAGCGACAGACCAACAGTGACAACTCCCACTTTCCAGTCTTTATGCTTAACAATGATTGCGATACCTAAGGCAGCCACTAAAAAGGTCATGGTCTCTTTTGTCGATAACGTCAGTAGCGCAAAAAAGATGAACCAGCCATAGCGTCGTTTATAGGCAAAATAAAAGGCATAGGCCAGAAAGGCGCTGGCTAAGGTCACCGAGTGATAGTCAAAGATCACAGCCCGTTGTAATGGTGAGAATAAGAGATAACCGCTGGCAACCAGTAGCCCAAGTAGCTTGCTCTTGGTCACTTCCTTCCCCAACCAGTAGAGCGGCAGTGCGCCAAGGGCAACTACTACAACCTGGACTAAAAGTATTGCATATGGTGTCGATACAATTATATAGAGTGGGGCTAGGAGCGCCAGGAAGGGGTCAGCATGGATAAAAAACCTTGAAACCGTTGCGGTACCAGTCGGCATGGTCAGTTCCAAGAACCGGCCTTGTGCGGTGTTCCAGACGACTTGATCCATGATGCCGAGATCAAACCGAGCGGTGATGAAGTGATAGTGACGTAAGCTCGTATAGGCGCCAAAATAGATTATAAAACCGATTATAGCGCTCCAGAGGATCAACTCAAATCGATGCTCGTTCCACCATGTTCGCTTGACACGCTTGTCGATAAAACTAATTGTCATCAAGATTATGTACGATAGCAACTCACTCACAATGAGCCACAGTCGAGTGGCGATCGCGATTAGTCCTGCGGTTGGTCCACCAATAATTGACGAAAGTGATGCCATGACCACCCCCTCGCGTACCCCCAATCCCATCGGGGTCACAATGCTCAAGTAGCCTATCAGCCATGCCGCGATAAAGACGGCGATCAGCCAGACAGGCGAGACAGCCAGATCAGCGATAATCGATCGGGTGACCCACATAGAGCCTATTCCGTAGGCTAGCCAAGCCATGGTCATGACCCCTATGCCGACGATGAGCCTTGGTCTTTCGATAGGTAGCTTTGGCCAGTCTAACTTGAGTCGCTTGAAGAGCCGATGCACTAGTCTACTGATGAGTTCTGGCTTCAAGAGGATGACTGCAGATGGGATCAACAATAAGCCAAACCAGCGTAAACCGGGTAAAAAAATCGTTGGCGAAAAGGTCACGAAGCTGATGCAAAGTATTGCGGCAGATGCTGTCAGTAAGCTTACTTCGAGGATTAGGGCGAAGCCGGATAGCTCTTTTGGGACCTGTTGCTTACTACTCAAATAGACTCGACCAAGGAATGACCAAACATTGCCAGGCAAATAGCGGGCGAGCTCAGAAGTGAACCAAGTCTTACTCGATTCGAGTAAGTCAGTCCTCACACCCAAACTTTTGAGGATAAGAAACCAAGCGATACTTCTTGCGAAAAAGTAGCCGAGAAAGGCCAAAAAAGCTACGGCTAAGTAGGGCCAACGAATATCGTCGAGCTGGTTTAGAACTAAAGGCCAGCCGCTTTTCAGACTGGCTCCGATGTACCAAGCAGTGCCAACTATGAGGACTAGCTCAAGAATGCGTTGCCACAAGCGTCGATGCATCTTACTCCCTTTGCTTGAGGCTATTGGGTTGGTTCGATGGACGCTGTAAATAGTAAGTCACGAGTTCGGCAATTAGTCCTGTAGAGATGAGCTGAATGCCAGCTAAGATTAGTAAGATGCCGAGCAGTAGGAGTGGCCGATTACCAATCGATTGGCCATAAGCAAAGTGTAGGACGCTGAGATAGATCGAAGAGACTAGGCCAATACCCAAGAAGACTAAGCCGACACCACCGAATAAGTGTAAAGGGCGCTTCAAGAAACGGGTTAAGAAAGTGACAGTTACGATATCGAGTAAACCTCTAGTGAAGCGGCCCATGCCGTACTTGCTCTTACCAAATTGGCGCGGCCGGTGGTTAACGTCAATCTCAGTCACTCGAAAACCATCGGCATGAGCAAGAATTGGTATGAATCGGTGGAGGTCACCATAGATCCTAACCTGCTTAATAACTGGTTGACGATATGCTTTAAGACCAGAGTTAATATCACGAACCGGGACACCGGACAGTATTCGGATGAGCTTGTTGAAGAAATATGAAGGGACAGTCTTATGAATTGGGTCTTGCCGATTGATCTTGTACCCAGTCACTAAATCATAGCCTGCATTGAGCTTCTCGATGAGTCGGCCAATCTCAGCTGGATCATCTTGAAGATCGGCGTCGAGAGTGATGATGGTTTTGCCCTTGGCCGCATCGAAGCCAGCTTGAAGTGCCGCCGCTTTGCCCCGGTTCTTGCTGAATCGGATAACATACATTTCAGCATGGGTATTCGTCAGATTTTTCAGAATATCAGGTGAAGTATCGGTACTGCCGTCATCGACAATGATAGCCTCCCACGGTGCATCAAGCTTTTTCATGGCCACTATTAGTTCCTGCCATAGAAGTTTGAGCGACTCGCTTTCGTTATAGGCTGGGATGATCACGGAATACTGCATATGTTCCTTTAGGCAAAGACAAGTAAAATTGCTTTACTACTGTAGCACGAAACCAGATTTCAGGGTATACTCTGGCTATGTTAGACGCTGCCACCATGAACTACTATAAGAACTTACCTAGAAAGCCAATCGGCGCGGCTGTCATCTTTTTTGACATGAATGATCGACTCCTGATTGTTAAGCCATCATATAAAAGTGGTTGGCTACTAGTTGGTGGTTCGGTAGACGCCGACGAGTCACCACTGCACGCGGCGATCCGCGAGGTCAAAGAGGAATTGGGACTATCTATTGAGAGTCTCGACTTCGTCTGTCTTCATTTTATGAAGAACCACGAAACAGCTGGTGAGTCGATCCATATCGTGTTTAATGGTGGTCAATTGACTGATGAGCAGATCGGCCAAATCCAGCTACCAGCCGACGAACTGGTGGAATATCGGTTCGTGACTGTCGAAGAAGTAATCAAACTCCTCCGACCTGGCTTAGCTGTAAAGATTGAAGCCTGCCTCGCGGCTATCGAATCTGGTTGCCCTATTTACCTTGAGCATGAGAACGGCTAGTTTTAGACTGTTGGACCCATGGTTCCGTACTCCCTTGGTGCCATAGTAAATCAAAATATTTCTTGTAGCTCTCTACAAGGACCGCATTTTTTATCAGTATGGTGATGACTGGCTGTGTCCAGATATTAATTCGCAAATATTCACCTCCAAACAACGTTGAAGTTGGCCCACCCTCAAAGTTGAGATACCGATATTCAGTCCTGGCCTCTTGGTGTGGGTGCGGATCTTCGTACTCATTGGTGTCTTTGAAGTCAATTACCTTTTTCTTGACTCCCCGCTGGATTCGATCTTCTTCAGTATCCCTAAACGTACCACCCATGGCTTGGAGAAATCGATTGCCGCCCGAGCCGATCACGTAGTAACAGCCTCCCCTAGGAATTGACTTAATAACCTTATCTCGAGCCTTACGAAATTCGGTATCTCCAGAGTAAACGAAGACCATCGGCTGCTCACTTTTTTGATACCTCGTTAACAGTTGAGGCAAGATGTCCTCGACTCTCATCAACCGATTTTTCTGCAACTCGAGTAGAGTAGCCGGTGGTCCAGGTTGGAAGTAGCGCCGGCCGCGTTCGGTGGCAAATGAAGCAAGCTCGTATTTCTGAAGCTCATCAAGAGCATTGTAGACAATTTGAGGATGGAGTTTAGTGAGTTCGGTTATCTTAGTAATTGTACTCACCCCAAGCTCAAGAAGTGCAAGGTAGACGGTAGCCGCATTCTTGCTAAAACCAAGTTCAATGAGTAGATCGTGCATACTTTCCCCCTTCAATTAATATTGAATATACCAGAAAATAAGCTACATTACTACAATTTTTGTTGTAAGTGGTTGATATTATGGGTTATAATCCATATACTTCTTCGTTGTCAGGCTGACAACATCGCCCTTCTACAAATAGGAATTCGTCATGACAGTTTTATCCAAAGTACCGCGAAACTTAAGGGACCAGTCTGGGTTCACTGACACTGAGAAGATAGTCAGAGATATCTATGCTCATCCCGCCCTGCGATTTGAGCAAGATTCGCTTACGCATATGATCGAGTCGTCACTGCTGTTTACTGTCTGCTTCTATCGCAATTTACGATCGGTATTGTTCCACACCGTGGCTGAACTCGCCATCGGTATGGAGTACGATACCGAACGTCTATCGCTAGTAATGAGACTTTGCAGTGGTGAACTAACCGATCGCGTGCGATCACTTGACGAGGGGTTAAGTGTCTACGGGCCACATTATGTCTGGATGTTCCGGGCAGCCAGAGCTGCAGGAATCTCCACTGAGCCAATCGAACGGTTTGTTTACCTACTGAACGATGGCCAGGTGTGCAGTGAGGCGTGTCATGCGGTAGGCTTCAATCAAGCAGTTACAGAGTACTTAGACTTCAGCACAGAGTGCTGTAAGTCATATCACGCATCATTAGCGACGATCGCTGGGCGTGAGCATGTGCTGGCCGAGACGTTTGAGATCATGGTTGGTAGCCTGCCCTCAGGTGGGCATCTCGATCAGTATCGAGAGTTCCTGGCCGCACATGTCGTTGCCGATCGCGACAAGCCTGTCGACCCACACGCCGATTTGATGACTCGGCTCGTCGAGTTGCAGTCGCCTGAAGACATGGGTCAAATGGTTGTAGTGATGTATGAATTCTTCAAGCGGCGGAAAGCCGTTTATGATACCTGCCTAACAGTAGGTGGACTTTACTTGTAGAAGGAGGTCTGAGGAAGGTGGCCTGGGAGTGGTATCTCGCAGGCCTCCGCCTTAGCCCTGTGTAAAACCCAACTTGCATGTTTCTCGTCTGACGATACAATAGGAAAGTCGTCTTTTTTTGTAAACAGACTACTAAACCACAGAGGCTATTCTTGAAAGAAGTAATGACTGTCGAAGACTTTGGCCCAGAACAGATTATCGAAGTCCATGATCCAAAAATTGGGATGCATGGTTTCTTGGTTATCGACAATACGGCTAAAGGTCCAGGTAAGGGTGGTTTTCGCATGACACCAACCGTGAACCTAGACGAGGTAAAGCGTTTAGCTCGGACGATGACCTGGAAAAATGCCATCGCTGACATACCTTTTGGTGGGGCGAAGGGCGGTATCGTCTGGAGTGGTGGATCTGAAGCGCTCAAGAAAGAGTATGTCCAATCATTTGCCCGGGCGCTGAAGCCCTTTCTGGTTAAGCGTTACATCTCTGCTCCTGATGTGAATACCGGGGAGAAAGAAATGCGATGGTTTGTCGAGGCGGTCAATATTCACAAAGCGGCAACTGGTAAACCAACCGATCTCTGTCAGGGTCTATTTGCTAAAGAGTGTGGCTTGCCCCATGAACTAGGTAGCACTGGTTTTGGCGTCGCACAGGCTGCTAAAGTAGCTATGGGTCTCAAGAAGATAAGAATGGAAGGTGCCACGGTGGCGATTGAAGGCTTTGGCAATGTCGGCAGTTTTGCTTTTAAATTTCTCCGAGAGATGGGCGCCAAAGTGGTTGCAGTTGCCGACAGTAAAGGCACAGCCTATAGTGCTGATGGTTTAGATGGATCGACTCTAACGAACGTTAGAGCTAATGGTCAGACAGTTGGCGAATACCCGGGTGCCAAAAAACTTGATCGTGATGAGATCTTTGGTTTAGAGGTGGATGTACTAATCTTGGCGACGGTTACTGACGTCATCAACGACAACAATAAAGATTTGGTGAAGGCGAAAATAATTGTTGAAGGCGCTAATATCCCTATCCAAGAAGCGATCGAGCGTGAGTTGTGGGGTCGAGGTATTCTGATTGTTCCGGACTTTATTGCCAATGCTGGCGGGGTTATCTCCTCATATGCTGAGCATAGAGGCTACGGAGCAGAGAAGATGTTTAAACTTATTGAGCAGAAGATCGTGCAGAATACTAAAGCTATTCTGTCCCAGGCCTTGAGGGAGAATCTCGATCCTCGGACAGTTGGACTTTCCATAGCTAAAGAGCGCGTGGTTAACGCTATGTCAAAGCATAAACAGACATTTAGCGCGAGATAACCGTTCTCAGCTTTTTCAATTAGATTGATATCGTTGATCCTGTCTTAATCACAATTTGTCTTGTTGCTTGGTATCGCGCGTGATATGATTATGCTATGATACTCAAGTTTCTCTACACCCTATTTCTTGGGCTGATGGTCGCTCTATTTGTTGGGTTAGGCGTCGCTGCTTTTTATGAAGCGCCAAAAGAACCAGAATATCCTGAGTTACTAAGCGAACCGATGCTAGTCAAAGAGGGCGTGTCCCAAGAATCGGAAGGACAAAAGACGGCTCGCCGGGAATATAACAAAGAACAGAAAGAGTTTCGGAAGTTATCTAGCATCTACAACCGCAACGTCTCAATAGTTGCCATGATCGCGGCAGTCATCATCTTAGTCATAAGCCTTAGGCTTGTGACTAAGATATTGCTCATGTCTGATGGTTTACTGCTCGGTGGCGTCCTAACTTTGCTTTACAGCTTAATCCGCGGCTTTATGGCTGAAGACGCCAAATATCGTTTTGTAGCAGTTACTATTGGTTTATTTATCGCCCTAGTTGTCGGATTTCTTAAATTTATCCGTCACGAAGAGAAATAGTGGGGTTAAAATGCTATTGTTACGTTGGCTAATTAATGCTCTCACCTTAATAATCGTCGCAAACCTAGTACCAGGCTTTATGGTCGACTCGCTCTATGCCGCCTTGATCACTGCACTAGTCCTCGGGCTGGTCAATGCGGTGATCCGTCCAGTTCTCTTGCTACTCACCTTACCGATCAATTTACTATCGCTCGGTCTATTTACATTTGTGATTAATGCCTTCATGATCCTGCTTGTCTCGACAGTGGTCAAAGGCTTCGAAGTTACAGGCTTTGGTCCAGCTCTCTGGGCTGCCGTGGTTCTCTGGTTGATTAGCCTGATCACCAATGTTCTCTTCGCTTCGACAAAAGACTGATCTATTCTTTACCTTCCTCGAAGAAGTTGCTATACTCTCTTCTGCAAAGGAAACTATGTCTCAGAAACTTCGTGATGTCTATCTCGACCATGCCGCGGCGACCTATTTGGATCCGCGAGTTCAAGCTATTATGGAAGGGTATTGGCAGGAGAGTTTTGGTAACCCATCCTCCCTGTATCGCTTAGGTCGCATGTCTAAAGAGGCGCTTGAGGCATCGCGGACAACCATTGCACATGTGCTACATAGTGAGCCGGGTGAGATCATCTTTACTTCCGGTGGGACCGAGAGTAATAATCTGGCCATCCTGGGCGTCTGTAAGGCCTGGGAGGCGGCCCATCCTGACACTGCCAAACCACATCTTATTACTAGCGCCATTGAGCATCAGTCGGTTTTAAATGTCTGTAAGCAACTTGAGCTTACTGGTTATACTGTCACCTATCTTCCAGTTGACACAAACGGCCTCGTCGATCCAAAAACCTTAGCCGAGGCGATCCGCGCGGATACGATTATGGTTAGCATTATGTATGCCAATAACGAAGTCGGCACCGTCCAACCAATCGCTGAACTGGTGGCTAGCTGTAAAGCCAAGAGTATCTACTTTCATACCGATGCCTGCCAGGCTGCTGGCGCCTTACCGCTCGATGTCCAAAAACTTGGCGTCGATCTCATGACTATCAACGGGAGCAAGATCTACGGGCCGAAAGGTATCGGATTGCTCTATGTGAAACAAGGGGTCAAAATTCGTCCACTGCTTCAAGGTGGTGGTCAGGAGAAAGGCTTGCGTTCTGGGACTGAAAATATCCCGGCGATCGTCGGTTTGGCGAAAGCTCTAGAACTTATTTCACAGGAGAAAAAAAGTGAGAACGAGCGCTTGACTGACTTACGAGATTACTTTGCCCGAGAACTAGCACTACGTATTCCGGATATCAAATTTAACGGTCATGTCATCAAGCGGTTACCGAATAATCTTAATGTAACTATTCCGGGTATTGATGGTGAATCGTTTATTCTTTTAGCCGATCAAGCCGGCATCGCTTGTGCGACTGGTTCTGCCTGCGATACCGCCACAGATGACCCCTCACATGTTCTATTGGCACTTGGCCTCAATACTGAATCCGCCCAAGCATCAATTCGCTTTACCCTAGGCAGACGAACCAGCAAAACCGACCTCGAGTACGTTATTCGCCAAACTGAAGCCATCGTCTCGCGGTTACGCTAGTCTATTAGCCATAACTCTTGAGTCTTACCAACTTTTCTGCTATACTACACCTGTTGTCGCAAATGAGAACTTGTAAAATGGCCCGGTCGTCTAGTGGTCCAGGACATTGGATTCTCATTCCAAAGATCAGGGGTTCGACTCCCCTCCGGGCTGCCAAACTAATAATGCTCACTCGAGGGTGGGCGTTTTTAGTTTGGCAGGGTGGTGATAAAAGGGAGTCGAACGGGCGTGAGCTGGCGCAGTGCCCCGGCCTGAAAGGTCGACTCCCCTCCGGGCTGCCAACACAAAATAGCCATCCTCAGATGACAGTTTTTGATATTGAGGGTACAAAATGGGGGCTAGACGGTTGACCTTTCTTGGTTTGATATGTTAAGGTTTTAATCGTTGCAGAGAGAAGTAATCTGTAGCTTGACGCTGATAAGGGGAAATCGGATGGGGCGTCTTTTTTTGATGCTTGGGTTGCTGTTCTGTTTGGTATCGGTTGATGCACTGCCAGTGATGGCCGCAGGAGAGCGGAATCAAGATGCTGTACTGGTGGCCTGGGCCGAAATCGGCCACAGTCAGCATGGCGCTTACTCGGTAGGTTTCGTTAACCAGGAGCTTCAGATCTGGGGCTATGACCTGACTAGTCAAAGTCATCGAACCGTCAAAGTTGGCCATCTGTGGCCAGTGATGCATCTTCGTGGTCTTGAGGTACTGATTGGCGGCTTTTTGGCTGACCGAGAGTATCACGGATTCATTGAGCCTTGGATCGAGTTTCGGGGTCACACTGCAAGGCTGTGGTTTGACGGTGAGTTCGGCGCGTACTTGCCGATCAGCCACGGCGAGACCGAGTTGCATTCTCACGAGACATTCGTCGGGTATCAGCTTAACAGCCGATGGACGATCGGACTTTCTACGGAGTTCTTGTCAGAAGGCAGAGACGCAGCCCATCTATTTCTGGGCGGTGAGGCGAGAGCCAGAGTAAGCACCTACACCATAGTCGGCGCGCGCGTCTTGGGGGGATCAGAGGGTTTAAGTGGTCGGCTAGAGGTCCGACGCACTTTCTAAGCAGGAAGACGTTTGTAAAAAGCGAGGCTGTCCCAGTTAGGGACAGCCTCGCTTCATTTTTCGCATACCATAGGTTATTATTTCTTCGTTAAGCCTTTTAGAAAATCAACTAACTTACTCGGTTCAGTTTCGGCCTTGAAGAGGTAGCCTGCGGCACCTAGTTCCTCACCTTTTTTTGCGCTGACTTCAGGAATATTGGTCAATAAATAGACCGGAATATCCTTGGTCTCATCGCTCGCTTTAAACTGCTTCAATACATCGAGGCCGTTTAGCTTGGGCATGATGATATCGAGCAAGATAACGTCTGGTTTAGTCGTAATCGCTTTGTCTAAGCCTTCCTCACCATCGACTGCGGTGACTACCTCGAAACCTTCGGTCTTCATTTTGTCTTGGTACATGGTTAAGAGGGCTTTTTCGTCATCGATTATTAGTACTTTCATCTATGAACCTTTCTTAACTTGTTTGGTGTTAACTAGTGGTAGGCGGATCTTAAAGATCGTACCTTTCCCAACGATCGAAGTAAAGCTAATTGCTCCGCCATGGGTCTCGATAATCCGCTTTGCAATGTAGAGGCCTAGGCCAGTTCCTCGAGTGTCTAGATCAAAACTGTTGCTTGCCCGATAGAATCGCTGGAAAATGCGCGACTGTTCTTCTTCTGGGATGCCAACGCCATTATCTTCGACTGTCACGATGACATCCTTGTCATTTGGATCAACCTTCTGCATCCGGACAATAATCTCCTTAGCATTGTTATCGGTACCTGAATATTTGATAGCATTATCGATCAAGTTACTAAAGACTTGTTCAAGCTGTATTTTGTTACCTCTAATCTTGTTGACTTTCTGAGTGAGTTCCATAGATAAGGCGACAGATGAGCTGATAGCCTTCTCTTGAAGAGTTTGGACGCTCTCGCTAATTACTCGGTTTAAGGAGATTGGTTCATAGCGTAAGGTGACGTCTGTGTTAAGGTGGGTGATGTTGAGAAGATCAGCGATAATATTGCCAAGACGTAAACTGCCGTCGTGAATTTCTTTCATGTATCGTTTCTGCTTGGCGTTGAGCTTACCGGCATCGCCATCGTAAAGCAGCGAGGCATAGCCCCGGATGATCGAGAGTGGCGAGTTTAATTGATGAGCCGTCATGGAGACGAAGCCTTCCTCGATCGCTTCGACATCGTTTAATTTCTTATCAACTTCCCGTAGTTTCTCTTCGAAAAAGGTTCTTTCACTTTTTTCATGACGGAGTTGGATGGCCAAGGCGCGGGCGAAAAAACTGACTAGAATTAGGAATGATATCTGAAAAGTGCCGATGTAAAACGGATCGATTACCGCGAAAAAGCTAGTATTTAAGATAAGATTACCGGCGATAAACATGCTGGCAAAAACGGCAATAACCAGTGAATTTAAGATGTTGAGAGCAAATGCCGCCGCCGCGATCGGCAGGATATAGAGGGTGAAAAAGTAGATATTGTAGTCTTTAGCCAGGGTTGCCAAGATGCCAATGAAGATAACATCGGCAATGTCTTTGATGTAATAGCGTTGCTTATCGTTGAAATAACGGTAGATCACACTGTAGTAGAGCAGAGCAAACGCGATTACGACTCCAGCAAGCCATAGAGTACTCTCGTCTTGAAAGATATTTGATTTAAAACTACGCAAGACAATGATAATTGTCAGGATGATAATCCAAACTGTCGCCTCTGCTAGACGGATGACAGTTTCTTGCCAGTGGTAGTGCAGATGGCTTTTATTGAGCCCTGGATGCTCATTGTCTGCATGACTTTCGGTGGCGACTGCCGCTCGTTCCATGAGTCCCATGTTCCCCACTTTCTTATCACTACTATAGCAGGGGGAATGACCTGTCCGCAATGCGTCTAACGACAACTGGTTAGAAACAAAAAACCGACTTTGCAGTCGGCCTTTTGTGTACTGATGTAAGGTGCCACGTTTTTTAACGGCTTATGCTACACCAGGAATTTGCAGAGCGAAGACGATCCCGTTCATAATTGCCAGAACGGCAACCAGGGACATGCTTACTGCTTCGACAGCAGTAAGGTCGCTGTAGTCAACATGTTTGGTCATGTTGTCCTCCTATATTATGTTCCCTTCGTATCTTGCCGGATCCATTTGAAAAGTTTTTATGCCTGTTATGCGTTATCCCACTGACCGCCGGGGACAACCCTATACTTATTACTTGGGCAAGTGTGTGACGAAGAAAACGATTGTTACAGTGCGTACCCTCCTTGGAAAGAGAACTCCCTTCCTTTTTGGTACATGTATACTATAACACGCATTTTGACTGCTGTCAAGAGTGGTACGTTGGAGGACGAGGCATAGCCTCTTTCGGGTTTACTGACGGAATATTTGTGTGTTAGTCAAAGGGTGTTTGGTTAGTCATGTTCAATTTGGATCTTGCTATTTTATGCTATGCTACACACATGCCCTACCAGCTGATCTTAGCCGTCATCGCTTTCATAGCTCTGTTGTTAAGCCTCCTGATCGCTATTTCGAATATCATTTCAATGGCTCTGGGGGCGCCAGCGGTGAGTAGCCCTCGTCATGAGCTTTGGAAAAAGTTTGCGGCCAACGACAAGACATTGCTCGATCTTGGCTGTGGAATGGGCAATATCTGTGTCGCCGCCGCCCCCTACTTTCGACATGTTTATGGTATCGAGTACTCTCCCTGGTATTATTTAGTCAGTCGGTTGCGAACGAGACATCTTAAAAATGTCAGCATTATTCACGGCAACTTTTTCACCACAAAATGGCCACAAACAGACTACATCTATGCCTACCTTTTTCCTGATCTGTTGACAAAACTCTACCCTCGGCTTAAGGAAAGCCAGGCAATTGTACTCAGCCTCAGCTTTCCGATCAACGCCGTGAAAGCCGATAAGGTTGTCGATAATGGGAAGAAAAAAATGTACATATACCGTCCGATCTCAGTTTGATGGCCAAGACACTTGGCAAAGGGCAAGCCTTGGCGTAAAGTATTCCCCATGCGAAGAAAAGATATTCTACTCCTCATCATCATTGCTCTCGTTATCAACTATGCCGCTAAACAACTCCGACTTCCGGTGGTTCGATCGGGGTCGGTGGTGACTGTAGACAATTTGGTACTATCAACGTTTTCCAAGTGGTCAAGTCATGCTTTGGTGATGCCTGTTTCGGCCGCCAATGGGCAGGTCAAGGGTAGCTCAACTGATGTTGGCAATCCAGAAAAACCGCAGTCACTGCTACCCGTCGAAACATACTATGGATCGCCACTAATGAATTCGATTCATGCGATGCTTGAATCGGCTGGCGTGACGGTCAACAAAGAAGATATCGTTGAAGCTTTCCCGCTACCCGAATTGGGGATCGGTTCGACGATACATGTTTATCGGGCTACACCAGTTGAAGTGATTGATTGGGGTAAAAAGCAAAGCTACCGCACATGGCAACAAGATGTGGGAACATTCCTCGCCGAACAATCAATTGAGCTGGGTGAGAATGACCGAGTTGAACCGACTAGCAACATGCCGCTTACTCTAGCCGCTGATCAGTTAGCTCACTTGAAAATTACCCGCGTGGCGATAACCGAGGTTAAAGTCGTCGAGAAGATCGACTTCAAAACTAAAGAGACAGACGATCCTGACTTACCCAGGGGTCAGAAAAAGGTGGCCAAGGGACAACTAGGCAAACGCGAAAAACTCTTCAGGGTGACTAGAGAAAATGGCCTTGAGGTCAAACGGCTTCTGTTAAAGAATGAGGTCATTCTTGAGCCGAAAGACGAGCTAATTATTGTCGGAACGAAAGTAATCATCGGCGAAAGCTACACTGGCCGAGCCAGCTGGTATAAGTACACCTCAACCAAGGTGGCGACCGACCATTTCAAGCGAGGTGTCCAATTACGAATTACTAATCTAGACAATGGCAAGGTCATCTTCGTCAAAAACGACGGCTGTATCTGTGCCGACACTGGCTACGTAGTCGATCTCCATCCCGACCACTTCAAGGCGCTCGGCGGGGTCATTAGGGACGGAGTGATGAAGCGGGTAAAAATTGACGAGGTCCTGAACTAAGACTAGAGAATCAGGTTGGTTCTTGGTATAATGCCAATATGAATCAACAAGCACTGACCCAACTACTAGGCAAATATCATCTACACCCCGACAAGAAGCTGGGCCAGCATTATCTTATCGATGATTCGGTATTTGATTCGATTATCGAAGCTTCAGATATCCATCCCGGCGAGCTCGTGGTGGAGATCGGGGCGGGTCCCGGTGGTTTGACGAAAGCCTTGGCGACGGCTGGTGCGGAGGTTTTAGCGGTTGAGTTTGATCGCGATTTTTGCCGATTATTAGCCGAAGAATTCCATAATTGGCGCAATGTACATGTGCTGGGCGACGACGCTTTGCGGCTTGATTTTAGTACTCTCAAAAATGATGATCGGCCGTACAAAAAGATGGTAGCCAATATTCCTTACCAAATTACAAACCCTTTGATTCGGAAAGTGTTGGCTCCGGTAAGTATTATCGATGTCGCTATCCTCCTCATTCAGAAAGAAGTAGCTGATCGATTGATGGCTAAACCCGGGTCTGCAGATCGAGGGATCCTAACCGTATATCTTGAGTATTATGGCACGATCGAACAGATTGTTGATGTACCGCCGGAAGCCTTCTGGCCAGCGCCGAAAGTCAATTCAACGGTAGTTAGAATCAGACGGAATGACAGAGAGAAACTGCTCGACGACACACACAGTAAGGCTTTCTTCTGGTTCGTGAAACAAGGGTTTAGTGGGAAGCGAAAAATGTTGCCAAACTCGCTCTCCGGCGGCCTTGACCTTTCAAAAAGTCAAACTGTTGCTATAGTAGAAAGAGCAGGTATTTCTGTCGATCTCCGGGCCGAAGACCTGACCATTGAACAATGGGTGACGCTGTTCAATATGTACAGCCACGATATCCTACACCGTCCGTAACAGGAGGAGGATCATATGCCAAAACGCCAAAAAAGTATCCAGCAGTTTTTTGAAGTGATTTATGGTGCCTTGAGCCCTGAACGGACTAAGACGGTTGAAAAGTCGCAACAGGTCTATAAGAGTTTTCGCGCTAAGGTTAACAGCCAACGTGGCCCGATTGAAGTGCTGGCCGATGAGATCACGGCTGGTTTCGGCAGTATTACCTTTGCCCTATTCCATATTGTTTGGTATGTCGTTTGGATTCTGATCAATACCGGTCGTATTGACTGGCTACCGATCTTTGATCCTTATCCCTTCGGACTGTTAACTACGATGGTCTCTCTTGAAGCGATCTTCCTCTCGATCTTTGTCCTTATTAGTCAGAACCGGGAGAGCCAGATCACTGATCTACGTAGCGAGATCGATTTCCATGTTAACATGCAAGCTGAGCAGGAAGTCACTAAGATGTTGCACATGGTTGAAGAGATTCACAATCACTTGGGCATACCAAAAATTCGAGACAAAGAGCTCGAAGCGATGAAAAAACCAATTGATCCGGACAAGCTTGCCGAAGAGATTAAACAAGAAGAGGCGGGTAGTTAGTGTCTAATGAAAGGAATGCAATGGCTGATAAAGGTAACCAAATAGCGAATTCAAACGGCGTTAACGGTCCATTACCCGACGAACTCCGTCACTTTAACTGGGGAGCATTCCTCCTTTCCTGGGTTTGGGCAGTAAATAATAAGGTTTGGATCGGGTTAATTATTCTGGTCATCTCACTTCTCTCGATGATCTCAAGTGTTAGCTCAATTTTTAGTTTACTAGCCTTTGTCGGTAGCCTTATCCTGGGTTTTAAGGGTAATAGATTAGCTTGGCGGTATCGAAAGTTTGAAAATTTAGACCAATTTAAGCTTGTTCAGAAGGCATGGGCTCGTTGGGGCGTAATCATATTCGTCCTAGTATTTGTGGCTACCCTTGCCTTAGTCTTCTATGCCATGCCGAACCTCGAGGGCGCCCTCGACAGTCCAGTTCCTCAGGTAACCTAAACATGCTCTCGATTGTTTCTACTCCAATCGGTAATTTGGCAGATATGACTAAACGAGCGATTCAAACCTTGGTAGAGGCCGATCTTATCGCTTGTGAAGATACTCGCCATACCAAAGTTCTCCTTGATCGTTACCAGATTACTACGCCGACAGTCAGCTATCATCAACATAGTACCCTGCAGAAGATTGACTGGTTAGTTGAACAACTCATCCAGGGTAAACATATTGCTTTAGTGACAGATGCCGGGACACCAGGGATTTCTGATCCCGGTGGCGTCTTAGTCGAAAAAGTTCATACCCATAATCGCGATGCCATTGAACCGATCGTCATGGTGTCAATTCCGGGCGCATCGTCGCTAACGGCTGCCCTGTCGGTCTCTGGCTTTCCGAGTGACACCTTCCTATTTCTAGGCTTTTTGCCTAAGAAAAAGGGTCGACAAAGTCTAATACAGTCGTTGACGAAACTGGATAAACCATTAGGTATCAAGACCGTCGCTTTTTTTGAGTCAGCAATCAGAGTACATCAGACATTACTTGATTTCGAAACGGCTTTTAACCGAGCGTCTACAGTCGACAATATTGAGGTTTGCATGTGCCGTGAGTTGACTAAACAATTTGAAGAGATCTGGCGGGGCAGTCTCGCTGAATCAATTGAACAAACAAAAAAGCCCCAGAAGGGCGAATTTGTAGTGATATTGCATCAAAGTAGGTGACTCAATTGTATGTTTTAGGTGGGGTACCGCCGGCACCCCACCTAAAACTATTCAGAGCCTCTTCGAGCTCAATGCCCCATCGCGCCAGAAATGGCGCGAATGAAGCCTATACCGACTGTGATGAGGGCAGTGACGATGATGCCGACAATCACGGTGGCAGCGCAGACTACTGCGAACGATTGGAGGCTCTCTTTGGACGCCGTAGTCACTCTGATCTCGACTGCGTAGATTACAGCTGCGACGCCTGCCGTTATCCACAATGCTCTTGGTTCTAGATAATCGAGCTGGATACCGATCACGATCAGGGCGAGCAAGAAACTGATCGCGCAGACCAGCCAAACCCGGTAGATGCGTTCCTTCTCAAGGGGTACAGACTCCGTCTCGTTCCCCGTTTCAACTGTATGCCTACCGAAAATATCTGACTCCCGTCTGTACATGTGCTTCTCCTTGGGTGATAGACCCGGAAACTAGGTAGATTATAGACTAAAAACAGGCTTCAGTAAAGATCAGGGAGTCTCCTTCCACTTATAGAACAGGTTTGATATAGTAAAGTCATGGCAAAATTCTTTATTACTACCCCGATCTATTACGTTAACGATGTGCCACACATCGGCACTACGTATACAACCCTGGCGGCTGACGTTTTAGCTCGGGCTCACCGGCAGTTTGGTGACGATGTATTATTTTTAACTGGGACTGATGAACACGGGACGAAGATTGCTCAAAAGGCGGCAGAAACCAATCAAGAACCGCAGGATTATGTTGATACAATTACTCGTGCTTTTCAGCAGACTTGGGTTGACTTGAATATCGCTTACGATCGTTTTGCCAGAACAACTGAATCGACACATGTCGCTTTGGTACAAGCTGTGTTCCAACAACTTTACGATCGTGAATACCTATACCCTGCTGGTTACGAAGGCTGGTATTGTACTGGATGTGAAGAATATAAGGATATTGTCCCAGGAACAGAAAAGCCAATTTGCGATATCCATCACAAGTCACTCGAAATGGTCAAGGAGACTGTCTACTACTTCGCGCTTTCCAAGTTCCAGGATAAGATTATCAGTCTCATCGATAAAGGGACGCTGAAAATTAACCCGGCAACGCGTCGCAACGAAGTTCTCGCTTTTCTAAAGGGCGAACCGCTTAGAGACATCCCTGTCACGCGTAGTAAAGTTGCTTGGGGTATCACTGTGCCGTTCGCGACTGACCAGACCATCTATGTCTGGGTTGATGCTCTGTTGAATTATCTGACTTTCAGCCGGGTATGGAATAAGACCGAATTAGCGACCTTTGAAGGCATCTATCAAGCACTTCTTGCTAGTCCATGGCCAGCCCAACTACAGCTTTTGGGCAAAGATATCCTTCGCTTCCACGCTGTGATCTGGCCAGTTATCCTCATAGCACTCGATCTGCCAATTCCTAAAGAACTGTTTGTCCACGGCTTTTTTACGGTTAATGGTCAAAAGATGAGTAAGAGCTTAGGTAATGTGATCAATCCTGCCGAGTTGATTAGGCGTTATGGTGTCGATGCGGCACGCTTCCTCATCCTGTCAGCCGTACCGTACGGTTCTGACGGCGATATCTCAATCGAGAAGATGGATGCGGTGTATACGTCGCAGTTGGCGAACGGTCTAGGTAATTTAGTTCAGCGAACGATCGTGCTAATCAATAAATTTGGGATTAAGCCTCAAGTAAAGCCATCTGCCACACCTACGATTAAAGAGGCATACTTTAAAAATGACATATCTGAAGCGATTGCTCGAACCATGATATTGGTCGATGACGCCAATCGCTATCTAGCGACTGAGCAACCCTGGTCTATGGAGAACGGTGCTCTGCGGGAGACTGTACTAGTGAAGACTTACGAAGAACTGTTGAAGATCACCGAAGCCATCCGGCCACTGATGCCAACAGTGAGTGAACAGTTGGCCACACAGTTGGAAACATTAGTGCCTCTACCACTCTTTCCGAGATTGTCCTAATTATCAACTCTAATTAGCGAATAGACCGGTTCCATATAGCACTAGTATTATGACTCAGAGTTTATTACTATAGGATAGTACTAGTTACGAAGGAGGGGTGGCATGATACCTGTTATCATTGGAGCGATTGCTGGCGCTGGCAATGTACTAATTGATCAATTTATTTTGGCTAAGCGTAAACTCGGGCTCGCTGACCATATTCCGGTGACTTTTGCCTTTTTGTTCTTAACTACCCTTGTCAGCTTACCCTGGCTCGGGAGCATCGATCTCATCCTGGCGTTCAATCAGACCTATATATTCTACTTCATCCTCATGATCTTGCTGGCGGTGATCTGGAACATCTTCTATTACCAAGGGCTCCAAAAAGAGAAGATGGTCGAATTTGAGATGATCATGTTGCTTGCCCCGCTGGCTACAATCAGTTTAGCGGCTCTGTTTTACCCTGAAGAGTTTAACTTACCAGTTTTTGTTGCTGCGCTTATCGGTAGCATAGCGCTAGTCCTCTCGCACCTCAAGAAGCACCACTTGGAGTTCGATAAGTACTCAATGCATCTCATGTTAGCCGTCTTTTTGATGGCCATGGAGGCGATGGTACAGAAGGAGTTACTGCAACTTTACTCACCGGCAATGCTCTATGCTTTGCGAACGGGGTTTTTAGCCCTGTTTTTCACTATCTATTATCGGCCAAACGTTCATCGCATGAAAGATAGCGATTTCCGGTTGATCTTTCTCTCTTCGATCTTTGGCTCGGTTTACATGGTGTTGCGATTCTACGGTTTCAATGCGATTGGTGTAACCTTTACGACCCTGATCTTGCTCTTAATTCCGGTCTTCGCCACCTGGGGCGATGTCCGTATCAATGGCACACCGATGCGTTGGCGCACGGTGATTGCCTTTTTGATTATACTTGTCTGTGTTGCTTACGCCACAATTCAACAGTCGACGACTCTCTAACGACTGGTAGATGTTAGTATCTCCTTTGCCTTGGCGATAATTGGCTTATTATCCTTGTAATCATTTTTCTGATCAAGTTTAGCGAGCGGTACCCAAAGCACAGCCTCAACCTCACCTTGTTGAGGTATGAGTACCGTATCGCCGCTAAAACTAAATAGAAAATATTTTACTAACTTATTGATAGTAACTGTTTGGCCTGTACTGATGAGGCCACTTGCTTCAATATCTTTGACGAAGTTTGATTCGAAGCTGTATTCGATAACCCCAAGATCTGCTCTAATCTCGAGTTTAGTGCCATCAATACCCACTTCCTCCACAATCTCGCGTCTAGCGGCATCCTGAAGGGTTTCATTCTGTTCTACATGGCCTTTCGGAAACGTCCACTTACCGTAACGGTCTTGGATCATGATGACACTACAAGCGCCCCGTTCAACCCGGTAGACTACTCCACCAGCTGAGTTTTGCTCAAGAAGTTTAGTCATGGTTTATCCTTTCCCGATTCTAAAAAGTCGTTGTGCATTCATTTCGGTTAACTTAATTATGTTCTCTGTATCTGTACTACGAAGCTCGGCTATCTTTTTAGCAACCTCAATGACGTAGGCAGGTAGGTTTCGAGGTGTACTGCCGGTTTGTTTGCGACCCTCAGACCGGTAGGGTTCGGGAGTAAGGTAGGGCGAATCGGTCTCAATTAGGATACGATCAAACGGTACTTTAGCCACTACCTCGAGGAGCAAGGCATCAACTGTTTTGTGGGTAATTACTCCAGTAAAGCCAATCATGAAGCCGAGATTTAGGAAGCGCTGGGCTTGTTGCCACTTCCCCATAAAACAGTGGATAGTACCCTTCAGTTTATCGTCTGAAACGAACTCTTTTTCAATGACACCTAGAAGGTCATCATATGCGTTACGGGAGTGAAGGATGAGTGGTTTGTTGAGTTGTTTCGCTAAGTAGATGGCTTTATGCAGTGCTATGTATTGAGCATCGATATATCGTTGTTTATCCGCTTCATTATCGGGAAAACGGAACCAATCTAGTCCGACTTCACCGATAGCCACTACTCTATCTTCAAGAGCTAACTCCTTCATGAGGGTGTCGTTCCAAGGTGTATCCAGGACATGTGTGGGATGTAATCCCACGGCCGCCCAAAGATTGGGTTGGCTCTTGGCGAGGTTGATCGCTACGCGCGACGTAACCTCGTCGCAACCGACCACGACGGCCGATATATCCTCTTTAGCCATGTTGGTAGCTACCGCCTCTGCATCGTCAGAAAACGCTTTAAAGTTGAGGTGACAGTGGGTGTCGATCATGGAATGTCCTTGTTAACATGATTATAGTCATATTCCAGTGCTAATCCACCATCGCCAATTGTTCAGTCGCAATATCTTCAGCGCCTAAGCTCTTAAGTCGCTTGATGAGGTCCGACACCTCACTGGTAGGAACTATGGTTTCAATTTGGTAGTAGTCGGTCTTTTGGAGGTATCTAATATCGGGCTCTTTTTGTGATGGCAAATCTTTGGTGATAGCGGCTAACTGTTCACTTGGGACGTGGAACATGAGTAAGGTTACTTCGTGTTTCGCGTTGACAGTCTTATCTTCTGGTGAAGTGAGATCTGTTATTGGAGGCGGCTCACCTGGAGAGTGTAATTCATTAGGCTTCGAGTTTGCTGGTGTTGACCTATGATTTGCGCTACGACCGCGCTCGGCCATGGTGTGGGAGTGCATAAGTGTATCGGAGACCAATTCGGGAGCTGGAATAGCGTGAACAATCACCGGGTGGGTACCGACTGTGTTGATTGAAATACTGCCAAAATTAAATATCCAACCCCAAAACGGTGATAGTTCACCAGAGCAACTCTGGATCTCGTGGATATCAAAAGTCTGTAATCGGCGAGCACTAAAGGTTAGCTGTTGGCAGTCAATGACGCGTTCGTTCGTTATGATCAACGCACTTTGCCAATAGCTTTTCCATTCGGAATAGAGATAGGCTAACAGACCACAATACAGTACGAACAGAACTACCAAAAACAGCAATGTTCCCATGGAGAGCGGGACACTACCGATGACTAAGAGGGTTAAAGACAGGGTAATACCGACAAAGACTAGGATACTGGCGATCGGTTTGGCCACTTGCCACCAGTGTTTTCGGATGACTTCAAAGACTAACTCTGATTCATTCAGCTCAATCTTCAAGCGTTTCGCCAAGTCGGCTGGGGTAGTGAGCATGCTATCCTCCTAAGGATAGCTAATGAACGCATTTGTTTCATTTATAGTATATCATAGTTCATAGGTGTTTTAACCTTGACGATTGACCCAAACGATGGTAGGACTGTAGGACTAAGATGAAGAAAGAATTAAAGAATAAAAAACGACGTGTTGTGGTCGGCCTCTCGGGCGGGGTCGATTCTTCGGTGACGGCAGCTCTACTTCAGCGTCAAGGCTACGAGGTAATCGGTGTGTACATGAAGAACTGGGACACTGAGTCCCCGACTCTCGGTAATAATCCACTTGAGGCCGATAGCTATCGCCTCACATGCCCATGGTACGATGATTATCTCGATGCTAAACGGGTCGCTTTAAAGCTCGGTATCCCCTTTCACGTTTGCGACTTTCGAGAGGCTTATAAGACGAAAGTTTTTGATGTGTTTTTGGCCGAATTTACGAAAGGCCGAACGCCGAACGCCGATATTTACTGCAATTCACTCCTTAAGTTTGATGAATTTATTAACTTTTCATTAACTTTTTTGAAGGCAGACTATGTAGCCACGGGGCACTATGCCAGAATATCCAAAGTCCGGTCCGCCGGCTCGCTGTCGCAATCAAAAGCAGTCGAATACTTACTCCAGATTCCCAAAGATAATAAAAAGGATCAAACTTACTTTTTGTATCGCTTAAGTCAAGAGCAACTAGCCCATACCCTATTCCCACTCGCCGAGTACACTAAAGACGAAGTCCGCGAATTGGCTAAACAATTCGATCTGCCAACCAAGTATAAAAAAGATTCACAGGGGATGTGTTTTGTCGGCGATGTTTCGATGCGTGAGTTCATGGCCCACTGGTTACCGGAGAAGTTGGGGGATATCCATGATCTAGAAGGTAGGGTCATCGGCAAACATCAAGGCGTCCATTTTACAACGATCGGTGGAAAGATTGCGGTCGATAACGCTTTGGTTGCCAAACACTACCCACAGTACAAGCACGATATTCCGCATTTCTATGTGGTAAGAAAATATATTGATGACAACATCGTTATGGCCGTACCCGGACATGATCATCCGACTCTGTTTGAGAGAGCGGTAGTAGTTGACAGTATCATTGATAATTACGTATCGAGACGCAAGAATGACCAGCAAGTATTCGCTCGACTCCGCCACGGTGGTAATCTGGTGCCTCTCGAATCAATAACTAGTCTTGATGATGACCGAAGACAGCTCGCATTTACCGATCCCCAACGGGCCTTGACCCCCGGCCAGCATATTGTGCTCTATAGTAATGAAGATCTGGTACTTGGTGGTGGCGTAATTTCTGAGTGAAAATAATCTCAAGTGAGATGTTGTCGCTAATCACTGGATAATCACGGTCTTTTCAGCGGTGCCGATACCTACGATCTCACCAATAATCTTATAGTTACCGGGCTTCAATGGTGATCGATTGCTTGAGTGGACAAAGCGCCAACCGTGGCGGTAGCCAGCTCTTAGATTGACCTTTGTATCAATGGGGGTAAATAATCGTCCGCTTGCCCAATCATAGCTAGTGGCCCCCCGGATTGTATAGTTGGCTTGCTTCTTATTGGGAAAGGTTAACTCGAGTGGCTCGTCGGTTTGATTATGGATCATGACGTATCCGACGATATCTTCATCCGAAGCATAACGCTCTTTGGTAGTCACGATTTCAATCTGAGCGCCAGCGACCGTTTCTGAAGGCGCGGCAACGACCGTAGCCGCCGCAATAGTCACTTGCTCTTGCGTGGTTACGGCTGCGATCGGTGGGTTGGTATTCGAGCCAAGAACAGAATCAAGCGCTGAGCTAATTGCCGAGCCAATAGCTGAACCGATAGTGGATTTGTCAGATGGAGCTGAACCCAACAATTCTTCCTTTATCGTGACGGTCTTACCTGGAGTCGGGGTCGGTGAACTTTTCGACGCGGTTTGACTGGAGCCTGCTGCAGTCGGGGTCGAAGCAGGAGCCGGAACGGGTGTCGGGGTGGGGGTCGGAGTGGGTGTTGGAGTTGGAGTGTTAGACGTATAGTCGATGACTAACTTTGGCCGTTCACTGGCTGTGCTGCCGTCTGATGAGACAAAATTATAGGTACCTGCTTCTGTAAAAGTGACGAAACCTAATCTTAACCCGTAATTAGAAATTGCACCACTTGCCCAGTCACGGACTAAGTTGGTAATACTAAAGGTTTGAGGTCCACTTCCCGATGGTGTGATATCAACTCGGTAGGTACTATCCGAATCAATACTTGGTTGATCGTTCCAATTCACCATAGATTCGTCCCAGCTGGTGGTGACGCGGTGGAGTCTAATATCTGGTGTCTCGTTGGTATTATATGCTGGCGTTACGACTAAGCTTGCCGAGTTAATTGTTGCCCCATCGGGAATATCGCCGAGCGGAAACTGGATGAGGCTGAAATAGCCGCCAGCACCACCTGAAGCATAGACTTGTATCGTCTCTTCTGATCCGTGGGTATCGTTACTCAAATATTCTAGCCAAGAATCCTTACCGTCGGTCCCATTAGGCTGAATTGTCAGGGTTGTAGCATGGCTGGTTTGCGGATAGGCAAAAATAGCCACTCCAATATTGATTACCGTAGTTACAACCATCAAGAAAGCCACAGATTTGTGAATACTTGACGTGTGGGGATTGAGGTGCCAACGGTAATAAGACCGACTGCGCATTCGTAGCCAGTTGTGGGCACGAATGAATGCGGGATGTGCCGTTTTTGTCGAGAGCTGTACCCGATTAATGGCGGTGTCTAGATCGTACGTTGAATGAATGTGAAAGATAATTCCCTCCACATTTAGCATACCACACAGGATGCATCGTGAGGATAAGGTATCCGATCATCTGCGTTGAACTAGCTAAACAAAAATGAGATACTGATCACTAGTCTGGAGGACGTGTGAAATATATTTTCTCATATAAACCGTTAATGGTTGGCTTAGTTTCATTGGCTTTGGTTGCCGGCACCTATTTGTTTGGCTACTCTGTTGGCCATCAAAATCTAGCGTTCGAGAAGGGCTATCAGCCAAAAATCATTAACACAAACCTAGGCAAGCCCAAAGACATTTCTTTTGATCTGTTTTGGGAAGTTTGGTCGGAGATCCAGAGCAAGTTTGCTGGGAAGATTGATACCAAACAGATGGTTTACGGAGCGATTAATGGCGCCCTTCGCAGCCTTGATGATCCCTATACATTATATATGCCACCCGATGAAGCGAAACGATTCAACCAGGATCTGAGTGGGCACTTTGACGGGATAGGCGCGGAGATTCAAGAAAAAGATGATTCGATTGTCGTTGTGGCCCCGCTTGAAGATTCGCCGGCAGCGAAGGCCGGACTACGACCACTCGACATCATTCACAAAATCGATGGCACCGATACAACAAACATGACTGTCAGTTCGGCTGTCGACAAGATTCGGGGCATGAAGGGTACAGTCGTTCTGCTGACCATCGTTCGCGAAGGAGCAACTGCGCCATTGGAGATTCCGGTCACCCGCGATACGATTGTAGTCAAGTCGGTAAAGTGGGAAATAAAAGACGAAAACATTGGCTATATTAAGATCAGCCAATTTGGGGAAGATACCAAAGGATTGGTGGGTAAAGCGCTTGATGAAATGCTCGTCAAGCAACCTAAAGGTCTGATTGTTGACGTTCGCAATAATCCCGGCGGCTTCTTAGATACGGCTGTCGACGTCAGTAGTCTTTTCTTGAAGGAACGGGGCACCATCGTTAAAGATATTGACAAAGTTGGCCACGTTGGCGAGTATAAAGCGACCAGTAATGCAAAATATACCGAGACGCCAATGATTATCTTGGCTAATAGTGGTTCAGCTTCAGCCAGTGAGATTTTTACTGGGGCGTTGCAGGACTACGGTCGGGCGACGTTTATCGGTGAGAAAACATATGGCAAAGGGTCTGTCCAAGAGCTCGAATCAGTCTCTGGGGGTGGTGCTGTTCGGATTACTATTGCTGAGTGGCTTACGCCTAAAGGTCGTCACATCAACAAGCTCGGACTGAAACCCGATATTGAGGTCAAATTAAGTGAGGATGACTATAAGAGCAAGCGCGATCCGCAATTGGAGCGGGCGATCAAGGAACTGTCGAAATAACCTAACTATCGAAGCTGCCATTACTGGAGCATGCCGATGAAAATTATCTTCCTCAAGGACGTAAAAAACGTGGGCAAGAAAGGTGAGACCAAGGATGTGGCAGATGGCTTTTATCGTAATCTTCTCGCGCCCAAAGCTTTAGCTGTGCCAGTTGGCGACACCCGAGCCCAGGTTCTTCGACGAGATATCGACAAGTCAGTGCAAGCTAAACTTAACGAAGCAGAACGTCTGAAACAAGCTGCCGCTAAAATTGACGGGACGAAGCTGACCTTGAAGGCTAAAGCACAGGGCACCAAATTGTTTGGGGCCGTCCGCGAAGCTGAAGTTGCCGCCGCTCTTGGTGTTGATAAACATCAAATCAAGATGGAACCGATCAAAACGATCGGTGAGCATGACATTACGCTTCACCTAGGTCATGGTACGAGCGCAACGGTTACGGTCATTGTATTGCCAGACTAAACGAGCACCGTTTGCTTCTGCTATAATGTAGAAAAGTAAGGTGGGATATGGTCAATAACCGTCCTTTTTTCGGGCCTGTCGAATATGCGCTACTCGGGGGGATCATTATCTTGACGATCTCTGGGGTTACGCTAGTTGGGGTAACAGGAATCATTTCAATACCTGGTGTCCCTATTTTGTTTGCTGATCGACCAATCGAAACGGTCGCTAAACCACCGGTCATTAAGCGATTAGCCAGCCCGAGGCCATTTCAAGATTCAAGCTTACTGGACGATGTGCCCAGTCCTTCACCGTCGCTTACTGTCTCATCTAGCCCAAGCCCTACAGTCGATATCGATAATCAACGGATTGACGGTTTGACCCAGATCCAGCTAGCCCTAACTCAACGAGCTAAGACAATCAAGACCGGACCAAAGTATCCCATCTCCGAAACCTTTACTAAGGGTAATACCTCAGATACAGCATCGCCCCTCGCTGTGCTCGTGCCCACTTACCTAGCTACTGGCCTACCAGTTGACCCTGAGAGCCCAGCGGCCTTTTACGGGTATAAATCTGACGGCCAAACTTTTGAACTGACAGCCAAGCTCAGCAATACCAAGAATCCTGCCGGGAAATTTGTCGGTGATACCTATCTTTACGTACTAAAGAATCAGTAGCGGACTTGGTTAGGATGTGTTATATTAAGGCCTAACTACGAAAGGAAATAAGATGACTGTGTATATCGTTGCTGGTGTTATTGTACTGTTTGTCCTCTGGCTTATCGGGATCTACAATGGCCTGACCGTCTCAAAGACGCGCGTCGACGAGGCTTGGAGTGACATTGACGTTCAATTGAAACGTCGCTACGATCTAATCCCTAACTTGGTTGAGACAGTAAAGGGTTATGCCACTCACGAGAAAACGGCCTTTGAATCAGTCACGAAGGCTCGAACTGCGGCGATGAGTGCCAAAAGCCCAGAGCGTAAGGGCGATGCTGAGAACATGTTGAGCGAAGCATTAAAGAGCATCATTGCGATCGCCGAAGCCTATCCAGACTTGAAGGCGAACGAAAACTTCAAGCAACTTCAAGATGAACTATCCGATACCGAGAACAAAGTCCAAGCGGCTCGTCGATTCTACAACGGCAATGTGCGTGACTTCAACATTAAAACCCAATTATTCCCGGCCAACATGGTTGCTGGTATGCTAGGCTTCGCCAGTCGTGAGTTCTTTGAGTTGGAAGCTGATGAACAGGCCGCTAAGCAACCAGTGAAGGTTGATTTTAACGATAAAACCGCTTAACTAATTAGTTGAGTATGGAAAAGCAAGTTTTATCAGATTTACAACCGGATGAGTTGACTGTCGGGTTAGCTGAGCAAGCGCCGGAGACTAATGGCCGGCTGTTTGATTCCCTTAAATCGGTGATTGACGTAGTATATGATCAGACTGAGTTGAAATGTCAGCAGTGCGAACAGGTATATATCCAGGCACTACTGCAGATAAAGAAGAATATATCGAGACAACACGATGCTGCTATCGAAGTGCAGCTTGAGCTGTTAGAAGGTTTATATTTAGACTTCATTAGTCAATATGATGATATTGTCCATACTATCGATCAATATGAAGGACAACTGCAGGCATTTACCTCGGATGTCACAATGAGCGATTTGGTCGCGCAACCGGCCATGAGAACACGGATAAATCACTTACAACTTGTGCTACTTGAATCGGTCAAGGATTTGCAGGCCAGGTTTGAGGTCTTGCAGGCATACGTCTTAGTCACTCTTGAACAGACCGACAGTGAGAGGTTGTACCCGAATTAATCGATAATCTTAGTTTTTTTCGTTTTGAGGGGGTGGCCAAACCGACCACCCCCTCAAATTTGACTACTCGCCTATTTTGCCAGACGGTAGCAGTGTTCGCCCGGCACTATCGGTTGGCAGCTCACGCGACGGTTAGCGGCTTGGTCGGCCAGCATCTCATCTTCAGTATTGTATGTGCATATAGCGAAGATGATCGGGCAGGTGACTTGGCGATCTATCACGTGCCCGGTGATGTCTACGGTCAGTATGACCCGGGCACCCCCCCAGTATTGGCTTCTTTCACTAGTTGTGCAGGTCCAACATACAATTGGACTACAGGGAGACGCTTCGACGCGCGCCTTCCATACCTCATGAGTATCGAACGTGGTCCTGCATCTATTACAGGTCACTTGCTCGGCAGGGCTGATACGTTCGATTACCCCGTTACAGTGTTGACAGTTTACCCGCGCACCCCTGGCATTTGGCGGCGGTGTCGGTTGGGCACATGCCGGACAAGTGATGAGTGCGATACTTGTCACCTCATCAATCCACAAACATGACATCGAAGCTACCTGGGCACACCTTGCCCACCTTTCGTCAGTATAGTACATCTGTTACAGCACTTTGTCTAGGTTAGTAGGCAGTGGTTGCAGTGTGAAGCAACTGCAGTAGGCTTGACGCAGTCGTGGGCGATCCATTTGGACCGCCCACGATTGTAGACAGACTGAGTGCTCACCGTTCGACGATGAAGCAGGTTGCGGGGAAGGGTCTGGTCAGGTCATATTCGACATGAGGCCGATCATCACAATTGGGCTTGACTTGTGAGTATATCCCGATTTGTCCATCGACAGTGACTCGAAGATATACTCTTGACCTAGTTTGACCCCTGTCCCTTGCGGCCTGCGTACAACCTTCGCACAGGACGTAAGCCCCACTGGGCTGACGATATGCGTACTGGAACCATTCAGAGTCCAGCACGATTGGTGTTTGGCAGGCTGGGCAGTTACGATCAGATGGTGGGGCGACCCAGCCAATCGACATCGCACAGCTCGGACATGCCGCGCTTCCTCCGATTGGAGGTTGGTTCATTCGTTTTTTACACGAGGGACATGCGATATCATTGTCCCTAGGTGCGAACTGAGCCATCTTGCTACCTAGGCACGAGTTGCCTACCTTTCGTAGCCAAAGGATAGAATATATTACTAATTCTGTCCAGTCCTTACCAACCTCCCGATGGGTGACAGGTGAGATATGGTTTAGTATAGTATGTTTATGATTCAAGCGTTACGACAGTTTTTTTCGATGAAGGCAGTTAGCAAATCACCGTGGTCCTATGTTGGCCTTGCCGTCATCGGCTTCTTTATATTCCTTCGTTGCTGGCGAATCAACTTACCGGCCGAAACCGTTTTCGATGAAGTTTATTTTCCAAAGATGGCGTACCAGTACTTAACCGGCGAGACCTTCTTTGATATTCACCCACCCATAGGGAAACTGATTATTGCACTAGGGGAAATGATCTTTGGTAATACGCAACTTGGCTGGCGGATTATGCCACTGTTAGCTGGCATTGCCACAATTCCGGTAGCCTTCTGGACGAGCTACCAGGTATTTGCCGATAAGCGGGCGGGCTTTTTAACAGCTTTTCTTGTCGCCATTGACGGTCTGTTCATCGTTTACTCCCGAACTGGATTGATGGACGGTTTTTTAATCCTTTTCGGGCTGGCAGCCTTCGGCTATGCTTTTCAGTTCCGCCTACGGCGCCTCAAAGGTCAGTCGGCCTGGGGTCCGTTGCTCCTGACCGGTCTGTTTGCCGGTTTGGCGCTCGCCGTGAAGTGGATCGGAGCGGGGTTTCTTCCGGTTGTCGCCTTGATTACGCTATCAACTCTCGTCTTCACCAAAGAGCGCCGGTCTGATGCTAGCGATTATCTCGTCTGGTTTGGCTCGTTAGTCGTACTACCGATAGTTCTCTACACCGTTCCATTCCTGGCTAACTGGCAGACTGACTTTTGGAATCAATTCATTACCTGGCATAAACAGTCTTGGCAGTACAATGTGAACCTTGATGCTACCCATCCCTATTCATCCAAGTGGTGGAGTTGGCCATTCTTGGTCCGGCCGATTTGGTTTTACTACAAGAGTGTGGATGCCCATATCATCGGGGTAGATGCGATCGGTAACCCCTTGGTATGGTGGAGTAGCACTCTCTCGGTCGTATATACCTTGATGGTCTTAGCATATACCGCGTTGATTCATAACCGAACCGAAGCGCCACTTGTTGAGAAGAAATACATTTACTCACTCCTAGCAGTCACTAGTGGTTGGGCAGCCTTCTATCTCCCATGGTCAGTAGTTGGCCGGGTTCTCTTTCTCTATCATTATTTTGCCAGCTATCTCTTCGCCTTATTATTGACAGGCTTCTGGCTTGGTCAAGTCTATAGCGTCAGTCGCCCGTTGCGTTACTTGGTTATCGCGCTTCTAGCTGCGTTTGTCACTTCTGGACTGTTCTTCGCCCCAATCTGGATCGCCCACCCCATCTCTCAGAGCTGGTTTGATCGCTTAATGTGGTTTAGGTCGTGGATCTAGTGTATCGTTAATCGTAGTAAGGGAGGGAATTAGGGTGAACAAGGGAACCGCAAAGGACGAGCACTATCCCAAGGCTGTCATCTTCGATGTCGATGGTCTCTTGGTTGACTCAGATGACTTAACTTTTGTCGTTGTCCAAGACGCACTACGGCATGATTTTAACAAACGGCTAACCAAACATGTCTTTAGTCAATATTTTGGTCTGACTAGACACTACTTTACCGAGGCAATTAGTGAACATTATGGCCTAGCTAAGCACGAGCGCCAACTCTTTGCCGAGATCCGCAATAACCTTCATTACGAAGCTGTACAGTTGAAACCAGGGGCCAGTGCGTTACTTACCTATCTCGAAGCGAATGGTGTGCCAATGGGTTTGGCTACCAATGGGGTGCCCGGCAGTTTGTCGGCGAAAATAGATCATCTCGAGATCAAACCATTTTTCCAGGAGATAATCTTAGCTAACGAGGTGCCTCATCCGAAGCCTGAACCAGATATCTACGAAGCTATGGCCAAGCGCCTCATGCTTTCGGTACACGAACTACTGGTTCTAGAGGACAGCCAAGTTGGTGTTGAGGCGGCCGTTGCCGCTGGTTGTGACGTCTATTTCGTGCCCAATCACTACATTACAAACGCGATTCACATAGCTAGAGAGCATGATATTCTGCTGTTTACAAACCTTCAAGCAGTGCTTAAGCATTTGCAGCATCTCGAAAAGTAGCTAGTCATACGCATAAACTCTTATCTGACGATAAAAATGATGTTATTCTATATAAAAGAAGGCAGGGATGCGGATATTCCAAGTAGCACTCAGTTTAGCTCTGTGGTCGTTGTTGGCTTTCCCCGCGCCGGTCGCGCCGGTCGCGGCGGTTACGGTAGGTGACAACGCTACGTTAGTCCAAGACGTGACCATCCGATCCGATGGTCGGTTGTTTGTCGATGGAGTTGCCTCACGCAAACCGAAAATTGAGCTCACGGACAGTCGAACCATCTTTAGATATAAAGTAGTCGACCAGCCAAAGACACTCTACCAAGATGTGCTTGTTCGGGTCAACTTGCCGTTTGGAGTCACAACCGAGCAGGTGAAGCCGACATTTTATGCTGTCCACAGTGTTAGCGAATATCATACCAAGGTTACAGGTGACTCTCAGCTGGAGTTTCAGGCTTCATATGTCGGTACCGATGCGACGTTAACTATTGTCATTGAGCTACCTAAAGGTGCCTTGAGTTTGAGCGTTTTCCAGAGAGTAGCTGTTGCGTTAGATGGTTTACCGCTAGGAGCATGGCTTGTGATTGCCATTGTTGTCCCACTACTGATGTTGCTATTTGCGCTCTACTTGGTTATTCAGCGACTCAGGGATATACAGCTCAAACCGTTTATCAAGAAGGTTACTGATCGGCCATCAACCCTGCCACCAGCCTTTGTTGGCACGCTACTACGAGGCTATGTTGGTGAGCGAGAGATCGCGGCGACGCTAGTTGATCTGGCGCATCGGGGTTATATCGATATTATCTACAGTGAACAGGCTGGTTTTAGTTTCAGTCGCAAACGGGACTGGACGACTGACCAGACGCTTTTACCTTTTGAACGCCTTTTTCTCGACCAACTGGTCAGCAATAATCTAATCGCCGGGGCGGCAGACATTACCTCACGTTTAAATGCCCACATCTGGAGCGATACGGTCACTGCGGCAGTCGATAGTGTCTATGAGCAGATGAGCAGTCTCGGTTATTTTCAAGGTAACCCCCAGCAGTCGCATTTAGCGATACGCGCGACGGGGGTGACGATCTTCTTCCTATCGATCGCCGGTCTGGCTTTGAGTCTACTTTATGTCGATCAGCAACCGTTGATCGTGTTGCCTTGGATTGTTAGCCTCGCAGTTACACCGTTCATGATTCGGCTTTCCTTATTGGTGCCTCACCGCACTCCCGCCGGACGAGATGCGGCTAGTCGTTGGCTAGGGTATCGTAACTACCTCCAGACGGTGGCGATCGATTATAGCGATCAGCTCGATGCCTACGAGCAGTACTTGGCTCTGGCCATTGCCCTTGGAGTCGAGCGCGAATGGACAGCACACTTCACTGGTCAACCCTGTCGAGTACCCGACTGGTTTTTCAGCCAAGGCGCCTATATCGACTCATATCCAAAACTGGTTAACCTAGTTTTCAAAATTGTTGGCCAAATCAGTCAAAAGTTCTCTTTCGCCCGAAAGCCAACGGCGGTATAACAATACTTGATTTATCCTTGGGTTGCGATAAGCTAATAACTCATGGAATTGCTTTATGTACGACCAAATCACGTCCAACAAAAATAAAACCTATATCCTCTTCTTCTGCTTCTTTGTCTTTATGATTGGCATAGCTTGGCTGATTAGCTACGCCTACGACCTGTCCTGGCTACTACCCGTTGCCGTTATTGTGACTGTTGTCCAAGCACTCACCAGTTATTATTACTCAGACCAAATTGCTTTAGCGGTATCTGGTGCTAAGCTGATTAAGAAAGCGGAAATCCCTGAACTGTACCGCATGGTAGAGAACCTATCGATTACGGCTGGTTTATCCATGCCTCGAGTTTATTTGATTCCTGATACGGCGATCAATGCTTTTGCGACCGGTCGCGATCCGAAGCATGCAGCGATTGCGGTCACTAAGGGGGCGCTCGAGCAGCTGGAAAATGAGGAACTTGAAGGGGTGTTAGCCCATGAACTATCCCATATTGGTAACTATGACATCCGGGTCTCGACCATCGCGGTTGTTCTCGTAGGAGTCATCGCCCTCGTCTCTGACCTCTTCCTGCGTCATGTCTTCTGGTTTGGCAGTGGGCGAGAACGGGAGAATAATAGCAGTAGTGGTCAGCTTCAGACTTTTTTGATGATTGTTGCGCTGGTTCTGGCAATCCTGGCTCCACTTATTGCCCAACTCATTCAACTTGCTGTTTCACGAAAGCGAGAGTACTTGGCCGATGCCTCAGGTGTTTTATTGACGCGCTACCCCGAGGGTTTAGCTAAGGCGCTTGAAAAGATCGGCGCCGATCACGAACCACTCGAAGTCGCCAACAAAGCGACAGCTCACCTCTACATTGCCAATCCCTTAAAGGACCATAAAGGTAAAATCAACTCCCTGTTCTCAACCCATCCACCACTCGAAGATCGGATCCGAATCTTAAGGGAAATGTAAACGGTACGAAACATCCCCATTTCATTTCTTATATAGAAACGCCCGGCCGGAAACCCGGCTGGGCGTTTCGTGCGTTCTGTATTGCCAGGGTTTCACCTGACTAATCGGCACCGCATGGGCCAACGTACTGCGAGTAGTCGATGCCGAGATTGTATTCTGGATCGACCTGGGTCTGGCCGGGCATACATCGCTCATCGAGTGGAGCGGAAGTCTGGACGATGACAGCATCCAGTGGCAATCCAATCCCTTTCAGACACTCGGGGTCAATGCAGCGCTGCCCATTACCAAGAGGCTTACCGCATTCGGTGCAAATCCTACCCTGTGTTGGCAGGAGGATTGTGGCGGACATCGATGTCTCCAGTTCCCTAAAGAGAGTAGGAACTTTTCTGCCGATAGTTTAGCACCAATTATTCAAAAATACCAGTACTTCATGACTGGAATGCAAAGACCGGCGCGCTGACTGCGGCACCGGTCTTACTGACTTCCCTGATGAGAATTATCGTTTCTGAGCGGCTCGCCGTTTCAGTCGGCTGCCCAGACTGTTAATTTCTGACAACATCTCCCTTAGGCTCAGGCCAGTGAACCTGTAACGTTGCGTCTTCGGATTGAATTCAATCAGAGGGGCTGCCTGCAGCCGGAGATCGAGTGGAATTGCCAGGTAACCGACGTCCTGGACTAGGCGACAGCGAGTGCATCGGTGCTGTTCTGCCATCTCGGTATAGACAAGGATGCCATCGCACGAAGGATCTGGACAGGGTTCCATGCTCGTTCCTTTCTAGGCGCAAGTATTATTACCTTAGCATCGTATATTCTTTCGGTAAAGAGAAACCGGGCTCGTCACAGCGGACGCGCCCGGTTTCAAGGACTCCTCGATTTGCGGACCTCGCGGGGTCCGCTGCTCGTCACTACGCAGGGCACGGCACCCCCATAGCCCTGAAGAGGTCCTGAGGTGTGGACGCCACTGCCAGTGTGCCCACATACTCTTCAAACGTGGCAACCAGGTCATCGACGTGGCCTATGTCGCAGAGTAGGCCGATCTTCCTACTTGTTCTTCGGGCCTCCCTGATTAGCTCACCCAGGAACATGACGGTGTCAAATTCCAGCACTGTAGTCTCCACAATGTCCAGGACGACTATCGTGGCCTTGGGCCTTTCCTCGTCCACTAGCGCCAGAGACACGTTCATGCTGCGCTCGACAGCCTGGCTGATTCTCTCGCCGTCACCGTGCATGAGGATCAGTGCGAATAGGGGGAAGTATACTACCCCGAAGCGACATTCATTGCCGCCATCTAGGCTAGCCTTTTCCTCCCTATTTGGGAGGCTCAGCCAGTATGCATCAAAGCTCCCAGCTCCTTGTGCATACGGTTCGTAGATCACCTTTTGCCTGCTCTGAAGAGCATGCTTCACATGATCCCTAGGTGCGATGGCTGTTGACACGTTTGTTTTCTCCTTTCGTGCGAAGCCAGTTGGCCCGAACTATACACTAAAATCTGTTTTAAGTCAAGTCGTGAAGTAGGATTCGTCGTGCAAATATGGATAATAACTGGTATTATTTTGACAAACAACAATATATGGAGTAGGCTATGGGCGAACAAATACCGAACACAATTCGAGAGCGCGTGACGAAACTTCGCCAGGTTATCGATGATTTGCGCTACAAGTACCACGTCGTCGATGACCCGACCGTGACCGATGCGGATTATGATTCTTTGATGCGAGAACTGGTGGCCTTTGAAGCACAGTATCCATCGCTGCAAACCCCCGACTCGCCGAGCCATCGGGTTGGTGGCAGGCCACTCGATAAGTTTACCCAAGTCACCCACCAGTACCCTATGTTGTCGCTAAATGATGCTTTCGACGAAGGTGAGTTGCGTTCCTGGGACATTCGCCTGAAAAAATTAGTGCCCGATGGGCCATATGACTACTATGTTGAAGTGAAGATCGATGGCTTAGCCATCTCGCTTGTCTATATTGGTGGGTCGTTACAAACCGCTTCAACCCGCGGGGATGGCTATACTGGCGAGGATGTGACGAATAATATAAAGACGATTCGGGCGATACCATTACGGTTAAGGATGTCTAGAGGCGATATAGGGGAAAATAAAGGAGTAGATTTAAAGGGGCGGATCGAGATCAGGGGTGAAGTTTACATGCCGCGCTCGGCATTTGAGTCGCTCAACAAAGAACGAGCGCAGCAGGGTCTGCCGCTCTTTGCGAACCCGCGTAATGCTTCGGCGGGCTCTATTCGTCAACTCGATCCGGCCGTTACGGCAAGTCGTAACCTAGATTTCGTCGCCTACCAAGTAATTATCGGCGAGCCAGAAAATCAGGTCGGTTTGTCTAAGCATCACGAAGAGCACGACTTAGCGATGGAGCTGGGCTTTGCTTCCAATCCGCACAATAAATTAGTTCAAAGCATCGACGAAGTCCTTGTCTATTGGCATGCTTTCGAAAAACAGCGGGCCAAGTTGCCTTACCAGATCGATGGCATGGTCGTTGGGGTAGATGATATGCGACTGAAGCGCGAGCTTGGTGTAGTTGGCAAGGCACCTCGAGGGATGGTCGCCCTGAAGTGGCCGGCCGAAGAAGTCACTACTGAAATGCTGGATATTATCATCCAAGTTGGCCGAACCGGGACATTGACGCCGGTCGCTGTACTGAAACCAGTTACTGTGGCAGGGACAACTGTTTCGCGAGCGACCCTACATAACCAAGACGAAATTGACCGAAAGGATATCCGGATTGGCGATACAGTGGTGATTCGTAAAGCCGGCGATATTATCCCGGAAGTGGTGAAAGTCATTCCCGATCTACGACCTGCCGATACGAAAAGCTATCAAATTCCCAATATCTGCCCCATATGTAACTCCCCTGTAGTTCGAAAGGAAGGCGAAGCCGCGGCACGTTGCTCGAATGCCTCCTGCTTCTCAGTCCAGCGCAAAGGGCTCGAGCATTTTGTAGGTAAAGCGGCTTTTGATATGGACGGCTTGGGGCCTAAAATCCTCGATCGATTTATCGAAGAAGGCTTCATTAAGGACTTTGCTGATCTGTTTGATCTGAAGCAAGGCGATATCGAAGGCCTGGAGCGATTCGGCGAGAAGAGCGCGGCCAACGTTATTCAAACTATTCAAAGTCATAAGAAGATTACTTTAGCGAAGTTTATCTATGCGTTAGGGATTCGGAATGTCGGGATTGAGACCGCGAACGATCTCGCCAGCTATATTGCTGGAAAACTCCAAGAGACAAGGCACAATAACCAAACTAATTCAAACCAACAATTGACCGAAATACTCAGTATCGCTACCAAGGAAGAGTGGAACGGGATTCGGGATATTGGGCCGGTGGTCGCCGGTAGTATCTATAAATATTTTCAAGAAAAAGAACATATTGAGTTTATCCGTGAGTTGCTAGACAAAGGTGTGATGATCGAACTCCCCATGGCCCGAGTCGCATCAAAAGAAGGGGTAACTGGCAAGATATTTGTCTTTACTGGCGGTCTAGAAACTATGACCCGTGACGAAGCGAAAGAAAAAGCTCGTGTGCTAGGGGCCCAGATTAGTGAGTCAGTCAGCAAGAAGACCGACTACCTGGTGGTCGGCTCCGATGCAGGTAGAAAACACGAAAAAGCCTTACAGTTAGGCGTCAAAGTTCTCAGTGAAGCAGACTTTATACAGCTAATCAGCTGAACCAACGTTCTATAACTATGGTATTTACTTTTGTGGTAGATGTGACATGTTTTATGTAGAGGAAACTCTACCTTAACATCATTTGGAGGTAACACATGTCGGTTCAAGGGGGAATATGTGCTGTTTTGTCGAGCGCTGGTGATGCGGCCAGGCTAACGGCAGCATCACTGTTCACTTTGCAGTACCGAGGGACGCAATGTGCCGGCTTGACCGCCTTTGACAGTCATCGGCAGAGCGATCTGCATGGCGTCGGTTTAGTGAGAGATGTAATCAGGCTAAATGAGGATTACTACACTTCTGCGCTCGGTGCTGTCTTTCGTAAGGTCACTATCCAGCCGATCAAAATCGCGCAGGGAGTGGTGTTGGCGGTCTGTGGGAGACTAACTGACTCTAGCAGATTAGTCCACGATGAACTTGTTAGTCGACTCCAACTGGAAAGGGGTGGTACTCTATCTTGTCGACTAATTAGCGCCTTAAGTGGGCTGAACGGGGTATTCGTTGGTGTTATGGCGACACCGAGCGAGTTACTGGCTTTCTGTGACTCTTCCGGACTGCAAACTCTGGTCATCGGTCAGTTGGCTACTGGCTGGTGTGTCGCCACCGAGAGTTGTGGATTCGGCTTGGTCCAGGCAAGCTATATGCGTAAAGTTGGACCTGGCCAGCTGGTCAGATTGACGAGTGATGACTTGGTGATGACACAGTTCGCGCCTAGTCAGCCTCGCCAATGCTCCATGCAATTGGTCTCATTGATGCGGCCAGACAGTTGCTATGGTGGGGGTGAGGTTCACTCGGTGCGTGTGCGGTCTGGCGCAGTGCTGGCCCGAGAGGCGCCAGCCACTGGCGATGTGGTTGTGGCGGTACCGGATGCCGCCATGGGGGCGGCCGTCGGTTACGCGACTGAAGCGGGTATACGATTTGACCAGGCGATTTTCCGTAATCGCTATCCGGGCGCGACCGAATTGTGCCAGCAGTTTAACATCTTGCCGGAGACGGTGAATGGTAAGCGAGTGGTTATCGTGGAAAACGCTGTCCACACCGGTCGAACTTTGACCTATGTGGTAAAGTCAATCCGCGAGGCAGGAGCAGGTGAGGTCCATGTCCGGGTCGCTTCGCCACCGATCCGCTCTGTCTGTCTTTACGCCAATGGGGTTGAGCAGGCTGGACGACTGATTGCCGGACGTTCTTCGGTGGAAGAGATTCGGCAGTTTCTCGACGTAGAGACGCTGGCCTTCTTAAGCGAAGCAGGCCTGCAGGAAGCAATTAAGTTGACTGCCGAACAGACCTGTCGGCAATGTATGGCCGGCTAATTGCTGGCTGTTTCACGCACTGGTTTGGTCAAGCTGGGGGCTCCCCCAGCTTGACCGCCTTTCAGAGAAAATCGACCTTTGGTTCTCTCTGAAGAGGTTGGTTGCCAAAACAGGTTTGACCGTGATATATTCAGCTCATGGATAAAGCGCTTACCAAAGAAGAAGTCGCTTACGTTGCGCATCTAGCTCGGCTTGAGATGACCGACGCTGAGCTCGATAAGTACACTAGCCAATTGTCGGCTATTTTGGGCTTTGTCGATCAATTGCAGGAAGTTGATACTGAGGGTATTGAACCATTGGCTCAAACCACAGGTTTAGTGAATGTTTTGCAAGATGATGCGACCGCGGCAGATAAGGTGGATCGGGAGGCATTGCTAAAAGGAGCGCCCGCTAGCGAAGCACCGTATGTAAAGGTTAAAGCAGTATTGGAAAATGATTAATTTCTAATTTATGGATATTACTTCCCTTACAATCAAGGCTACTGCTGATCTGTTGGCTAAAGGCGAGGCGACATCGGTTGCGGTGACGCAAGCCTACTTAGATCGGATCGATACGTTAAATCCGAAGTTGAATGCTTATTTGACGGTATTTAATGATAATGCACTGGAACAAGCCAAGGCATCGGATGCTCGGCGGATTAAGGGTGAGACTTTAGGCGTGCTTGACGGCGTACCCCTAGCTTTTAAAGATAACTACTCGACCAAAGGCCAACGAACTACTGCCGCCTCAAAAATTTTGGAGAATCATGAGCCGTTATATGACGCGACGGCGGTCAAGAAACTCAAGGCAGTCGGAGCTGTCATCCTTGGCAAGACCAACATGGATCAATTTGCCATGGGCTCATCAACGGAAACATCAGCATTTGGCAATACAGCTAACCCGTGGGACACTTCGCGGGTGCCTGGTGGTTCTTCTGGCGGTTCGGCCGTCGCAGTGGCAGCCGATCTTTGCGCTGGCGCCCTGGGCTCAGATACTTTTGGCTCAATCCGCCAGCCAGCTGGTTATACAAGCGTCATCGGTTTAAAACCAACCTACGGGGCCATTAGTCGCTACGGTCTACTTGCCATGGCGAGTTCGCTTGATGTAGTTGGGCCAATGACTAAAAGTGTCCGTGATGCAGAAATCTTGTTCGATGCACTTAAGGGTCAGGACGATTATGACGCTACCACGATCAATAACCCACAATCAGCGACCAGTAATCCGAAAACAATGCATGAATTAAAGATCGGTATCCCCAAAGAGCTATTTATTAATGGCATGGACGCCGATGTTCGACAGACGATTGATACCGCAATCGAAAAACTGCAATCACTTGGAGCGAAAATCGTTGAAGTCATCTTGCCGACAGTAAAATATTCCGTTCCGGCCTACTATGTCCTCTGTCCGGTTGAGATTGCCTCAAATATCGCTCGCTACGATGGCATCCGTTATGGTGAATCGGTTGAGCGCGAGCAAGGGTCGCATACGCTCCTTGAAGTCTACAAACAGACCAGATCCAAATACCTCGGCGAAGAGGTAAAGCGGCGAATCATGTTAGGAACCTATGCCTCCAGTGCTGGCTATTACGACGCTTACTACAACAAAGCCATGAAAGTTCGCTCATTGATCAAAAAAGAGATGGATGAGGTTTTCGAAACAGTCGACTGTCTCGTGACGCCGGTTAGTCCCTCTGTCGCCTTCAAATTTGGTGAAAAAGGCGATGATCCGATTGCTATGTATCTTGAAGATATCTTTACCGGGCCCGTCAACTTAGCTGGAGTACCGGCCTTGGTCGCTCCCGCCGGCTTTGTCTTACGAGACGGTAAGAAGCTTCCGGTGGGTATCCAGTTTATTGGGCCCGATAACGGCGAAGCAACGTTGTTTGCAGTTGGCAGTGCCTATGAGCAGGCGACGAGCTGGAGCGAAGTAAAACCGCAGTTATAATGAGGAGTAATATGGGTTTAAACGCACGTAAACGAAAGGAGCAGAAGTTGATTGAAAAATATGGTTCTGTTCCAAAATCAAAACTTTTTCCTTGGTCGAAAGTCCTGATGCTGATTGTTGGCCTCGCGGTTATCGGGATTGGCGGGATGTACGGTTACAAACAGCTGAATCTGAAGCAGAAAAAAACTGCAGCTTCGCCATCAACCACGCCAGAATCTACCGCCAATGCGAGTGAAAACCCTACTAATACTGAGGAGAAAACCATGAGTGCAACGATTAAGACAACCTTAGGTGATATCGAAGTTGAACTATTTAAAAATGATGCCCCAAAGACGGTCGAAAACTTTCAGAAGTTAGCTGACAAAAAATACTACGATGGCATTATTTTTCACCGTGTAATTAAAGACTTTATGATCCAAACTGGTGATCCAACGGGCACCGGTACCGGTGGTGAGAGTGCCTTTGGGAAGGACTTTGAGGACGAGAAGAATGGTTACAAGATGGAGCCAGGAACCCTAGCCATGGCCAATCGAGGGCCAGGCACAAACGGTAGCCAGTTCTTCATCGTCACCGAAAGCCGCCAAGCTCACTTGGAAGGTAAGCACACCATTTTCGGCAAAGTGACCAAAGGCATGGACGTGGTGAAGAATATCGCAGCGGTTGACGTTGACGGAAGTGATAAGCCGTTGAAAGAAGTGAAGATGAAGAAGGTGATTATTAAGCAGAAATAAAACGAAATCATGATGTCTATCCTGAAGTTTACTCATGGTGACATCGAGTGGCTCGAAGAATATTGTTCGATTTATGTCAACGAATCGAGAAGGGATGCTCAGGAACGGTCATGTCAAACAATTATCGCAAACGAAAAACAGAACAAGATCCAGTCTACGTCCTCCTCGATGGTTTCTTCAAGGGCGTTGGCTGGTTGGCGATGCTACCTTTCAAAGGTCTCTTTAGTAATCGTGGGCCAAGTCATGAGCAGATTGCCAAGGTGAATCGAGAGTATTTGCAACATTGGCTCTCCCTGGAAAATAACTTACACGATCCAAACCAAGCTAAACACGCGATTATGCAGGCCGACATCTTGCTTGATAAAGCCATGGAATTTAAGGGCATTCCAGGGGCGACGATGGGTGATCGGCTGAAGGGCGCGACATCGCAACTATCCAAATCCACGCTCGACATGGCATGGGAAGCGCACAGAGTTCGTAATCGACTTGCTCATGAACTTAATTATCACATTTCCGAGTCCGAAGCTCGTCAAGTTTTGGGGCAATTCAAAGCGGTATTACGAACGCTAGGGGTGCTATGAATGATATGTACGAAGCGGTGATCGGCTTAGAGATTCATGCCGAATTGAACACGAAAACCAAGATGTTCTGCCGGTGTAAGAACGATCCGTTCCATGGCGAGGCGAATACCCACGTTTGCCCGGTCTGCTTAGGCTTGCCCGGTGCCTTACCGGTCCCCAACCGACAGGGCGTTGAGTCGACTATCATGGTCGGCTTGGCGTTAGGCTGTGAGATCGCTTCACATAGCAAATGGGATAGGAAGAACTATTTCTATCCTGACTTGCCGAAGGGCTACCAGATCTCGCAGTATGATCTGCCTTTATGCCAAGGTGGTGAATTATCCGTTTTATCGAAAGAGTCAGGTGAGGCTAAGACTGTAAAAATAACCCGGATTCATCTAGAAGAAGACACTGGAACGCTCCAGCATCCCGATGGTGTGAAATACTCTTTAGTTAACTACAACCGTTCGGGTGTGCCACTCATGGAACTGGTGACTGAGCCAGATATCCGTTCTGGCAAAGAAGCCAGGTTATTTGCTGAGGAGTATCAACGAATCCTTCGGGCTTTGGGCGTCGCCAACGCCGATATGGAGAAAGGGGAGATGCGAGTTGAGGCGAACATCTCGGTTCGCACCCATGAGCAGGTCGCCGAAGGTGAGTATGGGACTAAGGTTGAAGTAAAGAACTTAAACTCATTCCGTTCTGCTGAACGGGCGATTAACTTTGAGATTGATAGACAGATTAAGGCGATTGAAGCCGGGGAACAGATTGTTCAGGAAACTCGCGGCTGGCATGACGTGAAGCAAATTACTTTTACGCAACGGGTCAAAGAGGGGGCAGCCGATTATCGCTATTTCCCAGAACCCGATTTGCCGCCGTTAGAACTATCCAAAGAATATATTGAGTCGATTCGCTCCAAGATGCCTATCTTGCCAGTAGAACTACGTAGAGAGTACATCACTTTAGGTCTTACTGACGCTGATGCCGAGGTCCTAGTTAACGATAAAGCCCGGGCTGATTACTTTCGAGTGCTGGTATCGCATGATATCCAACCGAAACTTGCTGCCAACTGGGTCATCAACGAAATTCCAAGTCTCGACGTCCCTGCCGACCGTGTCCAAAAGCTAATCCATATGGTCCAGGTTTCGGACATTTCGAGCAAGATCGCGAAAGATGTTTTGGCTTTGATGCGAGAGACGGGGAAGACTGCCATCGAAATTATTGAAGAGAAGGGTCTCAAGCAGGTTTCGGATACGAGCGCGATTGAAGCGCTCATCGACGGAGTACTTGCTGAACACGAGAAAGAACTGACTGACTATCGAGCTGGCAAGCAGCAGCTCTATGGCTTCTTCGTCGGCCAGGTCATGAAGGCAGCCAAAGGCCAGGCCAATCCTCAAGTTCTCAATGAACTCTTAAAGAAAAAGCTTGGATAAAAGTTAAGGTTTATTTAATATTTGTTGTGATAGAATTATGTCTCTATCAACCAATGTGATGTAAATCTTAGGAGGGTGATGTGGGTCAACGAGAAGGAAAAGTTACGATCGACGACTTGGCGGTGATGATTGCTCACGGCTTTGACGAAGTTCACAAGAAGTTTGACCATGTTGACAAGAAGTTTGAAGCAGTTCACCAAGAGTTTGAAACTGTTCATCAAGAGTTTGAACAGGTACATACCGAACTACATGGGATCAACGAACGTCTGGATGACCATACCGAAGAACTTAAAGAGATTCGGCTTGTGCTTCGTCGCGTTGAACGTAAACAAGACTCCCAACAGACGATCATCGACCGTCACGACGGTAGAATCACCGCTCTCGAAAGTAATTCACACCTCTAAAGGCTTGCGTTATGTGATACAATACACTTTATGGAACAGTTGCTTAATGGTCTCAATGAACCTCTACTCAAGCTCGTCCCCAAACTACCTGAGGCCGTCCTCACCCTGGCGTTTGGTTATGTTTTACTCACTTTTGTTCACTGGTTAATTGGACATCTACTACGACTTGGGAAAACGCCAGGTACCTTGCAGGACATCCTACATTCAACCAGCTACATTGTTCTCTGGGCTTTTCTGGCACTCGTGGTCGCACGAGCTCTTGGGTTTACCAATCTTGCCCTTGTGCTTTCTGGTAGCTTGGCCGTGGGTGGTATCGCCATTGCTGCTGGCGCCAATATACTAATTCAAGATATCATTGCTGGCCTGTTTCTCGCCCAAGACAAAGACTTCGAGGTTGGTTTTGAGATTGAAACTAATGGGATTACCGGCATCATTAAAAAAGTAGATGCTCGGAAAATTCGACTCCAAGATAGCAAAGGCCGAACTCACGTTTTAGCCAATAGTATATTAGACCGATCGAGTTGGGTGGTCATCGACCGAGAACCAAAGACACAATCGATCAAGTAATAAGGAGCCTCTATGCCAAGAATAGTTTTTGACGACGATCAGAATAATGGTCAAAAGCCGCGACAAACTGGTCGCTTTTTGGTGGTCTTTTTAGTTTTAGCGCTTGTGATGGGTATGATCGGCGCTACGACTTCATTAATTATACTTTCGGAAAATGCTCCAATACGCCGTATCCTCGGTATTAAGGAGGATGGGACATTTAATCTGGCCCGTACGGTGACCGAGAAATTGGTGATTGAAGAGAGTAATGGTTTCATTCAGACGGTTAAAAAAGTTAGTCCAGCGGTAGTCTCGATTACTACAAAGACCGAAGGGACAGATTTTTTTGGTCGGGTGATTGAGCGTGAGGGGGCAGGGACTGGGTTCATCATCACTACCGATGGTTTGATTGTCACCAATAAGCATGTTGTGAGCGACGAGAACTCAACCTATACCGTAGCCACTACCGATGGAAAAAAGTTCGATGCGCAGGTCAAGGCGCGCGATGCTTTTGCTGATTTGGCGATACTCAAGATTGAAGCTACTGGATTGCCTGTTGTTGAGTTGGGCGACTCAGACTCGCTTGAAGTTGGTCAATGGGTGGTGGCGATCGGCAACGCACTCGGACAGTTTCAGAATTCAGTCTCGGTTGGTGTGGTCAGCGCGAAAGATCGACGACTAGATAATCAAGGTTCGACGGAGCTGACTGGTTTAGTTCAGACCGATGCGACTATCAACCCAGGTAACTCTGGTGGACCACTTGTCAACCTCAAGGGGCAAGTCATCGGTATCAATACGGCAATCGCTTCAACCACCGGTTCCTCGATCGGGATTGGTTTTGCGATTCCGGTTAACTCGGTTAAGAAAGCGATCGACTCAGTACGGAAAACTGGCAAGATTACTCGACCGATGCTCGGCGTGCGCTATGTGCCTCTTGACGCTGTTATCGCGAAAGAACTCGGCTTGAAGGTCGAAAATGGCAACCTGATTGTCGGCGAAGGTGTCAGAGCTCCCGGAGTGTTGCCGGGTGGTCCAGCCGAAAAAGCCGGTTTGCAAGAGAGAGATATCATCTTAGAACTAAACGGTGAACGGCTCGATGGCGACAAGTCGCTAGCCAGTGTGTTGAATAACTACTCCCCAGGCGAGGTAGTGACTCTGAAGGTGTTGCGGGCTGACAAAGAGTTAACCATGAAGGTGACTTTGGAAGAATTGAAGTAATACCATAACTGGCTTACAATACAGCGCGAGGCCAGGAGCATCAGCTCCTGGCCTCGGTGCGTTTTCGGACAGTTGGTTATGTTCCGTCTACTTATTGATCTGATCGAATACGCGCGTAACATATTGGATCAGTTCGATCTGGTTGAACGGTTTCTTTAGGAAGCAATCAACCCCGCTCTGCCATGCCCTGAACACGTCGGCGTCCGTCGCTTTCTCGGACAACACGAAGAACGGGATATCAGCCGTATTTGGATCTTGCTTGAGTTCACGCAACAGCGCGTACCCATCCATGTACGGCAAGGTGATTTCAGTCACCACCATGTCTGGGGTTTCGCTACGCACTTTCTCGAGTGCTTCACGGCCGTCGTAAGCGACTATCACGTCATAGCCGGCACGCATCAATGCATGTTCCACTAACCTGGTGATATTATGCTCTTTGTCCACCACCAGGATCTTCCTGGGCATGCTGTTCTCCTTTCCTGTCACAGCCCGTTGTGGCAAAGTCTACCTGAAACATGCCTAACTCGCAACCTTACCAGCGGTGGGCTGTTCCCGGGTAGAGGATCCTTTGGATGAAGACATCCAACATTCTCAGGTCTAGAGGCAAGTCTAGAACACAATCTGCACCCGCAGCCCAGGCTCTATGAGCCTGATCGTCACTGCTTAGCATAATCACCGGCATGTCACGAGTTACTGGATCTGCCTTGATTGTCCTTAGGATCTGCCAGCCATCACGATCGGCAGGTCCATCGGCATATGTGACTACTAGCGAAATATTCACGTTGGATCTGACCCACTCGAGTCCTTGGCTGGCGAGATCGGTAGCCAAGGTCTTGTAAGCTCGTCTCTCTAAACACCTGACGATTTGTGCACTAAAGCACTCTTCGGCGATCACTAAGATCGTACGCGTTCCATCCATCCTTTTTCTCCATTTTCTCCATCGCAAAGTGCCTGGTCATTATATCCGAACCCGTAGCTCAAGTCAACTGCCAACATGCTCAGTCATTAACATGTAGCGATCCAAACCTCGTAAATCTTTCCATACTTGCATCTTGGCCTTTGGCCAGAAAGATCGCATCAGCTTATGCATTAACTCTCCTTGAGTCTCGTCAATCTCACAAAAAATGGCTCGAGGGACCTTTCTTGAATCGACTAGTTTTTTGAATAGTTGTCGGTAAAGATCCAGTCCGTCTACTCCTCCGTCTAAGGCCAGAGAGGGTTCAAAGTCTTTGACATCTGCATCAAGTTTTGCGATGCGCTGGTGCGGCACATAGGGCAAGTTAGCGACAATGACTGGCTGATCTTCGAGTAACTCATCACTGTCCTCGGGCAGTAAATCAGCGCAGATAAATGTTATGACTTCCTGAAGCCCATTGGCCACAGCGTTCGCACGGGCAACCTCTATTGCCGCATTCGAGACATCAATCGCATATATTTGTGGGGTGGTATCTGGACCTGCTGAAAGTTTGGTGGCGAGAGCGATAGCGATGTCCCCGCTACCGGTGCCGAGGTCAATAATCTTGCTTACCGGTTGTTGGTCGTGAGCGGCTTGCTGGGTAAAATCGACTACAAACTTAACGAGTTCTTCCGTTTCTGGACGGGGGATTAGAACGTCTGGTGTGACTTTGAGTTTTAGGCCACAGAAATAGGTTTCACCCGTGATGTAGGCGACCGGTTCGTGTTTAGCTCGGCGATAGAGGAGTTGCTGGTATGAATTGAACTGTTTGTTCGATATTGCATGGTTGGCATCACGAAACAATTCGGTCCAGTTTTTATTGACTACCCCTTGCAACAACAGTCGAGCTGAGCTGATCGGATCGATAACTGCAGTTTGTTGGAGTTGCCTGACTCCTTGTTTGAGAGCGTCACCAATTGTCATTACTCTACTTCGGTTATCAATTCGGCATCGGCTTCTTGGAGGGCTACGATAATATTGTCAATATTACCTTCGAGGATGTTTTCGATCTTAAACCAACTTTTGCCGATTCGGTGGTCGGTGATTCGGTCTTGGGGAAAATTGTAGGTCCGGATCTTGTCGCCTCGGTCACCGGAACCGATCATGCTCTTACGAATATCGCCCTTGGCTTGGCGTTCTTGGGCTAGCTGATGGTCGTAGAGGCGTGAAGCTAAGACATTCATCGCTTTTGTCTTATTCTGAAGTTGACTGCGTTCGTCTTGGCAGATGACTACAATGCCGGTCGGCAGGTGAGTGATACGTACGGCTGAATCAGTTGTGTTTACACTCTGGCCGCCATGTCCACCGGACCGGTAGACATCAATTTTGAGATCATCGGGCTTAATTTCGACTTCCCGAGCTTCAACCTCAGGCATGACCACAACCGAAACGGCAGAAGTGTGAATCCGACCGCTTTTTTCGGTTTTTGGTACGCGTTGGACTCGATGAACTCCACCCTCATATTTCAAGGTTTGATAGACGTGATCGCCGGTCACTTCAGCAACGACTTGTTTGAGTCCGCCGAGATCGGAGATGTTTGAATCAAGGATCTTCAGCTTAAAGCCAACTCGGTCACAGTATTTTTGATACATGCGAAACAACTCAGAGGCAAATAGCTCGGACTCATCACCTCCAGTGCCAGGACGGACTTCGAGGATGACGTTGCGTTGGTTTTCAGGGTTAGCAGAGGCAATATCTTTACGAAGGCGCTTGGCTTCCTCTTCGGCCATCGCTCGAAGCTCCTGATCGTTGCCGTTTTTGGCGATGTCCAGCGCGTCAGCTAATTGTTGTTCTAAGTCGGTCATGCGACAAGTATACCTGAAGGTGAGATTGAGTTCAAGGTTCAGAATGAGACGTGGCGCTTGACTTTCAGGGAAAAATAGCATACGCTATGACAGCTTTTCAGGTTGACAGTTGAAAGGTAAGGGTTAAAAACATGAGCCAGCCGTTGGCTAGGGTTGTGCTGGGTAGGGGTGATGAGCAGTGCGTCGTTGAGCTGAGGATCGACGATCTATACCTCACGATCATTGGACTACAGTTCGAAGAGGACAAGGCAGAATCATTCGTTATCGCTGCCAGGGGCTATCGGTCTCGGGCAGAATCGTCTCTGGTGTCGTTTGAGCGTACCCAGACGGCGTGTCAACTCGAGATGATTGTGGACCTACTAAGAGAAGGTTACCAAGTCATCTCGATCAGCCGCTAGAGGGAGCACGACGGACCTGACTAGTTCCGACGACCGTCAATGTAAGCATATCGGCCCCGGGCGCTGTCCCAGGGCCGATATTGTTTTAGGCCATCATTCAATCATAATGGCCTTGCCAGTTCAATAAGAATATGGTACAGTTACCAAGAAATATCAGGCCGTATCCCTATTCATGAGACTCGGCTACGAAAGGAACGCATGAAACCAAACCTTCACCCAGTCTATCATCAGGCGACTGTTACCTGCGCATGTGGAAATAGTTTTGTCGTCGGTTCAACCATTGAGTCATACAAGGTTGAGATCTGCAGTAATTGCCACCCATTTTACACCGGTAAAGCGAAATACATCGACACCGCTGGTCGCATGGACAAATTCGCTGCTCGCCTTGCCAAACAGGCTGAGATTACGAGTGCAGCTGCTACGAAGAAACCACGTAAGAGTAACAAAAAAGAAGAGTAAATTGTTCACTACTCGTTTTTAATTATTAATTGATACGGCCGATGAGTGCCAAGCGATCCGCCGCGGTGGACGCGCCAAGAAATCTCATCTAGAAAGCAAAACATGTATATTCCTACAATTCCGACCCTTCGCCAACTCATGACCAGTGGTGCACACTTTGGACACAAGAAAGAACGCTCACATCCAAAGTCCCGTCCATTTACTTACACCTTACGTGAAGGCATCTACATTATCGATCTCCAAAAGACTCAGGAAATGTTGCAACAGGCTCTAATCGTCTTGGCGGGTATGGCTAGTGCCGGCAAAACGATCTTGTTTGTGGGAACTAAACCCCAAGCCGCCGACATCGTCAAAGCGGCCGCGCAGAAGTCAGGCATGCCTTATCTGGTCAATCGATGGCCCGGTGGCTTGCTGACCAACTTTGAAACTGTGTTACAAAACCTGAAGAATATCGATCTCATGGAAGCTCAAATTGCTGATCCGTTGAGTCTCATCAAGACTAAGAAAGAGAAGCGGGTACTGGCTGAAAAGATTCATAAATCGAACGATATGTTAGGCGGGATTCGAGAGCTCAAAGGTCTGCCCGACGCCTTGTTTGTTGTCGATGCTGTGGCCGAAAACACTGCGGTGACTGAAGCGACAAAACTTGGCCTGCCGATTATTGCCATCTGTGATACCAACGCTAACCCTGAGCGTATTGCTTACCCGATTCCCGCTAACGATGACGCTAATGGTGCGATCGAACTGATTGTTGGCCTGGTTAGTGATGTGATTGCAGGCAATAAGGCCTCAATGCCTGTTAAGGAACAGTCAATAGAGCTTCCTAAACCAGTAGTTCAAACTATGGAAGCTGAAACAGCAACGGCTGTGGTAGAAGAAGAGACCGTCACGACAGTAGTTAACGAAGAAGTTACGAATTCGACTGATGAAGTAGCGTCCAAAGAAGCTAAACAGTCAAAAAGCGAAAAAGCTACCCCGAAGACAGTAGCGAAGAAACCAACTACAAAAAAGACTGCAACGAAGAAGTAGTTAACATTTATTCTGAAGGAGTCTCATGGACATTAAAGCAACTGAAGTTAATGAACTGCGAAAGCGAACCGGCATTGGTCTCATGGATGCTAAGAAAGCCTTGATTGAGGCCAATGGTGACATGGATAAAGCGATTGAAGCGTTGAAAGCCAAAGGCGCCGCTGTGGCCGCTAAGAAATCTGACCGTTCGACTGGTGAAGGCATGGTTGAAACCTATATTCACGCTGGTCGTATCGGTGTCATGGTCGAAGTGAACTGCGAAACCGATTTTGTGGCTCGCAATGAAGAGTTTCGGGGCTTTGCTCACGATGTAGCGATGCAAATTGCCTCCATGGCCCCGGCATCGGTTGATGATTTATATGAACAACCTTTTATCAAGGACTCCAGTCGAACGATCCGCGATCTGCGTTACGACTTGGTCCAAAAGATCGGCGAGAACATTCAAGTCAGTCGATTTATTCGATATGAATTAGGGGGAGAATAAGCCGGTGGCAGACCAAGCCAATCGACTATCCCGTCCGATAAGAATTATGGCCAGTGGGGTATTTGATTTGCTCCATCCCGGCCATATTTTTTATCTTGAGCAGGCGAAGCAGCTTGGGGATGAGCTTGTGGTGGTTGTAGCTAATGATACAGTAGCCAAACAATCAAAGCCTAACCTTATCTTTAGTGCCAATGATCGTAAGCGCATGGTGGCGGCCTTGGCGGTAGTAGATAAAGTTGTCGTGCCTAGAGAGACCGATCCGAAACGCTACTATCGTACAGTTTTAGACATCAATCCAAGGATTATCGTCTTGGGATATAACCAAACATTTACCGAACAAAAACTCCTGGATGAATTAGTTGACTATGGCTGGAAAGGTCAGGTGGTTCGGGCTGAACAGTACCCAGAAGAAGAGATTTCTAGTACGATAGTCAAGAACAAAGTACGAAGTTGAGAGGTATATAATGCCAAAATATAAGCGAGTATTACTGAAGTTGTCTGGCGAAGCTTTGTTGGGAGAGCGAGAGTATGGCATTGATCCGAAGATGGCAATACGATTAGGTGAAGAGATCAAGGAAGTCATCGCAAGCGGTACGCAATTAGCAATTGTGGTCGGCGGTGGCAATATCTTCAGAGGCTATGCGGCTAGTGTTAACGGCATGGATCGGGCGACTGCAGACTATATGGGCATGATCGCCACGGTTATGAATGCGTTAGCACTACAAGAGGCTTTTGAAAAACTGAAGATCGAAACTCGTGTCCAAAGCGCCTTAGCCATCCCACAGGTTGCTGAACCTTACATTAGACGTCGAGCAATACGTCACTTAGAGAAGGGCAGGGTAGTCATCCTCGCCGCTGGTTCAGGTGATCCATACTTCACGACTGACACGGCTGCAGTGCTCCGAGCCTGCGAGATCGGGGCGGAAGTCCTCCTTAAAGCGACGAAAGTCGATGGCATATTTGACGCCGATCCAGTTGCTAACCCGACTGCCAAAAAATATGACACGGTGACCTACCAAGAAGTTATTGAGAAGCGTCTTAATGTGATGGACGCTTCTGGAATCGGTTTAGCCAGGGATAATCACATGCCGCTGGTAGTCTTTAATTTAACCCAGCATGGCAATATAAAACGGGTGATCGATGGCGAAGCGATAGGGACAATTGTAAAATAATTGTATTATAGAAAGGACTACTATGGCACTCGCCGATATCTACACCAAAACTAAACCCAAAATGCAAGAAGCATTAGACAGATTTAATGAGAGTTTGAAGACAATCCATACCGGTCGGGCGTCGAGCAACTTGGTTGATGACATTCTAATCGAGTCTTATGGTTCACGTGTCTCACTCAAACAGGTGGCGAACGTTGCGACTCCCGATGCAACACTTGTCACAATCACTCCATGGGATAAGGCGAATCTCGGACCGATCGAGTCAGCCATCCGCGAATCAGGTCGCAACCTGAACCCAACCAACGACGGTACGACAATTCGTATCACCTTGCCTCCCATGAGCCAAGAACGACGAGAAGAGTTCGTCAAGCTGGTACACAAGATGGCGGAAGAGACCCGGATCGGCCTGCGCAATATCCGAAAAGATGCATGGGAAGAAGTTCAAAAACAAGAGAGAGACGGTGCACTGACTGAAGATGATAGATATGGTGGTGAAAAAGAGCTGAACAAGATGATTGAAGAGTTTAATGAAAAGATCATGCAACTCATCGTCACGAAAGAGAAAGAGATCCGAACAATATAGTAAATCGCATGAATAACGGCAAAGGGCCGGCACCTACTGGTGCCGGCCCTTTGTTTAGTGCCTGACTTTAGGCCACCTGACGTTGCCGTCCGGTGCTAGTCTGACCAGCCGGTCATCCCACCACTCGATTTCTGACCAAACGGCCGTGTCGTGGGTGGTGGTCATGAACCGGCCGGGCTTGTTGGTGTCGATCTCAGTGACTGACAAGCAATCGCTAGTCAGGATCGCCACTCGGTAGATGCTTGCTTTATAGCTGGGATCAAACCTCACATCTCTCACGGCACTCGCCTTGTTAGGTGTCGTGTAGATAGCAGGCAAGGTCACTGGCAGGCTGGACTCGATGTCCCAGAGGACGGCGAGCTCACCCCCAGCGACGGCCAGATATCTGTCGTCTGGCGAGAATTCCATGGTGACGACTGGCGAGCATTCGCTCTCGTCTTTTAGGCTAGTTTTTTGTCTCCCGCCGTACATGATCGACACAACGGTTATTGTCCCGTCAACCTCAGCCCAAGCGATCCGGTGACCGCTTGGGGAGATCGCAAGAGCAGTGATCATTTGATCACCTTGTCCTAGGAGATCCAATCCTCTGGCGGATTGCAAGACCACTCGATAGTAGTCATCATTTCGAGTGACCATACATAACTCGCCGCCTCGACTGACCGCGATCTGACGGACCATATCAGGTAATCCTTCGATCCAGCATGCCTGCTGGTTAAGGCAGTGGACCTGACCATGCGCATCAAGGGTGTACACCTTTGTGGCACTTTCTGAGAGGCCGATCTGGGTCACTGGTGCCGTTCTGCCTCTTGCCTGTCTTTTGGTCTTAGCGGTGCTTAAGGTATCGACAATCTTGACGGTACCGTCAGTCATGCCGAAGACCAGAGTGTTCCCTGTGGCCGCCATGCTGGTGACCGTCGCTTCACGTCTGCATAAGGCGAACGGAATAGCAAGGACAGCTAGAATGATGCCTACACTCCAACACACTGCCGTATCTGTTCGAGACATGTTTTCCCTCTCCCCGACAAGGACCGGCAATCCGGTCAGTTGATTCTGATTAGAAATTATTCAGGTTCAGAACCGGTGATTATAGCAGATTATCAGCTTGAGGTCAAGGGCATTGGTAATTGACGCATAAATTGCAAACTGATGATCAACATTAGAAGTTCTTTCTCAAATACGAACAGCGACCGGTCCTGCTTGGACCGGTCGCGTGTGTTCACCCCCAGATCTTAGATTGAATTGACCTTCTGGATAGGTCGGACTCTCTTGATTGTCCAGCTCTGACCGCTATTGCCGACGGCGATGATCTTGTCCATGCACCAGACGATCTGGTGCCAATCGCCGGCATCAGAGACTTTAAAGTTGTAGCGCTCCGGATTACTCCGGTCCAGCTCAATGAGCGCTAAGCCATCACTGGTCAGCGTAGCCAGATGGTACCGGGTCGAGCTCACTTCTAACGGTGCAAAGACCAGTGACCTAACCTCCCTTGGTCGCTGACTTGATCTCGCGTAGACTGCCGGCAGCTCAAGTGGCAGTGCTAGTGCGTTAATGTCCCAGAGGACTATCGAATGGCTACCTACAGCAAGGTATTGACCATCCGGTGTGAACTGGAGTGCAGTGATCGGGCTTCGATCCTGCGCATTGGATAGTTTAGAGTGCATCTGCGCATCACGCACCCTATAGATTGTCGCCGTGCCATTCGCTTGTCCGAAAACGACGCGATGACCGTCTGGCGAGAAACCGAGTGCGGTGATCGGCTCTTGGACCGTTTCGAGCGCCCGTTCTACGCCACTGGCAGTACGTAGGATGACATGGAAGCCCTTTGTATCGCGGGCCACCAAGCCAAGGGTGCCTTGAGAGCTGACCGCGAGCTGAACAACTTGGTAGGCCAATTGTTCCCGCGTCCAACGCTTGTGAGTTAGATCACAGCTCCGCATCACACCTGTCTGGTCTAGGGTGTAGACTCGCGATCCTTTGCTCGAGAAGGCAACTTGGACGATACTTGGAGTTCTGCCCTTCGGTCGCAGTGGTGTTTGACCGAGTTGCGTCTCACTGTCAACCAGTTGTATCGATCCATCTGCGCAACCGATAACAATGGTCTGGCCGACGGCCGTGATGGCCGTTTTGGCTGAGGAAGTCTCCTTATATCCCATCCACATAGCAACACATAACATGGACAAGAGGACCACCACACTGCCGACGAGCAGGCCCCAATTGCGGCTCTCCTCATGATCTTCTGTCACGCAACACATTTCAATACTCCAGCTGCAACTTGCAGCAAACGTAGACTGGCGAACCAGTCAGTAGCGTTGACGCCTCACAGCATCTGATTGTGTATTTTGGACTAACAGGAGGGAAAAGTCAAGCTTTTTTGTTACGATGGGACATTTTGGGATCAGGATGCAAAGTGATATAGTAGAAAGACAGCTTTTATGGGAGGCCTATGTTTGTTACGGCAATTGTGTTTATAATTATCCTCGGTTTACTGGTCTTTGTGCACGAGCTTGGCCATTTTCTGATGGCTAGACGGGCCGGTATCAAAGTCGAAGAGTTTGCTTTTGGTTTCCCTCCTCGGCTATTTCGAGTCAAAAGAGGGGAGACTGAATACGCGTTGAACCTGTTCCCTATCGGTGGTTATGTTCGCATGTTAGGCGAAGATGAAGCAAGCAAATCTGATGTTGCTAATCCCCGTTCGTTTGCCCATCAATCAGTGTGGGTGAGATCGAAAGTTGTGGTTGCTGGAGTGACCATGAACGTCATCTTAGCTTGGCTGCTGATCAGCCTTGGTTTCATTTTAGGTATGTCGCCACTAGTCACACCCCCAGATCAGATTCCATATGCCGAAGTGACCCATGAAGTCATCATCAGCAATATCCTAGCGGCTTCAGTTGCTTCAGATCTAGGTCTGAAGCCTGGTGACGTAGCGATCGCCATCGACGATGTGACAATAAACAACCAAAAACAGTTGATTGACTATACGACAAGCAACCGGGGTAAACACATAATTTTTACTGTCATGCGTGACGGCAAGGAAATGAAATTTGAGGCGACCTTGGGAAGTGGACAATATCCGCTCGGGGCGGCCTTAGCCGATCAATCAAAGGCCAAACTGCCCATCTGGTGGGCACCGATTTATGCCATCTGGGAAACTATTAAATCGGTCGGCATGATATTTGTCGCTATCCTCGATTTCTTCCGCCAATTATTCGTCTCTCGAGCGGTGCCTGAAGGCGCCGCTGGTCCGGTTGGTTTATTCCAGCTGACTAACACGATCCTTGACTATGGCTTCACGGCATTACTCAGTTTTACGGCCATGATCTCTATCAATCTGGCTATCGTCAACATCCTGCCAATTCCGGCTCTCGACGGTGGTCGCTTATTATTCATCATTCTCGAAAAGGTCAACAAGGGCAAAAAAGTAGTCAGCAGTACGATCGAGAATACTGCCCATACCGTGGGCTTTGCTTTATTGATCTTACTGATCATTGCCATTACCTACAGCGACATCGTGAAGCTAAACGGGTAGGAATAATTTAACGTTTGTATCAATATGTTACAGAGTAAGCTCTTCCCTAAGACCCTACGTGAAACACCGGCCGATGCGGACAATGTCTCGACCGCTCTTTTGGTGCGGGGTGGCTATATTCGTAAAGTGATGGCCGGATCGTATACTTTTGCTCACTTAGGCTGGTTGGTCATGCAACGAATCATGCAGATTATTCGTGAGGAGATGAACGCTATTGATGCTCAAGAAGTGATGATGCCTACTTTGACAGCCAAAGAACTTTGGGAGCGGTCAGGCCGGTGGGAAAAATTAAAGGGCGATATGTACCAGTTTACAGACCCATCAGAACGTGAACTCGGTTTGACCATGACCCATGAAGAGACCGCTGTCGATCTCCTGGGTGGCCAATCCATCTCGTATACAGACTTCCCAATCGCCTTTTATCATTTCCAAAACAAATACCGCCACGAGCCCCGAGCGAAGAGCGGTTTGACCCGAACCCGTGAGTTCATCATGAAAGATCTCTATTCGGCACACGCCAACGAGGCCGATATGCAGGCCTACTACGAACGGGCCAAACAGGCCTATCTTAACATCTTTGAGCGGTTGGGGATTCCGGCCTTAGTGACGCTCGCTTCGGGTGGTATCTTTACCTCAAATTTTTCCCACGAGTTTCAAGTGCCGTGTGAGATTGGCGAAGATACGGTATATGCCTGCCCCCAAGGTGACTATGCGGTCAATAAAGAAGTGATCGATCAAACTGGCTCTGTGTGCCCTAATCATCATAAGCCACTCGAGACAAAGAAGGCAGTTGAAGTCGGCAATATCTTTCCGCTCGGGCCAAAGTTTTCCGAAGATATGCAGGTTTTATTTACAGATTCAGACGGCACCCAAAAACCCTTTTGGCTGGCCTCGTATGGGATTGGTCCGGCCAGAGCAATGAGCGTGATCGTGGAGACCCACTACGATGCTCAGGGTATTGTCTGGCCTAAATCAGTAGCGCCGTTTGCTATGCATCTTATCGATCTAACAAAAACCGATACTGAGCGCGAGGAAGCTGAAATAGTCTATCAGAAGCTGTCTGAGGCAAAGATCGACGTTTTGTTCGATGAGCGTGATATCGCCGCTGGCGCAAAGTTTGCCGATGCCGACTTGCTTGGTATTCCTATCCGATTGGTTATTAGTCCGAAAACCTTAGCGACAAAGAGCATCGAAATAAAGGATCGCGGGAGTGGTACGATCAAGTTAATTCCGCTTGATCAGATTGTTACGGTTCTTGCTTCTTGACAGTAACCCTTCTTTCTTGATAGCCTAGGGATAGGGATATAGTGACTTTGGAGGGGAATTGGTGACAACCCATAAACTTTTTGTTGGAGCGCTTGCCGTAACCATCGCCATGGGAGCGTTCTTTTTTGTTGCCGCCTCACCTGCTGATGCGGCCGCGGTCAATGTGACTCGTTGTACCAATGGCAAGATCAAAAAGAAACCACGTGCCGATGTGACTTATTATAGGAATAATAAAGCCGCCTGTGATGCCGCTTTAGCCAACCCATCGGCTAGTCCATCCATTAGTATTTCGCCGACGCCCAGTACGACAATTAATCCGTCACCTACCGCTTCCGTCTCACCAACGGCTACGCCGATCGCGACACCAAGCCCAATCATCACCGTGGTTCCAGTCGGTGAGACCGTCACGGTTGTTCAGCAACAATGGGTCGCCCAACAATCAGGTGTGACGCCGACCATGATCAATAACTTGACTACAACCACGGCGAAGCTTTGTGGTGCTGAGCAGGATTTGGGGGATAAAGCAGTTATTTGGACAAAGTATCTTGATCTCAAAAAAATTAACCGTCAAAAAGACACAACAAAGTTAGTTGGCGTTCGCAACCAACTGATGAGTCAGTCGAACATGATATCCAATGTCTTTGCATTGACAGAAGGCAATACGGCAAAATGGTCTCGTTTGCACATTACCTTTAATTTGGCTCAAAGCGGTACCCTTGAGCTATATTATCGAGTGAGTGACAGCGGTGGAACGGCTAGTGCCGCCGATAAAGATTGGATTAAAGTTGCCGATCCAGCTTCAATTACTACCGAACAGTGTGGAACAACGGCTGCACCCTCGCGATTGGCTAGCTTTACTATCAATCAGACGGGCAAGTATTTTCAGTACATGATACGCATGACAAGTCCGAAGACCGGGAAGCCCCAACTTATCCGACGGGTTTCACTCCACGGCCAAGCGCTAGAGAGAACCGAAACCTATCCATCACCAACGCCAACTCCGTCTGGTAGCCCAACAGCTTCGACTACTCACGGTAAGATTACTATTGTAACTAAGAAATTGGTGATTGAACCCACTGTGAAAAAAGTAGACACTAAAACCGGTTCTGCGCCACTACCAGACATCACACCTCGGAATACACCGTCGCCAACTCCGACTAGTAGTGCCTCGACTAAGCCAAAGGTCGACCCGTTTTGTTTTGCTGATCACGAAACCGACTATGCTCCGGAAGTGCCAATCAGGATTCGTCAGACCGAGGGCGGTGATGCTTTAGTTGAAGATGAGACGACCAACGACCTTGGGCTTTGGAAAGGGCTCGAAGGTAAGGTTGACGAGTTCAAGACAGGGGCTTATCGAATCAATTTCGGCGAGTTTCAAAAAGATGACTACAAATTGGTCGCGATCTGCGTGTCGCCGGATAGTTACCTTCACTATGTCAAAACCCAGACCACGGCTTCAGGTAGTCAAGCAATCGTGATGGTCCTACCGAATAAAGAGACTAAGATCACCGTCCTCTACGCACCGCGCGATAAACCGTATGTCTCACTCGATACATTTGCCGTGACCGAGGCCAATAAAGTGAAGCGAGTTGCCTACCCAGGTCAGAGCTTCCGCTATATCATCCGCTATGAAAATACTGGCGATGTGGCGGCCCATAATGTGGTTATCCGAGATGTCATCCCAGAACAGTATTATGTGCCCAATGAAGAGACCCTGGGTGAACAAGGACCGTTTACTTCGGAGATCGATAACCAGGGAAGAACGGTGATCGTTAAATCGGTTGGGGTACTAGCTAAAGGTCAAAAAGGCTCTCTGACGATACCGGTCATCTTACGTTCCAACGCCTTCGGTTCGCCAGACGATATCGCCGCGCGATTCGGAGTCGATACTAGCTCTGGTGGTGCAAATCAGCCGAAGACCTTGATTTCGCCGACATCAGCAGCTACTGACAGTGGTGATGGTGCACTTAATTTAGAATAATAAAAATTGAAAAGTGGGGTTTGTGACTAAGGCTAAACTACTTGTGACGGCATCGACTGTAACGGCCATGATCGCTGTTATTAGTTTTAGTGTCGCTAGTGTCGACGCTCAGACGCCGGCCGGTTTTGAGCCGACTGGTAAGCAGGTGGTCTATCACCAAGCGAATTGGAACGGTGTCGAGGATGCTAATCGTTTAGCGATCGATCTCACGCTAACGACAGCGACGCCGCCAAATAATTGGAGAACCTTTTGGCAAGATTACGTCCATAGTGAAGTAACCTTTCCAGGGGCAACCGGTCTACGTTTAGTTCGATCAACTAGTTACCGTAAGCATCAGAATGTTCAAGTTAAAGCCGGCGTTGTTGAAGGTCGTAATAATGGGGTTATTGCGACAGATTACTATATTTCCGACGGTCTAACTGCCAGTACAGGTGACACAGTGCTTTGGCAGGCAATTAGCTTTGCCTATCGCGCCCCGACTCGCGACGCTATGACCCTTTCGTATCGAGTAGCCGATACACTGACAACTGATCCTGCCGCTACTGACTGGCAAGCGGTAACCTTGCGATTCGCTAACAGGAATCAGACAGCAAAAGTTAAGATTAGCCCGACAGTTGGGCAAGGGAAGTTCTTACAATTTAAGACGAATATCTCTAGACCGAATAATTTTTTGAATACGGCAACTGTAGTTGGTCAGCCACTTCGGAATCTATCGACTGTCCCAACGCCAACACCATCCGACAATCCAGGTCCTGGCGATGGTACACCGACTCCAACACCAACGACTACCACAATCATTACTGAACAACTAAAGGTAGTCCAGCAAGCCTTCATGCCGATGGTTCCAGCCCGACTGACTCCAATCATCGTGAATGAGCAGTCTGCGATTGCAAATGATCGATATTGCTCGCTTGCTGACCCATCGGGCATGCGTAGTTACCGGTGGAGCAAATCATTACGTTCAGTTGGCGTTGTTCCTGCGGTGACACGTGATAGTGAAATAATGGGTATAGCGGGTGTCAATGGCCGAGCCCTTCGCAATGCCTATGTCATCTCGAACCCAATGACGATCGAGAGTACGGGACCGATAACCTGGAGGCGGTTTGATATTGAATTCGATAAGAACCTGCCAGGAACTGTCGAGACCTATTATCGACTATTCGATGATCCGACAGGAGCGATAAACAAGCCGGTCGATCCGACCTGGATTAAATTGGCGGATCCGGCAACCGTTAACCCAACAGCCTGTGAGAGTAGTTACTTAGCGAGTTATCAACTAAATCAAACAGCCAAATACGTCCAATACAAATTCCACGTCATCTCTAAACGAATAGCCAGTCGGTTACAGAAACAGGTCATCCGACGCATTAATCTCTCTGCAGATGCTACTCGAACAGTTATTGTTACGCCGACCCCTTCATCCTCTGCTACTCCGTCAGGTACTCCGACACCAGTGGGTGACGGCACACCTACCCCAACGCCAACCGGCTCTGGGACAGCTTCCAGTACCGGTCATATGACGATTATAACTAAGGTTCTTAGAGTACCATCTGCCACGCCAACTCCCAATGCTACAGGGCCAGCTTTGCCACCTAGCGCTTCACCAACTGCGACTGCTTCATCTAGCGCACCACCCGCTCTGAGTTCTCTCTGCTTTAACCAATATGAAACAGAAATTGCCCCCAACGTCGGTTTACGTGTTAAAGCCAAAGTTAGTGGAGGTTTTGACGCCGAAGACGAGACGACCAATGATCAGGGTGTTTGGCGAGGACTTAATGGCGCACGGGACGAGTTTCCTTCAGGTCGCTACGACGTGACCTTTGGCGACTTCGAACCCGATGAATTGGGCCTTGTTGCTTTCTGTGTTGAGCCAAACAATGACCTCTACTACGTCCAAACGGCAATGAATGTTAAGAATAAATTAGCGGCAATCAATATCCTACCTGGAGTAGAAACTAGATTAATTGCCCTTTATGCTCCTAAGAACCAACCATTCGTGAAACTTGAAAAGTACTCCCTAGCTGGCAATATTGATAAAACAGGTGCGATCATCAAAGAAGCGATACGCAAGAAGCTCAAAACCGTCAATCCTGGCCAGACTTTCCTTTACCGCATTACCTATGAGAATACTGCCAGTAGCGCGGTAACTGAGGCTGACGCTAAAGATCTGTTAATTCAAGACGTTATTCCCGAGGGACTTGAATTGCCAGCAGTCGTCATTGAGAATCCCGAGCTTTATGACATCGAGATTCGGTTCGACACTGCCAAAAACCAGACAATTGTCGCCAGGACCATTGAGCGATTGAAAGCGGGCGAGTCAGGTTTTATCGACATTCCAGTTACCGTGAACACTAGCTTATTTCCGGTGAAGTAAGCCCTCTTCACGTCAATTTTGGAAGTATGGTATTATAAATATATAAAGAAGTTTCTGCTACTTGCTGCATTGATAATGCTGTAAGCCCAATAAAGAGGGGTCCCATGACGCAACGGGAAAAAACACGCTTCATCGTCCTCACCGTGATCTTAGTTATCTTGGTGGTCGCCGGATTAAGTATCAACCGATTCATCCGTAAGACCAGCGTCGGAGCTGATTTACTGGGTGAGATTCAAAACCAAGCCGTCGCTACTTACACTGATGCCGACGGTTTAGATATGCCCTTATCTCTTTCAAATATCAGCCGAGTTCAGGTCAGTAGCGGAACGAACAATATCGCCGCTAGCTATACCCTTGAAAAACGCCAGAGTCAGACTGCTCTCTTCGATGTCCAGTTCTATCGAGCTGGTGATGATTCTCCATTGACCACTGTGCGGGATAAAAAAGGCGAGTCTGGTACCTTATCGACAACGCTTAAGAATATTCCTAACGGTCGTTATGACATTACTATCAAACCCCTTGGCTTCTTGAGTGCAGTGGTCTTCGATTTTGCCTACGTCAATGGCCAACGGGCAATTCTTGAATACAAAGATCCCTTCCTGTGGGGTGATATTGACAAGAGCAATAACAACAAAGGTGACAATGTGGTCAACAACGCGGACTGGTTCGAAATTGTTTCGAACTGGGGCAATGATTACCCCAAAGCCGATCTAAACGGTGATGGAACAATTAACAATGTCGACGCTAGCGTCATGTTGGCTAACTGGGGTAAAGAAGGTAGCCGGTTTACGAGTGTGGTTACTACCAATGAAGATATCGCTAACGAGCCAACATTCTAGCGTCTATAAACTAAAGAAGGGTTCACTTGAATAAATTCACTGTCGCATTCATCATCATTATCTTAGCAGGTCTACTTGCCACTGGCTTTGTCTATTTCCGTCGACCAGCGACTAAGCACATCGGCGCCAGTACAGACGTGCCTGTCGGTACCGCCACTTTAGAGCTCGTACCAAGTAAAAGATCACTCAGCGTCGGTGAGCAAGTGACTGTAGAAGTAGTCGGCGATACCGGGGAAGACTTGACCACAGGCGTTGATCTCGACTTACGCTATGACCCCGTTTTATTTGAACTAGTTGATGCTGATACAGTGACGGCTGGTGTCCAGATCGGGGCAGGATCGTTGTTCGATTTGGTCCCTCACAACGTTACGACTCTGGCGACTGGACTGATCAGCTATTCGACGAGCCAACAACCAACAGAAAATCCGATTAAGCTTACCCAAGGCAAAGTAGCGACCATCACTCTTAAAGCGAAAGCGGTCGGCACGTCTACGATCAGCTTTACTCATACTCCAGGATCGCTGTCTGACACCAACATCATAAAAGCTGGAGATGGCCGGGACTTGTTAAACAATGCGACAAATCTTGAGATCACGATTGTCAAATAGCTCCATGAAGGAGAAAGGATCGGGAATGATCAGACTGACTAATATGCAACGGCTAACCCATGATCTACTGCTGGTTATTGGAGCATGTATTGTGGCATTGGCTGTTCCAGCTATCGCCAGTGCGGCAACATTGACACTTTCGCCGACATCGGGAACCTATGCAGTGGGTGATACCATCGAAGTGAAGATCCAACTTGATACGAGTGGGATCTCGACTAGTGGGACTGACGTCTACGTTCGTTTCGATCCTAATGTACTCCAGGTTGTCGATAGTAACAGTTCCGCAACCGGTGTCCAGATTAGTCCCGGCACACTTTACTCTCAAACCTCGTTCAATAGTACAGACAACGGGGCTGGCAAGGTGAGTTTCTCTGGTTCTAAGAGTGGTGGCTCGGCTGGCTACTCAGGCAGTGGAACGCTGGCAACGATTAAATTTAAAGCATCGGCAGAGGCGAGCACGACCAGCGTGACTATCGATTACCAAGCTGGTTCGACCACCGACTCAAACGTGATTAGTCAGGCAGATAGTAGTGATGTTTTGACTAGCGTAACTAGCGCAGCATACAAAATATCGGCTGCAGGCGGTACAACAACCACTACCACCACAACTACGGCCGATGATACCGATGGTGATGGCGTCAAGAATGCCGTCGATCCAGATGCTGATGGTAATGGTGTAGCCGATGCCTCAGAAGGTAAGGGTGGTTCCGGTAGCGTGCAAGGCACAGGTCTCGACTTGACAGGTTACATGTTGCTGACGCTTATCTCAATGATTGGCGCTGGGTACTTTCTTACTCGTAAGACAAAGCACTAGTTGCTAGTCACTAGTAACTAGTGAACTAGTAGTTATGCACTATCATATTGCCCCTGAACCTGATAACAAGAGTTACCGAAGACACAAGCTGATCGGTCTTTTTTGTTTATTATTGTTCTTAGTTTTAGTGGGAAAAATATGGGTTCCCTATGCCAAGGCAGCGATCAACGCAACAGCGATTACTTTCTTGCCGCCGGCTTGGGCGAAAAGTTACATTGAGGCGACGTTGCCTGATACGGCGAAGACCAAAAGCGAGAACAGGTTAATCATTGGTACGAACGATCTAGCAATCGAGGCGCCAATTATCGATGGTATTGGTCCGACTGCCTTATTGCAAGGTGTGGGTCATGATCCAGCCTCCTCAAAACCAGGAGAGCAAGGTCGAGTCGTCATCTCTGGGCACCGCTTCTGGCCCGATGCTTCCCCCTGGGCTACGGTTTTCTTCTCGCTTGATAAACTGAAGAAGGGGGACAAGATTAGCTTAGTGTATGATGGCCAAACGTACGTCTACACCGTGTTTGAGCAGTGGGATGTTCCTAAAGAGAAGGCTTATCCTCATCTCGAACCATCGACAGAATCGATATTGACTATCTATACCTGTGGTCCAACACCGTACACTGCCAGAAATCGCCTCGGTTTTCACGCCAGACTCGATCAGAGTACACTAAGACAGACTTCTCTGGAGACCTTACAGACTTTACAGAAGGGAGTTCTAGAACAATGAATAAATTGATCATCGCTAACTGGAAGATGAATACGACATTTTCTGATGCCCTCATTTTGGCTAATGGCATTAAGAAGGGTTTACACGATATTTCTGGAGCTGACGTTGTACTCTGCCCGCCATTTCCTTGGCTGGTACCTGTTGCTGAAGCACTCCATCAGCATCCGGCCAAGCAACTTAAGCTAGGTGCTCAGAATGCTTTTTGGACACAAAGCGGGGCCTATACTGGAGAAGTCTCGCCAGTCATGCTCAAAGGCCTGGTTGAATATGTAATCATCGGTCACTCGGAGAGGCGAAAACATTTCCAGGAGACCGATCTAGAAATAGGCGCAAAACTTAAGGCGGTGCTTGATCAAGGTATGAAGCCGATTCTTTGCGTGGGCGAGCAACGTCGACCAGCCGATGCCTACCTTGATGAACCAGAGACCCTTAACCAAACTCATTTCCGAGAAATGTTTAGTCAAATCCGTCATGCTCTACACAAATTGACCGATGAGGAAAAAGCGAAATTGGTAGTAGCCTATGAGCCTGTCTGGGCTATCTCAACTACGAGCTCCGCTGCCCGGCCAGCGACCGGGTCGTATGCTGCCTATGTCTGTCAGGCAATCCACGCATTACTCAATCGTTTAGGTGGAGCGAAGCTGGAGGTTGTTCCTGTTCTCTATGGTGGGAGTGTTAAGTCTGCGAATGCCCGTGAGTTCTTAAGCCAAGAATCGATTGATGGTCTGCTCGTCGGTGGAGCTAGTCTTGATATCAGGAGTTTTTTAGCGATTTGCCGGAGCACCTACTAGCTTGATACTTGTTTTTTGTCATCGTACAGACGTGATTTGTAAACATTACTACGCTATGGGATACTAAGTATTACTCATGAACAAGCGACAAAAGGAGCAAGAAAAGATGACCCGGAGCACGTTGCGGCTGACTGTTGCGCTAGCTGTCGTTTTAATCATTGGGATTACTTTAGGTATTACGACTTATCTTAAACCCAAAGCCGACGAGGTTGTGAGTCAGCCATGCTTGATTGATAGAACTGTCTCCGTCTTGGCTGATCGACGCGAAGCCACCGTCACCCCGAGTCAAACCGGTCGCTTTAAGTTCATGATTACTCCCGGTACGGCTGAGGTTACCCCAATCGAATTCGACGTCTCGGGAACGGCTAGTCGGGGTGACTATACGGTTACGCCAGAGAATGCCCAAGACCTCAACTTTGACATTGCTCCGGCTACAGGATCGTTTAAAGTCAGAAGCAGTACATTCTATGCAATTATCGCTATTGCCAATATACAGCAGTACATCGATAAAACGGTCACCGTAACGCTTCGAAGCAAGTCTGGTATTGTTATCGGTTCAGCCAATACTGCCACCGTCCGGCTTTATAATCCCGATCCAGGGAAGCCATCGATTGTGGTCGATAGCCCGTTGGACAACGCCCACTTTACTAGTAGTCCCAATCTACAAGTCAATCTTGGTGCTCACGTCTTCGTCCCAACTAACACAACTGGTAGCCAGAGCGTCACGTTCTATGTTGATGGCACAGCTTACCCGGCTACGACCAGTGGTCAAAATGCTACCTACACCCTGAACAATCCTTCTGTCGGTCGTCATACAGTCCGTGCCCAGCTAACTGCTGGACAAAGGGTCGTCAATAACGATGACCAACCTATTCCACCTGGTCAAACGACTATCGACTTTATCGTCGAACCAGCCCCACCCTCACCCAGTCCAAGCCTTACCCCAACACCCGGTGGTACGCCAAATTCAGTCCCGGTGAGGCCAGGTGCATTCTTACTACCTCTGCACGATTATTTCGCTCCTAAAGCACTTGCCCAAACCACCCAAGAAAGGGTGCTTTGCGGCACGGTTGTCGATAGTGTAACCAGAGCACCATTGTCAGGAGTTCATGTTCGTTACGAAGCCAACAAATTCTATCAAGACATCTTAGAAACCGAGACAGATACTTCGGGAAGATTCCTCTTCCGTAACGTGCCGGCCTGGCGAGCTGATGAGATCGAACGCCGAACGGCAGGAAGCTACTGGTTTAAAGTCCTCTTACCGGAAATTGATACACGTAATGGCTACCCTGCTGTGATTTACAAATCTCAAACTGACGTGGCGGCTGCGCCACAGGGAACCAATATCCGGATCGATCGTCAAAAGGGCGGTAAAATTACTGGCACGGTGAGAGATGATGCTGGCCAGCTAATTCGTAATGGAACTGTTCAGATTTCTGCCAATAATGTACCATATGGTGAGGTGGAAATTGCCAATGACGGAACATATACGTCAACTTATCTACCGACAAACATTGCTCTTGATGTCGTGGCTTGTTCTAGGCCATTTGCTAGCAATGGTTGTAGTCAGAGTATCCAGCCAAAACCCTATGCCAATATCGTCCCGACCGTAGTCAATATTGTTGTGGACCGACTATGGCGTATTCGGGCAACGATCGTGGGTCGTGAGGTTACTGATTGGAATAATGTTATCGTTAAGGCCACCGATGAATCATCTGGAGTTGTTCGTCAACTAAAAAAATCAGAAGGCGAAAGTTTCCCAGGTGAGTACGAATTTAGGTTCAATACTGCTGAAGCAAATGCATCATACAGCATCCAGGCCTTTCGATATCACCGTAATGGTACGGTGGCTCTGCAGTCCACAAATCGTGTAATACATGTTAGTCCTGGAAGACCAAGCCCGGCTGAAGTACAGCTAACCTGGAAAGATACAATGTCTGCATCGCTCCAATACGAGACCATACCATATATGCTCCCAGGCTGTACGATTAGGAGTAAATTTGATGACTGTCGAGGTGTGGCGCTGGGCGAGTTTTTGACGAAAAAGGTTGCCCCCAATGTAGCTGATCTGCGAAGGCGAATGGGTGCGCCGGCAGGGGCGGCAATCACAATTGAGACGATAAAATTTTATCCACCTTCGACGAGTATAGGTGAACCAGTAGTCATCTTCGATGAGCGTGATCAAGAAGTCGACCGACAAACGACAATCTTAACTGATGAGCGCGACACAGAGCCTTATGGTAGAGCCAAACTCCTGCCATCGCTTGACCCCCAGCGTTATCGAGTCAGTATTACCCCAAACGAACCGCTCGTCTTCTGTCTGAAAATGCTATTTAAGAAAGGCTCGACAAACCAGATACGCTACGTTCGTGTCTCAAGTGAAGGAAAAATTGTCGGTACGATTAACTACCCAAGCGAAACCGACTATGTATTCGATTCCTGGGGCCGAACGCCTTATGGTTCATCGCCAAATTACGGATTCCTTGACCTAAACAAGACAACTACCGCTCCACCAACAACGACTAGCTGCCTTTAGAATTTGATAAGATCTCAACGTTCATCCGACAAACGTATAAAACGTACCCCGCTCACCGGTAGTTTTGCAGATTACATGTTCGGTCTTTAGCCGAACGTCATGCCGAGAAAATCAACGGTGCTATTATTAATATAATACCGAACAAAAAGCGAATATCTTGGGAATGTAGGAACATACGTTCTATTGATGTATGTCTGAACATCAACTTTTTTCTTCGTTCCGTTTAACGTGTGTCCCAACTTTTACACATTACATCGTTTACCGCACCAACGCTCCCAGTGCTCATCTAGGCCTAGCGTCGTAATTTTCTAAACAGCACTCAGCCCTGTTGAAAACCTGCTTGACAACGGTTTTTTCTATGAAATGTAGTTATCCCACAAGTTCGAGCACTTATTGAGCTTCCGTCCGACTGTCAATTAAAACACTTTAACAGATTCAAAGCGCCCTGCCTAAACCATATTAAAAACTTTACATTATATATGGGCGTTGATATTATATAACTACGTACATATCTCAAGGAGGGTGATTGACGACCTCTTATTCGAATGTGAATAAGATAAAACACCAATTCCTTAAAACACTGTTCCGGTCTCTCGCGACAGTACTTTTGGTTTGTCTCTTTGCTGGTCTACTACCACCCAAAGCCTATGGTGAAAGTATCCGTCGGATCCCGTTCTCGGCTCGGTTGAGGACGGCTGGCGGTGAGGCCTTAGCGACTGACGGTGCTTACAGCATTACTTTCCGCATCTTTACTGCTTTAACCGGTGGAACGGCCGCATGGACTGAGACCCAAACGATCACCGTGACCGGCGGAACGGTCGTAGCAAGCCTTGGTTCCGTCACCGCCTTCCCGAGTGACTTGTTGTTTGAGAATGACTCATATTATCTAGAGGCTCAAGTTGGTTCAGATAGTCCGATGGTCCCTCGTAAGCGACTTCAATCGGTACCCAGTGCCTTCAATGCAAATACTCTCGGCGGCAAATCGGTAGGAACCAGTGCCAACAATATCATTGCTTTAAATAGTTCCGGCAATCTTAGTATCGCTGGTACATTCACAGGTTCGAGCCTGACCATCAATCCTGCTAGTGCGGAAGCGGTTGCAGTCAATCCATTTGGGTCTTCTGCCGGCAATACTGGCGAGATCCGATTTTATGAATTAACCGCGAACGGGACGAACTATGTCGGTTTAAAATCGTCAGATAGCATCGCGAGCAGTCTGACTTGGAAATTGCCCAACACCGACGGCTCAGCCAGTCAAGTCTTAACAACTGACGGCGCAGGTCAATTAAGTTGGGCAACTGCTGCAACCGATACCGGCTGGTCCCATAGTGGGAGTTATGTCATCCTCTCAACATCTGGCGATAGTGTCGGGATAGGGACCTCGACGCCTGGCTCGAAGCTCGATGTTCAGGGTGCGATCCGACTAGGGGCGACTGGTGCCAACAATATCCTCCATACGACTGCTGCAGCTAGTTCACCAACTGGTTCACTTTACTGGGGAAGTCGTGAAATCTGTGACTCCTCAAGTAACTGTTCCTCCAGTGGTGATATTACCTCTGTCGGCTCGATGGCTTCTGGGGTAGCCTTTGGTGACACAACAGCTGACGATGACTGGCTCGGTCTGGGTGATTCGGCCGGCCGAATTGAGTTCGATGACCAGGCGACAGATGAAGTGAATATCTTGACCGCCAACGTCGGGATCGGTACCGCTACGCCAAGTTACAAGCTCGATGTCTCTGGCACGTTCCATGTCACGGGTGCCTTAACGCTCGACACCGCCTTGACTGTGGCTAACGGTGGTACAGGCGCAACCAGTTTTACAAGCAATGGTGTTCTATATGGCAATGGAACCGGAGCTATCCAGGCAACGTCAGCAGGGTCTGATGGCTACTGTCTCTTAAGTAGCAGTGGTGTACCAACTTGGTCGCTTTGTACAGGTGGTTCGGGCGTGGGCGATGTCACTGCCGTCGGTTCCATGACTTCTGGAGTCGCCTTTGGTGACACAACTGCTGACGATGACTGGCTCGGTCTCGGCTCCTCGGCTGGTAGGATTGCCTTCGATGATCAGGCGACTGATTACGTCAATATCTTAACTTCCAATGTCGGCATCGGCGACAGTTCGCCCGCTGCTTTGTTGACAGTCGGTAGTGGCGATCTCTTCCAAGTTAGTTCGACTGGTGGTGCGGTGACAATCACTGGGGTAGCTGACGGCACTGATGCCTTGACTCTGACAGCCGGTGATATCCTGGTTACCGATGGTGATCTCGACCTCAGCGGCGGCGACCTCAACGTTACGCTCGATGCGGCTGATGAGGTAAATATTACTAAAACGGCTGCCGCTGCCGCCACCGAGCAAGGACTGGCAATTAGTCTTACTGCTGGCGCTGGCGATGGTTCGGACGTTTATAGCGGTTTACAAGTAACTGCGACAAGTGCTAACCACTCGGCCTCATCCGATAAGGTCTACGGGATCCATGTTGCTAACCTTAGCTCCGGCGATGCCGAGGCTGAAGAGATCGCCATTTACCAGGCCGGAACGTCGTGGGATTATGGTTTGAAGATCGAAGATTCAGTCGACATCGATGGCGCAGCCAATATTGCCGATACGACGGCTGGCGCCGATGTAGCAATTGGTAATGCAACCGGTAATCTGACCTTCCTTTCGGACAACGCCGATTTCACTCTAACTGACGCGACAGATAATGTCTTCCAGCTCCTCAATGCAACGAATAGTCGACTATACTTAGATATCGATGCTGGGGCAACTGACACAATCACCCTTGGTAACTCAACAGATATTACGAGTATCGTCGGTAGCTCATCCTCGACAATTATCCTAGGTGGGACATCGTTAAGCGCTACTGAACTTAACCTTTTAAACGATCATACGACCCTTGTCGACACTGACGATACGGTAGCAACGGCCATCACCGGTACCGGGGCCCTGGCCGCCGGTTCATTAGCTGCCGGCTTTACTACCGTAGTCGTAGCTAGAGGTGGTACTGGGGCAACAACTTTCACGGCCGGTGGCGTCCTCTACGGTAATACAACGAGTGCTATTCTCGCCACCTCTGCTCCAGCCAGCGATGGCCAATGTCTGGTGAGCGCCAGTAGTGTGCCGACTTGGGCGGCTTGTACTTCTGGCTCAGGAGTGGGGGATGTTACATCTGTCACGGCCGGAGCAGGTTTAACCGGAACGAGTGAAACTGGTCCCGATGTGACCTTGAATGTTGGTTCGGGGACGGGCATTTCAGTCGCGGCCGATGCAATTGCCGTCAATCAAGCTACTGCCTTCACCTGGACCGGCAGCCACAGCTGGACATTTGCCGCTGGTGGTGCATTATCTGTGGATGCGACTACAACCGATAATACGACGACAACTGGGGTTGTTAACCTCGATATTGACACCGTAACTGATGGTAATATCGGTTCGAGTATTGATTATCAGGTAGGAGATGCAGCCAGTAGTCTGGCTGGTGTCTACGCCCAAAAGATCGATCTAACAGTCGATACCGATGCTGGGCATTCGCAAGTGGCGTACGGCCAATATATTGGTCTTACGGCTGACGATGCTTCATCGACAACCTACGGACTGGCCATTACTGCCGAGGACGCTGGCGGCCAAGCGGCCACAGCCGGCTTACTGATTCAAAATCTCCAGGCAACTGACATCGACCTTACTGATGGTATCCTCGTCCAAGCGACCACCGATGGTTCACTAGTTGATGCTCTTGATGTTTCAGACGCTGAGATTACCAACGCGCTTAATGTCGGGGCAAATGTAATCCTGGGTACGACACCAACCATCAACTTCAATAGTTTTGACGTCGATGGTTCGGGTGTTGTGACCAACGCTACTTGGCAAGGTAACACCGTTGGTGTCGCTTACGGCGGTACAGGAGCGGCAACGTTTACCACCAACGGTGTCCTTTACGGCAATGGCACTGGGGCAGTTCAAGTAACCGCCGCTGGTACCGATGGGTACTGTCTGTTAAGTAGTAGTGGGGTCCCAACTTGGTCGCTATGTACGGGTGGTTCAGGGGTGGGTGATATTACGGCAGTTGGTGATGTGACCAGTGGAGCGGCCTTTACTGGTACTGCTGGTACCACCCTTTACTTCAACGACGCAGATGGTGATGGTACGTTAACAATTGCTAATCTAACCGGGGCTCGAACCTACACACTCCCTGATGCCACAGGTAATATTTGTCTATCGAGCGGTAACTGTGTCGGTTCCGGTAGTTCATCAACGCTACAAGCGGCCTACGATGCTGGGGCAAGCATCACCACTACGGATGCTCGGGACATTGACATCGTTTTGGCCAATACAACCACTGATTCAAACCTTGATATTGTAGTCGCCACCGATTCAACAAGTTATGTCTCGATTACGCGGGCGGCTGGTTCAGGTACCGCTAACCCCGGTCAACTGCTACTGGTGGCTGACCTCGATGCCGATCTGACCATAGCAGACGGTATCTTGATTCAAGCGGCTGGCGTCCTGACTGATGGTCTCGATGTTTCCGACGCCGAGATTGCCAATGCCGTTAATGTTGGGGCAAATACGATCGTCGGGACTGCCGCAGTTATCGATTTTTCAGAATTCGATGTCTCGGGAACGACTGGGACTGTCACGATTAACGACGGTGGCGATGCGGGCGCCTTATTGGTTGAATCAACGAGCCTTGACATTAACGATCTAACTTTTGTCGGGGCAGGTACTCTGGCAACCGGTTCAGCCAGTAACTTAACCATCAATTCTGGTACAACAGGTACCATCGCGATCGGTGACGATGCCTCGGCGGAGACGATCAATATTTCGACCGGATCGGCCGTAAAAACGTTAAGTGTCGGTTCGACCAATAGTACCTCAATAACTACCATACAGTCAGGTACTGGCGATATCATCCTTTCCTCGAGCGATGATATCAGTGCCACCTTAGTAGCGGACGGTCAGATTGTAATCAACGCGGCTACTACAGACAATACTACTACGAGTGGTGTAATCGATCTCGACTTCGATACCTCAACTACAGCTGCCGAAGCTATCAACATCGCATTAACTGCCATCGACGACGACGCCAGCGACACGATCCGGGGCATACAGCTCGACCTGACTATTCAAGACGACACTACCGCGACCGATATTGTCTACGGTACACATATCGATATTACGAACTCCGACACCAATGCCGCTGGAACAGGTGTATATATCAGCGCGAACGATGCTGGCGCTGGCGTGGTCAACTCGGGTATCATCATCGAGAACCTCCAAGCGACCGACATTGATCTAACAGACGGTATCTTGATACGGGCTACCACGGCCGATTCAATTGTCGATGCGCTCGATGTGTCTGACGCCGAGATTACCAACGCTATCAATATCGGCGCGAACAATATTATCACTGGCTCGGCCACGATCGCTTCCACTGAACTTGATCGGTTAGACGGTAAAGATGCCGCCTTAGTTGACGCTGACGACGCAGTCGCGACGGCAATCACCGGGACCGGCGCCTTGGCTGCTGGTTCGTTAACCACGGGCTTCACCGCAGTCAATGTGGCTCAAGGTGGTACCGGGGCATCCACCTTAACCTCTAAAGGTGTACTTTACGGCAATGGGACGAGTGCTGTGGCTGCCACAGCGGCCGGGGCGACTGGCGAATGTCTGGTTGGCAATACTGGTTCCGCACCGACTTGGACAGCATGTTCTGGTCTAGTTACAGCCGACTCATTGGACTTCACTGAATTGCAAGACACCTTGGATTTGGACGCGGCTCTCACTCTCAACCAAACAACCAACACCTGGAGCCAGACCTTTACTGGTGACACGACAACCGGGCTTACCTACACGGCAAACTCATTAACTGCTGGTATCGCGCTATTGGCGACATCCTCTTCACTGACTACCGGAAAGTTGGTGGATATTCAGGTCTCTGGTACGGCGGCGGGAGCAAGTCAGACTGCGCTAAATGTTGCGACCGCTGGTGCCAATGCTACATCCAGTATTACTAGCTACGGCCTACAGGTTGCCAACACCCACACTGGTACAAGCTCGACCAACGTCGCCGGTCTCTTTACGGCAACCGGTGGGACAATTAGTAAAGGCTTGGAAGTAGCCGCCATGTCATCGGCTACCTCAACGGCCTTAGCAATCGGGGCTTTGTCGGGTACGACCGCCAATGTGGGTGTCGATGTTGGGGCTATCTCGGGTAGCGGAGCAACGGCTCGGGGCCTGACGGTAGGTAATATTTCCTCGACTGGTGCTACCAATGCTGGCGTCAACCTTGGCACGTTAACTGGTGGAACGACCTCGAACTATCAAGTGAATGCCGGCAATATTACGGCAATCGCCTCGGCAACCAATGCTGGCATAAATCTTGGGACAATCAGTGGAACTGCGGCTTCAAGCACCAACGCGGCAATCATCACGGGCGCAATCTCCTCGACTGGGACCAGTAACACCGGAGTCAGTCTAGGAGCAATCTCCGGAGCGGCGGCTACTAACTATGGCATAAATATTGGCAACATTTCCGGTGCGACCAGCAATAACTATGGTATCTTACTTGGTACCTTAACCGGCGGCTCTGGATCTTCTGTGTATGGTGTCAAATCGGGAACCCTCACCTCTGTCGCTTCAGGTACTAACTACCAGCTCGATCTTGGGGCAGTGGCCGGGGCTACATCGGCGACATTCGGTGGGATCAATAGTGGTGCGGTCTCCGGTGCCGGCACAGTCTCTTATGGCGTAAATCTCGGTGCCAATACTGCCACAGCGACCGATAACTATGGTTTGAATATCGGTGCAATTTCCGGTGCGGGCACAAATAACTTTGGGATCAATATCGCTAATATTTCCGGCGCTGGTACCGCCAATACAGCAATCAAGACCGGGTCGGCTACGACCGGTATTGAAATTAGTGGTACGACTACCACCGGCATCTTAATCTCTGGGGCGGCCACTACTGGTATTAATCTTTCCAGCACCTCAACGACGACAGATATTAGTCTGCAAAATGGTGAAACGATCGACAACAATACTAACGGTACACTCAATATCGGTGCGACTACGCTGCAGATTACTGGTGGGACGACGGTTGTCTCCGACCAAACCACAGTTGCTCTCTTCAATACCACAACTACAACCCTTAATGTTGGTGGCGCAGTTACAACATTGGCATTGGTAACTGGCAATACCCAGGCTACTTTAAACATTGGGACGGGTACAGGTGGTAATACAATTAATATAGGCACCGGCGTCAATACGGTCGCACAGACAGTCAATATCGCGACGGGTGCCGCTGGCGCGAATACCACGATCAATATTGGTACTGGCACGCCGACAACTGGCACCCAGACTATCGCAATCGGTAGCACTTACACCACTTCGACTACTAAAATCTACACCGGTGCCACTGGTGGCGTGAAGATCGGGGACGGTGGAACGTCTAACTATACGACGATCGATAGCGCTGGGGCGATTAGTTTCGCCGGTAATGCTCGACCGAACAGTGAGATCACCTTGCTGTCTGACGATGCCGCTGTGCCAGCGAGCAATGGTTGTACCGCTACTACCCAAAGTGGTACGAACTTTGCTTATAAGACTAATGATTGTGATCCGACTACCGATGAATCATTTAACTACCAATTTAAAATGCCTGGTAACTATGTCTCTGGTTCGAACATTGAATTGACAATTTATTGGATTGCCAACAATACTACCGCAAGTGAAGAAGCAGTCTTCGATGCCAGTTATGTGGTTGGCGGCTCGGCAGTCAACTTTAACACTGTCTCATTGAGTTCAACCAGTAGTGTGACCACAACAGCGTCTACCACAGCCTACGGTCTGAACAGCTCGACGATTACCCTGACTAGCCCGTCGATCAATGCTGGTGAAGTTCTCAATCTAAAGATCAACCGAGATGCTAACAATGCTGCCGACGATTTAGACCCTGATGCACTTATTCTAATGACCAAAGTTAAGTTTATTACAGGTAGTTAATATGGATATACTACGTTTCTTTCAATCAGTATTAATAACAGTTTGGCGTTACTTTGAACAAGGTGCCGATCTATTAAGCTTTATTACTCCGAAGGCGGCTCTTCGAAAAGTATTATATTACTGTTTGATCTTTGTTTTAATCTTTGGCAGTGTTTTCGGTAAAACGACCTACCAGCAGGTTTCTGCCTTTATTGGTGGTCGGATCGGGAGCGCCGCCTCTGGTGGTGGATCGAACGGTAGCTCACTCGGCAATGTCGGCCACGCCATGCGCCAGCCAGCTATGGCAGCCGGAGCGAATCTATCAGCCTACTACCGTTTAGACGGTGACGGTAAGGACAGTTTAGTAAATACCGGTAACGATCTTACCAACTCAAGTGCCGGTATGGCTGAAGTGACTCCCCGACAAGGAATTACATGTAACACGGGACAATACGTTTCGACCGCTGACAATGCCAATGTCTCCACTGGCGCGACTAACTTTACTTTTGCTGCATGGGTATATGCGACCGACACCACGAACTTCGTTAACTCCGGTAGCCCAGTCTTTATTAATAAGCAGGATAACGGTTCAAATAATGAATATAGCCTGATGTATCTATCAAACGATTTTGGTGGTGATCGAGCAAATCGGTTTAACTGGCAGGTAAAAAGTACCAACAGTACATATTACTATGTCGTTGGTAATAATTTTGGGGCGGGCGCAATTAATACCTGGTATTTCCTTGTCGGTTATTATGATGGTACTAATATTGGTCTCTCGGTAAATGCTGGAACAGCCGATACAACATCTTTTTCCGGTAATCCAGTCGATGCGGCGGCAAACTTTCAGATTTGTACCCAGAATGGTGGTAACTATTTTAAGGGGACGATTGACTCAGTTGGTTTCTGGAAGCGAGCCCTTTCGAGCAGTGAGATTACTACCCTATATAATTCCGGCAAAGGTATGACATATGCTGATATGCAGGGGGCTGGCTTAGCCACAAGTATCGTATCTTACTGGGAGTTAGAAGAGAACGGCGATACTAGTCGAGCTGACTCAGCTTTAGCAACTGGCAATATCCTAGGAGCCACAGGTACACCAGGGAGATCTAATGGGGTTACTCAACATACGACCAATAATGCGGCGACTTTTACTGGTGGTACCCCGTACTTGAGTATTGGCGATAATGCTTCTTTAAGTGTTGCCACAGGCAGTTTCGCCGTCTCCACTTGGGTTTACTTAACAGCTATTGCCGCGGATTATGCAATTGCCGGCAAGGGTAACTTGGGCGATAATGATACAGAGTACTTAGTTTATTACGATTACAATGCGACCGCTGCTAACTCTCGGTTCAAATTCCGGATGGGTAGTGGTTCGGGTTCGGCTACTGTGAGCGCCGATACTTTAGGTGTACCAGCTATTAACGAGTGGTATCATATCGTAGCATGGTACGATGCCACAGTCACTACAAGCTACATCTCGATCAATGGTTCAACGGCCGACTCCCAAAGCAGTGTCACAGCCCGGGGTGATTACACCAATAACTTCCGGATCGGTCTCGACTCGGGTGGTTCGAATGGTCTAGAAGGATATGTCGATGAGACAGGTTTGTGGAGTCGAATATTGTCTTCTACCGAGCGATCATTACTCTACGCTTCGGGTAAAGGCTTAACCTACAACCAGCTTAACAATGGCCTGCAATCTAGCCTAGTCTCTTGGTGGACCCTAGACGAAGCCGCGAGCTTTAACCGCTTGGATTCTATTCGCCATGCGACATCACCGGCGACGGTCACTGGCGCTACCGTGACGGGAGGCAAGTTTGGTCAAGCCTATAGCTTCAGTGGCTCAAGTCAATATATAACACTGGCTGCCGACATTGAAGCAACCGATATCAGCGTATCTGCTTGGATAAAGCCTACAACGGTGGCGAGTGTTTGTAACACGGTCGTAGCCAAAGGCGATGGGGCGAGTGCAGCTACTACTGACTTTATATTTACTCAAGGATTTAATGGCAGTGATTGTGGTACGGGCTCACTTGCTTTCCTTGTCGGTGGTACGTGGCATACGAAGACTTATTCTACGGGGTTTTCGACAGGTCTTTGGTATCATGTAGTCGGGACATTTAAAGACTCAACTGATACAGTCGAACTCTTTGTAAACGGAGTATCGCTTGGGACTGATACGAACGAAACTGACGTGATGTATAATAGTGCTGATGCAGCAAGAATTGGTAAACAAGGTACTAACTCAACAAACTATTTCTACGGTACGATTGATGATGTCCGGATCTATAATGCTGCTCTCACATCCACTGAAGTTGTTACCTTATATGCAGGCTCTGAACCTTATCCTTGCGACAACTCTTGTCTGGGATGGTGGAAACTTGATGAAGACAGCGGCACATTCGCTGATTCTGCTGGGACAAATGAAGCTCTGTCACAGTATGGTTCACCGGCTGTGACCCATAATACAGAGGGCATTTACAAAGGCGGCCTTCGTTTTGCCAGTAGTACTGATACTTCTGGTAAATACTTCTTATATAACAACGATTATAATAGTTTAGATAGCGCCGGTGCGACTACGCTGAGTGCTTGGTTTAGAAACAGTGAAACTATTGCAACTGGTACGGGACTAGCAGGAAAGCTGTCAACAGCTAACAGCAGTTGCCAATCATATCTACATTGGCAAGCTGTTGGCTCAGGTGGACTTTCTTATTCAATTTGTGATGACGGTGGTGTGTCAACCGAGACTGTGACTACTGGCTCAATGTATAACGATGGTTTATGGCATCATGCTGTTGGCACCTGGGACGGGACGACAGGATCAAATAACCTTCGAATATATGTTGATGGAAAAGTTGTTGGACAATCGAGTCAGTCAACAGTTAACGTAATCAAGACAGATGATATAGCAGATTTCGCCATCGGTTCAAACCGTCTGAATATGTTTACGACTAACTACTTTGTTAGCGGATTTATTGATGACGTAAGGCTTATGAATCGTGCGATGACTGCCAGCGAGATCTACGAACAGTATCTAGCTGGTAGGTCTTAAGTACTTCATGCTTCTAATCATTTCGACTGTAATTGACTATACTCTGACTTTGACGTATAATCAGGTCTAGTCATCTAAGGTAATATGTCTTGAAAAGACTCTCCGCTAACTTTTGAAACAACACTTCTATGGTACACATCGATCAATTGAAATATCGACAGTTAACAGGTTTTGTAGCCAACTAGGATACGGATACCTAGCTTTTTGATAGCATTGTCGAAGCTGTTCTCAAGTTACAACGAGTCTTTTCAGCGTTATTAACTGAAAGGATTATGTTATGTTGCCAACAATATTAGCCTCGGTTGCGGCATTGATTGTCGGACTTGGTGCCGGGTTTGTTATCCGTAAAGCGCTGTCAGCGAAAGGTGACCTTGAACTTGAGACTAAGCAGAAGGAGATATTATTAACGGCGAAAAACGAGGCGCTGAAGATTAAGGAAGATGCCAAGAAAGATGAGGATGAGAAACGAAAGCGGCTCGATGAGATAGAAAAGAACCTGATGCGCCGAGAAGAGACAGTTGATCGCCGCATGGAAACCGCCGAGAAAGAGCGAGCTGAGCTTGAGTCGAAGAACAGAGCTGCCGATGAGTTGAAATCCAAATTAGCCGAGGCCAATACGGCGCGCACTGCCGAACTAGAAAAGGTCTCGAAATTGAAAAAAGAAGATGCTCGTGACTTGCTGCTTGAACAGATTGAGAAGGACTATAAGGATGACTTAGTTAAGAAAATTAAAGACTCCAAGGAAGCCCTTCAAGAAGAGAGTGAGAAACTAGCTCGCAAGATCCTCTCAACAGTCATCGAACGACTAGCCAGTGAGCATACCACCGAGCAGGTGACTGCCACGGTTCAGATTCCGAACGAAGAAATGAAGGGTCGGATTATTGGTAAAGAAGGTCGCAATATCCAGCACTTTGAGAAAGTGTCAGGAACCGACCTAATGATTGACGAAACCCCTGACCTGGTGACTGTCAGCTGTTTTGACCCCGTCCGCCGCCATGTGGCTAAGGTCGCTCTTGAACGATTAGTCGCCGACGGTCGAATCAATGTTAATTCAATCGAAGAGCAAGTCAAAAAGGCCCAGGAAGAAGTCAGTAAAGAGATCCGTGAAGCAGGGGAAGCCGCCGCCTTCGAAGCCGGTGTGCCTGGCTTACACGCCGATGTCTTGAAGATTCTTGGCCGCTTAAAATTTCGCACTTCTTATGGTCAGAACGTGTTACGTCACTCAGTTGAAATGGCCCATATCGCTGGCATGCTTGCCGCTGAGCTTGGAGCAGACGTCAACATTAGCAAAAAAGCCGCATTGATGCACGACATCGGTAAGGCCCTTGACCACGATATACCCGGTGCCCACCACCACATCTCCATGGATATCGCTCGCAAGTACGGGATGAGTGAGATTGTCGTTAACGCGATCGGTGCCCACCACGGTGACATCGAGCCAAAGAGCGTTGAAGCGATTATCGTTAAAGCCGCTGATGCCATCTCGGGCGCTCGTCCAGGTGCCAGGCGTGATAGCTTCGAGCAATATGTAAAACGGCTTACTGAACTTGAAAATATCGCCAACAGCTTCCCTGGCGTCGAAAAAACCTTTGCGATTCAAGCTGGCCGGGAGGTGCGGATCATCGTCAAGCCAGACGAGATTGACGACCTCGGCGCCCTAAAATTAGCCCGCGAGATCGCTAAAAAGATTGAAGATGACCTGCAATATCCGGGCATGATTAAAGTCAACGTAATTCGTGAAACCCGTGCCACCGAATACGCCAAGTAACCTCTCCTAGAAATAGAGAAGTAATGAAAATTCTTTTTATCGGTGACATCAACGGCCGACCTGGCCGGCGAGCAATTCGTGAGCTTCTGCCACAATTGATAACTGAATACAAGTCTGACATGGTAATCGCTAACGGTGAAAACATGGCTTCTGGTTTTGGGTTGACTGCCGATACTTACCGCGAGGTAATGGATTACGGGATCGATTGCATGACGACCGGGAATCATGTCTGGGACAAGTCGGATATTATTCCCATAATTGAAACGAAGGCCGAACCACTACTTCGACCAGCTAACTTTCCGGCCAAAGACCCGGGGAAGGGTTATGTCGATATTATGGCTGGCCAGAACCGAGTCCGAGTGATCAACCTCATGGGCCAAGTCTTCATGAAACAGAAGACGAACTCACCATTCGATGTGATTGATACTATTTTAGCCGAAGCTAATTGTCCCAAAATAGTATTTATCGACTTCCACGGCGAAGTAACCAGCGAGAAGATCGCTTTTGCGTTTTATGTTGATGGCCGAGCGAGCATGGTTGTTGGTACCCATACCCATGTCCAGACGAATGACGCACGAATCTTAGCTGGCGGTACGGGCGCCTTGACTGATGCAGGCATGACCGGCCCGCGCGATGGCGTGCTCGGGGTTGATAAAGATATTATTGTCAACAGTTATTTGACGAGCTTGCCGTGGAAAGGGGAGGTTGCTAGTGGCGCCATCATCCTTTCTGGGGTTATCGTCGACATCGACGCAGAAACTGGCAAGGCGACGCATATTGAACTCGTGAAACGGGAGATTGAGTAAGAGAATTATCGATTGGTACTGTAAACCAAAAAAAGTCCGCATTTAGCGGACTTTTTTTGGTGCTCTGAAAACTGACAGTTGAAATCAGATATCTTGTGTTGGAGCGGGTAGCGGGAGTCGAACCCGCGTGTTCTGCTTGGAAAGCAGACATAATAGCCGTTATACGATACCCGCATAGCTTATTATCTAGTTACTAGTTTACAGGTTAACAAGTTGTTTTACTAGTTTTTTGATCTCTTATCTGCCAGTCACCCAAAGCCTTGGCGAAGGTGCTTCTCACCTTGCTCGGAGTGAATGGTCGGGGTGGAGAGACTCGAACTCTCGACCTCGGGAACCCGAATCCCGCGCGCTACCAACTGCGCTACACCCCGTTTACGAGTTATCAGTTTTCAGTTGTCAGGTTTCAGTATCGGATCTGATACCTGATATCTGAAAACTTGTAATGGCGCCCTCAAAAGGAGTCGAACCTCTATCATCCCCTTAGGACGGGGCTACTCTATCCGTTGAGCTATGAGGGCGTATAGGGGTAGAGACGAACTTCATTTTAACAGAGAATTACCTTATAATAAAGAGACATAGTATCAATTGTTCTAGACAAAGGAGGGGATACGAATAAGCCAAAATTAGTTGCAGAACTGGTGGCGCGTACCAAGGCACCGAAGGATGTAGCGAGTGAGTTTGTGGACGCGCTCTTTTCGACCATCACCAATGATCTCGAGAAGGGCAATAGGGTGGCACTTAATAATTTCGGAACTTTCTACTTAGTTAAGCACAAAGAACGAACGACTGCTCACCCTACTTCTAAGGAAGCCATCAGCTTGCCTTCACTAACTTTAGTGAAATTTCGACCGAGCGCCAAACTTAAAGACATGGTGAACCGTAAGAAAGCCGCCTAAGTGGCCAGATGTTTGCTATAATACATACAAATAGGAGCGGGATGCGCTACTTCCGGAGGTACATTACTTCCATATTATGTATGTGTCTGATACTTGTGCCGGCTGTGGCTTTCGGACAAGTGTCACTCGACTCTACAAACCATCAGTTTGTCGATGTGGCAATCGGCGATATTTTTGTACTGCAAAATAATGAAGTGACGGTCGCACCTGTCATCTCTTCCACTGGCCCATTGGTTACAGAAATTAAGGCTAACGAAGCGACAATTACATGGACGACCGATAAATTGTCGACATCAACTGTTCAATACGGCACTACCAATGCCTACGGCAGTGAAACCGGTTCATCGCTGCGTACACTTCTTCACACGGTGACCGTATTTGGGTTGCTCTCTGAAACAACCTATCATTTCAAAGTTGTTTCGCTCGATGCCAATGGTAGCCGGGCTGAATCGGTTGACAAGACATTCACCACGACCGCAGAAGCCGGGATCAAGTCGATCAAGATCACCGATATCACCTACGATTCGGCTCTGCTGAACTTTGAGACAGCTGATTTTAGTCGCTATACAATTCAAATTGGAACATCGACTGCCTATGGTCGTTTAGTCACTTCACCGTCTTCTGCCTTTACAACGAAACATACCGTGAAGCTTGAGACTCTATCTGCCGGGACGGAGTATCACCTGAGGATCAAAGTCCAGAATGAAAAAGGAGGGGAAGCGCTCTCGAGCGACTTCACTTTCACTACTACCTTCCTACCAGCTATTGAATCTATCAATGTCAAACCGGATTCGGCTAATAAAGTGACCATGGTCGTGAAGAGTAACACGCCAACTTCAAAAGTTATCTATTATCGACAATCTGATGCCTCTGCCGAGGTTAAAGAATTATCGGTGGCCAATTCTGATTATTCGGCAGAAACGAATCTACCGATTGGCGGATTGATTGGTGAGACACGCTATGATTATCGAGTAGTCATCACCGATCAAGGCGGCAAGCAAGGTGAGAGAAAGGACCAATCGTTTGTGACGCCCAAAGACACTATCCCGCCAGAGATTACTGACTTGCAAGTCACCACAAGTCGGACCAGTGACAAAATTACATTCATTGCGACTTGGAAGACCAACGAGCCAGCCAAGGGATCAGTATCAATCACCCGAAAAGGCCGGAATGAGCAGCCTCTAGAGCTCCCAGGCACCGACGTCTTGACCAACACGCACACCGTGGTGGGTACCGAGTTAAAACCATCGACACTGTATACGATGACTGCTCAAGCGGTCGACTCTGCTGGCAACCAAGGTACGAAAGATATTACCTTCCGGACACCTAAAGCCACCCAATCCATCTTTGCGTTATTGGCTGCTAATTTTGCCAGCGCTTTCGGTTGGCTATTCGCTTTAGTTAAGAAATTCCAATAATATGGCAGAAAAACCGCCCCCCCACAAGCGACCCCTTATCTCAGTTGAATTTGTCTCTAAGTCGTACGGCGAGAATCCTTTAGCGTATGATCAGTTGGTACTACGCAATGTCTCCTTCGATATCTACGATGGGGAATTTGTCACGCTGTTCGGTCCTTCTGGGAGTGGCAAGTCATCTCTCTTGAACCTATTAGCCGGTCTGGAAAGCCCATCAGCCGGTCGAGTCATGGTACGCCGTCGCGACTTAGCACACTTCGATAGTAATCAGTTAGCTCGTTACCATCGCATGCGGATGGGCATGGTCTTTCAATCGTTCAATAACATTAAGTCGCTTAAGGTATGGGAAAATATCGCTTTACCTCAGACAGCCAACGGAGTACGTTACAAACTTCGTCGCAAACGAGCGCTCCGCCTACTGAAACTATTTGGTCTTGAAGCATATCCGGATCGCTTGCCAAATGAACTCTCTGGTGGTGAGCAACAGCGAGCGGCCATTGCCCGAGCCTTGGTTAATAATCCGTACTTCCTGCTGGTTGATGAACCGACCGGCAACCTTGATAGCAAAGCCGCCGCTGATGTGATGCAGATCTTTGCTGAACTCAATAAAGATGGCCATACGATTGTCATGGTGACTCATAACCCTGAACAGCTCGCATTCGCCTCACGCATCCTCTACGTTCAAGATGGACAGATTGTCAAAGAAGAATATAAAGACGGTAAGCCTCATCCTAAACCCAGAATTCTACAAACTGAACATCCAACAGAGCTCTCCCAATATATTGGTGATCCTGATGAACACGCTGACCAATTGAGGCATACCGAAGTTCCGATTAGCCCACCATCTAACATAAATAGTCCCAGTGCGATTAAACCACAGCCAGTAACTGATTTGGCAAAAAATATGCCGAATGAACAACCATCAATCACATCTAAACCTGTTATCAACCAAAGCAAGCCTATTGAATCTAATCTGCCCAAACCAACCCTACCTACTAATCATGAGGCGACTTAATGCGCTTAATTGACATCTTCCGCATCGCTGCCCGAATGATCCGAACGAATATCCTTCGTAGCTCCTTAACGATCGGTGGGATTGGGATCGCGATCAGTTTTATTGTCATATTGATCGGCTTTGGCTATGGCATTCAAAATATCACCATCGGTTCGATTGTGGAGTCAAAAACCTTACTTTCGCTCGACATCTTGGGTAGTAACACCGGCAATTTAGCCCTGAACGATGAGACAGTGAAGAAAGTAGCGGCCATGCCTGGGGTTGAGACGGTTACTCCAGTTGTGACCACGACGGGTCAAGCGGAGAGTGAACAGAAGTTGGCGGTCGTCAGCGTAACTGCGGCTAATATCGACTTTTTCGATATGGAGGGTCTGACCTTAGCCACTGGCGAGCGGTATAAAGATGATTCTGTTGAGATGAATATAAGTGCCGGCATTGCTGAACTGTTTGACGTAAAAGATCCTGCCGAATTGATTGGCAAGAAAATTACGGTGGCATATGCAGATCCGAACAACCAGAACGATCTTATCCGTATCGAGGGGGTTACTGTGGTCGGTGTCTTGGCCAAGATCGATAGCCCGGCTATCTATCTGCCGTATCGGCTGATGACGGCCAAAGGGCCGGTCAAGATTAACGCTTTAAAAGCCGTAGCGGCCGATCGTGACGCTGTGGTCAAAGTGAGTGCTGATTTAGTAAAACTAGGTTATCAAGTTGATAGCTTGATTGAGACGCTCGATCAAGCCAAAAAAGTCTTTAGCTATGTGACGATTGGTCTTGGTGTTTTCGGTACAATCTCGTTGATTGTAGCCGCTATTGGAATGTTCAATACTTTAACGATCGCCTTGCTTGAACGAACCAGGGAGATTGGCATTATGAAGGCTATCGGGGTGACCGATATTGCCATCAAGCAACTGTTCCTAGCGGAGGCAGGCATGCTCGGGTTCATGGGTGGACTCTTCGGCATATCTTTGGGGCTCGCGATTGATAATTCAATTGAGCTGTTATTGCGTGAACTTGCTAAGCGCTTTGATGGTACACAATTAAATCTGTTTCAATATCCCAACTTTTTTCTTTTCTCAATGTTACTCTACCCAATAATCCTTGCCCTAATCACCGGTTTCTACCCCGCAATCCGGGCATCTAAACTAAACCCATTGAAAGCCTTGAGGTACGAATAGATGAAGGCTGTGACGACGCTCAAAAATTTAACTGGCAAGTCAGTTTTGGTTCGTATCGATACCGATGTAGATCTTGATGGTCAGAAAGTAGTCGATGACTCGCGCTTACGCGCTGCCTTGCCGACGATTCGATATCTGTTGGGCGAAGGGGCTTCTGTCACCCTGATCGGTCATATGGGCAGGCCGAAAGGTAAGGTAGTGAAGGAGCTTAGGCTTGAAGCTGTTGCCCATTGTTTATCTCATCTTCTAGTCCCACACTCGCACGTTACGGTGAGTGAAGAGAAGTCTGATAGCCCTGTTTTAGCTACTATTTATCAAATAGCTAAGCGCGTCGTTCTACTGGAAAATCTTCGGTTTGATGCCGGTGAGGATGCTGATGAAGTTGAATTTGTTAATTTGCTAGCCAAAGGGCATGACTATTTTGTGAACGAATCGTTTGCAACAGCCCACCGTAATACAGCCTCAACAGTCGGTATGACCAAGAAACTTCCCGCATATGCAGGATTACGTTTAATCGATGAACTTGCTCACCTCGATCTATTGAAGAATGATCCCAAACCACCATTTGTTTTGATCGTCGGTGGGGCGAAGGTTGAAGAGAAATTAGGACTGATAGACCAGTTTTTACCTGATGTCGATGCCGTTCTGACTGGCGGGGTGGTAGCGAACATGTTGCTTTCTGCCTCTGGTGTCGATATAAAAGATTCGCTCATCCAACCGGAACTCATATCGGTGGCTAAGAGATTGCTCAAAGAAGGTGGCAACAAGTTAGCTATTCCCCTCGATTATGTCTGGGAAGGTCAGCGAATCGCCGATATCGGTAAACAGACAATCGACCTCTACACGACCATTATTAGCGACAGCCAGACTGTATTTTGGGCAGGGGACATGGGCATTGCCGAGATCCCTGCCTTCGCCAAAGGTAGTGAGGCTTTAGCCCAAGCTATAGCCCTGCCGCACGAAGGGGTCCGGATGGTCGGCGGTGGCGACACGGCGGCATCCCTCAAGAAATTTAACCTCCTAGAAAAAATTGACTTTATCTCAACAGGCGGGGGAGCGGCTCTCGAATATCTCGCTGGCAAAGAACTACCCGGTCTCCAAGCCCTGACCGATTGAAATAAATATATATTTCGATATACTCAGACCATCTCAAATCTTGAGGTTTGTTAAGGGGGGGGGCAAGAGGATGAGTATTGAATTGTCAGCACCGAGGTCAGAATTCGGAGCCTACAAGCGGCCACATACAGGCGAGTGGCTTTACGAATTCACCCTGACATCGGCACCAGGACATACGGAAGTCGTAGCCCTGACTGTTCTGTCGACAGACGCTTCTTGGGTTAATGATCACTTCGGCGTCATGCCCGGAGTCCTCTGCATCGAGATCGCGGCACAACTGATGCTCTGTAGTGCGGCGACGTGTTTCAAAGTTGGGGAGCTTAACAACCTGACCCCACGTCTTGCAGGTTGCGATAGCTTCAAGCTCAAGCAGTCGGTTTGCCCAGGTGACCTATTAAAGGTCACCTTGACAGGACTACGGAAGATCATGGGTTTTTGGATTGCCGATGCAACCATAGACCTGAGATTACTCAATACCAATTCGTCTTCATGGTGCCGTGTTGCCGAGATCAAGGGACTGAAAGGAGGGCTTTTCAAGCCAAAGGAACACGATTATTGAGCGATTAGGGGCGGCCGAGAGAGCTCGGCCGCCCCTGCCAATTAGTTGACCTGTGAAGGCCAATCTGGTACTATCTAACCTGATATTTAGCCTGAAAGGTTGTCATGGAAACAAAAATAGAAAAACTACCGAAGTCGCGGGTCAGACTGACAATTACAGTAGACACCAATATGATCGATAAGCATTACAAGGCCGCGGTCAAGAAAGTCGGAGCGCATGTGGAAATTAAAGGTTTCCGCAAGGGTAAAGCCCCTGAAGCGATGGTCATCCAAAAAGCAGGCAACCCGACGGTCTTAAACGAAATGCTCGATCTGTTACTACCGGATTCATACTACAGTGCTCTGGCTGATCATAAAGATCTTGTTCCAGTGGCTCAACCGGCCGTCGATGTGAAGAAAATGGAAGGCTTAACCGAGGAAAATCTCATCCCGACAGCGGTTACTTACACCGCTGAAGTTGACATCATGCCTGAGTTTAAACTTGGCGACTACCAGAAAATTCGCGTTAGTCCGAAAAAAGTAAATCCCAAGGTTGAGGCCAAAGAGATTGACGGCACGATTGAAGAACTAAAAAAACTCTATTCAGAAGAATGGCTTAAGGTTGGCCATTTTAAGGATGAAGTTGAGGCGCGTGAAGCTGTCGAAGTGAACATTCGTCAGCAGAAAATCTTTCAGGCCCAAAGCGATACCTACGACATGATTATTGACGAGTTGTTCAAAAAGGTGAAATTGGAAGTACCCGAGGCGTTTATCCACAACGAGATTCATCGCATGGAGCGTCAGGTGGAGATGCAGGCCAAAGGCTACGGCATGACTTTTGAGGACTGGTTAGCTCAAGAGAAATTGAGTCATGAAGATTTTCACACCAAGTACCATGAACAAGCCGAAAAAGCAGCTAAGGTGGGCATGGTTCTTGGTCGAATTGCCGAAGCAGAAGGGATCGATCCGGCTGGTAACGATGCCAGCCGTTTAGTGCTTGAAAAACTGTATAACCAAGCGGTCTCGGAAAAAGATCGACAAGCTCTCTCTATAATGACTGAGGAAAAGCCGAACTAGCACGGGTGGTTGTCTTGTGTTAAAGTAAGTAGTACGATAATAACATTAGCCACTAGGAGGATCATGAACACTAGAAGCCTTGTTTCGTTTCTCGTCATCGTAGTCGTAGTAGGTCTTATCGGTTGGTTCGTAACATCCAATGGGTTGCTCCCAGGTCGCAAGAGTACAGCTGCCGACTCAGGTAAATCGAGTGGTCAGCAAGCAGTCTTCTTGACTAATGGCCAAGTTTATTTTGGCAATTTTAGTCAGGGCAAAGACTACTCTACCTTAACCGATGTCTATTATCTCCAGTTAGCGCAGTCACCTCAGCCTGATGACAAAAAAACTTCTGCCAGCCAACCACAGATCTCGCTGGTTAAGCTAGGTAACGAGCTTCACGCTCCTGTCGACGAGATGAAGATCAACAATGACCATATCTTATTCTTTGAAGACATGAAGGATAGCGCGAAGGTTGTCCAAGCGATCGAGAAATATAAAAAAGATGGGCCAACTCAGACCGGGACCCAACCTCAGACCGAAGTCCAAGCGACCGCTGCACCGTAATCAACAATTCGAACTTAAGATAAGAAAACCGCCCTAAAAGGGCGGTTTTCTTGTGAGCTACTAGACAATTAGGGAGATATAAGGTATATGTAACACAGCCCAAATCGAGGGCTTTGACAGGGAGGGTTGGACCATGGAACGACCTGGTCGGTTGGAGGGGAAAGTGGCGTTTATCACTGGCGCCGGTGCTGGTATGGGCAGAGCGACGGCTCTCGCCATGGCGCGCGAGGGGGCAAGACTGATGGTGGCAGACCTCTGTCAAGACCACTTGATGTCCCTGCACCAGGAGGTACTGGACCTCGGTGGAAGTTGCACGATCCGCGTCTGCGATGTCTCTGTCGATACGGAGGTAGAGCAGGCTCTGGCGACTGCCTTCGCGATTTACCAGAGGCTGGATATCGTGCATGCTTGTGCCGGCATTGTGCCGGAAGACACCGTAGAAAAGGCGACTTATGAAGCCTTTGAACGGGCCATGCGGATCAATGTCTGGGGCCCGATGATCGCGTGTAAGTACGCGGTGCCCCTGATGCGTCACTCCGGCGGTGGTGTGATCATCGTGACCGGTAGCGTGGCCGGCATGATCGGCCTCAAGCATCGGGCACTCTACTCGATCACCAAACAAGCAGTGGCGGGATTGGTAAGTAGCCTTGCAGCGGATTTCGTCGGCGACAACATCCGAGCGCATGTTATCGCGCCCGGTACAGTGTTGACTCCGTCGCTGGAGGGACGGATTCAAGTTGCTGCCTCGGAACGTAACGTAGATCCGCAGGTCGTGAGAAACGAGTTCACGGCTCGCCAGCCGATCGGCCGCCTCGGCAATCCTGAGGCGTTCGCCGAACTGGCTGTCTTCCTGGCCTCCGACGCCGCCAATTATGCCACCGGCTGTGTCTACACCATGGACGGCGGCCTGACCAGTATCCGCTGAATCGTCGAACGGCGGCCCCTCCCTGTAGTATGGGGAAAAGGCCAAACAAGTAGCACCGGACCCTCATGGGGGTCCGGTGCTCTGCGTTTATGGGAGGATTTCTTATCTTATTTCGAGTAACTTGTAGCCACCAAAGTCAACGACGGCGGGGAAATAACTAGTGAGCTCGATTGTGGCGGCTTGAAATTTCTTCTCTTCACGGGGGCTCAGCACCATGTAATCGATGCCTCGATCTTTGAGTAACTGCTGACCTTCGTCCGTAAAGCGGTACATCACACCAATCTCATTTAAGCGATTTGAATAATCGATCCCGTAACTCCAGATCCAACCTTCGAAGCCTAGGTAGAGTCGGCTGCCTGATGCTAAGGCGACCGGATGATTATGATCTGTCGCGGCGACTACGAGAGCATTTGGTCTAGTCAATAACTCACGACGCACCATCTCGGCGAACTGAAGCTCATCTTTAGAGGCAAGGATTAGGCCATCTGAACGAGACGAAGTGGCGATCGATAGAGTATCAGCCGCTCCCGCACCGGTCATTAACCCGACAGCTACGATCGATACCAAAATCACTTTGCGAGGCAGTTTAACTATTAATGCGGTGACCGGTAGTGACCAGAGGATGTACCAATACGTGAGTAGTTTCAGATTATCGTAGTGCCACGGCTGAAAACTCAAGAAGTTGGCTATGAGGAAGATGACTAGACCAGCGATGCCAAGCGACAGGTAGCGGCGATCTCGGATGAAGCCTAGTAGCGCTAAGATGATCAGAGGGCCAGCATTACGGCCCCACCATAGAACAGGATTGACTGGTAATTCTTGTTGGGGAACCCACCAATGAATCGGATGAATAAACGAGTTACTGGTACTGGCATCAAAGACAAAGACGAATAGTAACGTAAAACCAATCAAGGTGGCGGGGTATAGAAGAGCGAAACCGGTAGCAAACAGCTTTTTAACGAGTGGGGAAAGTTTTCGACCAGATTTATGCCACGCAATGAGGAGGTGGATACTAAAGAAGGTCGGCGTGATGATACCTAAGGCGATGAACGAATGGGTGTGAATGAGGGGAAGGATGCCAAACAGGACGCCAGCGAGGATCAGTTGAGCACGGCCGACTTTTTCGGTGCTGACTGACTCCCATGTAGTCAGGAGGACGAAGAGCGCTAAAGGTAATCCGGCCAGAAAGGCTCGCTGAGGAAAGAGCTCGCTGATCATGATATTCATAAACCAGATACCACTATTCGTCGAAACACCGGCTTGGCGCATGTCGGTGTAGAGTAGGGGGCTGTACTGACTCGCCTCCCAAAAGTAATGACCAGCTAGGATATCTTTTAAGAGATAGTAAACACCCATACCTCCAGAGAGGAGGACAACGTAGGTGAAGATGACTCCGGCGGTTGAGTTCTGAGTTACTCGTTTGCCGAGGCTGAACAGGAGACCGGGCAACGTGGCAAAGAGGGCAAAGGTTGGCCAGGTGAGTGAACTAGCGAGGTCGAGATTCAGTCGTTGTAAGGTGGCGGATAAATAACTTGAGAGGTAGGGATAGTGCCACGCTGTTCCGGCGAACAATGGGTTGTCGAGCGACAACACGTCTCGATTGGCAAAGAAGGTACTGTTACGCAAGTGAACCGCCCAGTCAGCCCAAACGTTGGTCCAGCCAGCTAACAGATCACCATTTTCATACCATAGGAGACGAGGGATGGTGAAGATACTATAGATTAGCCAAGGTAGGAGAACAGCCAGCCAGGCGATTGTCTCCCGGCGGGTCATCGATCGCTTACGTTGCAAAATGATCGTGGCGATTGATACACGATTGGCATAGCGATTGAAGTAATCAAGTACAAGGATGCCGGCAGTGATGCAGGCCACTATCAAGGCGATATCTTGTTGTTTGATGACTACAGCAAGAAGAAACGTCCAGGTTGTCAGTAGTATGATCCCGAGCGAAATCGACCAAAGTAACTGCTCTTCAATATACATTCTGGTTTTGGTCTGGCGAAGGATGACTAATCCAACGAGACTACCGAGCAAAAGAAAAAGTAAACTGGCGATCACGGTTGCTCCTTAGCTGTTGGTAGGCTAAAGCAGCTCAGCTTCGTGTAATTACCCGGTGTCTCAAGGTCTTGGCGGGCGAACTTTTGGGCTTCAACGATCGTTTCATTGAATGCAAAATAGATTATACAGCGACTGTCAGCGGCGACTGGCAAATCGACTCTGGCGGGGAGACTGCCGGCAAAAGACTCTGTACGTCGGTAAAATTCGAGATGAGCATAAGGCTGGTTGGCTTCTTTGGAGACAACGATGTCGTCGGGCTTCATCGCATAGGCTTTTTGGAGAGTGCCGGCGAAATCATAACTCTCAAATGCTGTGATGGTTTTACTCGGGTAGACTTTGAAATAGTCGGTGAGATAACCACGAATTTCTATAGTGAGCGTGACGAAAACTATTAAGCTTACCGATAGACGCTGTTGGCGATTTAGTCGGAGTAGCCAACCTAAACCGTAGCAGGAAAAGATGACGACATATACGCCGATTAACACACTGCGTAAGGCTGAATCGCCATTGGTTAAAGCAGCGGCCATGGGGGCGATCAAGAGATTAACGATCAAAAATGTGGGAAATTTGGCTCGTTGCTTGATAGCCAGATACAACCCATAGCCGAGACCCAAGATGGCGAGTATGAGCACTGTCCAGTACAGTTCACCACCGAAGCCTGTGGCATGACGAAGATTGGTATCGCCGTGTACGGTTAGGTAAGGGAGGCTGAAATAGGAGAAATAGTTATGTGTGAACAGGCTAATCTTTTCTAATATCGTCAAACTCGGATCGTAAACAAAGGTTAGGATTTTGAACCGTTGGGTGAGCGCGCCCCCATGACGAAACGCAAAGATTAGATAGGGTATGAATGCAACTGTCGCACCAAGGATAAAGTTTAGGTGTCGACGCCAATAGTCTCTATGGGGATAACAAACCAGTAATAAAATGATCGATCCCATGGTTAATAGTCTGGCAGTTGAGTACGTATACAAGGTCACCATGGTAACGATTCCAGTGAGGAGAGCTAACCTGGTTGAAGCATTATTCTGCTCATATGTTTTATGGATAAGATATAGGCTCCAGACGACAATTCCTAGTTGAGAGACCACTTCGAACGCGATTCGCGACAAAGGGAAAAACCATGGCAGGAAACCAGCAGCCAACAGTCCAAAGACTATAACCGATGGTTGCTTTTCGAATAAGTCCTCAAGTAAGAGGAGTAACCCGGCAATAAAAATGTAAAAAAAGCAGAAACTAGTAAGGCGTAAGGTTAGCTCCGAGACGCCGAGGATTTTGAATAGCGAAGCGGCGGCATAGACATAGATTGGATTCTTATAATCGCCGAAAGCCTCAAAGTAGACGGGCAATAATGCGCCATGCTCGTCGTGGCCTGTGTCAGCAATTAGCGCGGCGTTCAAACCGATTGAACTTTCATCGACATATAGACCGGCCGGTAATGTGTCGATTCGCCACAGGTGAAAGAATGCGATGAAGCAGATGAGTAAAGTGAGCAGAAGGGTAAAGCGATGAGAGTGCAAAAAGTCTGAAAGAGTGTTGTCCATAGAGCCCATTGTCTCAAAAAAGAACCTTTACATCCACTTTTCCTCTAGGTTATAGTTGATAGGTTATGCGTCGCTCAATTGACACCCATAAGCACTCCGCTTTAACCTGGATCCATGATAATCGTACGGATCTTTTTGTGTTACTGCTCTTTATCGCTTTGGCGTGTATTTATTGGTATCCACTGCCCCTATATCTAAGGACTGGCCAGTTGGAAGATCCAATCATTGATACTGCATTTAACCAGTGGATTATTGGATGGGGCAACCATGCGCTTACGTATTATCCATGGCGGTTCTTTGAGGCGAATATGTTCTACCCGTTCGCTCACACCTTAGCGTGGGGCGACAACTTGTTTGCGATTACGCTCTTTGCTGTACCACTTATCCCACTTTTCGGTCTAGTTGGCGCCTACAATATTCTCTTTCTGCTCTCGACCGCCCTGTCCGGATTTACCGCCTATCTTCTAACGCACCATCTGACTAAGCAGCGATCAGTAGCGATTATTGCCGGTGTCATGTGGGGCCTAACGGCAATGCGAATCGAGGAGTTGGGACATATACAGATCCTTGCCTTGCAGTGGGTACCGCTAGTTTTCCTCTTTGCCGAACTGGTCCGAACAGACTATCGTCGACGCTATCTGGTCGGGTTTGTGATCTCAGCTTTTTTGGTGCTCACCACGAATATTTATCTCGCTCTATTTACTGTCATCTGTTTTACCGTCTACGGTTTGGTCCTATTGACTATGGGCAAACTTTCTTGGTTGACCGTTACACTTCTCTCTGTCGGTTGGCTGGCCGCTGGACTGTTAGCACTGCCGTTGTATCTGCCGTCAATCATGCTTCAAATTCGTCATCCGGTGGTGCGGGGGCTAGAGTATCAAGTCGCCGCCGGTTTACACGGCTATTTACCATGGCCATGGCCTGGGCAGTGGCTTCGCGAGATGGCTACACAACTCGGTCAACCGATTACCGATCCCAGAGCGAATCAAACCCTTGGTTTATTGACCTATGTCTTTGCTCTCCTTGGTTTCATCCGTCTTTGGCTTGAACGAAAATCGTGGCGGGATGCTGTTGTGCCGCTGGCCTTTTTAACTTTTGGCATGGTGGCGATTTTCGCCTCAACCGGTCCCGTTACGTTCTGGCATGAGCAGTTAGTCGCCAACCCAAATCTTATTTTTTCGGTCCTTTACAATTATTTCCCTGGTTTTGATGCCTTAAGGATTCCAGCACGACTATCGTTTTTTGGCCTACTTGGCCTCGTCGTCTTCGGTGCATGGGGAGCTACCATTGTTGTAAAGCGATTGACGATCCGCACTCAATATTTACTTGTCGTAGTCGCCATTCTCTGGATCATGGTTGAGCAGATGCCTTCTCCGGTTCGGGTTACAAAGGGCTACGATATCGCCAACTATCCGTCCTATGCCTGGCTAGCCAAGCAGCCTGGCGAATTTCCAATTCTCGAGCTACCAATAGTGCCAATGGGTGAAGGCAATCGGCCGCATGATACTATGGAAGCTAAGCGAATGTTCCTCTCAACTTATCACTGGAAACGCCGGATAAGTGGTTCCATCTCGCCCTATCGTAACCCTGATTACATAGTGAACGCAGAGCTCCTTAACGCTATTGGCGACAATCCGCAAGCTATCAAGTTATTGCAGGAATGGAAAGTGAAATATGTGCTTTATTATCCGCAAGATGTCATCCAGTTAGGTTGGGGGACAGAGCTGGCTGCTAAGCTCCAGAAGCGGCTTGAGGCAATTCCCGAACTCAAACAAATAAAAACATTTCCAGAGGCAATAATATATTCAGTCGAGGAATCATATGCCAGATAAAATGACCAACCCAACTCTATCGGTTATCATGCCGGTTTATAACGAAAAGCCAACGCTCGAAAAGATTATTGACATGGTACTCGCTTCGCCTCTGTTCAGTGAGCTGATTATCGTCGATGATCATTCGACGGACGGGAGTCGCGAGATTATCAAACAACTGAATAATCCAAAGATTAGGACGATACTGCGAGATAAGAATGGTGGGAAAGGGGCGGCCTTGCAAGATGGGTTCAAGCAGGCAACTAGCGAGTATGTCATCATTCAGGATGCCGACCTCGAATATGATCCAACTGAGTACGAAAAGCTTCTGAAGCCGGTAATCCAAGGCAAATCGGAAGTCGTCTATGGTTCACGCTTTACTGGCGAACATCGCAATATGATGTTCTGGCATTGGATAGGCAATAAGTTTCTAAGTTTTATGACAAGTCTACTTTACAATACAACTCTTTCCGATATGGAAACTTGTTATAAATTGATAAAGCGAGATATATTGACTGATCTAAAAATCCATTCAAAAAGGTTTGACGTAGAGCCTGAACTGACTGCGAAAATATTGAAAAAAGGGATTCGCATCTACGAAGTTCCTATCTCATACGCTGGGAGAGAGTTTCACGAAGGAAAAAAGATCACCTGGCGAGATGGTATTGTGGCTTTATGGGTGCTGTTTAAGTATCGATTTGTGAATTAGAACACTATTTGGCACTAAACGAGAGCATCGAAACCCCGATAATGATGATAACAATGCCGGCTATTTTGATTGGGGTAAGTAGCTCCCCTAAAAAGAAATGAGCACCGATGGCCACTAAGATATATGCTAGTGAGATAATCGGGTAGGCGATTGAGACGTTTACCTTGGTTAAAACATAGATGAAGACAAAGAATCCAAGACCTAGTAAGGCTAGTCCGCCGATTGTATACGGATTCAAAGCCGCTAACAACCCGTTGTTCACAGTCTTAATATTGGCTCCAATTAGATTGGAGCCCCGTTTTAGCAGAAGGTTTGCTGTGGCATTGAATAGGGCTACTAAAGTAAGTAACAAAAAAGATGTTTGAGTCATGTGTGCATTGTAACACCCGGACACGATCTTGCAATGTAAAGAAAACTTGACATAGTGTTAAAGAATTAATACATTATTGTATACAACGACTTAGTCAAAGGGGAGAAGGAGAACTCAGTGGAAACGAATAACAATTATCTTATACCGATGGTGATTGAGAAGACACAATTTGGGGAGCGGTCGTACGATATCTATTCACGGCTCCTTAAAGATCGAATCATCTTCTTAGGGACGCCAATTGACGACGATGTGGCAAATATTATCTCAGCTCAGTTATTGTTTCTGGAGAGTGAAGACCCGAATAAAGATATTAGCCTCTACATCAACAGCCCTGGGGGAGTGGTGACGGCTGGTATGGCGATTTACGATACTATGCAATACATTAAACCCGATGTGGCGACTATCTGTATCGGTCAGGCCGCTTCGGCTGCCGCTGTGTTGCTGGCCGCTGGGGCCAAAGGTAAGCGATTCGCTTTGCCCAATGCCAGAGTGATGATTCACCAAGTTTTGGGTGGGGCTGAAGGACAGGCAACTGATGTCGAGATCCGAACCCGGGAGATGCTACGAGTGAAACATTCATTGAACGACATCTTAGCCAATCATACTGGCAAAACAGCCGAGCAGATCAACAAAGACACTGATCGTGATTACTTCATGGATGCGAACGAGGCGATGCAGTATGGTTTACTTGATGCGGTCATGGAGAAGCAACCGGCAATCGTTGAGCCGAAAGCGAAGAAAAGCCGTTAGCACATTGTACTCTAAGGATAGAATCGTTAGACTGGAGAAAACAAGGAGGCGTACTATTTGGTCTGCCGAGGCGACTGAAACAATTGCGAAACTACCACAAAAAGGGATTTTTCTGACTGCCGTTCAGGGTTCTGACCCGTCGTTAACTGGTAGATATCGAGACCAACTAATCGAAGCACACGACTTTTATAGGAATTATGAGGCAAGATTGGAGAATCTCGCCGTTATAGGTATCGAATGGTTGCAATTCGGACCGTCCTATTTTGAGATCCATCGCAACGCAAACCAGACAGATTTTGGTTTTGTTGACCACGTGATGACGACTTGCAAGGACCAAAAGATTACGGTAATCGCAGATTTATTGCATGTTAGTTTAGCTGACTGGTTGACTGGACCAAGGAATGTAATGGTTACCCTAGAAGATCCGAACTTTCCCATTGCCTTCGCAAAGTATGCAAAAGTATTTGCTAAACGTTATCCGCAGATTCACTATTTTACATTAATCCATGAACCTTATCAGCTAGCAAAGTTGATCCTAAAGGAAGATAGTACTCATCACACCTGGTGCGAAGATCTACGGTTTATTACGCTAGTATCGATTTTGGCTAAAGCAACGATTCTGGCTAGAAAAGCGATTGAACACGTGTGGATTGAAGAGCATCGATCTTCTGAACCAGTGTTTTTCCAGTCCGAACGCTTTGTATTATCTACGGCTAAACCTGGTAGCAATCGCGAGGCGGAGGCTAAATGCTTCAATTTGTGCCGCTTCGCACCGCTTGATCTAATTGTTGGTCATCACGACACGACAATGGAGTCTTACCTTGGGATGCATGGGTTGAGTCAAGCGCACTATGATTGGTTTATGGCGCATGGTAGTAATAAACAGACAATCTTGGCTCTCAATCACGCACCAGATTGCATCGAGACGCTAGAACCAGATGGGGCAGCCTATCATGATACCCCGTACCCCCAGCGATTATACGAACTGATTGGTGATTACTGGGCTCGTTACCCGTTGCCGCTCTTGCATATTGAACTTAATGCAGCAACTGAAGGATCTGTGGCGCAGTGTCAGAACATCTACAACTTACTGCAGAATCTTCGTCAAGCTGGTAAGCCCATTGTTGGGTTTGGTTGGTACAATATTGAATACCAGAGCGATTCACGGGTGACACCTAGGGCATTGTCTGGTCTTTTTCATGAAGCCGAATTGCAGCCGATTGGCGAACGGTTTGCTAAGCTAGCTGAGACTGGCTTAGTCGCTACCAAGCCAGGAAGGTCTAGTAGTGAGGCTGAATCAACACTGTCAGTTCAGCGAAGGAAGAGTTAGTTGTACAGACTTGGTATAGACGAGTATACTTAAGCTATACGAAGGGGACTTGATGAGCTCATTTTATTCAAGAAGATTCGCGTTAAGTAAGGTTACAGTCCGCTCTGCTTTTTTATTAGTCTTGCTTTTATTCACATTCACTACCGCCACTCCTCATGCCTTGGCCGATCAATTAACTGAATCGGATATCAATAATCTCGACGTCTCATGTATTGCCATCGATCCCCCTGATTCCTGCGGAGCCAACGACGGAGCGGCTAAAAGATTTATTAATTTTCTAACAGGTAACCAACCCATCTCAGTAGCCGCCGCATTAGGCGTAGCGGTTTCTGGTCCCGCTGTGGCTGCTGTCGCAGCTGGAGCAGTGCCAACTTTCCTAAGTACGCTGTTGCAATCGTTACTCAATGTACCAAACTTCTTCTCTAATCTGTGGCTTCAGTTTTTATACTTCATTGGGTTACGGAAAAAGCGCCGGCCGTGGGGGAGAGTACTCGATAGTGTGACCGATCAACCGATCGCCGAAGCGGTAGTCGCGTTGTTTGTTGATCAGAAGGGTGGGGGAAAGAAAGTTATGGAGAAAAACCTGACTGATCGTGAAGGCCGGTTTGGATTTCTTGTTCCACCAGGACGATATTATTTCTCAGTTTCGAGGGCCCGCTACTCATTTCCAACCCAGATATTAACTACACCCACAGTTTACAGAGGAGAGATTCTTGAGGTGGCCAATGAAAAAACGATCAATTTAGACCTTTATTGCGACCCGGCTGAGGTGACTACGCCATGGATAACGACACTTCGCAAGGTTGCGCTGGCCGCATTGTGGTTGCGCTGGCCGCTTTTGGCCTTTGGGACGGCTTTTGCTATCTATGGACTGACTAAAGATGTCATCCCACTTAATATTATACTCGTCTTAATCTACGCTGGTCTCTGGGCGAATGAAATCGTGACCTTTGACAAGGCACGTAATACGATTCGATTGGTTGATGAGAACAAACGACCACTGCCATTTGTAATATTTCGGCTTTATCGCCCAGGTAACCAACAGGTCATCACTACCAAGGTGACCGATCGTCACGGTGAAGCATATGTATTAGTTCCTTCTGGGAAATACACTCTGCAAGCTCCCACCCCTAAACATCCACGAGGCTCAACAACGACAATTAATCTACCTCGAGGAGTAGCAGCCAGAAATATGACGGTTAGTATCGAGTACTAACTTAGTCATCATCCTCATGTTGACCCAGTGGATAGGAAAGTTTTGATGGATCGTGAATTGGTCCGTTTTTAGCTATATAAAGATGATGCTTCATCCAGAAATATATCAGCCGCAACCGACCCGTCTGTCGGAGTCTTCGAGGAGATGATAAGATATAAGGCCAGGCAAAAAAGGCATATCTTGCGCCAGCGGCGATCATCCGCTCCCCGTAATCAATGTCTTCAGCAAAGACTAATCGTTCGTCGAAACCGTTGATCTTTTCATGAAGTGACTTGCGCGTCAAGATGAAGGACCCGGGGATAATTGGGTAGAATGGCCAGGCAATGAGCAAATACGTCTGTACCGCTACGGCAAACAGATAGTCGGCGACGTTTGGCCTAACGGGGAGGTGCATGGTGGTGGCGATCACTGGTCTTTGAATACTTGCCTTATTAGCAATATGCCTAAGAAATGTTCTCGGTAGGATGATGTCGGCATCAATAAACAACAGATGTTCATGCTTGGCAAGTTTGGCACCAAGATTGCGTTGGCGGCTTACCCCACGATCGGTAGTAATGACCGTAAAATCAACAAATCGCTTTTTATGCTGCCTCGCAACTTCTGCTGTTCGGTCGTTAGACTGGCCATCGACAACAACGATCTGAAGTTTTCCAACATAATCTTGCTCCGCCAGGGAGCGGAGCAATTTAGGCAGATATTTCTCTTCATTCAAGGTTGGAATAATGACCGATAGGGCAGTAACCACGCTCTTATCGTAGGCGAACACACCAGAACTGTCAATGAACAAGTATGAGACTTGATGCTTCGTATTTACTTCTATAATTGCTTTAGGCTATAGTACGACCAATGTCGGCAAGCCTTGTGGACAACGAAAGGAAGGGCAAGTGAAACTGAAAGTTGAGCTGGAGATATGCGATGACGGCAACCTCGTTATTGGCCTCCCGCCAATTTGCGATGCTCAGGGTCCAGCTGAACGTGAAGCCGTCGCCGGGATCATGAACGCCGATCGAGAATACATCGCGCGCGCGTCGTACTCTGGCCAGCCTGGTGGTTGGCGGATCATTCTCTGCGAGGAAAAGCCGCCTGTTAGTTAGCAGGGGGGGGTAGAGGACCCGGGGTCAAGTGATCCAGGGTCCTCATCGCTTTGAGGCTATTGACAATGCTTTCTCGTATGGTATTATCCGAAATAGCGAAGAGCGTTTTGGGCGCTCACAACAACCTAACTTCAGGTTTAGCTGAACATCAACAAGAGTCTTGCTGAGACTTACTCATTATTTTGTCGCAAATTTTGCGACCTCAGCGGTCCATAGCTACGATACGCACCATCCAAAACCTAGTGTATCGTGGCGCCAAGAGCGAATGTGCGTTCAATCTTGGCAATTTCCACATAAACAATCTTTGTGTGGTTGTAAGAACAACCTTGTTTACTTCGAACGAAGTGAGAAGTTACATTCTCAAAAACGCGCGAAGTTTTGATCATCAAGGCTAAAAAATGATCAGCCAGTTCAATCTTGAATCCAAGATATGAGGTGCCGTATGGCACGTTCAGTGCGGATACAGATGCTTTGCATCTGCAATTACTGGTTTGGATGCCATGGCCGCCTTTGGGTGGTCGGCGCCAGACTACTAAAACTTAGATTAAACTTTTTTTATGAGAGTTTGATCCTGGCTCAGGATGAACGCTGGCGGCGTGCCTAACGCATGCAAGTCGAACGAGGTCGCAAGACCTAGTGGCGAACGAGTGAGTAACATGTAGGAATCTGCCCCGAACAGGGAGATACCCAGCCGAAAGGTTGGCTAATACCCCATAGTCCCGCAAGGGTAAAGTCGCAAGACGGTTCGGGAGGAGCCTGCATCCTATCAGCTAGTTGGTGAGGTAATGGCTTACCAAGGCTATGACGGGTAGGGGGTGTGAGAGCATGACCCCCCACGATGGGACTGAGACACGGCCCATACTCCTACGGGAGGCAGCAGCTGGGAATCGTACGCAATGGGCGAAAGCCTGACGTCGCGACGCCGCGTGGAGGAAGACGGCCTTCGGGTTGTAAACTCCTTTTCCCAAGGAAAATTGTGATGGTACTTGGGGAATAAGGACCTGCTAACTACGTGCCAGCAGCCGCGGTAATACGTAGGGTCCAAGCGTTATCCGGATTTATTGGGCGTAAAGAACATGTAGGTGGTTTAATAAGTCTTCTTTTAAATCTCCGAGCTTAACTCGGATTCTGGAGAAGATACTATTAGGCTAGTGGTCAGCAGGGGCAAGCAGAATTCCCGGTGTAGGAGTGAAATCCGTTGATATCGGGAGGAATACCAATGGCGAAGGCAGCTTGCTAGGCTGATTCAGACACTGAGATGTGAAAGCGTGGGGAGCGAACGGGATTAGATACCCCGGTAGTCCACGCCGTAAACGATGCACACTAGGCATTGGGAGTATCGACCCTTCTCGTGCCGAAGCTAACGCGTTAAGTGTGCCGCCTGGGAAGTACGGTCGCAAGACTAAAACT
>CAYGGE010000005.1:0-67862 GCA_964349485.1 uncultured Candidatus Saccharibacteria bacterium
TGGGCCTGTAGCTCAGTGGTAGAGCAGGAGCCTTTTAAGCTCTTGGTCGTGGGTTCGAATCCCACCGGGCCCTCCAATTGAATTATATAAAAGTTATGTTCTGAACATATCGGCTTAAGTTGTAATGCAGATATGATGAACCCGTTAGTCAAAATACAATGTGCGGTTGTAATCTCTCAAAAAATGTCTTAATATACACATATATTAGCAATAAGGGAAAGGAATAGTGTGGCCAAGCGACTATTTATCGGGAATGTATCCTGGAACCTCGACGAAGCAGCAATCCAGGAAGCTTTTGCACCTTACGGCGCAGAAGAGGGTAGCGTAACATTACCACGAGACGATCGGAATCGTTCCAAGGGTTTTGCCTTTGTCGACGTGCCGGACGAAAACGCAGAGAAGGCTGTCGAAGAGATGAATGGCAAAGAGCTTGATGGTCGAGCAATCGTCGTTAACGAAGCCCGCCCACGCGAAGAACGCGCCCCCCGATCTTACTAATTTGAAGTAAAAAAAACAAAAAACACCGCCTAGGCGGTGTTTTTTGTTTTGTGTTAGTTCTTGTTATGCGCTCGAGCGCGGGCGTTGGCGTCGAGGAGTTTTTTACGGAGGCGTAAGCTTTTTGGGGTGACCTCTAGGAGTTCGTCGTCCTCAAGAAAGTCGAGGCTCTGTTCGAGGCTTAAGACCGTGTAAGGAGTGAGGCCAACCGAGATCTCGGCGTTTGAACGGACGTTGGTCATCTTGCGTTCTTTAGTGACATTGATCTCGATATCGTCATCCCGACCGTTCAAGCCAACGATCATCCCCATGTAGACATCGGTTTGTGGTGGGATAAAGGTTGTGCCTCGGCCTTGGGCGATGGCTAGGCCATAGGTTACGGCTTTGCCTGATTCGGAGCTAATCAACACACCGTTTCGCAGTTTAGGAATTGGCGCGCCAACTGGTTCGAAACGCAAGAACATGGAGTTCATAACCGCAGTACCGCGGGATTGGGTCAATAAGGTGTTGCGCAAGCCAAGCAAGCCACGGGTGGTCGCTTCGAAAGTCATGCGGGTTGAGCCGTCGGTATTTTCTTCTTGTGAGATGAGAACACCTTTACGCCGACCGACTTCACTGTTTACTGCGCCGGCATGTTCAGTTGCGACATCGACAGTTAGTTCTTCGACCGGCTCCGAAAGGACGTCATCGATCAGTTTGGTGATAGCTTGAGGCTTGCCGACCTGTAGTTCATAGCCCTCGCGGCGAAGGGTTTCGATAAAGACCGAAAGATGCAGTTCGCCCCGACCAGAGATAATAAACTCGCCGGTTTCGCCCATCTCTAAACGAAGGGAAACGTTGGTTTCGAGTTCTTTGTTGATTCGGTCCAGAATCTGTCGGCTAGTCACAAATTGACCTTCACGGCCAGCGAACGGTGAAGTATTGGCTGAGACTGCCATCTTAAGGGTTGGTTCTTCGATCTCAATCGTTGGGAGGGCTTCTGGGTTACTTGGATCAGTAACCGTCTCACCGATACCTGCGTTTTTGATGCCAGTAAGGGCAACCACATCGCCGGTTTCCGCTAGCGGTACTTCAACACGCTTGAGGCCTTGGCTGACGTATACTTTATCGATTCGAGCTGATTCAGTACTGCCATCTCGCTTAATGAGCGTGACATTGGTTGCCGGTTTCGCCACGCCGCGGGTAATCCGGCCGATAGAGTACTTGCCTTGGAAACTATCCCAGTCAAGGGTCGTGACTAACATCTGGAAGGTACCTTCTTGGGTTTCAGGGGCGGGGACATGTTCGATAATTGCGTCGAAGATTGGCGTTAAGTCAGCGGGAGCAGAAAAATCGGCTGGCATATTGGTCCAGGCTTTACCATCGCGACCAACGGCGTAGTAGACCGGAAAGTTGAGCTGTTCTTCGTCGGTTGCGAGGTCAAGGAACAGATCGGAAGTTTTATGGATCACTTCATCGACTCGAGCGTCGCGCTTATCGATTTTATTGATAACTACAATAATTTTGAGGCCAATTTCGAGGGCTTTCTTGAGTACGAATTTAGTCTGAGGCATGGGGCCTTCTTGGGCGTCGATAACCAGTACGGCGCCATCGGCCATGTTGAGGGTTCGTTCAACCTCGCCACCGAAGTCAGCGTGACCTGGTGTATCGATAATGTTTATTTTTACGTCATTGTAAGTAATCGCTGTATTCTTGGCTAGAATCGTAATCCCGCGTTCTCGCTCCTGATCATTTGAGTCCATAATCAAAGTAGCATCCATCGCCGCCTCGTTCTCCCGAAACGTTTTAGACTGCTTTAAGAGACCATCAACAAGAGTGGTCTTACCATGGTCAACGTGGGCGATGATAGCGACGTTACGGATATTCATAAGAAACTCCCAGATTTTTCTGAACTAACAGAGTTTACTCGACTACTGCCGCTTTGTCAACCTGTTATAACTAGAGGATGATTTACCGATTAACGAAGGTCAGGGCCTTGCCAGTATTCCCGGCGCGGCCGGTTCGGCCGATTCGGTGGACGTAGTCTTCGTAGCTGGCCGGGACGTCGTAGTTGATGACGTGGCTAACTAGAGGAATATCGAGCCCACGAGCAGCAACGTCGGTGGCGACTAGGATGCTGACTTGGTCACGTTTAAACTGATCGAGCGCATTTTGACGAGCGGCCTGCGTCTTGTTACCGTGAATCGAGGCAGATTTAAAGCCGCGTTCGTTCAAGGTTTTTGATAACTTCTCAACGCCATGCTTGGTCTCACCAAAGACGAGCACTTTGTTAAAGGCTGGATCGATTAATAGATCATGGAGTAAATCGAGACGATGGGTGTCATCTTGAAAACGAACAATGTCTTGATCGATTCCCGAAGCTGTTGCCTGGGTCTTCACTGAAACCGAAATTGGCTGGTTCTGGAATTGCTTGGTCAGGTTTTGAATCTCAGGTGTAAAGGTCGCTGAGAATAAGAGCGTCTGACGAGGGGTAGGCATAAGAGCTAGAATGGTCTTCATGTCGTGAATGAAACCCATGTCCAACATGCGATCGGCTTCGTCGAGCACGACGGTACGGAATGTACCAAGGTTCAAGGCTCGTCGTTCGATCAAGTCCTTTAAGCGACCGGGAGTACCGATGACGAAGCTTGGATTGTTACGAAGGTTGTAAACCTGCTTGCTGATGCTTGTTCCACCGATACAGAAGGCCGAACGGATCTGCAAACCACGAACGAAGCTAAACAGCTCGTCTTGGATCTGCATCGCCAGTTCTCGGGTAGGAACCATGATCAAGATCTTCTCTTGACGGTTTCGGAGTACTTTACTAATTAAAGGGATCAAAAAAGCAGCCGTCTTACCGGTGCCCGTATTGGCAATCCCGGTCACATCTTTGTTGAACAGGATGTGGGGGATGGTCTGGTCCTGGATGGCGGTCGGAGTAAGATAGCCTTTGGTTACAATATTCTGTTTAAGGATTGGTTCAATGGCAAAATCAGTAAACTGATGTGTCGCAACATAGGGCGCGACTTCAGCTTGAGGTTGGGCTTTGTTAATAAATCGATTAGGATCGATCTTGAGACCCGGGTTTACGAACTTACGTCGTGAGCCACCACGTTGGGGGACAGCAATTCGGCTACCACCATATGACGCACCTGAATATGCCGGTTTGGCGGCAAACTTGTTCTTGAAGTTATTATAAGACAAAAAAAGTCCTTTCTAATGAATGAATGTCAGTCAATCTCGACTCGTAGCTCCCAGTATATTAGCGGGAGAGAACGAAGATGCAAGAATCGACTGCTCGAGAACCTTCATTCAGTAGATGGACTAATAGTTTTAGAACATCTATATGGTTACTTTAGACCATGAGTTAAGACAACCTAGTTAGTATAGCTTATGTGGGTAGATTTGTCAAGGTTATTGGTCGGGGAGACAGGACTCGAACCTGCGACCTCAGCGTCCCAAACGCCGCGCGCTACCAACTGCGCCACTCCCCGTTCACTTCGACGACGTCAGGGAGGAGAAGTTACCTTAGCCCCTGCGTCGATTTCCAACTGTTAGCTACCAGGAATTTAAAACTCGAAGATAATTGTACTTGATTATACCTGTTTAGTCAATTATTATGGGTAGGTGATAGATAAACAAGGAGACACAGATGGAAGACATCTATGATGTGATTATTGTCGGTGGTGCCTCGGCGGGTTTGACAGCAGCGATCTATGCGTCGCGTCGAGCCATGAAAACGTTGGTGCTAACTAAAGATATTGGTGGACAACTTTCGACGACCCCAGATGTAGAGAATTATCCTGGTTTTGAGACGATTACTGGCTGGGATCTATCCGAAAAGTTCAAAAAACAGGCCGAGAAGTTTGGGGCTGAAGTAAAGTTTACTGAAGTCACTGCGGTCAAGCAAGACGGTGAAGACTTTATCGTTGAGGCCCATGAGACAAGCTACAGAACTCGGACCGTCATCTTAGCCTTCGGTAAAACTCCACGTAATCTTGAAGTTCCTGGGGAAAAAGAATTTCAAGGCAAAGGCGTTTCCTACTGTGCGACCTGCGATATCCCGCTCTACAAAGGTAAAACGGTCGTCATTGTTGGTGGCGGAAACTCGGCAATCGATGCCGCAATATATGGTTCAAAAATATCTGATAAAATATACCTTGTTCATCGGCGTGACGCTTTTCGAGCTGAGCAAGTACTTATCGATCGTATGAAGGCGGCACCCAACATTGAGATCATCTACAACTCAATAGCCAAAGAAATTACTGGCGATACGGTCGTACGAGGTCTAACTATAACCGATATCAATACTGGCGAGGACCGCAAACTCGAAGTTGGTGGAGTTTTTGTCGAAATTGGCTACGTCGTCAAGGCTGAGTTCATTAAAGATTTGGTTGAATTCTCACCGGTTAAAGAGATAACCACCGATGATCATATGATGACTTCCGTCCCTGGCATATTTGCCGCTGGCGATGTCACAAATTCTGTTTATAAGCAGGCAGTCATCTCTGCCGGCGAAGGCTGTACGGCCGCTTTAGCTGCTTTTGAGTACTTGATTAAAAAAGAAGGCCGACGAGTAGCCATGGTTGACTGGGGTAAGGCCGACGAAGCGACAAAAGTGACTAAAACTGATTCTAACTAACAAAGAGGAGGGGAATGCGCGGTTCAACTCATGCACTGGCGGGCGCGGCCTCTGCTTCAATATTTCTTTATTTCAATATTCCTCACAACTATCCCTTACTTGCCCTATCGGCAATCGCTGGGTTTGCTGCCTTACTGCCTGATCTAGACGGTCGAGAATCAACGATCGAAAACATTAGAGTATTTGGTGTGCGAATCATGAAGGCCCCTGGATACGTGATTGATAGGCTATTCAAGCATCGAGGCTTTTTGCATTCTCTCATGGGCCTTGGTTTATTAGCATTTATCTTACTCGGTTTCCTGCCTGCCTTACCCAAAGAGATCGTGATCGCTATCTTGCTTGGTTGTTTAAGTCATTTGCTAACTGACGGCATTACGCCAGCTGGCGTACCGTGGCTTTACCCCTTAGACTGGAGCCCACCTCTGTTCTCAAAATACTTCGCTATTACCACTGGCTCATTTATGGAGACCGTATTCTTTATCGGGCTTGTCGTCTTCTATCTGATTTTTCTTTCTCAAGCCGGGTATGTCAGTTTTTTCTAGATCAAGTATCTCTGAATGTATTTTAAGGTGTGTTCGTAGATTGAATTATGAACGGCCTGGATGTCTCGATCAGCATCAATAGTCACGATGCGTTTTTTATATAACAAGGCTATCTCATGGTAACCCTTTTCGACTGCCTTGTAGAATGACTTTTTCTGAAGGTCCAGGCGATCGACTTTGTCGGAAATATGTCGGCGCCTCTGGCCTTCTTCATAGTCGATATCGAGTAAGAAAGTGATGTCTGGCATGAGTCCATTGATGGCGAAGTCGTTAATTTTTTTGATAGCATCATATCCCAAACCTCTGCCGACTCCTTGGTAAACATACGATGAATCTACGTAGCGATCAGCAAGTACGATCTGTTTTTTGTCGAGTAATGGCTGATAAACTTCGGCGACTACCTGAGCTCGACCTGCGGCCAGAAGTAAGGCTTCTGCCCGATAGTTCATCATGGTATTGGTTACGTCATGGGTAATCGTACGGATTGCTTCACCAATCTTGGTTCCACCAGGCTCACGGACACAGCGTACCGTAAAACCTTCACGTTCGAGACTGATGGCGAGGAGTTTAATCTGAGTGCTTTTGCCCACACCCTCACCACCCTCGAAGGAGATAAATAAACCTTTTTGGAGAGGGATCTTTTTAGCCATCGACTAACTCGCGGGCTGTTTTTTAGCGGCATCGACGACATTGGAGAGTAGGAAAGCCACAGTCAACGGGCCAACGCCACCCTTTTGAGGTGTGATATAGCCCACTTTCTCGAGAACCTGTTCATAGAGTACATCTTTATCGACGTCGATTACGACAGCCCCATCTTTGATCATGCTCGGCTGTATTAGGTGCTCTTGTCCGGTACCACTGACTAGAATATCGGCGTTGATGGTACAGGCACCAAGATCACCAGTTGATTCGTCGCATACGGTAACGTCTAAATTTCGTTCCTTAAGTCGCTTGATTAATGGTCCACCAACTAGGCGTCCTTTGCCCACAATGACAATCTTTTTTTCTTCTAGGTCGATGTCATAACTATGGAGAATCTCAGTGATGGCCGAGACCGTCGGTGGCGTGAAGTCGCTATCCGTTCTCAATCCGTCGACGTCTTTTTCCTTTAAGACTGCTTGCAGAACTTTGTCGGTATCGATTTGGTCTGGAAGTGGTAACTGAACAATGATTCCACTGACTGAAGGCTCTGCATTCAACTGCTCAATCGCCTCAATAATTGACTCTTGGCTAACGGTTGCATCTAGTTTGTGAAGTGAGAATTCGATCCCTAGTTCACTCGCTTGTTTGCCCTTGATATTCACATAGGTCACACTGTTGGGATCTTCGCCAACTAAAACTACGGCAAGAGTCGGGGTAATATCGTCAGCCTTAAGACTAGCGATCTCCTCAGTAAGGAGTTCATAAAGTTTGGCCACAATAGTTTGGCTGGTCATGATTATTGGCATAGTAGTTCTTACCTATTGTACCTTATTTCTTCGCTTTTGCCTTCTCGTCTAACTCGGCTAACTTCTGATCGATCCGCTTTTCTGCATCACGTCGTTCTAAGCCAATCGACTCTTCCAGGTTGATGTAACGGATATATTTCGTTAATTCAGGATGAACTTTCTCAACTTCTTTATACATTTTTTGAACAATTCGTCGATAGTTTGGGTGCCCTTGAGGTGAAGTACGGAGTTCGCAGATGTGGACAAGCTCACGAAAGTTCATGGTGAAGTACCAGCGGATCCGGTGACCCTGGGGGATGAGGTACTGGGCTTGCAGAGGGAAATCCTCTTCGAACAGGGTATAGGCTTCGACGGCTTGTTGAATTGCTTGTCGGTAGCGGTCCGCAAAACCAGCCTCGATAATCTCATCGGGGACTGTTAGCCCGTAGTAAGGCGTCATGAGTTGGCGTTGCTGAGTGAGACTTCGATGGCGGTGCAAGTCGTAGAAAGCGGCGTAGTCACCGACGATGTCGAAGGTATAGAATGTATTCTCAAGCGCTCGACCAGGTTTATGGAAACGATTTTCACGATGTGAGAAATAGGCATCGAGAAGCTTCGTTCGATCGCTATTCTTCAGCTTTTTGGCCATGTTCTTGGCTTGGGTTAGCGAGAGGTGCGACTCACTAAAGAGCAGCGTTGAAACGATTTTTCGAATGGCTCGCTTGTCGTGTTCAACCAAGGTAACTCGTTCATCATCAATAAAGTCTGGTTCGGTCTCTGCAGTATATTTCTCAACCACTTTTTGAACCGTGTGACGATTTTTACGAATAAATTCTATAGTTGGCTTCCCATAGCGTTCGTCGTTTGCCCGACGGACAAAAGAAGGGATAACTTTGGCTAATTCACGATACATCGCATCGCCCAAGGCTCGCGCCTCGACCATGTCACTTGCTAGAAGTTTGGTAATCATGTAGCGGAACGAACGACCGTTGCCATAGACACCGAAGTTAGCGTAGACTCCTAGCGGTAGAAGACCACGAATTGTGTCGCAGACCTTGGCTCGAATAGTACTGCCGTAGGCGCGATCAGTCTCGTCAGATTGCTTAGGGAAACGTTCTTCGAAGTAATTCTTCATCGGCTTGACTAGATCTTCATATGTGCCAAAAAGATTATCCATGGCCGCAATATATTTTTTGCCATGTCTCGATGCCTCAAGGTCGGGGTCGAGATAGTACAAGTATCGGTCGTTAATCTTCTTATCAAAGTAGACATAGCGGGTCGACTTCTCGAGTGGTGATGCACCGATTCGACTATCTTGAACGAGTTTGGTAACCGGTCGAGAGATGAACTCACAAGCGATGTGGGCGCCGCCTAGCTCTTCAACTGAGTCATCGCCAAAGCCTACCAGAACACGGCTATAAAACTCCTCCGCCTTTTGGGTTGCAACCATCGCATCGTCGCCACTCTCAGTCGCAAAGTTTACGATCTCGGCGAGACCCATCTCAGGTTGGCGAATAAACTCATCAAGTAAAACTCGACGCAGAGACTTATCCGTCCGCGAATAGCGAGAAAATAGCGCCCCCTTCACCACTTCAGGAAGATTCTTCAATACAAAAACCGTCCGATCCATGTTGGTGAAATAGGGCGAAAGAATCTTTATTTCTTCGTCAGTAAATTCTTCAGGCGCTCTATACAAGTGGACTCCAGTCTCTTGACTTCTGCATATTAACTGCTGCCTCTTAATTCAGTATATACTTACTAATCCGAGCCGGGAAGAGGAAAACTACTAGCGAACATAGCCACGGTTTTCTGTAGTAAAGCAAGTGCCTTCTTGTCACCACGATTTTCAATTGCTGTATCGATAAATTCAGCAATTTTCTCCATGTCTTTTTCTTTCATATCTCGGCTGGTCATGGCCGGCGTGCCGAGTCGCACGCCCGATGGTGTCGCTGGTGGCGCGGGGTCGTAGGGGACCGTATTTTTATTGAGCGTAATATTGACGCTATCCAGTAGTTCCTGGGCTTCGAGACCAGAGATGTTTTTCGACCGTAAATCTACTAGTAGTAGATGGTTATCGGTCCCGCCCGTAATCACCCGGTAGCCATGTTTCGTCAGAGCCGTTGCTAAAGCCTGTGCGTTCTTGACGATCTGTTTGGCGTATTCTTTAAAGTCATCGGTCATTGCTTCCTTGAAACAGATTGCCTTAGCGGCAGTCACATGATCGTGAGGCCCACCTTGCAACCCAGGGAAAACTGCTCGATCGATCGCTTTCGCATACTGTTTTTGGCAAAATATAACCGCACTTCTTGGTCCACGTAGAGTTTTGTGGGTAGTGGTAGTGATAACCTGTGCTAATCCGAATGGTGAAGGATGTACTCCTGCGGCAACTAGACCAGCGATATGAGAGATATCGGCCATCAGGATAGCATCAACAGATTTAGCAATCGCTGAAAATCGCTCAAAGTCGATGACTCTTGAGTAGGCAGTTGCACCACAAACAATCATCTTCGGCTTATGTTTTTTGGCTAGATCTTCCACCTCATCGTAATCGATCAACTCCGTATCTTGCTTTACAGTATAGGGAATGAAGTTGTAAGCCTTGCCGGAAAAACCGATCGGTAGACCGTGAGTAATATGTCCGCCCATGTCCAATCTCATGCCGAGTACAGTGTTACCAAACTCAAGTAGACCAAAGTAGACGGCCGTGTTTGCTGGAGAACCAGAGTAAGGCTGCACATTCACATGATAATCGGTATCGAACAGTTTCTGGGCTCGTTTGATAGCGAGAAGTTCGATATCGTCGATAACTTGGTTACCACCATAATATCGCTTCTTGGGGTAACCCTCTGAGTACTTGTTGGTCAAGATTGACCCAACGGCTTTCAAGATATCTTTGGAGACATAGTTCTCGCTAGGAATGAGTTCGATACCTTCTTTCTGTCGTTTGAGCTCAGCCTCGATCAGTCGTTCAATTTTTTTGTCGCGCATGAATACCTCCGGCTTTATGTTGCATAGATTCAATCTCAGCCCGTTGAATTGGCTCGCCGACGGCATTCGCCCAAGCGGTATCGTCAAAGTTAGGTAGTGCTTTTTCAGCGTTAGGGAACCAATAGTTACGGACTTGTCCAACTAAGTAGAGGGATCCTGTGACGCAAATGATCGTATTGGGCTTAGCTTGTCGCTTAGCTAATTTGATAGCATCTACTGGATCAAGCCGAGTGGTGGCTGATACGCCTCTCTGCTTAAGGTGTTTGGCGATGATTGAGGTGGTCTGGGATTTTTTATCCGAAAAGCGAGTGATGATAAACTTTTCGGCAATTGGTAAGAGTGGTTTAACTGTATCTTCAAAGTTCTTGCCTTTTTTCATGGCGAAAACGAAGACGATCTTCTGCTTTCTAAATAGTCGTTTCAACGTCTCTGCTAATGCCTTTGATTTGGCTGGGTTGTGTGCGCCATCGAGAATAATGAGAGGGTTCTCTTCCACGATCTCTAACCGTCCTGGGATGAAGGCGTGTGCAAAAGCCAAGCGAATGGCCTCATCTGGGATCAACCAGCCTCGTGAGCGGAGAACCTGGGCGATATAGAGCACTTGAATCGCATTGTTGATCTGATGCTTGCCAAGTAATTTGAGATGCAAATTTGCAAACAGATTATCCAGAACTTGGGCCGAGAGGACGCTACCTTTTTGGCCAAGCATTTTGGCTTGATGTTTATTCTGTTCGCCTATTACGATGTAGGGCGCATTAACGTCCTTGGCTCTCTGTTTGAATATGGCGACGACTGAAGGTTGGACGGCAGCGGTAATGAAGGGAGTGCCAACTTTGATTAACCCGGCCTTAACCATGGCGATCGCCTCAACGGTTCTCCCAAGTAAGCGAGTGTGATCGAGGTCGACATTGGTAATCATGGAAACGAGCGGTTTGATCACATTTGTTGGGTCAAATTGGCCGCCCATAAAGGTTTCGACGATCGCGATATCGACATTGGAACGCTTAAAGTGCAGGGCAGCGATCGCGAACAGTATCTCCTGACTGTTATAGGCACCGTACGACCGTGTATCCTCTAGATGGAGTGCAGTGGGGTAGACGGTCGATACTAAATTGGCAAATTCAGTTTCGCTCGGCATAACGCCATTGACCTGCATCCGCTCCCTGGGGGTTTGGAGATGAGGGGTCATGTGCAGTCCAACGCTGTAGCCAGCTGCTTGGAGAACTTCCGCGCAGAGCGTACTAGTAGATCCTTTACCACTTGTTCCACCGATATGGACAGAAGGACTAGCAATATCGAGCCCTAGGGCATCAAAAAGTAGTTGCATCCGCTCCATACGTAGGTAGATGGGGTAAAGCTTCTTTCGTCTACTTACTGTTTCAAGAGTGGTGATTGCTTCGTTATATGTCATGATGTCGCTCCATAGCCGCCGGTCGAACCTAGGCCACCACGGCTGGTTTCTCGCATGATTGTGACCTCTTGCCAATCGGCTCGATCAGTCCGGAGAAACATACCTTGGGCAATTCTTTCACCCTTACTAACGGTTACAGGCTGCTGACTAATATTTTGTAGTTGAATAAGGATCTCATCCTTCTCTCCGGAGTAGTCCTGATCGATGATGCCCATTGAGTTAGGCATGACCAAACTTTTCTTACGCGCCAATGAACTCCGAGGCGCGATGATTAGCACATGCTCGGGGGGAGTTTGAATGATCAAGTTGCTGGGCAGAAGAACGATTTCGTTGGGTGCTATGGTTTGCTCAAGACGACTGTACATATCAAACCCACAAGAACCAGAGGTGACATATTCTGGTAGGGGCAACGTGTTGTCGATGCGTTTAATTTTTATGTCCATAGTTTTACTTTTTAAAATTCTTCCACATCTGACTGGCCTGGGGTTTATTGGCAAATTTGTACTTACTATTGAGACTCTTTTCACCATATAGATGCTCAGCGGGTGAAGATAGCGGTTCAAATGCCATCTGGGCGATCGGCATGTTGTAGTAAAGCATAACCGGTAGGGGACCAATGTTGGAAAGCTCAAGGGTCATGTTTAGCTCATTGCCAGGATCTAAGTAACCAGCCGTGGCATGGACAATTATGCCTAGTCGGCCCAGTGAGCTTTTGCCCTCAAGGCGACCGACCATGTCATTACCAACACCGGTCTTTTCTAACACTTTGCCAAGCACGAACTCGCCGGGGTGGAGGATGAATGGCTCGTCGTCCTTTATGCTGACCTCTTTCATGTAACCGTCAATTGGTTTCTTGACGTCGATGTAGGCATGGCCGCCTCGGTTGAAGACTAGAAACTCACGATCCATATGAAGGTCGTACGAAGCTGGCTGGAGCCACTTTTCGTCATATGGTGAAATTGTAATTCGCCCTTCAGCTAAGGCTGTTTTGATGTCTCGGTCAGAAAGAATCACTTCAAGCCTCCTCAAACTAATGAATTCTTCTCACAATATACCAGTAGGATAGCTGTATAGTAAAGCGAGTCCCCAATCTGTTATGATGAAGCCATGAAACAGTCGCCCCGTGCTGAAAACAAACGAGCTCGCTTCGACTACACTATCGACGAGTCGATGGAAGCTGGAATTGCCTTAACTGGACAAGAAGTTAAGGCTTTTCGAGCAGGCAAAGCCTCGTTAAATGGGACGTTTGTTCGACCATTATCAAGTGGGCCGAAGGATCAAATCGAGCTCTGGCTGGTTAACAGCCAATTCGCCAACACCGACGAACCAGATCGATCACGCAAGCTACTTGTGCATCGTAAAGAAATCGATCGTCTGATTGGTAAGATTCATGAAAAAGGTTACACCTTATTGCCTATTGCCATGTATTTTAAGCGAGGCAATATCAAGGTAGAAGTCGGTCTAGGGAAAGGCAAGAAACAGTATGAAAAACGGGAGGCGATCAAAACCCGCGATGTCAATCGAGAGCTACGCAGAACTGCACGATAGCTCCTATTTTCGGCAAAATTGTGGATAACTGGACTTGACTGGCAAGAGCTACCAGTCTAGAATATGCAAGTAGTGACAGGTGGAAGTTCGTCCTTTGAATTTATTATTAAATTTTCAGCGAGCGTCCTGATTGTGATGGTAAACTGATAATCGGCACTGACCGCTTCTTGGCTTACCGGTTCCTCTTTGGACCACCTGACACCACTAAAAAATCCGCCAAGCGCGGATTTTTTAGTTCATCTTAATTAGTCACTAGTTGCACGAATTTCACTTCCTTCGCAGGCAACACTAGTTCCGTCACCTGCCCCAACTCGCCGGCTGGACACTGAACCAGCATGGTCGGCCCCAACTGCTTCGTATATTGCAATGAATGCATATGCCCAAACAAGTGCACTAGAGGCCCATGCGTCGGCACCTCTGCCTTGCGTGGTGGCACGTGGGTAATAAAGATTGTCTTCTCATTAATAATCAAGTTATCCAACGACAGATCCTCAAACCCTGCCTCGTCCAGGTATCCAAAACTCCCTAAACCACATATATTGTAGCCTCGAAACTCCTTCGTCTCCAGATGAATATTGACGCCAATCTTACGAAAATACTCCCAAGCCTCCTGTGGCTCATTATTGCCATGCAAGGCAAACAAAGGCAGCGAATGCGTCTTCATAACCATCTCACAAAATGCCTCAACATATGGCATCTCAGAGGGCCGGTGGTTGATCAGATCCCCCAGCATCAGCACCGCATCATACGTTTTCTGGGATAACAAACTATCCACTCCAGTAAAAGCTTTCTTATTGGCGTGAAAATCGGTGGTAATGAGAAATGTTGTATACTGCATGGTATGAGCATAACGAGAAAACTATTTTAGAACAATGGGCGTCCATAAAATAAAGAAGCGGCGGGCCAGTCGTGGTGACCGTCCCGCCAAGTGCTTCCCCCATAGGCTGTTTTTGCCGCATGTTGCGGCGGTCGTGGGCGGCTAAGACTCCAGAGCCTTTTCTACCTCTTCAGCGATCGCGTCGACGGCTGTGACGGGGTTGGCCGCATTGGTGATCGCCCGGCCGATGACCAGGTAGTCGGCACCGTTTCGAATAGCAACACCTGGTGTTGCCAGCCTGATCTGATCTTGCGTATCGGTACCAGTCGGGCGGATGCCCGGAGTGATGATCAGAAACTCATGCCCGCAGTACCTGCGAATGGTCTGTACCTCATGTGGAGATGCGACTACCCCGTCGAGCCCGGAGTCCTGCGCCATTCCCGCGAGGATGCGTACGGTCGTTTCGACGCTTTGTTGATTGACCCCCATCCTCTGTAGGGCTTCTAGGTTGAGACTAGTCAGGATCGTAACAGCAATGACCAGCGAACGTTCACAACCTTCCATGTCCGCATAGTCCTTACTTGCCTTTGCCGCTGCCTCCATCGAAGCGATACCAGCCATCGCGTGGACATTCATGAGCCATGGCCGGAGTGCACAAGTCGATTTTACAGCTCTGGCGACGGTGGTCGGGATGTCCGAGAACTTTCCGTCGATGAAAATGCGACTGCCGCCGGCACTGGCATTCACGGTATTGACCCCTTGGGGACCACCCGAATATAGGAACTCGAGACCAAGCTTAAATGCACCGACTTGGTCAGATAGGGTACGCGCCCATCGACAGGCCTGCCTTACGTCTGGTGTGTCGAGTGCGACGATGATCTTCTCTCCGCCTTTTCGCATGTTTGTATTCCTAGGAACAAGTGGTCGACCGGTTACTAAAAACTCCCGGAATCACTCTGAGTATATACTAGACTTTTAAAGGCTGCTTGACAAACAATTAGCTAAAATGTACGTTATATGTACCTTAACAACTAATAAAACTGTTGACCTCGGTCTCCGTAACATGCGGAGGTTGGGCCGAGCGAGGTGGTCTTTGCGCAAGTGAAGACTCGGCTGCCCCCGTAATCATGGGCTATATCTGCTGTCGGTCCACCGTAGCTTTACGTGAAGGTGGGTGTCTGAGTCAGTGAGTGTCGATCTTTTTTTGTAGGATCGAAAACGGGGTGGTACCACGGAAAGCAAATGTCTCTCTCGCTATGCTCGAGATAAAGCTCTTCGTCCCTTTACTAGATATTTTTTCTAGTCAACGGATGAGGAGCTTTTTTGTTTTCTTGATTCTCGGTGGTGTCGGTCTTGGGGGTGCAAGTGAAAGGAGAAGGGAATGGATCAGCCAGTGTTCTGTGCGCTTTGCAAGGGAAATAGCTTTCAGGTGGTGGACGAGGGTTATCCTTTCGCCTACTGTCTAACCGATGAGTGTGAAAAGACGTATGTGAAGGATGGGGATTGTTGGGTACCGACCATCGAGACATCGAAGGTCGGTGAGCCCGATCAAGTCCAACCGAGTGGCTGGAAAGACAATCCCGAACCTGTTGTCAGTCATCGCCGCCGTGGGGTTCCGGCCGGCAGTATGTTTGGCCACCCAAAGCAACATCCCCAGGGAGGATGGGGGAACCACTAAATTTGAGTGGATCGACTGTTGTCGAGAAGGTCGTTCGCGAGTGCGCGGGCGGCCTTTTCGCTTTACAGGGTATGACCCTGCGCAGGGTCATACCCTGTATGGTATTATTGACGTACACCATATTTTCAGGTATAGTAAACCGTCTGGAGAACTGCATGTCCAAAAGACCCATTGTTGCCATCATCGGCCGGCCAAATGTCGGTAAATCAAGCCTATTCAATCGTTTTGCCAAGAAGCGCACCGCGATTGTTTCGGCGAAGAGTGGCACGACTCGGGATCGGTTATATACCACTGTTATGCTCGATACAGTAGCTGTCGATCTCATCGATACGGCCGGTCTATCTAAGGATCTCGATGAATTGAACTTTGGTCATGAGATGTTAGAACAGGTTCAGCAGGCTGTTTCTGAGGCAGACGCCTTAATTTTCGTACTCGACGCCCACAGTGGTTTCACGGCCGAAGATCACCAGCTAGCGGAAATCATCCGTAAGGCTCAGACACCAACCATTGTCTACGTCAACAAAGTTGATAACCTTGAGGGGACGATCGACGAGAAGCTACTCTCAACTGGTATTGGTACGACCCTGACTGGCTCACTTGTGCAACGACGGGGCCTCAATGAACTTCGTACCGCTGTCGAACTGCTTGTGAAAGACGTGCCCTCTGAACCGATGGATTTAACCAGTCCGATTGATCATCCACCGCGAATCGCTTTAGTTGGTCGACCAAACGTTGGGAAATCGACATTGTTTAATGCTCTTTTGGGCTACGAACGAGTGATCGTGAGTGACATACCTGGTACGACGCGAGATACAATTGATACCGAACTTAAACTTGAATCAGGGGAGCGATTTATTATTACCGACACCGCCGGTCTACGTCGACGAGGTAAGATTGGCCGAGCTGAAAAAGTTGAACAGTATAGTGTACTACGGACATTACGAGCGATCGACGAATCCGACCTTGTTCTCTTAGTAGTCGATTCGTCAGAAGGTCTAACTCGTGGTGATGTCCATGTGGCGATGTATGCGATTGAACAAAAAAAACAGCTCATCACTGTTTTTAATAAGACTGATCTCGTCGATCCCAAGCAAGTAAATTTCCATCGATTTCCGTTCCTTAAACGTCGACCGATGATCTTTGTCTCGGCCATGGAAGGGACGTTTATCGACCAGCTGCTTTTACAGATTGTTGACCTACTCCATAATCAGCACCAAACACTAAACCAAAATTATTCACCGGAAAAACCACCAACATCGCCCGACCGATAATGTTCTCTCTGGGAACCATGCCCCATTCACGTGAATCACTAGAGTGATCTCTGTTATCGCCTAACACAAAGTACTCGGTTTCACCGAGTAATTGTGAGAAGTTTGCGGCCTGTGTATGTTTAACCAGAGTCAGTTCTTTAGGTATATACTGTTCATCGATTTTGGCTTGGTTAACAAAGATCTCGCCACTACGAATATCGATTTTCTCACCAGGCAAAGCAATAATCCGTTTGATGTAGTTTAGCTGTGGTGAGCTCGGCGGATGTAAGACGATCACGTCGCCCCGCTTAGGTGGGTTAAGGCGATAGGAGATTTTATCAACGAGCAGATACTCCCCGTTATGAAAGTTTGGCTCCATACTCGAACCTTCCACGACGAATGGCTGAACCAAATAGAAGCGCACAAAAAAAGCGACTAACACAATAATCGCAACTGTTTTCAGAAACTCTAGTATTGAGCTTACTGTTTGCATACTTCTCTCTCTTAATGAGTTGAACATCATTATTATACAGGAGAGTAAGGGATATTTCAATCGTGTTGGTGGGCATTAGTGGACTCGAACCACTGACCTCTGCAATGTGAATGCAGCGCTCTAACCAGCTGAGCTAAATGCCCATTTGTTCCAAAGTGCCTGCTCTGCGTAACTATAGTGACAAGGAGGGGGTTAGGCCTGCTTGCTCCTTGGATAACCCTTCTTACCCTTTTCTAGCCCTAGAAGCAAGCTATCACGACGCTTTTTGATATAGCGTAGATGCTTATCGCGTTCTTTGATAAATTCGCTTAGATCAAACCCATTACGATGAATGAGCTCACTGGTGTGGTTGGTACTTATATAATGGGGCATCATGACGTAGGTTGCACCGGCATCATACAGAGCCGCCGCATCTTCGATCAGATCTGACTTGACGATGACAATTGCATGTTTCGATACATGACGAACTTGTTTGGTTAAGATTAGGTTAGCCTCAAAGTCACTCATGGTCGAGATAATCAATTTTGTTTTAGCCAGATTGAGCTCACTCAAGAACTCATTGTCATTGGCATCGCCGTAAAGGCAATCGATTCCGCTGTTAGTTAGACCCTCGATGACTTCTGGATTATAGTCAACGACTAAGAAAGAACTCTTTAACTGTTTAAAGGAGTGAATTAAGTCCTCACCGACATGATGATAGCCAAACAGAATTGCCTCATAGTTCTCATCGTTTTTCTGCTCTGAGATGCTACTTCGCTTCTCGAATATGCCCAGATAAGGAGATAGTAACCCATACAGCACGTTGGCGTAGATGATCATGTAGGTTGAGACCGCGATGGTGATTAGGCCCACGACCGTCACCAAGGTCACTGCATCGTCATTGATTTGACCGTGACGATTGGCTAAGACAATGAGGATCAATGAGAACTCGCTAATTTGAGCAACCGTCAGACCAGCTTTAAAGCCGGTCTTCTTGTTGTAACCTAAAATTCGCATGAGAATCATGATAATTAGGGGGTTACCAATGATCACAAAAAGCGAAAACAGGATGGCTGGCGCGATGACCACGCCGATATGATCGAACGACAATCTAGAACCAAGTAAGATGAAAAACAGTACTATAAAGAAATCGCGTAGCGGTCGAAGTCGTGAACTAATCTCGTAGGTATAGGGGGAGGTTGCCATGGCCACACCAGCAAACAGGGCGCCGATCTCGATCGAGAAACCGACAACTTGGAAGAGTGAAGCGATGCCTAAACCCCAACTGATGGCAAATAAGAACAAAAATTCAGGTGATCGAGCAAAGAAACCGGTTAGTTTAGGTAAGCCGAAAGTGACTGTTGCTAAGAGTAGGGCGACTAGGGCTAGTCCCTCGAGAAGAGTGGCTAGCAGCATAATTGGGATATTCGTTTCCCCAGTGACCGACGAGACGATAATAAGGATTAAAGTTGCTACGATATCTTGAACTAACAAGAAACCGATCGAAATTTTGCCATATAAACGACCTAGATCCTTCTTATCTGACAGTAACTTCATCACAATGATCGTGCTACTAAAGGTCAGGGCAATGGCAATATAGGCCGATGTTGTAGTATCGAATCCTAAACCACGACCGATAAAGAAACCGATCACTGTGGTAAAGATAATTTGGCCTAAACCAGTGACTAACGCGACGCGACCGACTTCTTTGATTACTGCGGGTCTAAGGTTGAGGCCGATAATAAAGAGCAACAAAGCGATGCCGATTTGGGCGAAAATATCGAACAATTCTGTCGAATGGGCAATATTTAGTAGTTGTGGGCCAACGATCAGCCCGGTAATGATGTGGCCGATAATAATCGGTTGTCTGGCCGCATGCATAAAACCAGCAATGATCGTCGCAATGATGATTATTAGGCTAAGTTCGAGGAAGATGCTATCCAAAAAACCCCCTCCAAAAAATTGTTTCCTTTAGTATAGCAAGTCACGATAAAATAGTCATTTATAATCGACCTTAGCAGGCTTGACCTTCTACTCTGTTCGTGCTACGGTCTGTCTTGATTGAGAGGAAAAGTTAATGCCTACTTTTCAGAAATCACTTCTTTTAACGGTTCAGCTTGCCGGTCATCTGGCTTACATGGTTCTTATCCCAATAGTGATATTCGGTGGCTTGGGCCTCATTGCTGATCGGCGCTTCGGAACAACGCCTTTGTACATCTTGATTGGCATCGGTGCAGCCTTCGTCTCTACCCTTTACTGGATGAAAGTGCGCCTGCGTGAGATAATCATATCAATTCTAAAAGAACCATGGACTAAGGTATTGCCAGACAAAGACTGATTCCAGATATCGCTATGCATATTTCCCTCGCTGCAGAAACCATTTTTAATCTTTTCGGCTTTCCCATCACCAACTCAATGATCATGACATGGGTGACGATGGTGGTGTTGACTGTGCTTGGCTTTTTTGCTGGTCGTAACCCCAAGGCAGTTCCTGGTATGCTTCAAAACGCACTGGAAGCAGTTATGGAATATGCGATGGGCTTGACTGATAGCATTCTTCAAGATAAAGCCTTAACTAAACGAGTCTTTCCGTTAGCAGCGACCTTTTTCTTGCTCATCGTTCTCTCTAACTGGCTCGGCTTATTGCCCGGAGTCGGAACGATCGGTTTTGAGCAGGTAGAACATGGCAAGACAGTCTTGACGCCTCTTTTACGAGCCACTAACGCCGATATTAACTCAACCTTAAGCTGGGCAATCATCTCAATCGTGATGGTTCAGGTGTTGGGAGTTATGAGCCTCGGCGCGGTGAGCTACTTTAGCAAGTTCCTTAACTTCAAAGCTTTATTTAGTGGTACGACCGAAGGGCCGATCAACTTTGGGGTAGGCCTACTAGAGATCTTTGGTGAGATATCCAAGATCGTCTCCTTTTCTTTCCGGTTGTTTGGTAATGTCTTTGCTGGTGAAGTTTTGCTAACAGTTATTGCTTTCCTTGTCCCCTATGTCGCGCCATTACCGTTTTACATGCTTGAGCTATTCGTTGGCCTAATACAAGGTGTGGTCTTTACCACGCTGACTTTGGTCTTTATTAAGATTGCCACGATTAGCCATGGTCACGAGCACGATGATGTATCGAGTAGCAAGTATCATGTATCAGGCGAGACGGTCGGTGAATCTGCTTGATACCTTATGCTTGATACCTAATACTAAGTAAGAAAGGAGTCATTATGACCCCAGAAGCAGTCCAAAACCTCGCAGTGGCTATTGCCATTGCAATCGGTGCCGCCATGCCAGCCTTGGCAATCGGCATGATTGGCAAAGCTGGTCTTGAAGCGATGGGACGCAACCCAGAAGCCGCCGGCTCTGTCCAGACCGCCATGGTCTTGGCCATCGCCTTTGCTGAAGCCATCGCGATCTACGCGTTGGTTGTTGCGCTTGTCTTGAAGTTCGTCTAAGCTTCATGAGCGGATCCTGATACTCGGGATTCGCCATGAGTACTAGACAAGAAAAGGGATTACTATGCAAATCGCACCGACTACCGAAGCTCATACCGACGAATCGGCCGTTGATCAGCCAACACAAGCCCAGACGCTGCCTGCCGATCAGTTCACTCAAGACGATCTGACTAATGCTGCTAGCTCGACAGCTGATGCTCATACGATCGCGCTTACTACGCAAGCCAAACCAACTGGTATCGCTGCCGGCCTTGAGGCGCTTGGCTTAGATGGCAAGCTCTTGGCCGCTCAGATCGTCAACTTCATCATCTTGTTGTTGATTTTGCGAAAGTTTCTCTATAAGCCGTTAGTCGGCATGCTCGAGAAACGGCGTGAAACGATTGAATCCGGCATGAACAAGGCCGAGGAGATCGAAAAGCGCTATGCCGATTTTCAAGTTGACCATGCCAAGCGGATCGAGGAGTCGAAAGCTGAATCTGCTTCCATGATCGAACAGGCTAAGCAAGCGGCTGAGGCAATGCGTCAGGATACTCTGGCGAAGACGCAGGCTGAGTCTGAAGCATTACTGGCCAGAGCTAAAGATGAGATCGACCGGAGTAAAGAGAAGATGCTTCAGGAACTGAAGCAAGAAGTTGGTTCGCTCGTTATTACCCTTACCAGTAAAGTCATTGGTAAAACCTTAGGTAAAGATGAGCAAGACAAGCTGGTTAAAGAAGCCATGAGTGAGGTCAACAAGTGAAGATAGCGGTTACTGATTACGCCAAGGCGCTCTACGAACTGGTTTCAGACAAACCAGAAGTCGCCAAACAGACGATTGGGCGGTTTGTTGGTGCATTGCGCCGTCAAGGTAAGAGCAAGCTGCTGCCGAGCATTCTAGCTGAACTTTCTCGAGTTGAAGCTAAGCAGTCGGGTCAGTTGACCATGACTGTGACCAGTCCTTCGGCTCTTTCGGGTGAACAGCATGCTGCTTTGAGGGCAGCAGTTACATCGGCTCACCCCAACCTTAAATCTGTCGACATCGAGGAGCTGATAGACCCGAGCATCTTAGGCGGGATTAAAGTTAAAATCGGCGATTCAATCATCGATCACACGATTCAAACCAAACTAAATATTCTGGCAGCGAAATTATAGCGGAGGCAACGATGGATAAAAATTCAGTAGTTGATTTAATTAAACGAGAAATTGAAGCGCTCGACACCAAGCCCCTTGAGGCCAAAGTCGGCACCGTTCTCGAAGTCGGCGACGGTATTGCTCGCGTCGATGGTCTAGGCAGCGCCATGTACTCAGAGATGGTCGAGTTTAGCGATGGCACGAGCGGGGTGGTGCTTAACCTTGAAGAAGACTTTGTTGGTGTAGTCATTCTCGGTGAAGATGTCGGTATCGCTGCCGGCAGTGAAGTCCGTCTGACCGGTCGACTACTCGAAGTCCCGGTTGGAGATGAACTGGTCGGCCGTGTAGTCAATGCCCTTGGTGAACCGATCGACGGCAAGGGTGACCTGAAAGCCAAGCAGACCAGTCCGGTCGAAAAGATTGCTCCGGGTGTCATCACCCGTCAATCGGTCAATACACCCCTTCAAACCGGTGTTAAAGCCATCGATGCCATGATCCCGATTGGTCGCGGTCAACGTGAACTAATTATCGGCGACAGGCAAACCGGTAAGACCGCTATTGCTATCGATACTATTATTAACCAAAAAGATAAAGGTGTGGTCTGTATTTATGTCGCTATTGGTCAGAAAGAATCCAAGATTGCCAAGATTGTGGCTAGACTCGAAGAGGCAGGGGCCATGGCCAACACTATCGTTGTCTCAGCTGGTGCCTCCGATCCGGCCGCCTTATGGTTCCTGGCGCCGTTTGCCGGGACGAGCATGGGTGAGTTCTTCCGCGACAATGGTAAAGATGCCTTGATTGTCTACGATGATCTTTCTAAACAAGCTTGGGCTTACCGACAGATCTCTCTCTTGCTGCGAAGGCCACCTGGACGTGAAGCGTACCCTGGTGACGTTTTTTACCTCCACTCACGACTGCTTGAACGAGCGGCAAGTTTGAACAAAGATTTCGGTGGTGGTACCCTGACGGCTTTGCCAATTATCGAAACCCAAGCCGGCGATATCTCAGCCTACATCCCAACCAACGTTATCTCGATCACCGACGGTCAGATCTTCCTTGAAACCGATCTGTTCTACCAGGGTGTCCGGCCGGCTATTAACGTCGGTAACTCAGTCTCTCGGGTTGGTGGTTCAGCTCAGATTAAGTCGATGAAAAAAGTTGCTGGGAAGCTGCGTATCGAATTGGCTCAGTTTCGAGAGCTTCAGGCCTTCTCCCAATTTGCCACCGACCTTGATCCAGAAACTCGAGCCCGGATTGAGCGCGGTCGCCGGTTGACTGAGCTCATGAAGCAACCCCAATATGCCCCCATGCCGGTTGCCGAACAGGTAGCCGCCATCTATGCAGCGACCAACGGTTATCTCGACTCAATCGAAGTTTCAGAAGTCCAAGACGCCCAAACCAAACTCCTCGACGGCCTACGCAGTCAACATAAAGACCTGCTTAAGGCTTTAGTCGATGGCAACTGGGATGAGACTGAGCCGAAACTTAAGACAGCAATCGAAGCCATCCTTCCTGCAAAATCAGATAAAAACTAGCAATTAGCCACGAGCAATGAGATATGCCTAGTACCATCACTCTTCGCCGGAAAATTCGATCGATCGGCAATACCAAGCAGATCACCCGCGCCATGCAGATGGTCGCTGCTTCGAAGATGCGTCGGGCGCAGGAGGCGGTGACGGGAACCCGGGCTTACGCCAAACAGGGAACTGAAATTATGGCCCGTCTCCAGCGAGCTCTGCAGGGTGAAGAGCAAATCATGCATCCATTACTCACCCAGCGTTCGGTGATGCGTATTGCTTTAGTGGTTGTGGCTTCTGATCGAGGTCTCGCTGGTGGCTACAACGCCAATGTCACCAAAAAAGCCCTTCAATTCCTTGCGACCAATAAGGACAAACAGGTAAGCGTGATTACGATCGGCCGCAAAGCCCAAGATGCCTTGGCCAGAGCCGGAGTCGCTCTCGCTGCTAGTTTTACGAACTTTCCCGACCGTCCTGTTTCTGCCGATGTTCTGCCCGTTGCAAAATTAACGATCGACGCCTTTTTGGGAACGGAATATGACCAAGTAACGGTTATCTACACCAAATTTTACTCGACGCTTCGCCAGGTTGCCGAAGAGAAGCAGATTTTGCCAATCAAATTCGACGCAATACCGATCGATGACAATGAGCAGTCGACATCGGCAGTATCTTATGTCTTCGAACCCGCTGCGAATAAAGTCTTAGAGTATATCCTGCCTCGCATGGTTCTGATGCAACTTCTCCAGACCATTCTTGAATCGATCGCCAGCGAGCATTCAAGCCGCATGATTGCCATGAAGAATGCCACCGATAACGCCACCGAATTGCTGGGTGATCTGCGACTGACGTACAACGGTATTCGCCAAGCTAATATTACCCAGGAAATTGCTGAAATCAGCGCGGGAGCTAACGTAGCGTCCTGACAATAAACTAGGAGAACAAAATGAATAAAGGTCAAATTACTCAGGTGCTTGGTGTCGTAATCGACGTTGAGTTTAAAGAAAAACTACCCGACATCTACAGTGCTCTTGAAGTTAAGAACGGCGGAGAGATGCTGGTTCTTGAGGTACAGCAACACGTTTCAACAGATACTGTTCGAACGGTCGCCCTTGGCGCTACGGAAGGTCTCAGCCGAGGCATGGAAGTCGTAGACACTGGCGCCCAAATTAGCGTACCGGTCGGTGAAGAGACCCTTGGGCGCATCTTCAACGTGACAGGTAACGCGATCGACGGTAATGATCAACCTAAGACGAAAGAAAAATACGCTATTCACCGCGAAGCCCCGTCGTTTGAAGAGCAAGAGACCAAAACGGAGATCCTGGAAACTGGGATTAAGGTTATCGATCTTATCGCCCCGATCGTCAAGGGTGGTAAAGTCGGTCTGTTTGGTGGAGCCGGTGTGGGTAAGACTGTGGTTATCCAGGAGCTGATCAACAACATTGCCAAAGCCCACGGCGGTGTTTCAGTATTTGCTGGAGTAGGGGAGCGGACGCGTGAAGGAAATGACCTCTATCATGAGATGCAAGAGGCGAAAGTTATCGATAAACTCTCCATGGTCTTCGGTCAGATGAACGAGCCCCCTGGCTCACGTCTTCGGGTTGCTTTAACTGGCTTGACTCAGGCTGAGTACTGGCGTGACCAAGGCAAGGATGTGTTGTTCTTCATCGATAACATCTTCCGTTTTACTCAAGCTGGTTCTGAAGTATCAGCCTTACTCGGGCGCATGCCATCAGCCGTGGGGTATCAGCCAACCTTAGCTACTGAAATGGGTAAGTTACAAGAACGAATCACCTCAACCAAAACCGGTTCGGTTACTTCGGTTCAAGCCGTCTACGTGCCGGCCGATGACTTAACTGACCCAGCTCCTGCCACCACCTTTGCTCACCTTGACTCAACAGTTGTTTTGAGCCGTGGCTTAGCTGAACTGGCTATCTACCCAGCCGTTGATCCACTCGATTCTAACTCGACGATTCTTGATCCTCTCATTGTCGGTCAAGAGCACTACGATGTAGCCAGAGGAGTTCAGAAAGTGCTTCAGCGATATAAAGACTTGCAGGATATCATCGCTATTCTGGGTATGGAAGAACTATCTGCCGAAGACAAACAGCTCGTTGCCCGCGCCCGCAAGATCCAGCGTTTCTTGTCCCAACCCTTCTCCGTTGCCGAGCAGTTCACTGGCACTCCTGGCCAATATGTTCCACTTAAGGACACCGTCGCTAGTTTCAAAGCAATTTTGGACGGTGTGTACGACAGCGTTTCCGAACAAGAGTTTTACATGAAGGGGACAATTGACCAGGTCAAGAAAAGCTAAGGATAGCCATGCTAAAATTCGAACTCATTTCACCCGAAGCCGTTGTTTTCTCGGAAGAGATCTACGAGGCTATTTTGCCATCGACTGAAGGGCAGATTGCGGTATTGCCTGGGCATATCCCCCTCATCACTCTATTGAAAGCTGGGGTTATCTCCTTACGTCGTCAAAAAGGCGATGCAGAGAGTAGGCTTGAGCACATCGCGACCGGTGGTGGTTTTGTAGAGATTTCAGAAAACAGTATCAAAGTCATGGCCGATTCGGCCGATCGGGCTGATGACCTGGACGAATTGAAGATTAAAGAAGCAAAAGAGGCCGCTCTTCGAGCAAAAGATGAAGCTAAAGATGATGTTAGCTATGCGGACGCTGTTGCCAGACTCGAATTTGAGATTGCTCGAGAAAAAGTTCGTAACCTCAAGCGTCGACACCCTCGCATTTAGGTAGAAAGCTCATCATGCCTGAGGCCAATCCTATCCAGGTTAACGTTGATACTGACCTCTTTGCCAAAACCGATGAATCGGCCTATATTTTGTCGACTCCGGCGAGGCAGATGCGGATTGCCTTCACGACTAACAATGACATCATCCTTGCCGCGACGTATATTTCCATGATCGGTGGGGCTACGAAACAACCAGGTGAGACGACTGCTCTTTACAGTAAAGCCCATCAGATCATGCAACGAGTGGCTGATCAAACTGGGCGGTCTGTACGCTATGTATTCGGTACGCGAAGGCCAAAGCTTGCTCTCTGGGCAGCGAGTGCTGGTAACAAGATTGTCTCGTGGGATAGGGTCGACAGAATCGACGGCATTGACGCTGACGATAAAACACTACTTGACCCAAGCAAACCATTCGTAGCCGAAAAGACTTATTATCCACGTCAGAAAAGTGAATACGGGGATTAGTGCAAATCGACAATTGTCGGGACGATCACTTTGCCAAAGATCTGCTGACTAATTGGACTAAAATAGTTCGAACGAGCGGTAAGGTGATACAGTCTTTTTTGTTCTTGGCTTAAGTCCCGGCGAATCTCAGAATGCTTTTCAAGGTAGGTATGGAGTTTGTCAGGGATGATTTCATCTTGGGAGACGATTTGCATGCTTTGGCCAACCTTCTTGCCAATCTGGTCTTTAATCAGACAATAGTGGGTGCAACCGAGGATCAAAGTATCAGCGCCACAGGCTGTTATTTGATCGACATAGGCGTCTAGTACTGTATCAGTTAATCGAGTCTCGTGGCTTTCAATGAGCGGGACAAGTTCTGGTGCTGGAAATTGGCTAACCTTTATACCTGTTTTGAGTTTGCCTATTTCTTTAATGTATGTACTCGATTCAACGGTGCCCTTCGTTGCAAGGATCGCTATATGTTTCGCGTCTCGATCGGCTAGCGCAGTTTCTACGGTCGGGATAATCATGCCCAATACTTTCCGATCGGGGTAGTACTTTGGTAGAAACTGTTGCTGAAGATAGCGCAAGGCCTCAGATGAAGCGGTATTGCAAGCGATAATTACCAGTTTACAGTCTTGTGAAAATAAATAGGCGACTGCCTTACTGACGAGGTCAATCACCATCTCACTCGATTTATCGCCATATGGCAAGTTCGCGGTGTCCCCAAGGTACAGATAATCATATTGCGGTAATCTATCGACGATACTCTTGGTAATAACCAGTCCACCAACCCCCGAATCAAAAATTCCAATCTTCATTTATCTCCTTTATCTCCTTTTTGTGCCCTAACTAGTGTACGCGATTGCAAACAGATGATCAAGTCTCATTGTTTGCGTTTCACCTTGTAATCTCATATAGTCAAATTATGAATGTTGAACAAATAATCAAAAAGACAGCCCAATATGTCAAAGAAACACTGACTGACCAAGAAGCGGGCCACGACTGGTGGCATATTGAACGGGTGAGGACTATGGCTTTGCGGATCGCCAAAGAAGAGGGCGCAGACATCCTTGTTGTAGAACTTAGTGCCTTACTCCACGATATCGCCGATCATAAATTTCATGGTGGGGATGAAACAGTTGGGCCAAGAGTCGCCAGAGAGTGGCTAGAACGTAACAAAATAGACCCAGCAATTATCGTACAGGTTGTCGATATTGTGGCCCATCAGTCTTACACATCTTCGCTTCAAGCCAAGAAGGAACTCAGCCTTGAGGGTAAAGTCGTCCAAGACGCCGATCGACTCGACGCAATCGGGGCTATCGGTATTGCTCGGACCATGAGTTACGTTGGCAGTAAAGGTTTGCCCATCTACGATCCAACCGATCCAGTGAAGCAATTTACCAGTGCCAAGGAATACAAAAGCACCAAAAGCACCTCGATTAATCACTTTTACGAGAAACTACTTTTGCTCAAGGACAAGATGAATACCGAAACTGGCAAACAACTCGCCGAGCCTCGTCATAAGTATATGGAAACGTATTTAGATGAGTTCTTCAGTGAGTGGAAAGGTAAGCTATGAAAAAAATTATACTAGCCTCGGCCTCTCCGAGTCGTAAGACCTTACTTGAACAGATTGGGCTAGATTTTACGGTTGAGGTCAGCGATTACATAGAGGATATGGGACTTGAAGTGTCTCCCCATGAGCTGGCAGAACTCCTATCATACGGCAAAGCAAAAGCAGTGGCTGACAGGCACCAGGGTGAAGATTGTCTGATTATTGGTGCTGATTCGTTTGCGGTCCTAGAAGGTAAGCTGTTAGGAAAACCTCATACAGCCGAACGTGCCATCGCCATGCTTCAAGATTTGTCAGGTAAATGCCACACCTTTCTGACCGGCGTGACGATTATCAATACGGCAACGGGGAAGACCGTCCAACATGTCGATGAAGGTAAGGTCTGCTTTAGAGATCTCAGTGACGATGAAATCAAAGGTTATGTGGCAACCGGTGAACCGTTAGATAAGGCCGGTGGCTACGCCATCCGTGGACGAGGCGCTGTGCTTGTTGAACGAGTAGAAGGTGAATATACCGGCGTCATCGGTCTCCCACTTTGTGCGCTTTCGGTGATGCTTCGTGAGCTTGGGGTAGAAGTACTTAACTAGATTGTTGAGACGTAACATTTTATTCGTGTAGAAACTTACTAACCTCGACGACGGCTTCGTCACCATTCTTTACCCATACGACATCCCCATGCCCCCGGAACCAAGTAAGTTGGCGGCGAGCGTAGGCGTGGATGGCGTATTTGAGTGACTGGGCGAATTCGTTTTTGGGGATCTTGTGTTCGATGTAGTCTGTGACAAAGCGGTATTCGAGACCAAATTTGCGCAGGCGGTCGGCTTCAACTCCTTCGGCCAGTAACCGTTCGCCTTCGGCAATCATCCCAGCTTCAATTCGTGAATCAACCCGTTGGTCGATCCGTTCATAGAGTTCTTCACGAGGGATATCGATCCCGAGAGTGAGCACGTCCCAAGCGGGTGGATTCTTTTCCTGATATGTACTTGCCGCATGACGTGGGTTGTTTTCGTCTCGGGGTACAGAATCAGAAAAGACATAGCCTTCAAATAAGGCGTTGATGTAGAGACCGGTACCACCAACTACAATCGGTAGCTTTCCACGACTCAAGATATCCTCAATTATTTCATAAGCAGCAGCCTGCCAATCCGCCACCGTAAATCGCTCTTTTGGATCTGCAATATCAACCAGCCATTGAGAGGTATCGTCAAGATATCGTATGGTAGGATACTTGCTTTGAAATTTGTCATTTGTCATTTGGATTTTTTTCAACGTCCCTTCCTTGCCACTTCCAATATCCAACCCAACATAAACCTGCCGGCTATCGGCCGACACGATCTCCCCATTGAATTGTTTCGCCAAGGCAACGGCCAGCCCCGTTTTACCACTGGCGGTGGCTCCGACGATGGCGAGTATTTTTGGTTTACTGGGCATCTTTGGCTTTATCAACAATCGTATCGCGGATCGTATAGATTGAGCGATTATCCACTTTCATGGTCGCGACTTCCTCTTTTGCCGCCTCTTTAAGCAGCTCTTCCTCGATCTTCTCAAGCTCCTCTTCGTCTTGCATTACCCCTCCTGTCCGCCAGCTAGCGGGTCAGCTTTTGCATATTCCACGGTTTTAATCATCGGTAGAGTCGACTTGAATTGGAGCGCACCGTTTTTTGCGGCAATCGTCACGCTTGAGCCATCGCCAATCTTTGCTTCAATAATCTGGAGCGCCAGGGGGTCAAGGATCTCGTTTTGGATCACTCGTCGCAGTGGCCGGGCTCCATAGCTTGGATCATACCCCTTCTCGATGAGGAGGTCGAGAGCTGACTGGTCAATCTCAATTCGTACACCGCGGTCGGCTAGCCGTTTCTTTACCTGTTCGATCTGATGCAGAACTATCGTCTTCAACTGTTCCTTAGTAAGCGGATGGAAAACCACGATCTCATCAATTCGGTTTAAAAACTCCGGCTTAAAGCTGTGCTTCAATTGTTCAAGTACATCGTGTTTGGTTGCCTCGAACTGCTGCTGCGCATGGCTCTTTTCGTCGCTGGTCTTAGCCTTAAAACCGATGACCGCTTGATTGGTTAAGATGTCTGTGCCAATATTGCTGGTCATAATGATGATTGTGTTCTTGAAATTAGCGACGCGACCCTTCGCATCTGTCAGCCGACCATCGTCAAGTACCTGAAGTAGTATATTAAATACCTCAGGGTGAGCCTTCTCGATCTCGTCAAACAAGACGACTGAATAAGGTCGTTTGCGGATCTGTTCAGTGAGCTGACCCCCTTCCTCGTAACCGACGTAGCCGGGAGGCGAACCGATTAATTTGGCTGTCGAATGAGCTTCTCGATATTCGGACATGTCAACCCGGACGATTGCTGTTTCGTCGTCGAACATAAACTCAGCTAAGGCTTTCGCTAGTTCGGTCTTACCCACACCAGTCGGGCCAAGGAAGATGAATGAGCCGATCGGTCGGTGGGCTTCGCCGATACCGGCGCGGGAGCGACGGGTAGCGTTGCTCACTGCTTTGACGGCTTCTACTTGGCCAACAAGACGTTTAGCTAACTCTTCTTCCATGCGGGCTAACTTCATCTGTTCCGACTGTAGCATCTTAGTGATCGGCACGCCGGTCCAGCGGGCGATGACTCGAGCAATCTCTTCTTCGCTGACCTCTTCCTGCAGAATCCGGTCCTTACCGTCAATTTTTCCTAGCTCCTGCTGATATTCTACGATCTGTTGTTCAAGTTTCGGGATATCGGCATAACGCAGTTTCGCTACAATATCGAGCTTGCTTTCACGTTCGGCGGTCTCAGTTTCGTGACGCTTTTCCTCAAGTTGGGTTTGGGCGGCCCGGATTTTGGTAATAATCTCTTTTTCCCGTTTCCAACGAGCCTGGAGTTCAGTCTGTTGTTCTTTTAAGTTTTCAAGCTCTTTTTGTACCTCAACGAGACGATCCTTAGCCTCTTTCTCCCGCTTACTCTCCTCCTTGAGAGCCTGGCGTTCGACTTCGAGGCGCATGACTCGGCGGTTGAGCTGGTCAAGTTCTTGAGGCATGGAGTCGATCTCCATCCGCAAGCTGGAAGCCGCCTCGTCGATGAGATCAATCGCTTTGTCGGGGAGAAATCGGTCACTGATGTATCGACTCGATAATGTCGCCGCAGCGACCAAAGCAGAATCGGTAATCCGCACCCCGTGATGGACCTCGTATTTGTCTTTGATCCCTCGAAGTATCGAGACTGTATCTTCAATCGACGGTTCCCCGACAAAGACCGGTTGGAACCGACGCTCTAAGGCAGGATCGCGTTCAATATATTTTTGATATTCGCGGAGTGTTGTCGCGCCAATCGCGTGCAGTGTTCCCCTAGCCAAAGCCGGTTTCAGCATATTCGAAGCATCGAGCGAGCCTTCGCTGCTTCCAGCACCGATAATCGTATGGAGCTCATCGATAAACAAAATGTAGCGACCATCGGACTGCTCGACTTCTTTAAGGATGGCCTTCAGTCGTTCCTCAAACTCACCGCGCATCTTTGTGCCGGCGACTAACGCACCGAGATCAAGACCAATCAACTCGCGATTTTTGAGAGTTTCTGGGACGTCTCCGGCGATAATTCGCTGGGCTAGGCCTTCAACGATCGCCGTCTTCCCGGTTCCTGGCTCACCTAATAAAACTGGATTATTTTTAGTTCGTCGCGAAAGGACTTGCATGACCCGACGGATCTCCTCATCACGACCTATCACCGGATCGAGCTTACCGCTCTTGGCCCGTTCGGTATAATTCAAGGTATATTTCTCGATTGCCTGGTACTTTCCTTCCGGCGACTGATCAACCACTCGTTCGTTACCCCGCACCTCGGCGAGAGCTTTGAGAACGGACTCGTGACTAATGCCGAATTGGCTTAAGAAAACAGCAATCGGACCGCGGCTACTCGTCATAGCTAAGAGAAGATGCTCAGTCGAGACATATTCGTCAGTTAACGTCTTTGCCTCTTTACTGGCCTGCTCAAAAACTGCCGCTAACTCATTTGAAAGACTGATCTGCCCGAAAGCCTGCGGTGCTTTTAGGCGCGGCAGCTGATCGATTAATTTGTCTAACCGTTGTATCACGGTTGATAGATCGGCCCCCATCTTTGATAGGATTGGTCCAACCACTCCACCATCTTGGTTGATAAGCGCCACGAGCAAATGCGGCGCCTCAACCACCGCCTGCCCACGTTCTGAAGCGACTGCCTGCGAAGCCACAACCGCTTCCTGACTTTTATGCGTAAACTTATTGATATCCATAACACCTCCGCTCCTTACTTCTCCAATACTAAAACAAATGTAAAGAAAACTTTACATTTTGTCAAGATCATGCCGGCTGACCAAAAAATCCCATCTTTCGATGAGACTTTTGATTGGTGCCGGGAAGAGGACTCGAACCTCCACATCCTTGCGGATACCAGCTCCTAAAGCTGGCGTGTCTACCATTTCACCATCCCGGCGCTTACTAGTTTTCAGTTGTCAGTGATCAGGTGTCAGAAGGCTTAGTGTCATTTCGAATGTCTGTGGTGACAGAATGAGAAATCTCGTTTGGTGCGGGATCTCTCACCCGTCGGGGATTCGAGATGACGGTATTAGTTATTCCCAGATCAATTCGTTTTTTATTTCGCTAAAGAGCTTTTGGCCGATGCCTTTTACTTTCTGCAGGTCTTCTACTGATTTGATTTGGCCTTCATCTCGCAGGACAGCAATATCCGCTGCTCGTTTTTCGCCGATACCTTTGAGCGTTTCAAGCTCTGTTGGGGTGGCAGTGCGGAGATTGATCGGACCCTGGTTCGTTTTGGCTGAAACTGTACGAGTAGGATCAGCTGACGTATCTCTGGTTCCATGCTGATCAAGCACGGCTAGTTGGTTTCTGATGATCGCATTGTCTGCGTTGTCGCCAGCTTCCGCACTAGGCTGAGTCTTCACAGTCAAATAGGTTAAACACAGACCAACCACTACCAAAAACACAATTGCAAAAGGGAAATACTTATCGAAGACGTGTTGACGGCTACGCCAAATGTTGTCTTGGTTCGTCATCGGTCACCTTTGCTCGAAGCAACGGATATTTTTCCAGTCCGTCCTCGATGACTTGCGCCGCCATCTTTTTGGCACGCAGTATCATATCTATATCAGATAAACGGGCAATTTTCAAGCCGGATAGGCCAGATTGTTCGAGGCCAAGGAGCTGCCCTGGGCCACGTAATTCAAGATCCAACTCAGCAATGTCGAAGCCATTGTGTGTATCGGCAAAAGCCCGCAACCGCTCAAAGACGACTGGATTTTGAGTATCGGTGAATACAAAACAGTACGATTGATGTCCGCCTCGGCCCACTCGACCGCGAAACTGGTGGAGTTGAGCCAGACCAAAACGGTCGGCGCCTTCGATCATCATGACGCTGGCGTTGGCTATATCGATCCCAACCTCGATAACTGCCGTTGAAACCAGAACGTCAACTTCATGTGCCCTGAATTGCCTCATGATCTCTTCCTTATCTTTTGACTTCATCTTACCGTGTAAAAGGGCAACGCGAAGATCGGGGAAGATGTATTTGCTGAGTTTTTCATATTCAGCCGTGGCGGCCTTCTTCTCGTCGAGTAGTATAGACAGCTGTCCGGTCGCTTCATAGGGACTGTCCTTAGCCTCAACTAAGGGACAAACTACAAATGCCTGACGACCGGTTTGGATCTGTTTACGAATAAAGTCATAGGCCTGCCTACGGTGTGAAGGATCGACAAACTTGGTGGTAACCGGCTGTCTGCCTGGTACAGTCTGGAGGGCGGAGATATCCAGATCCCCATAGATCGTGAGTGCAAGAGTTCGAGGAATTGGGGTAGCGGTCATGGCTAGGAAGTGGGGGGTCAACTGCTGGTTTTCACCTATGAGTTTGTTTCGTTGTTTTACCCCAAAACGATGCTGCTCATCGACGATAATCAAACCTAACTTTTCAAATGTCACTTTCTCTTGAATCAAGGCCTGAGTGCCGATGATTAGGTCGTACTCATTCACCTTAGCACCCATCGTTGAGCTAGTACTGCCTGTTAGCAGACTGACCTTCACCCCAAACGGTTCTAGAAACGCTTGGCAGGTCTTGTAGTGTTGGTTGGCGAGAATTTCGGTGGGGGCCATCCAGACCGATCTATAACCGTTCTTGGCCATCACAAAAGAAGCTAGGGCGCCAACAACTGTTTTACCACTTCCGACATCACCCTCAACGAGACGGTTCATGGGGACATATTTTTCGATATCTTTAATGATGTCCCAACAAGCTTTACGTTGCGTATCAGTCAAGGTAAAGGGCAGTGAAGCGATGAAGGTTTTGACCTCTTCTATATTAGCTTTACAGTGAGGCGCTCGGTTCTTGCCCAAATCTTTTTTCGCAAGCTGAATGTTGGTTAGCAATATGAATAGCTCATCGAAAGCCAGACGTCGTTTTGCGACGCTGACTTGATCGATTGAGATAGGGGAGTGGATGAGCGAAAGAGCATCGGAAAGACTGATAAGATGTTCGCTAGTCCGGACGCCATCCGGAATATGATCCTCAAAGTTCAATATTAAATGTTTGAGCTCAGCAATTAATTTCCGAATCATTTTACTAGTAATACCGACAGTTTCGCCATAGACTGCAAGAATCTTTCCCTCGCGTTCTATTTCGGGCGACTGCATGGTTAGGTTGCCTTGATAATCCCGCTCAACCTTACCAGAAAATAACCAAGTTGTTCCATCCTTAAGCAATCGAATAAGGAACGGTTGATTAAAGAAGACTAAACCTATTTGGCCGGTTTTATCGGCTACCAGTACTCGAGTTAGCTTCATTCGTTTTTTATGAGATACCTCATTTTCGATATCGACAACTCGGCCTTGGATAATCTGTGATTCACCCGGTACAATTTGATCAATGGTGCGAGGATTAGAAAAGTCTTCGTAGCGACGAGGATAGTAATGTAGCAAATCGTTGACTGTGTATAGGCCAAGGATATTTAGTCGTTCGGCCACTTTCGGCCCCACCCCATATAGTTCCTCAATTGATGTATGCTCGTTTAACATGAGCCAATAGTAACATAGAAAGATTAATTTATTCTTAAATACACCAATTATTGATATGTGGTGTCAATCTGTTACTGTGGATAAGCAGTAAGAATTGTTAAAATAACAGGTTTGAAATAATAACAGGTTTGAACCTATTGACAGGCCAGCTTGCTTCACCTATCATCAGGTTATACAGGAAATTTAAGCTAACTTAGTTAGCAGTTCGTAGAGGGGAGGTGAAAGATAATGGCATTTAGCACACAGTCCAAAAAGACTGGCGAAACCTACTACCTCCACTCCAAGACCGTTACCCTACGAGGTGGTCGCCAGCAGGTCATCTACTTCTTCGCTCGTGACGTCCGCGACGGCTCACTCGACAAAGTTCCTGATGGCATGATGGTCATGGAGAACAGCCGCACCGGTCTCCCAATGTTGAAGCGCGCTGACAAAGCTTAAATTAACTCGCTCCTAAAAATACCCGGTCCGCTGGGTATTTTTAGTTCGGCGTCCTTTACCTGATCGCTACTATATGGTATAACTTGCCGAAGGTTCAGATAACGCTCATTGACGCCTCATGACCACAGACGGTAAGATGGATACACGCCTATGACCAGTAAGCGAACCGATATTATCTTTACGCTCCTGACCATCCCAATCGATGCTCTGATGGTTCTTTTGGCTTTTGTCAGTTCATATTGGTTGCGCTCAGAGACTGAACTGCTACAGGTTATCTATCTTTGGCCATTTGAAAATTATCTCCAGTTTATCGGGCTCATGATCCCATTTTGGATCATCATATTTGCTTTAGCTGGTCTTTACTCACAGCAGGCTACGCGTCGGGGTTGGGGTAACTTTACAATGGTCTTTCTTGCCGTATCCTCAGGCATCATGTTCTTTGTGGCCTATGTCTTCTTGTCACGTACCCTATTCTTCTCTCGGTTGATTGTGATCTACGCCTGGATTCTAGCCATCATCTTAGTTACATTAGGTCGTTTCCTGTTGGGACAGATTCGTCAGCTGTTGTTAAGACGGGGGATCGGAGCCAGAACTGTTATCATTATCGGCAAGAATGAGACAGCCGTAACCCTAAAAAATGAACTCGAGTATCGTAAGGATCTTGGTTACAATGTCTTGAATGGCCTTTTCTCACCTAATTTAAAAGTTCTCAAACAATACTTTACCAGGCACAAAGTCGATGAGCTGATCGTTGCAGACACCAGTATTGTATCCGATACCGTCCTAGACATCATGACATTATGTGAGGAGCACAACGTCTTGTTCCGATTGGTGCCTAATCTGTTTGAGGTCCGTTCAACCAATGTCGAGGTCCAAACCTTGGCTGCTATCCCAATTATCGAATATCAACGGACTCCACTCGCCGGTTGGGCGAGCTTCGTGAAACGATCGATCGATATTGTACTTTCCTCGATTGCTCTCATCGTCCTAAGCCCTGTTTTCCTACTCTTATCAATCTTGGTTAAGCTCGATTCACCAGGCTCAGTTATCTATCGTCAACGACGCCTAGGTTTTCATCGTAAACAGTTCTATATCTTCAAATTTCGAACTATGAAAGCTGAGTTCTGTACTGGTGACGATTTTGCTGGCGCAACCGATGAAGAGATCTTTACTGAAAAATTCAAAGATCCAAAACTATTAAAATCGTTTATAGTTGAACGGAAACTGGAAGAAGATCCTCGGGTCACTACGATCGGTCGCTTTCTGCGTCGAACCAGTCTCGATGAACTACCTCAGCTCATGAACGTCCTATTGGGTCATATTGCCTTAGTTGGTCCTAGACCGATGCTACCTCAAGAAATTGAGAAATGTGGTGAACTAAGGAATCGATTATTCATCATCAAACCCGGCCTCACTGGTCTATGGCAGGTCAGCGGTCGAAGTAGTGTACCGTTTAGTGAACGAATTAAACTTGACGCTTACTATATTGAGAACTGGTCTCTCTGGCAGGACTTTATCATCATCATGAAGACCGTTGTTGTCATCTTACTAAGGAAGAACGCGTATTAAAGTTCTCTAGTTATTTGGTTTACTGGTAGCGCATAGAACTAAGAATTACCAGAGAACCAGATAACTAGATCCCTAGATAACCACCCATGAAAATTGCTCTTGTCCACGATTACCTTATCAACTTCTCTGGCGCTGAACAGGTGCTTCTGGCTTTGCACGAACTTTATCCCTCTGCACCGATCTATACGGCCATCTACAATAAGGAAAGCTGTCCCCAGTTTAACGATGCAACAGTTCACACCTCTTTTCTCCAAACTTGGCCGCTAGCCAAAACAAAATACAGACAGTACATTCCACTCCTACCGCTAGCTAACGAAAGTTACGATCTATCGGCATATGATGTGGTCATCTCTGATTGTCACATCGCTACTAAAGGTGTCATCACCAAACCCGAGACGATCCACATATCTTATTGTCATACCCCCATCCGATATGCTTGGTTGTCACATATCGATCCAAGAGCGTCCGGCAGTTTCATGCCATGGCTTTCACCCATCGCTCGGGCCGCCGCACATTACTTACGGATTTGGGATAGTTTAGCGGCTGATCGGGTTGACCACTGGGTGGCCAACTCCAAGTATATTGCCAACCGAATCGACAAATATTACCGTAAAACGGCAAAAGTGATCTATCCACCGGTTAATGTAGAGGCTTTCGAGATCAGTGAAAAAATCGAAGATTACTATGTCTTCTGTAGTCGGCTCATCGACTACAAACTACCAGACATCGTGATCGATGCGTTCAACATACTGGGTAAAAAGCTGATTGTGATCGGCCGTGGGCCGATGGCTGAGCAACTCAAGGCAAAGGCTATGCCGAACGTTAAGATCATGACGGAATATCTTCCCAATAGCCAACTGGCTGTGATCTTCTCTCACGCATCGGCTATGATTTTTCCAGCCGAGGAAGATTTTGGCATAGTCATGGTGGAGATGATGGCGGCTGGTCGGCCAGTTATCGCTTATCATCTTGGTGGGGCGAGTGAAATCGTCATTCCTGGTAAGACCGGTGAGTTGTTCACATTACAGACTCCCGAAGCGATAATTAAAGCTGTTGCAGCCTTCGACCCAATGGGTTACGATGGAAAAGTGATACGAGAACATGCTTTAAAATACGATCGATCTGCCTTTAAGAAACAGTTAGAAGAGTATATTGATACAGTGATTAAGAAAGAGAGGTAATCATGGAATTAGCCGACTATCTGAAAATGATGTCCAAGGGTTGGAAGTCCATTTTGACTTATGTGGCTATACTAGGCGTCGTCGCTGGTGTCTGGGCATACTTGCAACCAGCCAAATATCAAGCATCAGCAACCATCGTCGTAGCCAAGAAAAATAATATTACTCAAAAAACGATTAACTATTATCAGTACGATGAATATTACGCTATTCAAGCCAGCGGATATTTTTCCGAAAGTTTGGCTTCACTGATGGCCAGTCCCGGGACAGTGAAGGAGATCTACGATCGCGCCGGTTATCCGCTGACTGACCTGTCGCTCCAAGCTTTGACTAAAGCAATTAAGGTGCGTAGAGTGCCTCCAGTTTCGATTGAGATGGTTATGGTTAGTACCGATAAAGTTAGAGCTGAGAAAATTATAGAGACCGCCATTATTGTTGCATCTGAGAAAACTGAAGCACAACGACGGAATGACGATCCAAACGATGCTTTCGTTGCAGTAACTGGGAATGTCGTCACTGGATTCGCCAAGCCGAGCGTGATCGTAAACGGCATTATTGGCATGATCGGCGGTTTGATCCTTGGTATGATCGTCGTATTCATGAATCACTACACGAAAAAAAGTTAAATCTATCGAAGGAGGGGGAACTAAAATTGTCAGTTTCATCGATTATCTGGCGGAGGATCGATGAGTAACACAGTTGCTAATCCGATCAGACGCAATGTCGATGGTTTACAGAACCCGAAGAGTTACCACCGACCCAGAGCCAATCAAAAAAAGCGTTTTTCATGGCGTTCAATTTCTTGGAGGCTCTTGTTATCATTTGTCGTAATCGGTAGCCTCATATCGCTGTTGCTAGCTCCCAGGGTCATGTCATTCTCCCGCCAATACGAACTACTAGACTTACTCAACAATGGTCGTTATCTTGTACTCTTTCAGAACGATGCAGAGATCAGAGCCTCAGGTGGATTCATTGGGTCATTTGCCATCGTGGAGACTAAGAATAAAGTCATAAAACCTCTTTACTTCGAGACGAATATATACAAGCTCGATGATCCATATGCTGCACTAACCAACCTTAGCCCTCCTAAACCATTACTTTCTGTGACTGGCGAACGAGGTTGGGCACTCCGCGACTCGAACTTTGCCGCTGACTTTCGTCAGAGCGCTCCAACAGTCGCTTGGTTCCTGAAGGACGAGGCTCAGAAACTGACCGGACCCAAAAAAGCTGAACTAGACCGAGCTTTGGGCGGTAACTACGAAGTCGACGGGGTCGTCGGCCTGACTCTCACCGCTTTTCTCGATATCCTTCAGGCTACTGGGCCGATTGAGGTGCCAAGCCAGGGTATCGTAGTAACCAGTGCCAACTTCTTTCCCATGATTCAACAGCTAATCGAAAAAGATTATTTTGACGACCCAGTGAATAAACAGCTTAACGAACCAAAAACTGTACTCCAAGATTTATTTCCGTTAGCAATGCAGAAGGCTCAAAATCTGCCGAAGACTACTCAGTATCGGATCGCCACTAAACTTCTGGCCGAAAAAAAGATCATAGTTTACGTCAATGATCCAGAAAAAGAACAGATCTTAGTCGACGCTGGCTGGGCTGGGGCTTTGACAATGGTGGCTGATAAAAAGCTCGCAGCTATGCACGACACCTTGGCTGTAGTTAGAACTTCAATCTCTGGCAACAAAAGTAGTATCGATATTAACCCCATTTACCGTTATCTGGTGACCAATAAATCACCTGACAGACTTCAAGCAAAATTGGAGATCCAGTTTGAACATACTGGCAAGCAGGAGTGGCCTGGTGGGCCAAACAAGGAGTATATTCGTGTACTAGTCCCGGAAACAGCGGTACTTGCACGGGCGAGCAGTAGTGAGACTGATGTGACTGATCGAATCGACATTGGGTCGGAGAGCGGCTTCACTGCATTTGGGTTTACGATACAAACAGAACCTAAGACTACTCAAAGAATGACGATCGAATATACTTTACCGAAAGACAAAATCATGGATCGTGGCGTATTCGGCAAAGAGAAATATCGACTCGCCGTTTATCGTCAGCCCGGTGGCAACAGTCCGGACATAACTATTCTCTACAACGCTACAGCTCTGTTTCAGGGTCGGCTGACTACTGATCGGGTCATTCATGACTAATATCTAATATCCTAATCAGGATCAACATCTCGTTTCTCATTGTAAAGTATATTGTCTTGTTACTTCTTTTTTTTGAGCTTTTCTTCTGGTATAATGATTAGGAATACTGGTTTGGAGTATTTTGTTTTTAATGAGAGGAATTGCATGGCCGAAGCGTCTAACTACAACGCACAACAGATCACCGTTCTTGAGGGACTTGATCCTGTTCGCAAACGACCCGGCATGTATATTGGGGGGACTGGTAGCGAAGGTCTCCATCATCTGATCTGGGAAGTTCTCGATAACTCAATCGATGAAGCGATGGCCGGCTTTGCTACCCGAATAGTCGTTACCTTGCACAAAAACAATCGAGTATCAGTCCTCGACGATGGTCGAGGGATTCCGGTTGATCGCATGGAAAAAACTGGCAAGTCTGCACTCGAGACTGTCTTAACCGTACTCCACGCTGGGGGTAAATTTGGTGGTGGTGGCTATAAGGTCTCTGGCGGCTTGCATGGAGTTGGTGTCTCTGTTGTGAATGCTCTTTCAACATACTTACGAGCAGAGGTTTACCTAAACGGTAAGATTCATGTCCAGGAGTTTGATCGAGGGATACCACGTAAAGACATCGCAGTGATCGGTAAGACTGATTTTCGTGGGACCTACATTGTGTTTGATGCTGATCCGTCGATCTTTAGTGAAATCAAGTATATTTCATCGGACATCCTTGATCGGGTACGCCAAAAGGCTTACCTGAACAAAGGGGTGACGATTACCTTTATTGACGCTGCTGAGAGTGACGGTGAAACCGATCCTGTCGGTAATGGTTTTGAGATTGCCAAAGGTAAGACCTATACCTTCTACTTCGAAGGCGGTATTGCCTCATACGTTCGTCACCTCAATAAAGGTAAGACCGTCTACAATGACCCTCCGTTTTACATGGAGAAAGTTGTTGGCGACACGACTGTCGAGGTAGCAATTCAATATACTGATGACTTTAACGAACATGTCTATACTTTTGCAAACACAGAATATACCATTGAAGGTGGAACTCACCTGACTGGTTTCCGAACGGCTCTGACCAGGGTCATCAACGACTATGCACGGAAAAATAATCTAGGTAAGGATGCCGACGGAGCGCTGACCGGTGACGATGTACGCGAAGGACTGACCGCCGTGGTCTCTGTCAAATTGACTGAGCCACAGTTTGAAGGTCAGACTAAAGGCAAACTTGGCAATCCGGAGATGCGAACAATCGTTGAATCGGCGTTGGCCGAAAAACTAACCAACTATTTTGAAGAGAACCCCAACGAAGCTCGCAAGGTCATTGAAAAGTCGTTACTATCGCTGCGGGCTCGATTGGCAGCCAAAGCCGCTCGAGAGACAGTCATCCGTAAAGGTGCTCTTGAGGGCATGACCTTGCCGGGCAAACTGGCTGACTGTTCTGAGCGTAACCCTGAAAAAAGTGAACTCTATATCGTTGAGGGAGACTCAGCTGGTGGCTCGGCCAAACAAGGGCGCGACCGTCGTTTCCAAGCCATTCTACCGCTACGAGGCAAGGTCTTAAACGTCGAACGCGCTCGTTTAGACCGCATGTTGTCTTCCGATGCCATTAAGCACTTAATCGTCGCAATGGGGGTAGGTGTGGGCGATCAGAAGACGATTGAGAAACTCCGTTACGGTCGAATCATTATCATGACCGACGCCGATGTTGACGGTTCACACATTAGAACTCTGTTGCTAACCTTGCTCTATCGTCATTTCCCTGAATTGATCCGCGACGGTCGTATCTACATCGCGCAGCCACCGCTTTACGCCATTAGCAAAGGTAAAGAGCGACTGTTTGCTTACACTGATGCTCAAAAGGAAGAGATACTTAAGAAACTTAAAACGCAAAAGTCAAAGGTCAAAACTAAAGAAGAACTGTCTACTGAAGATGTTACCAAAGTGGCTGACGAGGTTGTTGACGAAGCCACCGAGGAGGAGACGGTTGTCGATGAAGTATCGGGCGAAAAGCTGACTGGCATCTCGATTCAGCGCTATAAAGGTTTGGGAGAGATGAATGCCCAGCAACTTTGGGAAACAACTATGAATCCAGAGAATCGGGTATTGCTCCAAGTCAGTGAGGGTGATGCAGCGAAAGCCGACGAAGTCTTTGCTATGTTGATGGGCGACGAAGTGGCGCCACGTAAGCGATTTATTCAAACCCACGCCAAATATGTAAAAAATCTTGATGTTTAAGAGGACGTGTTATGCCAGATGAAACACCAGAACGAGACGAAACACCGATTGACGAGTCCGCCGAGCCAGTAGCGTCGGATACATCAGATTCACTCGATGAAGCAATCGAATCAGTTCCGATCACCCAGATTGGTATGGAAACCGACGAGGGTACCATGACTGACTTCGGTTTGGTCAAGCAACAGCCACTGGTGACGGAGATGCAAAGCTCATATCTTGACTACGCCATGTCGGTCATCGTCGCCAGAGCATTGCCAGACGTACGAGATGGTCTGAAACCAGTTCATCGACGTATTCTCTACGCCATGTGGAACGATACCGGTGTCCGGCCGGGTGCTAGGTACAAGAAGTCAGCTGCTGTTGTTGGTGATGTTTTGAAGAGCTACCACCCGCATGGCGATGTGGCAGTCTACGATACCTTAGTTCGTATGGCTCAGGACTTCTCAATGCGTTATCCACTGGTCGATGGTCAAGGTAACTTTGGTTCGGTAGATGGCGACTCAGCGGCTGCCATGCGATACACCGAAGCCCGTATGGCGGGGATCGCCGCCGAACTCATGAACGATATCGACAAAGAGACCGTCAAGTTTATCGACAACTACGACGGCTCGACCCAAGAGCCATCTGTCCTACCAGGTAAACTGCCAAACTTGCTGCTCAACGGTCAACAGGGTATCGCTGTCGGTATGGCCACCTCCATCCCACCTCATAATCTATCCGAGATCTGTGACGCAACCGTTGCTTTGATCGATAATCCAGAATCCGATATTGACGTCCTCATGCAACATGTCAAAGGGCCAGACTTCCCGACGGCCGGGACCATTTACGGTGGTGACGATATCAAGACTGCCTACGCGACCGGTCGTGGCCGTGTCGTCGTTCGAGCCGTGGCTGAAATTATTGAACGTAAAAATGCCCACACAATTCTGGTTAGTGAGTTGCCGTATCAGGTTAATAAATCGGACCTGATCGAAAAGATGGCTGATTTGGTCAAACTGAAGAAGATCGAGGGGATCAGCGACATTCGCGATGAGTCCGATCGAAACGATGGTGTTCGAATCGTCATCGAACTTAAGTCCAACGCCTACCCCAAGAAGATCCTGAACCGTCTCTTCGAGATGACGTCCATGCAGACGGTCTTTCACTTTAACATGTTAGCACTCGTTGATGGCATCCAACCCCGGATCCTGACTCTTAAAGAGATCCTCGAAGAATATATTAAACACCGACAAGACATCGTTACTAAACGGACTGAATATGATCTTCGTAGAGCCAAAGAACGGGCCCATATTCTCGAAGGCTTAAAGATCGCTCTTGACAATATTGATGAAGTCATTAAGATCATTCGAGGTTCCGCAACTCGACCGGCTGCTCATGCTGCTCTCATGAAGAAATTTGGTCTGTCCGATATCCAGTCGACTGCCATCCTCGAGATGCGGTTGCAGACCTTGGTCGGTCTGGAGCGGGACAAGATTGAAGATGAACTAAAAGAAAAGTATGCGCTGATCAAAGAACTTGAAACAATTCTGGCTGACCCACTACGGATCCTAGCGATCATCAAAGATGAATTACTTGAGCTAAAAGCAAAATATGGTGACGCAAGACGGACTAAGGTTATCGCCTCCAATCTTAAGGCGTTTAATGCGGAAGACCTCATTCCCAATGAACAAGTTATTGTCACACTTACTAGAGGGAATTACATCAAACGAGTACCGGTTGAGACCTACCGAAGTCAAGGTCGTGGTGGTAAAGGGGTGATTGGCATGGAGACTAAGGAAGAAGACACCGTTGTCCATCTCCTATCGACTCAAACTCATAACGATCTCTATCTATTTACCGACAAAGGCCGGGTCTTTGTGACCAAAGTCTACGAATTACCATCGGGCTCGAGAACCTCAAAAGGAACAGCGATAGTTAATGTTCTCCAGCTCATGCCGAACGAACGAGTGACGGCGATGATGGACTTTAACCCCAAAGAAAAGTTGGAAGCCAAGTACTTCGTCATGGGCACCAAACGTGGCGTAGTCAAGAAAACAGAGATTACTGCCTATGCTTCTGTACGCAAGACTGGCATTATCTGTATAAAATTGACTGGTGAAGATCAACTTTCATGGGTAAAGATCAGTGACGGCAAGGACTCGGTCATGATGGTCTCCAAAGAAGGTCAGGCGATCCTCTTCTCTGAGGCCGACATCCGACCAATGGGTCGGTCAGCCGCCGGCGTCCGGGGCATGAAACTACGACTAAACGATGAAGTGATGACCATGGATGTGATTAGTTCGGAGGTCCGGACTTCTGGCGATACACGAAAACGAGTTCTTGAGCCAGACTTGCTAGTTGTACTTGAGAATGGGTTAGGAAAACGGACGGCTATTTCCAATTTTCATCGTCAATCTCGTGGAGGAGTCGGTATCCGCGCCGCCAAAGTGACCGATAAAACCGGCAAGGTGGTCAAAGCCGTTGTATCCTACGGTGAATTTGGCGACATTATCCTCGTCTCGATGCAAGGACAAATCATACGTTTGCCACTTAAATCGGTCAAACGTCTAGGACGCGATACTCAGGGCGTAACCCTCATGCGTCTAGCCAAAAAAGATACTGTTGGTTCAGTCAGTTTACTTGAACAGAGTACCGATCAAGTCGATTCAGCTGCTCAAGCGGCGGGACCTGAGATCGCTCAAGATATCGTCAAAGAGTCGATCAATGAAGGACAGCCAACGCCCTAATCACTCTCTACGAACGTCGAACGGCTGGTGTTTCTAGCTCAATTTGAATGTGGTGAGCGGTCGGAATCGCTCTTTTCAGACGAGCTTTTACATTGTCAATCAACAGTTCTATCTCATCGGTCGACATGTCGTCAACAACGTGAACTTCAATATTAATTAATAGCCGATCAGTTCCAAGATACATGGTACGTAAGTCGAGAACATCGTGGATGTGCGGGAAGGTGAGGATAGTATCTTTGATTAATTTCTCGATCTCTTTTGGTGCACTCTTGCCAACGATCAGATCTTTAATCTGTAAGATGAGGAAAAACGACAGTATGGCGACCATAATCCCGATAATCATGGCACCAATACCGTCAAGTGTCTGATTGCCTGTGATCGCGTAGAAGACTAGAGCGACGATCCCAAAGAGTGCGGCGAGGACCCCCATCAAATCAAGAATAAAGGTCGTTTTGGTCTCGATGAAATCAGGGTGCCGGAGGGCTTGCCAGAGCGAACGAGCGGTATCGTTCTGCTTAAGTCGTCGGTAACTGAGTGAAAGGGCGTAACTGTTACTGACCAGACCTATTAACAGGGTAAGGTTACTTAGGAGCAAATTATCAACGGTTTGTGGGGAGAAGACTCGCTCTAATCCAAAGGCAAAGGACAAACCTGCCGTAAAGATCAACATGACGATGGCTGAAAGAAATGTCCAGAAGTAGAGTTCCCGACCATAGCCAAATGGACTTGCGGTATTGGCCCGACGTTTTGATTGCTGAAGGCCGTACAATAAAAATCCTGAGGTAATTAGGTCTGCGATACCTTGAATCGCTTGCGAGAGCATAACCACGCTACCACTTAGAACTGTAACAATGATATTGAGAATAATATCGCTGAGATCAACGATAAATGAAGTTAGGACAACTTTATGGGCACTGATCGTTTGTTTCATGTCGGATAGGATTTATTGTGCTAGCTAGCTTATGATCGTTGTAGGTAACGAAACACTAGTGCGGCTAAGATGCCACCGAGGAAAGGAGCGAGTAAATAATTAGAGAGATAGATACTAAGCTTAGCCCCGTGACCGACAAAAGCTCGAGCATCGACTAAGAGAGTTCCGAGCCCTAAGGCTGGGTTGAATACGGCACCAGAGACTGTACCGACAGCGCTCACACCTGCAACTACGGTCATGCCGATGGCTAGGCCATAGTAAAAATTATTCTTGACCTTCTCGGCAAAGGCAACATGGAGGACGACTGAAACAAGAGCAAAGGTAAAGACAAGTTCACTAACGAAGACTAACCACATATTAAGCGATTCGTTTGCCGCAGGAATAAATGCTTGTTTGGCCATGGCATAGAACAGTCCAGCCGCGAGCACTGCACCAACGGTCTGTGCTGTCATGTAGCGAACCGCTTCAACTGGTTTCATCTCGCCCTGGAGCATAACTCCTAAGGTGACGGCTGGGTTGTAATGTGCCCCGGAAATGTAAGCGCCCATATAGACCATTGCCACCAAAATTGCCCCGATAGCGAGTGGATCGCCAGATAATGCAACGGTGAAGACCAAGAAGAATGTGCCGATTGCCTCGATAATATATCGTTTCATGAGTTCCTTTCATTGGGAGATATCGTATCTATTGTGACATGTGTACGGAGAGCGGGCAAGGGGCACCCCCCATTGTTTCTTTGCCTATTTTGTGATATGCCTAACGTGAGAGAGGAGGTGATCTATTATGACCGACAATAGCCGAAAAGGTGATCGAAATAGTGACGAAGATGTCCAGTCATTGTTTGATGACATTGGACACATTCCTGTACTAGACCGCTACCAAGGTGGTCAACACGAGTCAAAATCTGTAGACGATTCTCTTGAAAACGAAGAGACTAAATAGCGCCTCATCTAGACACCCAAAGGTTGAAATTTGCAATATTTATGTTATAGTTTCATGTACTTGATCCTTGACAATCAGACTGTAACTATCACGTTTTATGGGGCTGTATTGGCTTCGACGGGTAGATCCTGAAGAAGAAATGGGCGAGCCGCGTTGTTCACGTACGAACAAAAATCCTAAGTGCAAACTTAGTAGGCCGTGTTAAATCTGCCGTAGCGCAAGCTTTCGGTAGCCTAACATTGGCTCCTGTATACGCTTAAATTCGTATACCGTCAGCTTAGTCATGCCTATTGGCTAAGTCCTGGCGCAATAAAATAGGCTGCACTTACCTAGAGTATCGCTGTCGGTAACTAAGCTTACTGCGGTTGCCATTGTTGTTTCTTGTTTGTTCTAAGCAACAATCAAGCCTTTGAGCAGACTACGCTCGTAGTCCATTTCCCTATTCACTATTCGGACAGGGGTTCGACTCCCCTCAGCTCCACCAAATTAAAAATTAACGATAATATATCATTGTGGAGTTTTCAGGGAATGTGGCTGGACATGCTCCGGTACTTTTGTAACTTAATTGCATCTTGGTGTCCGAGAGTACCTTGAAATATGCATACCCATTTGTACTTACCTCATGGCCGTATTGCGTCAGGTTGTAGCAATGCGAATCTGTGACTAGAGCCGGGTCTTTGTAGGTCTGATTCTTCTCACCGATAATATAGCGTTTTCGGTTGATCTCATACAGGATTAGCTCGTTCGCTGAGGTCTTGTAGATCGAGAACGGTGAAGCGTACTGCCCGTCATAGGCCTCTTGTACGCCATCTTGTGTCAGGTGCCACATGCCTGCAATACTACCTTTCACGTCTCGTGAATTACTACCACAGTTTTTTGATTCGCCTGCTTTGTAGTGTCCCATGAGGGCGAGAAATTCTTGCCTAATGTTTTCCTCATAGTAGTCAAATGGACAGGCAGCATTGACGAAACTATACCTATCTTTAAGCTTGTCATATCTCTCCTGGTTGACAAAAGTATTTGTCTTACTCTCGTCCCGTAGATAAATATTCCAGTTATGAGCTTCGTTAGTACCCGAAGTCTTGGCGACCAGATCCCCAGCTCTAAAGGCGAGTCGCCTGGTTGGCGACACATAGGCCGAGTTAACTGTTGGAGGGGTGACTGATTTGATTATCTCAGTAGCTTCAGAAATATGATCGAAGCTTAATTTTACACTCTCAGATATGCGGAACCCTAGGTGCCACTGTGGAGCGTTGGTGCCGTCGGCAAAGTACGAATAATCCTCAAGCGTCATGTCAACTGGAGCATATACTTCAATTGGTTCGGCATTTCTTTGGGCATCTGTCTTAATGTTGATCGTGATCCCATTGATAGTCTGACTTTCAATGTAGCCACCGTTCAACTCACCAAGCGGTATAATGCTGTTCACTTTCGTTGGTTCAAATATTCGAGAAGTAAACCTAACTTTTTTTGACTCTCTTGATACTGCCTGACCCTGACTAGTGGGGCTAGTCTGAAAGCTTTTCCGATTACCTGGTAGATTCTGTCGACGTGTACTGATGAATATCATAATAATAAGAATGAGTGCGGTTAGACTGAGTAACCAACGAAACCAATCCAAGGTCTGCGGATTTTTCCAAGCATGCAATTTGTTATATTCCGGTTCCACGGTTCACCTCTCCCAAAATTCTATGTTACTCGACGGAAATGCTGTAGGACAGGTTCCAGTGCCTTTAACCACCAATAATCTAGTGTCTTCATCAAGCCTGAGGTACAGCCATTTATTTGCATCGGCGTAACAGATACTTGCTCCTTGTCTAATGCCCTCTGGCATGATTTTAGACTGATAATCTCTGATCGAGAAAACACCGAAACCGTTCTGTCTTAGGTTAATTTCAACCTTGCCATTTTGGTTGCCGATCTCTAACCAATTGCCATTTGTGTCCGAGGATTTGTCTTGAAACCAGCCGCCAGAGACAGTTCCGGCAACATCGTGTGAAGGATTGCCACAATCGACACTGGTGAGGGCCCGTCCATCATGCGCCCTCATAATGCTATAATATTTAGATTTCAGCAAATCAGTATAGTAGTTATATGGACAATCTGCGGTTACGGTCTGTTCCCACCGCCAACGATTAGGGTTAATATGGGGAGCAGTTTTTGTTGAATTGAGTAAGAACAAATCGAAAGAACCAGCTAGGTCGGTGCCGTTGCTGTAACCAACGAGCTCACCGGCCTTAACTGGAATCGAAACATATTTGAGATCGTTAGACCTATCCGACGGTGTAGTAGGAGCGTTGGGTTTAATCTTGTCACTGACCTCGTCCATGTGGTCGAAATTAAATGTAACTTCACAGCTAATCTGCAACTCTAAGCGGTATTCCCCAGGTGCAGTCGGATTATTGGGATCGCGTTTGGCGAAAACAAGTGAAATGATTTTTGCATCAGTCGGCGCATAAAGTGGCGTCATAACACGATTCGAGGCATCACCTTTGACCATAACATATGCTCGCCCAGGCGATCCGGCAATGATCGCCCCTATCGGTGCGGTCTGTTTCAGATTGTCAAAGTCTGTAAATTCAGCAGTAAATACTGGCGTTGGATTACTCGTACAGTTCTTATTGTTTTTGGCAAGTTGGCTCTGATTACTGTGTGAAGCTTTGGTGCCACGGAACTGATTGACCGGTGGCCTTATTATGTATATTAATAACATGCCACTAAACAAAAATACTAACCACAACAATAGACTGACAGTAAACCGTTGTGGTAAGCGCCTTACCTGTTCGATCGATATCTTGTCCATCATCAGACTCGCTAAAGCTGGTACTCTCATCTTAAGTCTACATCAAAACCACTGGTGTAGCCAGTCTAGTAGTTAGTCTAGCCACAGTCACCCAGACAGCGGGGTGCCACTTGTATCGGAGTGTCAGAAATGAACCTATCCCAAAAACTTGTTGGCATTTTCGTATGTTCACGTTTATGATAGCCTCATGCAGTATGCTGATGTAGCTTTGTCTGTTCGTACTAAAACTAGGCAAGATGTCTTTACGTATGCCATCCCGCCCGCTCTACTCGTCGATCTTTCGATCGGTCAGCGTGTTATTGTGCCGTTTGCCGGTCGGACGTTGACCGGTGTGGTGACGCAATTTCGTCTTAAGCCACCGAAAACCGCGCGTGGAATAAAAGAGATTAAGCGCCTTGCGGAGCCATTTGCTTTGATCGACGAACAGACTATTGAGTTGGCTAGGGCTGTGGCGACTCGATATGCGGCAACGTTAGGCGACGTCTTAGCCTCGGCTCTCCCGAAACCAGCACCTCGAACGAGTAAAAAAATGATAATCCAATTCCCTGAAGCAAAAAAAACCATTGCTCATGGTGGCATCTACGGGCTTTATGCTCCTCGCAGGCAACGGCTACAACAATATCTTTGGCTCATTACCAAGCTTATGGCCCAGGGCGAACAGGCATTGGTGCTGTTTGTTAGTCATGAGAAGGCCATGACTTTTCAAGAGATATTAGCTACCCAAAGTATCGACTCATTATTATTGCCGCAGGCATCGGCGACAAGTGAAGCCTATAGCGCTTGGGTAAATGCCAGAGCTGGTCAGCACATTGTAGTAGTTGGGACCCGTAAAAGTATCTTCCTGCCGCTAGTTAAGGGTGGGGCGATCATTATAGATGAACCGAGCGAATTTGGGTATAAAGAAGAACAGTTTCCCTATTATCATGCAGTGACCGTTGCTAAGGCGCGAGCGGCGACTGAAGGTCTAACGGTTTTTCTTGGCGATGTAGCACCTCGTCTCGTTGAATGGCAGGAGATGCAGCAAAAAAAACTGACGGTGGTTCACCTGCCCAAGCTTCTTGCCCCTACGGTAACGCTTATTGATACTTCGAACTGTCGTGGCATTTTCAGTGAGGCGGTAATCGATCATATGCGGCGAACAATGCAAAACAATGGTAGGGTATGTCTGTTTTTTAATCGAAAAGGGAAAGGTCGTTTCTATCGATGTCTCGAATGTGAGGTGGCAATCTACTGTCCGCACTGTGATACCTTACTTCACGTTGAGTCAATTAGCAACGAGACGCGTTTAGTCTGTGCCCAGTGTGGCTACGAAATCAGCCCACCCTATCGATGCGAATCGTGTCAGAGCTATCGACTAGGTTCTGCTGGACTCGGAGTTGAGTCGTTTGCCAAGATTGTCAGCGAGCATTTTCCCGAGGCGAAAATTGCGACACTTTCGAAAGATGGTGATAATTTTGTCGAAGAAGCTGACATTGTCGTTGCGACTGCACAACTGTTTAGTCGATCACTGACCAAGCCGTACGATCTCCTAGTTGTATTTCGACTTGATCAGATACTTCATGGCTCTAGTTTCGATACAAATGAACAAGCCTATCTCTTGCTGAACCGCTTAGCTGAACGAGCTAAGCAGCTTCTGCTCCCAACAAGTGAACCCGATCACCAAGTCGTTCGAGCGTTTTGTGATGCCAATATGGCGGTATTTTACGCGAACGAACTGGCGATCAGAAAAAATGCCGGCTACCCGCCAGCTATTTCGTTTATCCGCCTCATGATTGCTGATACTGATAAAAACAAGGCTAATGCCGAAGCTACTAAGTTGTATGAACAATTACAGCTCACAATAATGCCCGATCATCTGATTCCGCCATCGCCAATTGGTAGTGGGAAACGTCGCGATAAATATCGGTACCAAGTGATAGTAAAAATCAAACTAACTGATGAGCTATTGAAAATGATCCCGTCTAATTGGCAAGTCGATCCCGAGCCGGAAAATCTCAGTTAATAAAAGAGACGATAATCGCACTAAAATGCTATACTTATCTCAAAGAGGGAGAGGCTGTGAAGATTGGGATATTTACTGAGACATATGAACCAACCATCAATGGGGTTGTTGTTTCAATCAATACGTTTAAGAAAGAACTTGAGCGACAGGGTCACGAGTACTACATTTTCTGTCCTTTCAACAAACATGCCAAAAGCGATCCGCCAAATGTATTTCGGTTTCCAGCAATTCATTTCCGCAACGATTTACTCTATCCTTTGGCTATTCCCATGCCGTTTGCATGGGTTAAGCAACAACTACCAATCGACATCATCAAGACTCTAGACATCATCCATGTTCAACATTTCGCCTTAATGGGTCAATATGGCCTTAGACTGGCCAAAGCATACAATATTCCAAGTCTATATACATATCACACCATGGCAGAGCTTTATGTCGTCAATGCTCCCTGGATCGCACCTCTGGCCGAGCCAGCAATAAGGGCTTTGACTCGCTATACGGCACGACAGGCCAAGCACGTAATTACTCCCACTCAGTCAGTTAAGGACTATTTGCACACGATTGGTATTCATAGGCCGATATCGGTGGTTCCGACAGGTATCGATGTAAATCAATACGGTCGGACGAATGGCCGGAGTCTACGCAACAAATATCGCATTCCGCATGACCATAAATTACTTCTTTACGTAGGTCGATTAGCGGCGGAAAAAAACGTACCATTTTTGTTGCAGGCGTTTAAGCAGGCTTTGCGCTTTGAACCTAAAACACATCTTATCTTAGTTGGCGGTGGGCCTGACAAGAGTCAGTTTGAGACGTGGGTAAAACAGAATAGACTTAAGAATGTCATTTTCACTGGCTTTGTAGCACATTCTGAGGTAAAAGAGCATTTTGGTTTGGCCGATATCTTTGTTTTTCCCTCGGTGAGTGATACTCAAGGTATTGTCATCCTTGAAGCCATGGCGGCCGGAGCAGTTCCAGTGGCGATCGATAGACTTGGTCCCCACGATCTCATCGACAATGGTCACAGTGGAGTCCTAATTGACTTGAATCTTGATGCTTTTTCTGGTACAATTATCGATCTATTACGTAATGATCGTAAAAGATTAGCTATGGCGAGAAATGCAGAGCGCCACGCCAATCGATATGACTATAAAGTAACAGCTAGACAGATGGAAGAAGTCTATCGTGAGTTAATTAAAAACGATGATTGATAAGTCAACCAATACCAAGGTAGCCCTTGTTCCGGCACCCTCACTGCGTCAAAAAGCGAAGAAGGTGACCGTTTTTGATAATGCACTTAAGACAACGGCTGATACGATGCTTGAAACCATGCGATCGTATAAAGGTATGGGCTTGGCTGCACCCCAGATTGATCAGTCAAAACAGCTGCTGGTGATTGAATATGTTCCCGAGGAGAAAGGTGAACAACCAATTCCGACGACTATCCTAGTTAATCCCAGTATCACTGATTCCAGTAAGTCAACGGACTGGATGGACGAGGGCTGTTTGTCGATTCCTGGTGTTGAGTTACCTGTTAAGCGCTCAACTGCGATTAATGTCTTAGCACAAGATATATCTGGTAAGAGAATCAAGATTCGGGCCAAACAATTGTTTGCCCGCATTCTCCAACATGAGATAGATCATCTGAACGGGACATTGATCACCGATCGAGCCTATCCAAACCTCGAACAGTTAGCTGGTAGCAGAATTATCTTCTTTGGTACACCGAATCATGCTACCTACTATCTGACTGCTCTCGCTGCAACCAAGGCAGAGATCGTTGCAGTAGTCACTGAAACCGACAAACCTGCCGGAAGAAATCAACAACTCACACCGCCTCCGGTGAAGGTTCATGCTGAACTAATGGGTCTACCCGTACTCCAATTCGAATCCCTGAAAACGAAAGAAGCCCAGCAAGCGATCGATAATCTGAAGGCTGATCTAGCTGTCGTTGTTGCTTATGGTCAAATCATTCCCCAAACAGTTTTGGACATGCCCAAGCATGGCTTCTTGAATATTCATTATTCTTTACTCCCATCATACCGTGGCGCTACACCTCATCAATCGGCAATTCTAGCCGGAGAGAAAATCGCAGGTTACAGTATCTTCAAGCTAGATAGTGGCCTAGATACAGGTCCAATCCTCTCTCAAGGGAGCCTACCTATCGAGCCCGGCGATACCAGTCACACGTTGTTACAAAAACTTGTTCCGCCTTCCATTTGTACTCTTTTGGAAATGTTACCCGAGTATTTTTCAGGTAAGAAACAGTTAAAAGTGCAGGATGATAGTCAAGCAACCAATACCAAAGTTTTTACCAAAGAGGATGGCCGAATTGACTGGACGGATGAACCTACCGTTATAGATCGTCAGATTCGGGCTTACTTCCCGTGGCCAGGAACATTTACAGAGATCAACGGTCAGCGTTTGTTGATTCATGCGGCTCATATCATTGATGACCGATTAGTAATCGATGTCGTTCAACCAGCCGGTAAACAGTCAATGAGCTTAGGTAGTTACCTACGTGGCAACCCTGCCGGGTTGACTTTCTTCTCGAGTATTGATAGAGTAAAGCTTAACTAAAACTAACAACTGGGAGTATGAATGTTAATGATTCGCTTAACCCGCATGGGTAAAAAGCATCAGCCGACTTATCGGGTGGTGGTTACGCCAAAACAGAACGCCTCACAAGGTGATTATTTGGAAAAAATTGGACTCTACAATCCACTACGAGAAGTAGTGGAGATCGATATGAAAAAAGCTGTCGAATGGCTGGATAAAGGTGCTATGCCTTCTGACCGAGTTGCCCGACTATTGACCAAGGCTGGCGTCAAACATAAATCAATTGTAGTTAAACACTACACTCCAAAGCCAGAAGCAGAGGAAAAAGTTGAGGTCAAGTCGGCAGCAGAGACTCCTGTAGAGGATACTATTGAATCAACAGAAGATGTAACTGAAGAAGTTGTTGATACTGTCGAGGTTGACGAAGTTCCTGTTGCAGAAGAGTCGATCGAGCAGTCAGCTTCATTAACCGCTGAAGTCGAGACTTCTGCCGAAGAGCCAACCGCCTAAAAAGCGAAAAAGCGAAAAAAATGTGCTATGCTAATGCCAAGGAAGTGTGCATGCAGCACGTCGAACTGCTACGCCTAAACACCTGATAATGGAGGCAACGATGGAAAAGGATCAAGAGTTCGTGGAATATATCGTCAAGTCGATCGTTAACGTACCTGACGAAGTCAAGACAGAGAGGACTGTCGATGAGATGGGGGTTCTAATCACCCTCGCAGTAAACCCAGAAGATATGGGTAAGATCATCGGTAAAGAGGGGCGAACAGCCAAAGCACTTCGCACACTCTTAAGAGTTATGGGCGCTCGTAGCAATGCTCGAATCAACCTGAAAATAATGGAACCAGAAGGTGGTAGACTAGAGCACGCCAGTCATGACGATCATGATGATCACGACGGTCATGATCATGTTCATAACGATGCTCCGGCCTCAGCTGCAGACCAGCCAGCCGAAGAGACCGAAAACGCAACTGAAATACTATAGAACTGAAAGTAAAACAAAAAAGGTCGCCACAACCTATACTAGGAATGGTGGCCTTTTGTGTTTATACTAGAGAACAATATGCGTATTGATATCATTACCCTATTTCCTGAAATGTTTACCGGCCCTCTTTCCGAGAGCATTCTTAAGCGCGCCCAAGACGCAGGGAGAGTCAGTATTCACCTACATCAGCATCGAGACTATGCGATCGACAAACATGGCACAGTTGATGATACGCCGTACGGGGGCGGGGCGGGCATGGTACTGAAAGTCGATGTCTTGGATGCAGCTATCCAGGCGGTGAAGGTCAAGGGCCAAGAAGAGGGGAATATTGATCCGTATGTCTTACTCATGACCCCCCAAGGGCGTGTCTTTAAACAGATCGTTGCCAAGGAGTTCTCCACCAAACCCTGGCTTATCTTTGTTTGTGGTCACTATGAGGGTTTCGATGAGCGAGTTCGAAGCCTCGTCGATGATGAAATCTCAATCGGTGATTATATCTTAACCGGCGGTGAGCTACCAGCAGCTGTTATTACTGATGCAATTGTTCGCCTATTACCAGGAGTGCTTGGCAAAGAGGCATCACACCAAGATGAGTCACACGAACATAACTTACTGGAATATCCGCATTACACCCGGCCTGAGCAATATCAAGGTCAGACCGTCCCAGATATTCTCAAAAGTGGCAACCATGCTGCGATCAATGCATGGCGGCAGACTCAGTCAGTACAACGAACTAAAGAGCGTCGACCTGAACTCACTAACTTGTAGTGACAGTTAAGATAAATCATGGTATATCCTAGTTGTTGCATTGGCAACAATATGTTTTTGAGGAATTACAATGGCTCGGCAAATACCAGAGATGGCGGACATCGATGGTAACGGCCTTGTGCCTGTTGCCTCAATTTGTTCAGACTATAGGCCTACAGTAAGACGCATAGCACAGATACTTCACAGACGTTACTACATCCCAGGACACGATTTCGCTGACATATTAGGTTTGGTGAATCTCGCACTTCTTCAAGCAATACGCGATTTCGATCCGAGCAAAGGGACATTTGAGCGATTCATCTATCTTATCGCTCAGAGACTCGTTATCACTGGTATTCGGACGGAGAGCAGGAAGTCAAGAGTTTTGAATACAGCATACTCCCTTGATGCCCTACTTGGCGTTGACGGAGATAGTACTCTACTAGATCTGATACAAGCAACAGATTCAGTCGAGGATTCATCACTTTCTGAACATGAGCCGTCAGATAACGTATTGACGTTCATTTCACGGTATTGCACTCCGATCGAACAGCTCGTGGCAAGAGGAATAGCTAATCAAAAAAGCTATGACGAAATGGTCGAGCAGGCTAAGACAGAAGGCATATGTCTAAATAGCGGTCGACAAATCAACCGAAAGTCGATTGACAACGCCTTCAGTCGCCTAAAGCAAAAAGTCAGGAAAGAGTTTCCTACTGCGTCCCAGTGAGCTTCACTGGGACGACTTCTATAGTACCGACAAAGGATCGATCCAACCTGTGAGGTCAGTATCCGATTTAAGATAGCCAGCGAGATTCAATTTTTGACCTCTCAATAGTCCAAAATGGAGATGTTTACGCTCATTGTCGGTTTCACTGGTGAAACCATCACCCAAGATCGCAATTTGCTCGCCTTTACTCACGGTAAAGCCTTTTAGTTTGAGCGATGTCGGATCGAGATGACCATAAATACCAATAAATGGTTCTGTACTGATTTTATGTTGTATTGCTATGACTCCGCCATACCCAGTGGCAGTTCCAGAAAAGATCACCTGTCCATCGGTAATCGCTTTGACCGCTACCTCTGCTACGGTATCGGTGAACTCAACATCGACACCAGTGTGATAACCGGAAAAGCGCTCGGGCTGAATTGGTGAGGTCTTCATTGTGATGTATGTTCCAAATTTCTTTTTAGTAATCCGGTCGGTGAACTCGTGGGTTGGTGGTACGAGTGACTGTTTATTATCCAGGACAAGACTATTTAGAAACGCCTGATAAATCGATTCTGGTAGGTCTGGTCGTTTAGCAATGACATAAAAGAGCGATGGGTTAGTAGCCTCAATTCGAATATCGGTTACGATATGACGTTGACTACGCCATGAAGGTTGGTTAGGAAAATTAGCAACGCCTGCTTTCTTCTCGATATCGTAGCGCACCGCTTGACGACCGACAATCGTTTGATCGGCTTTATTATGAATATTGACTGTCGATAAGGTCAGAAAATCTTTTCCAGAGAACTTGCGGATGAAAATCTGTGATTTTTCAAGCTCATTCGTACCCTCTGCACTTGCCTCATAGAGGTTGATAGCCTCAATACTGTTAACCGATACTGCCTGCCAAGAGCTAGGCACAGAGGCAGAAAAACTGTAGTCCTGACTAACGCCGTCGATCGTACTACTGACGAGCGTTTTGATCGCCTGCTGAGTTGACGCCGTGAATTGTTGTTCGCTCACGGCTATCATGGTTTCTGGGGAAAGAGAGTCCACTGGCTTGGGCCATATTGTTCGAAATACAAAATAGCCTGCAATTAAGACAATGATGCTGATCACTATTAGTACAATAACGCGTGATCGATTCATATGATTACTATACGTCAAATTATCCCAGCGAGATAGTGTCCCATTTGATGAAAACACGTTATAGTGTAAGTAAATAGGAGTCTGCAATGAAGAGAGCGGGGATAAGTGTCGTACACGTTATACTTATTGTAATTTTAGTTTTGATAGTTGGTGGCGCCGTGTACACATCTTTTACAAAGAACTACAAACAGGTCCGCTCTAAGATTAGTAAGCAGGCCTCTACGTATACTCTGTTAGGGCAAAACAATAATACGGAAAAGCACAATGACGACGAACTCAGCAATACGACATGGGAATATGATGGGACTAGTTGGCGATCTGGCGGTCAAAAAGCTGCCTGCAAGTCACCATTCATGTTTACCCAAGCTCCTGCCGATCTTACTCTAGCCACACACGTGCACTATCCTGGTCAATATCGGGGTAAGGGTGGACTGTATAAGCCTCACGGTGGTTACCGGTTTGAAGGAGTGAAGAATAATGAGGTGACGGTTGTTGCGCCGTACGATGCGTTTATCGTTCGAGGGAGTCGTTACGTTGAGCAAGGTGAAATTCAATATATGTTTGACTTTCAACTGCCTTGTGGCATGATGTACCGTTTTGATCACCTCTACACCCTTACTCCAATACTTGAATCGATCGCTAGTCAATTCCCAGAGGCAAAGGTCGATGATTCACGAACGACAAATCTGACATCTCCGGTGGCAGTTAAGGCGGGTACCCCATTAGCAACCAAGATTGGCTTTCTTAAGACAAATAACCCGTCGTTTGATTTTGGTGTATATGATCTAACGAAGAGGAATGCGTCGTCAACAGACGCGGCTTGGTTAACGAAGCATCAGACGGAGCTTGAATTAGCTGGCCATGCTATCTGTTGGTTTGATTTATTGCCACCAGAGGACGCAACGAGAACGAAAAGTCTCCCAGCTGGTGACCAGCTAGGCGGTAAAAATAGTGATTATTGTAAGTAACCATGTCTGATACCCTCATACTCATTATCTTTTGCTTGGTTCTCTTACCCGGACTCGTTGGGGCTGTTTTGCCACTCCTGCCGAGTGTTCCCTACATGTTTATTGTAGCCTTAATCTTTGGATATATTGATAATTTCTTTAGCTTAAACAGCACTGAGTTATTGACACTAGGTGCATTAGGCTTACTATCGCTACTTGTTGATTATAGCTCCGGGGTTTTGGGGGCAAAATATGGCGGAGCCAACACCAGAAGTCTTGGTTTTGGTTTGCTCGGTCTCTTCATCGGCATAGCTTTATTCCCTCCAATTGGTGGAATAGTTGGACTTTTCGTTGGGATATTTCTGGCAGAATACTACCGTCATCAGAACCGTAAGCGAGCGATCAAGGCCGCTAGTGGTGGTCTGATTGGTTCGCTTGTCGGGATAGCGATTAATCTAGCTATCGCAGTTACCTTCTTCGGTCTATTCCTCTATTTCGTGCTACGATGACACTTTAGGATTGACATACTACCCTGATATAAGGTAAGATCGGTGGTAAGGAAGGGATGTCGCTTATGCACGATATTTTTCAGCTCATTGAACAGGCTCGCTCGAGTATAACCTGCCCTGCCTGTGGGAGGAATTTTGAGGCGAAAGAGATTCGTTTTAAGGGTTCCATGGACCATAGTTTCGTCCTCCAGACAAGCTGTGTGAATAATCACTCACTGATCTACACAACCTGGATCACCTCCACCGTTCCAATGATCTTGCGTGACCATTCGACACCACTAGATAGTGACGATCTAATTACGCTTAACAAAGCGCTGAAACACTTTAAAGGAGATTTTAACGCCCTCTGGGGTAAGAAAGGTTAGTAATGGGAACGCAGTTAAACGCCGACGTCCGAACAGTCGTTGGCAAACAAGTCAAAACTCTTCGTCTGGCAGGTACACTGCCGGTTGTTTTGTACGGTAATACGAAGGAAAATCTTCATCTGTCAGTGAACACTAAGGAGTTTGGGAAAGTTTACGGTGTAGCTGGCTCAAGTACCTTGGTTGATCTAAATATTGAAGGAAAACAGCCAGCAAAAGTGCTGATTCGTGATCTTCAATTTGATCCCATGACTGGCGATTACCTCCACGCTGACCTTTTCCAAGTCAAGCTTGACGAGAAAATTCAAACTGAGATTCCACTTAGCTTTGTTGGTGTCTCAGCGGCCGTAGACGATGAGGGTGGTAATTTGGTTACGACTAAGGATCACATTAAAGTTGAGGCCTTCCCTCAAGACCTCGTCGCCGAAATTGAAGTCGACATCACCAGCCTAGCTACATTCGACGATAAATTGACAGTAGCTGACATCAAGGTTCCACAGACTTTGACCATTCTTGATGACCTCGAAGAGACCTTAGCAATCGTTACTCCACCTAGAAGTGAAGAAGAGCTTGAGGCTGAACTAGCACCGACTACCGAGGAAGCTGAAGCGGCTGCCGTTGCGGCAACCGAAGAAGCCTCAACAGAGAAACCGGAGACTGAAGAAGAACCTACAGCCGAGTAACCTAGAAAATGCACAAAAAAACCAGCCTCAAAGGGCTGGTTTTTTTGTTGAAGGTTTAATTATAGGATAAATGATCCATCGTGAATTAGCTGCTCGAGCGTTAAGCTACCCAGCTCGCCATTGTCACGTGACCGGACTGAGACAAGGCCAGATTGCTCTTCTTTCTCACCGACTACCAAAATGTATGGAATCTTCTGCTTTGTGGCATTACGAATTTTCTTACCAACTGACTCATTGGCGTCGTCTATTTCGGTTCGGATGCCGTATCCGAGTAACGGCTTTACGACATATTCGCTGGCATAGTTGATATATTTATCAGAAATAGGGATGACCATAACCTGGACTGGAGATAACCATGCAGGAAAGGCCCCTGCATGGTGCTCAATGAGTATCGACAAGAAGCGGTCGATCGAGCCCATTATTGCTGCGTGGATCATGGTCACTCGCTCCTTCTCACCCTTCTCATTGGTACAATACAGGTCAAATCGCTTTGGCATGTTGAAATCAAGCTGGATCGTGGCGACTTGCCAACTACGACCGAGTGCGTCTTTGGCGATAAAGTCGATCTTTGGACCATAAAAAGCTGCTTCGCCAATCCCATCGATATATACTTTATCGTGAATCTTGATTATCTCACGTAAGGCATCCTCTGCTTCATCCCAGTCCTTATTGTCTCCTAGATATTTTTCACTATTATTTGGATCACGACGCGATAATCGGATCGTCAGCTCAGAGAACCCGACAGTAGCATAAAATCGCTCTACGATATCCCAGATGGAGTTTACTTCGTTCCTAATCTGACTTGATCGGCAAAAGACGTGGGCATCATCTTGAGTAAATGACCGGACGCGAGATAAACCAGCTAACTCACCAGTCTGCTCATCTCGGTAACACATTGTTGTATTAGCATAGCGAACCGGTAGTTCGCGATAACTGTGAGCTTTGCGGGCGTAAATCTGGGTGTGGTGAGGGCAATTCATTGGCTTCATGGCAAACTCATGGCCCTCTCGGGTCTTGATTCGGAATAATTCGTCGGCAAATTTATCCCAGTGACCACTCTTTTCGTATAGTTCTTTTTTTGTAATGTGAGGTATTTCAACCTTGACATAGCCTTTGGCCTTACGCATTGACCACACTTGCTCATCTAGCAGATTACGTAAGATTGTTCCTTTGGGTGTCCATAATGGTAAACCAGCCCCAACAAGTTCAGAAAAAGCAAAAAGGTCGAGTTCCTTACCAAGTCTTTTGTGGTCGCGTGCCTCAGCTTCTTCCTGTTGCCTGAGATATGTGTCGAGCTGTTCTTTAGATTCAAACAACAGACCATAAACTCGTTGAAGCATTGGTCGGTTCTCGTCACCTCGCCAATACGCCCCAGCGATCTTGGTGAGTTTTAAGCCATCTGGGTTTATTTCTGTTGTGCTGGTAACGTGACCACCCTTACAGAGATCAACAAACTCACCTGTTTTGTAGGTACTCACAATCGATTCACCTTCGCTAGATAGTTGTTCGATGAGCTCTTGTTTATAGGGTTGATTACTAAATAACGTTTTGGCCTCGGTTATCGACAGCTCAGCGCGTTTAAAACCGAGACCTTGCTTGATAAACAGTTTCATCTGCTTCTCAAGGGCAGGCAAGTTATCGATCGACAATGGATTCTCTAGTTCGAAGTCATAGTAGAAACCGTTTTCGATCGATGGACCGATTGCTAATTTAGCGTTGGGCATTTTAGCCAATACTGCCATTGCTAACAGATGTGCGGCAGAGTGACGCTGCTTCTCTATCGGCGATAGATCTTTGCTCGACATTAAAACCTCTTTCGTTTATTTTGTGAGAAGAAAAATGACAATAGATTAATCGTAACATCGATCTGAAATAGGTCAACTTTTCATCTAACTGCTATTACGATAGAGTACTGCCTCGGTCAGGTGTTTGACCTGAATCGTTCTTGAGGCATCGAGATCGGCGATGGTTTGAGAGACCTTAATCAAACGGAAGAATGATCGTGCCGATAACTTGTATTTACCGAGTATCCGTTTCAAGACTTCTTGCGTGCCTTGTCCAAATTGGCAAAATTGCTTAATCTGTTGATTCCGCATTTCCGCGTTGGCGAAAATATGCTCGTCGTTAAATCGTTCATATTGTCTGGCTCTGGCGGCCTCGACTCGTTCGCGGATCTTAGCTGAACACTCAGCGTCTGATCGTCCGGTAAGCTCTCCTGGGGTAACCTTTGGGACTGAGAGGTGGAGATCTATTCGATCTAGAAGTGGGCCAGATAGTTTTTTTTGATAACGCTGAACCTGGGTCACGGTACATATGCATGGCTTGTCGGGATCGTTTAGGTAACCGCATGGACAGGGATTGCAAGCAGCGACAAACATGAAGTCGGCTGGAAATTTGAGGTTACCGGCTGCACGGGAGATAGTGACGGATCGATCCTCTAGTGGTTGCCGGAGCACTTCAAGGACCGATTTGGGAAATTCTGGTAGCTCGTCGAGAAAAAGAATCCCTCGATGTGCAAGCGAAATCTCACCCGGCCTGGGCTGACTACCGCCACCGATAACAGCTACAGCACTCGCCGTGTGGTGGGGCGATCGAAATGGTCGTTTTGTTACTAGGGAGCCCTGCTCATTTAGTAGTCCAGCAATTGAATAGAGCTTGGTCACCTCGAGGGCTTCCTTGACGGTTAATTTCGGCAATATGGTTGGCAACGTCTTGGCTAGCATGGTCTTACCGGCTCCTGGAGGTCCAGTCATGAGGACATTGTGTCCGCCAGCTGCTGCGATCTCTAGACAGCGTTTTGCTTGGCTCTGACCCTTAATAAAGGCAAAATCAACTACCATGTCCTCTACCTCGGTTATCAATGAAGAAAGGATCGTTGGTGGAGCCGGGGTTAGAAAGTGCTCACCTCGTAGATGACTGACTAATTCAGTTAATGAATCTACAGGATAAACCGAGACCTCATCCGAAACGGCAAGAGCTGCTTCCTTGATATTGGCCGAGGGAACATATAATTCAGTTCGACCGTGCTTGTGTGCGTCAAGGGCGATGGCCAGCATGCCACTGACTGGACGGATTCTACCGTCGAGTGATAGTTCACCACAAAATAGTCTGATTGGCGCCTGAGGTGGAATGAGTTCACAGGCCGCCAAGATGCCGACAGCGATCGGTAGATCGTAGAGGACACCATCTTTCTTTAGATTTGCTGGCGCAAGATTAATCGTGATCCGATGAGTCGGAAAACTATATTTACTGTTACGGATCGCACTACGCACTCGCTCTCTTGCCTCTTTTATCGCGGTATCGGGCAGACCAACGACTGTAAATGAAGGCAATCCGACACCAATATCAACCTCGACATCGACAGGGTAGCTGTCCAGGCCGATTAGGCTGGCAGTAGAGATGGTGGCAAGCATGTGAAGCTAGCGGATATTGAGCAGATCGTAAAGTAGATTACCCAATAGACCAGTCCAATGATAGTACTCGTTAAGTGAAGCTGCCGCCGCTAGAACTAAGACGATCAGGAGACTTGTCATCATGGAAAGTCGTAATTCCTTAGCAACCTCTCCCGATGTACTTGGTCTCTGTACATGAGCATTTAGTGAAGGTTGATTGTCGATTACATTCGACCTAGATGGGTTTGCGCGATTTTTATGACGGTGTCGACGAGCCATATAACTCCTTTATCACATGATTGTAACATGTTAGATATTAAATAATTCTTAACTTTTTTGTATAACCTATGTAGAAACCATAACAGGTTAGATGTGCTTTACATCAGTTGTACCATTTGGTATAGTGTTGGAGCAAGTTTGGTGTTAGTTTTTTACCATAATAATCAAGCGGGTGTAGTTCAGTGGTAGAACGTCTCCTTGCCAAGGAGAAGGTCGTGGGTTCGAATCCCATCACCCGCTCCATAAACAAATGAATAATTTACACTTAATATCGAATAGTTACCTGGCTAGTATCGCCTGATTAAATTATTAATTATTCATAATAAATTATTAATTTGTTGGGCGTGGTAGCCAAGTGGTAAGGCAGAGGTCTGCAAAACCTTTATCCGCGGGTTCGATTCCCGCCCACGCCTCCATAATGGATAGGAGAACGATGCATTTAATAATTACAATTGTCACCATAGTATGTTCGGCAATCCTAACTCTACTGATACTGCTCCAACAACGAAGTGCTGGTGTTGGGCAGGCTTTCGGTGGGAGTAGTGCTGTCTACCGTTCAAGACGAGGTATCGAGCGAGTTCTATTTAACCTGACAATAGTCCTTACTGTTATATATATAGCTCTCGCTCTTGCCAATATCCTCGTTCCATAAAGGCGAGAAAAATATGACCACATTCTGGCGTATTGTGTATGGTCTCAAAAATTTACCTAAACTACTGACCAGTTACGAAAAACTAATTATTTTCGCTCTCATCGTCGTCGCTCTCGTAACATCCAATCTATGGTATCGCTCTCTTACGGCTCACTGGACGATCCAGGCCGTTAAGGGTGGGACATATACCGAAGGTATAGTCAGTAATAGCCCACAAGAGATAGAACAGTTAATCGCCAAACTTACTAGAATTGGATTAGTCTACTTTGATCACCAGAACAAGATTAAAGGAGCACTTGCTGAACGCTGGGAGGTGACTGAAGATGGTAAAGTCTATACGTTTTACCTACGGGAGAAAGTCGATGCGATAAGGGTTGCTGAAACCTACGCCACGACTCCTGGCTGGCAGAACATGAACATTGAGGCAGGGGAGAACGACACTCTGGTCATCCGACTCAAACAACCATTCTCACTTCTTTTATCTTTCACTAGTGATCCGATTATCCCTGCGGGACCATTTATTATCGAGAACCAATCGAGTACCGAGATCGTTTTTACAGCTAACCCCGATTTTATCTTGGGTGAACCACACCTTCAACGGATTGTCCTCACGTTCTTCAAGGACGATCCTGCAGTCAAAGCAGCACTACAGCGGCAGGAAATTATGGGCGCAGACCGATCGGTAGGGAAAGTCAGTGGGACGTCTAATAAGAAGCTGAAATTAGCTAGACAAGATGTCTTACTACTCAACCTTGAGCGTGACATCTTCAAAGACAAATCAATTCGGGAGAAGATTATTAAGGGTCAAAAGCTGGACAAATCGATCTCGGTAGTCTTGGCAACTAGTCAAAAGCCGGAACATCTTAAGATCGCTAACGATTTTGCTGTACAGGCTAAGAAGCAAAATCTTTCAGTTTCGATAAAGAGTCTAAATGACATCGCTCTGTCGCGCGATGTCTTGATACCCGATAATTATGATCTCCTAGTCACTACATACAGTTATGGCTACGACGGCGACCCGTATCCTTTCTGGCACTCTTCACAAATTGTCGATCCAGGTCAGAATTATGCTGGCTACAACAGTAAAGAAGCCGATGTACTGATTGAGCAATCACGGTTAATTTTAGACGAAGCAAGCCGACAGGAAAAGCTGAAACAATTCTGGTCAATCCTTGAAAATGACGCTATAGCTATACTCTATCCAAACCAAACATTCAGCTACACAATCTCCGACCGTTTGAAGGGTGAAGGTGGGGGAGTGGGTGCAGTGCCAGCAGACCGGTTTACGGAGGCTTGGAAATGGTACTTGAAAGCCAAGAAACAACGAGACTAATTCTCTGGTTTTCTAGTTTGAAATGTGTTATTTACTAGATAGTTTTGGGGATGTGGTGGAATGGTAGACACGCTAGCTTCAGGTGCTAGTGTTGGCAACAACGTGGAGGTTCGACTCCTCTCATCCCCACCATTACAAATTATTTGCGAAACTAAAAAATAGCCCATTAACCGGCTATTTTTTAGTTGGTTCACCAGACCTGACGGCTAGGTAGTCGATGGCTTGAGCACAGGCTGCTCGGTTGCGTTGAGGCTAGATAGTTGGAATACGCTGTGGAGCAAAATCGCCATACCGACTAGTTGCATTGGACTTAGGTAGGCCTTGAGAAATATTGCATTGACGACGACAGCGCCAAGCGGGAAACCAAGCTCAAGCAACGTGGCAACCGAGGCTTTGGTGTACTGTAGGCCACGATAATAGACGTAAAGTGAAACAACTCCTGAGGTGATCGCAATGATCGCAATATATATGATATCGGTACTACTCATGGAGTTAATGGCCTGGATATTGCTGTTGCTAACGTTCCAGATAAGCAGGAAGATGAAGGCGATAACGAATCGTAATGAAGTCATCATCTTGAAATCAACGCTTGCTAGCATATACCGACCGAGGACTGTTGAAGCTCCCCAAAGCCCTGCAGCCAGCAGAGCAAGCAATATACCGATAATGTTGGGATTATACTGTTCACCAACATAGAGTTGGGGTGTAAGGTTCGGGAAGGAAATGACATAGGCACCGACGATGGCTAACACAGCCCATCTCCAGAAATATCTATTCGTCCGCTCGTGTAATAGGCTTGCTGCCAGGCCGATGGCGATTAAAGGCTGAAGTTTTTGCAATAGGATGGCAATTGATGGATTAACATAGGTGAAAGCCTGAGTAAAGGCAAAAGTAGCGATGGCTGAACCACCGATAGCGATAGTCAGGACGGCCATCCACTGTTTGATCTTCAGTTTAGCTAGTTGCTTTGCGTTAATGATTAGAAAGGGTAGTACGAATAGGACATCGACGAAGTGCTCAGCTAGGACTATGAAACTGCTCGGCAGATCTTTAGTCAGTTGTAAACGAAATGGTGCGTCCGTTGCCCAAAGCATCGCCGCGAGGAAGATAAGATAGGGCCCATACTTTATGAGTTTTGGATTATTCATCTAGGCTGTTCCTTTCCAAGTTAGCTGGTCAGTTGTAGGACCACTGTAGCGTCTCATATCCAATCTGTCAAACAGTTGACGAATCGAGACAAATGGGTTACGATTGGCTAGTTAACCACTATTCTTACTAACTTGCCGCGGTGCTGGAATGGTAGACAGGCTAGCTTGAGGTGCTAGTGTCCGCAAGGGCGTGGAGGTTCGACTCCTCTCCGCGGCACCATAAAGCCTGGGTAGCTCAGTGGTAGAGCAGGGGCCTGAAGAGCCTCGTGTCGTCAGTTCGATTCTGAC
>CAYGGE010000006.1:0-50256 GCA_964349485.1 uncultured Candidatus Saccharibacteria bacterium
GCTCAGTGGTAGAGCAGGGGCCTGAAGAGCCTCGTGTCGTCAGTTCGATTCTGACCCTAGGCACCATAAAGGACGTTTAGCTCAGCTGGTCAGAGCGCCTCGTTTACACCGAGGATGTCGGGGGTTCGAATCCCTCAACGTCCACCAGAGACATTTTACCGATTGTCAAATCGGTGGAATTTCTCTGGTGTATGAACAAAGAGGGGTGAGAAGGGCGCGAGCTGGCGCAGTGCCCCGGCCCGGAGGGCGAATCCCTCAACGTCCACCATAGACATTTTATCTTAGTTATTCATAATAGAATCTTCGCTGATATGTTAGACATCCAGAAACTCATCGACATCCGTTACCTACTCGATCCGAAGCCATCGTATAATTTTGCGTTTTTTGTGCCCACGTTTGTGGTGATGTCGATAGCATTTATTGTCGGTATTGTCCTGGCAACGGCCTACTTTAGGCGCTACGTCTGGTCAGAGATGATCGGTCAATGGCTACGTTGGTTTGGTTTTACCGGGTTGATCCTCTTGTTTTTCCGATATGAGGGTATTCCTTTCCTTTCCATACGTATCTATTTCATAATCTTGACGCTTGGTTTTTTTGTCTGGCTAATCATGATTCTCCGAAACTTTCGGTTGATCAGAGAGAGTCAAATCGAAAAAGCCAGACGACAGGAATCGTATGATAAATACTTGCCTCGACCAAAACGTAAACGCGCCTAGGTTGGGAGCTTAAAAAAAGTCCCGGAACACCCGGGCAGGAGTATAAACAATGGCCAATACAGCCACAATCACATCCATGGACGAGCTCGTCCAACAAGAAGGGGTCGATCTAGTACCATTTAAGGCTGGTACCGTTATTGAGGCGGAAATAATCTCAGCCTCCCGCAATAAGATACTAGTTGATCTGGGTGGATTAACGATCGGCATGGTGCCTGGACGAGAATTCTCAACCGACGCCCACGAACTTAAGCCGGGCAATAAAGCACTGTGCTACATCATCACCCTTGAGAACGAGGATGGATACGCCGTACTTTCGATGCGACGCGCTGACCGTGAGCGAATCTGGCGAACGGTAAAAGATAAATTAGATAACGGTGAGATTGTCACCGTCAAGATTGTCGATGCCAACAAGGGTGGTCTACTAGTTGATTACTCAGGTCTTGAAGGCTTTATTCCAACCTCACAATTAGGTACAGCCCACTACCCTAAAGTACCTGAAGGCGATCGAGATCAGATCGTTACTCAACTGCGTGAATTAATCAACAAAAACCTCTCAGTCAAGATTCTGAGTTTTGATCAGATGACCAACAAACTAATCTTTTCTGAAAAAGCTGCTGGGAATGTCGAAATGGTGGAAAAAGCCAAGAGTCTGCCGGTCGGTAAGGAATTGGTCGGTGAAGTAACTGGCGTAGTCGACTTCGGGGTCTTTGTTCGAATCGAGGACATTGAAGGTCTTGTTCACATCTCTGAAGTCTCCTGGGAAAAAGTTGACGATCTTAAAGATCGTTATAAACCAGGTGATAAGGTAAATGTTGTCGTCATTGGCGTTGAAGGTAGTCGAGTTTCCCTTTCAATTAAGCGATTACTAGAAGACCCATGGAAGCTAGAAGTCGGTAAGATGAAGGTTGGAGATAAAATTGAAGGTGAAGTCACTCGAGTGACTGCCTTTGGAGCCTTTGTTCGTCTAGTTGACGGTGTCGACGGCTTAGTCCACATCTCAGAGCTTGGCGACAAATTGACTGATCCGCACGAAGCCGTTACACTCGGAGAAAAATATACCTTCGAGATTCTCTCAATTGAGCCAGATACCCACCGCATCTCTTTACGTCTACAGAAGTAATCAGTCGGTTTAAGGGCAATAAAAGGAGAAGCCGATGACTATCACGCATCAAGGTAAGGGTCAATTCACGATTCGGAGCAAAGATGCGACTATTAAATTGGGCCCGGAGTTCACTATTGGTGAGCGAACCTTACCTGGAGCCGGTGAATATGATATCAACGGCGTTGAAATCGAAGGCCTGGAGGGTGGTATCTTCTTAGTGCGGACTGAAGATGTCTTCCTCCTTTATCTCGATCGTTTAGATCGATCACTCACTGACAATGAGCTTGAGGCAGTTGAGTTGGCTGATGTTCTCTTTGTGCCAGTCGGTGGTAAAGATACCGACGTTCCTGATCAGACAGTTCTGAATCCTGAAGCAGCAGTTAAGGCTATCAACCTGATCGATCCACGAATAGTCATCCCCATGTATTACACCTCTCTCGAACCATTTCGAAAAGCTGAAGGTAAGCCACTCGAGATGGTCAAGGAATTGAAGATAACTAAAGCGACCTTACCTCAAGAGGATAGGCTAGTTTACGTCCTTGAGTGAGACACAATGACACAGTTTAACAAACTGATCCAGTGCATCAATCAATATAGTAGGTTCGTAATTCTCATGCACGAGCGACCAGATGGCGATACTATCGCCTGCAGTTTGGCATTTGCCGAGGTGCTTGAACAACTTGGTAAATCAGTCGTCTGTGTCTGCAAAGATGCCATTCCCAAGCCGTTTCAGTTCCTAGAAGGCTCAAAGCAGATCCAGTCAGATTTCCTTTCTGGCGACTATGAAGTGATGATTGTGCTTGATTGTGGTGATCTGCGACGAACCGGCTTTCCAGCTCGAGTGCGTGAATTTGCCTCTAAGCAGGGTACGGTCATTCATATCGATCACCATCAAAAAAGTGATCTGTATAAACTCGCCAATCTCCGCATTTTTGATCCTCAGGCAGCTGCAACAGGAGAGATTCTGTTTAGACTGTTTAATCTGTTGCCGGTGACCATAACGCCATCTATCGCGACCTGCCTCCTGACAAGCCTTTATTACGACACCGGAGCCTTTAAACATGCCAACACAGGTGATACGGTATTAAAGATAGCCGCGCAACTACTTCACCTAGGAGCCAGACTAAAGGACATTACCGAGCATGTTGAGCTGACGAAGTCAGTCCCCATGCTTAAGCTATGGGGTATCGCTCTCGCCAGGTCAAAACGTCATCCAAAATATTGTTTGGTGAGCAGTCTGATTACGAGACAAGATATTGCAGACTGTGGGGCGTGTGACGAAGACGTAGCTGGTATCGTCAACCTACTTAATACCGTCCCCGGCAGTCGTGCAGCCATGCTTCTATATGAGTCCAAGGATGGCCAACTTCATGGCAGTCTACGAACCGAACAGAGCAACGTCGATGTTTCGGCCCTCGCCTCAGTCTTAGGCGGCGGCGGTCTTCGTAAGGCCAGCGGTTTTTCTTTACCAGGCAAGATCGTAATGACAGGTACCGATTGGCACGTCAAACTAGGCTATTGAAAATTCTAAACGCCGAGGTGGTGGAACGGTATACACGGAGGACTTAAAATCCTCTGCCCTAATCCGGCTTGCGGGTTCGAATCCCGCCCTCGGCACCAGAACGAGTCATCGGTTGACAGAGATTGGTTTTCAACACGCTCGTGACAGATGGTAACTGACAACTTGTGAGGTGGTTTCCAAACTGCCGAGAAACTGTTAGCATGGAGGTATGAAGCGAATGCAGCCTCGAAAGCTTATAAGACTTGGTTTTTTTGTTGCCATAGTCCTAACTATAGGTATCGTTTTGGTTAGAACGCCTCGAGACTATGCGGCAATTATCTATCCACCTATCCCTGCTGAGCATTTTGCGTATATAGATAAGGCCGTTGATCATTGTGGAGTTCCGAAAAGTAAGCGTGGATTTATCGCCGCTACGGCCTACGCTGAGAGCTCGTTTCACCCCGGTTCTCAGTCGGGTGCTGGTGCGATTGGGGTCATGCAGTTACTACGTGCTACCGGTTACGGTACGGCCATTAAATATGGTATACCTGGCCTCAATGCCAACACTTTTACCGACCCTCAAATTAGCTACATGATGGGTACCTGTTATCTTCATTATGTAATGGGGGAGATTGTCGGTAACCATGACGAAGCCAATTGGGATGACGAACGTATACTGACCTCGATGCTTGTCGGTTACAACGCTGGTCCAGCTCGCGGTAGATCTTACTACAACGGAGCATATAATGGTCCAGCTTCTAGTGTTCACTATGGTGCAAAAATATTACGAGCCAGCCAAGTTTACAATCTTGACTTCGCCAGGTATGATCAAGCCAAACTCCAGGGTGGTACCGAGATCGATGTTCTATCACGAATTCGTGAGATCGTATGGAACATCTTACTACGAATCGGGCCAGATGAGTCGGAGAACCTATGACCAGTCAACAAATTCGCGAAAAATTCATTAGTTTTCTAGAGAAACGGGGGCATACATTAATGCCACCGTCTTCGTTAGTGCCCGAAGGTGATCCGTCGGCCTTATTCACGACTGCCGGCATGCACCAATTCAAAGAATACTATTCGAAACCGGACGCCTCACCGAGTAAGCGCATAGTCACAATTCAGCCATCATTGCGCACTAACGATATCGATGAGGTTGGTGACCAAACCCACCTAACCTTTTTTGAGATGCTGGGTTGGTTTAGTTTTGGTTATAAAGCTGGCATGACAGAAGATGAGCAGGGGACTGGCCCGTACTTTAAACGTGTGGCGATCAAACAGGCTTATGAGTTTTATTGGAATATCTTGAAGGTGGATCCAAAACGTCTCTCGGTGACTGTCTACGAGGGTAAGCCTGGCGTCCCAAAAGACGATGAATCGGTCGCTATATGGAAAGAACTCGGCCTTACTGATGAACAAATTCGCTACGAAGGCGAGGACAATTTCTGGAAACTCGGTCCCAACAGCCCTTGTGGTCCGACAACTGAGATCTACATCGACGATGTTGAGGTTGGCAATGTCGTTTTCAATCAGTTCTACATGCACGAAGATGGTTCGTTAACACCACTTGAGTATCAAGGCGTCGATACAGGGCTCGGTTTTGAACGAATTGCGACTAAGATGCAGGATCAACAAACGGTCTACGAGACTGATCTGTTTGCCCCACTAATCGATAAAATTCATTCGCTGACCCAGGGCGAATTTACCAGACGTAGTGCCTACGTGATCGCCGACCATTTACGTGCATCAACATTTCTGATCAAAGACGGTGTAGCGCCATCCAATAAGGCCCAAGGCTACATCCTACGTCGGCTTCTTAGACGAGCAGTTGTTAATGCTCACCTACTGACCCTTGCAACCAGTTGGTCTGACGATCTAGTCTCACTGATTGTTAGTAACTATGCGACACAATACCCTGATCTCATGTCAAGAAAAGCAGAGATCATGCGAGTTGTCTCTAAGGAGAAGGATAAATTCGCACGAACTCTTCAGCAAGGGCTACGAGAATTTGCGAAAATCACAGTTGATACAGGTAGTCAGAAGATCAGCGGAGAAAAGGCTTTTCATCTCTTCGATACTTTTGGTTTTCCTATCGAGCTTACCATTGAGCTAGCCGAAAAAGAGGGGATGGCTGTCGATCAAGCGGATTTTGATGCTCGCTTTAAGGCTCATCAAGAAACCTCCCGAGCAGGTCTTGATAAGGTATTTAAGGGTGGACTAGCCGACCATGAGCCACAGACGATTAAACATCATACCGTACACCATCTGTTACTTGCCGCTCTGCGTAAGGTCCTTGGTGACCATGTCTATCAACGTGGATCAAATGTGACAGCTGATCGACTTCGCATCGACTTTTCACATCCAGAAAAGGTCACGCCGGAACAATTGTCAGAGATTGAAAGTATAGTCAATGAAGCAATCCAAGCAGACCTAGAAGTGCGACGCGAAGAGATGCCTAAGGCTGAAGCAGAGAAGCTTGGGGCGATGGCCGAGTTTGGCACGAAATATGGCGACACCGTCACTGTCTACTCAATCTTAAACCCGGATGGTTCCGCCTTATCAAGAGAATTCTGTGGCGGCCCCCACGTAAACCGAACTAGTGAGCTTGGTAGATTTAATATCCTCAAGGAAGAAGCCTCGTCGTCTGGCGTGAGGCGGATTAAAGCAACTATAACGTAGAGTTTTGCCAGATCAACCTTGACGCACCTTGACAGGCGTGTTACAATCGTTCTCCGTTGTGTTTTTGGAGGGTCTCTATTTACCCTTATGTGAGGAGACGATTGGATGAAAGATACGATTAAAGTTATCGGCGCGCGAGTCCATAATCTTAAGAACATTAGCGTCGAAATCCCTAAGAATAAACTAACCGTTATAACTGGACTCTCTGGTTCGGGAAAATCTTCGTTGGCCTTCGACACCATATATGCTGAAGGTCAACGCCGTTATGTCGAGTCGCTTTCAAGCTATGCACGACAGTTTTTAGGTGTGATGGAAAAGCCCGATGTCGATTATATCGAAGGTCTCTCCCCAGCCATCTCAATCGATCAAAAAACCGCTGGTCGCAGTCCTAGATCTACAGTCGGGACCATGAGTGAGGTCTATGACTACCTTCGTTTACTGTTCGCCAAGATCGGTGACGTACACTGTCCTGTTTGTAACGAGGTTGCCAACAAGGAACGCCGCGAAGTAATTACAACAAATAGTGCCGGTACTAAGCGCAAGATGTTGACTACTGTACACGTCTGTACTGCTTGTGCGCACGAATTTCCCGAGATCACCATGAGCTCATTCTCATTCAACAGTCCTTCTGGTGCTTGTCAGACCTGTCAGGGACTTGGTGTACGGCTGGTAATCGACCCAGAATATGTCTTCCCAAATAAACGCTTAACTCTCGCTGAAGGTGCCATCCGACCTTGGAGCCGGATCACTAGCCACGCCAGCTGGTACAACAAGACCCTGAAAACCATGAGTGAAGCCTACAACATCTCACTTGATACGCCGATCAACAAATTGACTGACTCTGAGATCGACTTAATTCTCTATGGTGATAAATCGGGGGATAGAACATTTGAAGGTGTCATCCCTAATCTTGAAAGACGTTACAAAGACACCGATTCCGACTATGTCCGTAACGAGATCGAAAAATACATGATCGAGAAGATTTGCGATATCTGTAAAGGCAAACGGCTAAGGCTTGAAGTACTTTCAATTACCATCAATGATCACTCAATTGCCGATATAACCTGCATGACAATTGAAACGGCAAACGCATTTTTTGCCAACTTAACGTTTCCACACCACGACGAGAAAATTACCGGTCCGATTCTTCGGGAAATTCGCAATCGACTCGGTTATCTTGTCCAGGTCGGTTTGCCCTATCTAACGCTCGATCGAAACGCCGATACTTTAGCAGGCGGTGAGGCTCAACGCATTCGGCTAGCGACTCAATTGGGTTCTGCATTGACTGGCGTGCTCTACATTCTAGATGAGCCATCAATTGGTTTACACCCTAAAGATCACGATAATTTGATTCAGACCATCACTCAACTACGCGATCTCGGTAACACAGTCATTGTCGTTGAACATGACCAGACGACCATGGAAGCCGCTGACTACTTAATCGACGTAGGACCGGGCGCTGGTGACCATGGTGGACGAATCGTCGCCAAGGGTACTCCAGAAGAAGTAAAGCAGAATCCTCAATCGCCAACAGGTCGGTACCTTGCCGGAATCGAAACAGTTGAGGTACCTAAGAAGCGACGTAAACCGTCAGCGAATATTATTACGATTACTGGCGCTAACGAATTTAATCTTAAAAATGTCACAGCAAGCTTTCCCTTACATAGCTTCGTTTGTGTAACTGGAGTCTCAGGTTCAGGTAAAAGTACTCTAGTTTCAGATATTTTAGCCAGAGCACTGTCCAAAAAGTTTCACAATGCCAAAACAGAGCCTGGTAAGCATGCATCGATCACCGGGCTTGAACACATCAACAAGGTTATCGCAATTGATCAATCGCCGATTGGCCGAACACCTCGTTCGAATCCCGCGACCTATACTGGTGTTTTCACTCCGATTCGCGAGTTGTTTGCCAACACGGCCCTAGCGAAAGACAGAAAGTACGATGAAGGTCACTTCTCCTTTAACGTTCGTGGTGGACGATGTGAACACTGCCGAGGCGAAGGTGCCATGAAGATTGAGATGCACTTCTTGCCCGATGTCTATGTCACCTGTGAAACCTGTAACGGTACCCGGTATAATCAAGAGGTCTTAGATGTCCTATATCGAGACAAAACTATTGCCGAAGTACTCGACCTGACCGTCGAGGAGGCCTGCAAATTTTTCGCTGACGTCAAACAGGTTTACGATAAGCTGAAAGTCCTTTCCGATGTTGGCTTAGACTACATGCGCCTCGGACAGACTGCCACTAGCCTTTCTGGTGGTGAGGCTCAGCGAGTAAAACTCGCGACTGAACTATCGCGTCACGATACCGGAAAAACACTCTACATTCTCGATGAACCAACTAGTGGCCTCCATTTTGAGGACATCAAACGGTTACTCGTTGTCCTTCAAGCCCTCGTCGAGAAAGGCAATACAGTTCTGGTCATCGAACATAACTTAGACGTTATTAAATCGGCCGACTGGATTATTGACATGGGTCCAGACGGTGGCAGTCACGGCGGTCAGGTCGTAGCCACTGGCACTCCTGAACAAGTTGTCAGGGTCGCGGCTTCGCATACCGGACGTTACCTGTCTAAAGTACTCTAGGGGGCAGTTACATAGTCAATCCAACCTTAAGCCAAGAGATTCGACTAAGTAGCAAAGGCTACATATCAATTACTGGTGTCGATGAGGTTGGACGGGGAGCATGGGCCGGGCCAGTTATAGCAGCGGCGGTAATTATTCCTTCTGACCTTATAAGCCAAGCAAAAATATCGACCAATGACTGGCTGTTAGATATCCGCGATTCCAAAACTTTATCGAAGAAACAACGTGAGTGGCTCGACATATTGATCAAGGAACAGATGATTTGGGCGATTGGGGAGTCTAGTAGTCAAGAGGTTGATCGACTAGGAATTGTTAAAGCGACCCGACTGGCCATGAAGCGAGCCATCAGATCGCTACGCACAGAACCAGATATCATCCTGGTCGACGGCCGAGAAGTGATTGACCTAAGCATCAAACAACAGTCAATCATTGATGGCGACGCGAGTGTCCTTAGCATTGCAGCCGCGTCTATTATCGCCAAAGTGTATCGAGATCAACTCATGGCTGACTACGATAATATGTATCCAGGATATGGTTTTAGCCAACATGTTGGCTACGGTACAGCGTTTCATCGTGAGGCATTGGTTAGCTACGGCTCAACACCCATTCACCGACTGACTTATAAACCACTTGTTGCCCTAGAACTGCGGGCTTGATTCTGGTATAGTCATCACATATTCGAGCTGTTCATGAGGAATTTTATGACACCAAAACTTCCTAAACATAACTATGCAGTCATCATGGCTGGTGGATCGGGCACCCGGCTCTGGCCTTTATCGCGTAAAGACTTGCCTAAGCAGATGCAACGGTTCATCGGCGACAAATCTTTGATCAACGAGACGGTCGAACGACTCTCTGGGTTTATCGATGAGGATAACATCTACATCTCAACAACTGCCAACTATGAGGAAAAGATTCGCTCACTCCTCCCCTCTATCCCAGAGGCAAACATTGTCGTTGAGCCGATTGCGCGTGGCACGACCGCAGCATTAGCCCTAGTTACGAGCACTATATTTGCTCGAGACAATGAAGCGCGATTGTTCTATATTGCCTCTGATCATGCCGTGACTGACATCGACAAGTTTCAGCAGACCCTACTCGAGACATTTAATTATGTCGCCGATCATCCGAACGATATAGCGCTGGTCGGTATCAAGCCAACCAGACCCGACACTGGGCTCGGATATATCAAAATGAGTAATAAGATCAGCGATAACCCAGTAGTTCATCTGGTCGACAAATTCGTCGAGAAGCCCAGTCTGAAAATCGCTAAACTCTACGTTCAATCCGGCGAGTATTACTGGAATGCCGCTTATTACTGCTTTAGCGCCAAAACCCTCCTGACGGCTTATGAAGATGCCGATCCAGCGATTACGACCAATATCGCTGCCTATCTCAAGTCACATGACATTGAGGACTTCAACAAAGTGCCAATCAAGGCTCAGGAAATTGAAGTTATCGATGCCTCAAAATATCGTTTGGTCTTAGTCCCAGCTGATTTTGCCTGGAGCGATATCGGTAACTGGCAAACCCTGCACGAGCTACTGGCATCGGTTGAGGGAAACGATATGATTGCCCATAGTTCAAAACATATCGATATCAATAGTACGAACTGTTTGGTTATGTCGACATCCGATAAACTGATTGCGACGGTTGGACTGGATAATTTGGTCGTCGTCGATACTCCAGACGTCACTCTCATTTTAAACAAAGAACAACCGCAGGAGATAAAACAATTGCTGGAGATCCTGAAAGAAAAAGGAATGACCGAGTACTTATGATATAACAGGCATATTTTAACTACAAAGGATACAACTATGCACAGAATCTTAGTAACGGGTGGAGCAGGCTTTGTCGGGAGCAATGCCGCTAATTGGTTCTCACGTAATGGTTATGAAGTTATTGCGATCGACGACTTATCTTTAGGGTGGCAGCAGAACCTTGAGCCATCGGTAACCTTTATCAAAGGTGATGTGAACCGAAAAGAGGATTTGGAAAAAGTGGGCAAGGTTGATTTTGTGATCCATCTCGCTGCTTCCTCATCGGCTCCGATGTTTACCAAGGACCTTGGTCAAGCAGTGACTAACAACATCAACGGCCATATCAAGGTCATGGAGTATGCAACGAAGGTTGGAGCAAAGAAGATGCTTTTTGCTTCAACTTCATCGATTTATGGCAATAACCCGGTCCCGCTGACCGAATACCAACCGGTTAGCCCGCCGAACTATTATGCGACCAGTAAGCATGCCCAAGAAGAATTATCACAAGTCTATAGCCAAATAAATAACTTAGAGATAATTGGTTTCCGCTTCATGAGTGTTTATGGCCTTCATGAAGAGCATAAAGGAAGTTTCGCGAACCTCGTATCACAATTTATCTGGGGCATGGAGCAGGGTAAACAACCAACAATCTATGGCGATGGCACCCAGACCCGCGATCTGACTAACGTGAAAGACCTCATCCAGGCCTTTAAATTGGCCTTGGATACCGAAAAACATTTCGGTTACACGATGTTCAACGTCGGTACATCGCTAGCCATCAACATGCTTGATCTAATGGTCCTGCTGAACAAAGCGATGGGGACAAATATCCCTGGTAACTTGATCGAAAATCCGATCAAGTCCGGCTACGTCAAACATCAACAAGCCTCGTTAGCAAAGATTGAGCGTGAGCTTGGTTACAAACCAACTGTCACGTTAGAAGATGGGGTACGTGAAATTGTTGACTTTCGTAAGACAAATCCAATACCACCGTCATCCTTGAGTTTTTAAGGAGTAATATGGCTCTAGATGTAACCTTTTATAATATCGATACCGATATGGCAGAGACCAAAGCGGCAAACCGCTCACTCCTTGAGTCCATTCAAACACCGCCCTTCCTAAGTCATAAAGAAGATATTGCTGCCCTTCGCACCAAACTCGAGCCGTACCAAAAGTATGAAAATATCCTGATCATCGGCAATGGCGGCTCCATCTGGTCATTTATGCCTTTGTATGTCGCGCTGGCTGATCGAGTAAATGGCAAAACAGTCGTGCCGGTAACCGACATGGAACCAGATAACATCAATATTCTTAAGGCGAAATATCCTAAAGAGACGACCGTTGTACTGGTTATTAGCAAGTCTGGATCGACGGTAGGTGTCATTGAAGACCTCTTTGTGTTCGCAGACTACCCGGCCATCTACGTTACTGATCCCGCAGGCACGATAGGGGAGATAGGTTCACGACGCAATGTTCAGATTATACCTCATCCAATAGTTGGTGGCAGATACTCAACCTTCACCTGCTGCGCCTACGTACCGGCTATTTTAGCTGGTCTAGACGTTGAAGAGATTGAAGCTGGCGGGAGGAGATTCTACGGAGAATATTCGGATCTTGATGACCGAAATAATAACGCTCTCGACACTGCACTTGTCCTCAATGAGCTAGAAGATAAGGGCTACACCGAGATGTTCCTGCCGATCTACTCAAACTTTTTTCAGACATTTGGCAATATCGTCACCCAGCTTTTCCATGAGTCGTTCGGCAAAGTCGGGAAGGGGATTACCGTCGTTGCGGCCCAAGCCCCAGAGAGCCAACACCACACCAACCAACGCTTCTTCGGCGGCCGCAAAAACATGGTCGGCTGCTTCACGCGCGTCGTAAACCAGATCGATGTCGTATCGAAAGTGAGCGTTCCAACTGAACTTCACGACATCCCACTTCGAACCGGAACGTTAGCCGATATCGACGGCTTGCGACTCACCGATTCATTCCGATCTGAGTATGAAGGGACGTTTACTAATGCGAAAAACCAAAACATCCCAATTATCGATATCGCCATTGCCGAAGTCTCCCCCTACACCGTCGGCGCCCTCATGGCATTCTGGCACTACGTCACCGTCTACAGCGCCGCTCTCCGTCAAGTAGACCCCTTCGACCAACCCCAAGTAGAAGCCAGCAAAGTCATCTCTTTCGAACAACGCAAAGCCTCAAAGCAATCTTGATATTTCAGGTTAGATTTGATATTATTCACTCTAATAACTGAAAATCGTTCGCTTATAATTAGTAGTCAGGGCCGTTAGCTCAGTTGGTAGAGCACTTCCATGGCATGGAAGGGGTCAGGAGTTCGAGTCTCCTACGGTCCACCAAATTGCTATTTGACATATTAATATATTCTTCCAACCTGAACGGAAGGCTTATATTGGGTGTTCCAAAACCATTTATAAGTGAGTATTTCGGATTAGCTGTAAAGATCATATTGTGAACCATATTTTTTAGTTCTATACCTGATCTTGTCCATGTTTCAGCCGGTGTTCCAAGGAATTTTAGTGTTAGTTGTAGAGCCTCCTCAAAGTTAGGTTCTTTTTTGTATACGACGTTTGTTCGCAAGTCTTTCACTTGTTGGTCTAATTCATCAATCCTTGCCTCGTAGCGGCCTCGTACGCTCTCTGAGCGAGCCGTAGGCATTAACTTTACATATTCATCGATCTGAGACTCTAGGGACTTAATCTCAGCTTCATTAGAAGCATTACCTAATTCCATCTCCTCGACTTTTCGTTGCCATATTCGCATAGCGACGATTTCTGCCATTTCAAGCACCTCCTTCTCGATTTTTATATTTTCAAGTAGCTGAATATAATCTGTTTCAACACGACTAGCAGTAATATTCTTCGGATTAGCAACGCACTCTTTGTTATTGCACGTGTAGTGGGAATAATACTTACGCTTACCTCTGCTGGTACTTCCAGTTAACTTTCTGTCGCAAAAAGCGCAGTCGACGACTCTTCGTAGTGGGAACTCTCGACTGTCATACTCACGTGGGCCACGGTCAGGCCGCTTAAGCTTCTTTTGAATCTTCACGAATGTTTCTTCGGAGATAAGGGCAGTATGTTGACCTCTTCTTTTGGAAATATCCCATGCCTTGTATTCGACAATGCCAGCATAGAGCGGTTGCATCATAATGCCTTTAACGTAATCGCAATCGATCTTTCTTTTATCGCTGCCGATAAGGTTGTGATAATTTTGAGTAATAAGAAATTCAATAAAATCTGTTTGGCTTATAATTCTGTCTTCAGCAAAAGCATTGAGTGCCTCTGTCAAAATATCGGTAATATCTGTTATGGGCATTAAGAGCTTGCCATGTTCGCTATTCTTTCTGTACTCATAACCTGCCGGCGCCTTGAAGCACCAATAGCCTCGTTCGACACGTGCTCGCATCTTCTGGCAAACTTGGCGTCGGTTTTGTTTTCGCTCTAGCTCATTTTGAGCAGCGAATATTGTTTCAACAAACTCGCCCTCAGCACTATCGTCAAACTGATAGTTAAGGCAGCGCAGTCGTGCGTCGCGGGCATGTAACTCAGCTCTCAATTTTCGGTGAACGCCTACGTCTCGCGCAAAGCGTTTCAGATCATCAAAGATGACGACATATTTACTTTCCCAATGGTCGTCTAAGTACTTAAGAAGGGCCGTCATGGCCGGTCGGTCAAAGAGTCCGCCAGAGATACCTTCTTCACGAAAAACTTCCTCAACCTCTAGACTTACCGAGGCGGCGTCAAGTCGACAGCGATGTTCTTGGCTGTCGAGTCCGCTCCCTTCCTTAACTTGCTTATCGGAAGAAACGCGGCAATAAATTAGGGCTCTAGCGTACTCGTTTTCCATCTTCGTACTCAAAATCCTTTAGATAGGCACCGATAACTTTATCGACGATGCCAATCATGTTATTTCGTATTTCTAAAATGCGTTTGTCGGGTAGTTGAAACTCACCCATGTATTGCTTGCATTCTTCAAGCGAAATTACTTCTTGACTGTTAGACTTTTTCTTAGCCACTGGTGAGCCTGTATTCTGTTGTCTAACAGGTTGAGACAGATCGAGATTCATACCCCTCCTCGTTATCTATATATCGATAATATATCTGTATACAGATAGTTGTCAATAGGTAGTTTATACATACTTTTTGGCATAGTCGTCACTATCGAGCGTGCTATATATTAAATCTGTAGCAAGCTAACGGCCGTAACAGTAAAAGTCTACAGATTATCAGTTCTTTTTTTGGTATAGTGCAGCTATGTATGAAACGCTTACGTTGGCTGATCCAACTAGCCCTACACTTAACCGCGTAGCAAATTTAGTATCAATAGATGCTATTAATTCACCAGATATTGAAGATACGATAAGCCAAATGCTTCATATCGCTTATGGACGACAAGGTGACGTAAAGGCTAGAACAATGGTTGGCCTAGCAGCACCTCAAGTTGGTGTTTCGAAAAGAATTATCGTCGTAGGGGTGAACTCGACCGGATTAGGAGAAATACCCGATCTAAAAGTATTTATAAATCCTACGATCATATATAAATCAGAGTTAACTGAAGAGGGACGTGAAGGGTGCTTCTCGACTGGCCACATCTGCGGTGTAGTGAGCCGTTCTGTCTCAATTACAGTGCGAGCTTACGATCAGACCGGAAAAGAAATAGAAGTAACTCTTGAAGGCTTTCCGGCACGTGTCATGCAGCATGAGATTGATCATCTTGATGGCATTCGCTTCCCAGACCACATTACCGACGGAAATAAACTACACTGGGTTGAGACAGATGAATTTGGTGACTATCGCGATCATTGGCGGACTTGGGGTAAATATTGCTCATTCGAGAAATGGAACGCAATGAAGAGCGGTGAAGCAGTCGGATAAGTATTTTCTGGTATACTTCAAACAAAGGAGATCATGATGAAGGTGATCTTATACATGGCAACTACTCTCAATGGAATGATCGCGAAGCTCGATGATGATACGAGCTGGATCAGTGGTGCAGAATGGGATCAATACAGTAAGATTGTACGATCAGCAGGTCACCTTATCGTTGGACATAGAACATACGATATACTTACTAAGCAGCCAGAGTTCGTTGAGTTTAAGAATGTGAAAGTCGTTGTGGTTGCAACAAAAGAGGTGGATCTCGTTGATGATAGCCATAAAATAGCTACTTCTCCTGAAGCAGCACTCAATCTATGCGAAGGCGCTAAAGAAGTGGTTGTCGCTGGCGGCGGAATTCTTAATGCTGCCTTCTTAGAGAAACGTTTAGTTAATGAAATATATATCGATATTGAGCCTATCATCTTAGGTAGAGGCCTGCCTCTTTTTAATGGCTCAGACTTTGTTGCCAACCTCAGGTTAATAGACAGCCAGAAGATTGCGGACAATGAAATTCAACTACACTTTGAGGTAGAGAAGGATAAGTAATGGATAAAATTGCATCAACAAACCCATCGAAGAGTTATTCTGTAATCGATTCAGTCGAGATTTCAACAAGCGAAGAAATCGCAGAAAAAGTTGCCTTAGCCCGTAATGCAGCTAAGGCTTGGCAAGAGCTTGGTATAGATGGGCGATCTCAGTTAATACGAAAGCTCATGGAGGCTTTTGGCAATGATGAAGAACAACTAGCCCAGCTCATGTCTAAGGAAATGGGAATGCCGATTAAAGAGACACGCGAAGATCTGAAATTTGGTTTAGATTATCTTAACTCCTATATCGACCAGGCACAGGACTATTTTAAACCAGAGATTACTTACCAGACTGAAAGTGAAGTTCACGAAGTATATCGTGAGCCTTATGGCGTGGCTGCGGTAATCGTACCCTGGAATTTTCCATTTACAAACTTTGTATGGCAATGCGGACAAAATTTAATTGCGGGTAATACAATCGTATTTAAGCACTCAGAGGAAACACCTCTCTTTGGCCGTGAGATCGAGAAACTCACAAATGCTGTATTGCCGAAAGGTGTATTTAATGAGATTTATGGTGACGGTTCGGTCGGAGAATTGCTAGTTAATGAAGATGTGAATCTTATCTGTTTCACTGGTAGTACCAAGACGGGACGTAGAATCAACGAATTAGCTGCAAAACGGTTTATTCCAACAATTATGGAACTTGGAGGTTCGGCACCTGGAATTATATTTGAAGATACCGATATAGATACGATCAAACAGACTCTTTTTAATGTCAGATTCATTAACTGCGGACAGATGTGTGACGCCCTCAAGAGGTTAATTGTTCATGAAAGCAAGATAGATGAGGTTGTCGCAAAACTGATCGAGATTATTCAGTTAAAGAAAATTGGCTCAGCTCAAGATGAACATACAGATATCGGACCTCTTCTTGCTGAGAGACAACTAATATTGCTAGAGAATCAGGTCGCTGATGCAAAAGAAAAAGGAGCCGAAATAGTAGTCGGCGGGAAGCGCCCAGGCGGATTAAGTGGAGCATATTACGAACCAACGATACTAACTAGCGTTACGAGTGATATGCGAGTATGGAAAGAGGAAGTTTTCGGCCCAGTATTGCCGGTAGTTAGTTTTACAACGGAAGAAGAAGCGATCAAGCTTGCGAACGATACTTCGTTTGGACTGGGCGCTTATATCTTTACGCAAGATAAAGAGCGGTTTATGCGAGTAGCAAAACAGATAGAGTCTGGTATGGTCGCACAGAATAATATTAGCTATATCAATACCAATAATCCCTTTGGTGGCTATAAGTTATCTGGTAATAGTCGTGAAAATGGAATCATAGGATTTGATGAAGTTACTCAAGTCAAAATTATTGCAAAGGAATGTTAATGGCCGATTGTGTTTTTTGTAAAATCAGTTCTAAAGATATCGGTGCTCATACCATTTGGGAAGATGATAAATTTATTGCCTTTCTAGATGTTAATCCTGTTAACCCGGGTCATGTTCTTATTATTCCTAGGGAACATATCTCGTACATATTTGATCTAGAAGAGCCTGGTTATACTGAGATTTTTCAAGTGGCTAAGAAACTTTCCTTACCACTCAAAAATGCCACGGAGGCAAAGCGTATTGGTTTGGCAATTGAAGGGTTTGGGGTTGATCATCTTCATCTACATTTAGTGCCGGTCAATACCGGTGGCGAGCTAAACCCTGAGAGAGCTCAGATTGCTGATGATTCGGATCTAGTCCGTATGGCTAATACAATTACAAGTCACATATCCGACTTGTAACACTCACTAAGGTTCTCCGTCCAGAAATACCCTTGGATTGACCGGGATACCGAACACCCGAATCTCAAAGTGTAAGTGAGGCCCCGTAGACCAGCCTGTGCTGCCTCGTGTACCAATTAACTGACCAATCTCCACTTCGTCACCAACAGCGACATTCAGGCTATCTAGGTGGGCGTATACCGAACTCGTAAAATGCCCGTGGTCTATTTTGACATGCTTGCCGTAGCCCCAGGAGACGGAATCGGCATAGGTAACCTTGCCTTTCATAAACGCCACAACTGGATCACCAACAGTACGGGTAAACGTGGCAATATCTATGCCTGTATGAAACGGCTGGTATGGTAGGTCTATCTCACCAAACTCTAAACTAATCGGTCCGGAGACTGGCCAGACGCCGAGAGATTCAATATGGTCGACCACTTCGCCCGTGCGAGGATCCCGAATGTCGACTTGCACAGATTGCGGATCGCGACTAACTAACGCGCCGGATACAATCTCTAGACCAACTTCGGTAATCATAATGACCGTAAAGACGGGAATAAGACAGATGACTAAAAAAGTAATAAAGACGTATTTAATTTCTTTCTTCATCGAGAAAGCAGTGGCAATAGCGCTAATGGTTTGGGGTGTCATTTCTTCGGTCGGTAATTCTCAGCCGGATCTGTTGTAATAAGTGGGTGCTCGTCTTCGGAAGCAGTGATTTTGACGACGACGTGGTGTTGATCAGCCACAATCAAAGCTTCGCCCCGTTCACAGGTTAAGAGAAACTTTTGTTCGTATTCACTGAGCCTGAATTCTTCCGCCACAGTGCGGATTGTAGTTGTGTCTTGGCGCATCAAAATACGGAGCGCACTTTGGGAAGCGATTGCCCGGCCATACGCATTTTGAAGAAAGTCGTTGGCTTGTTGAGAAATGATACTGACGCCTAAATAGTACTTACGAGCACGACGAACCAGGCCAGCAATGAACCTTGCGCTTTCTTCGTGCTGGAGCATCAACCAAGCTTCATCAATTACGAGGAGTCGTTTGCATGGTTCGCTTTTTACTTGATTCTGGACAAACTGCGCCACGACTAAGTGCATGATTTCTCTGAGGGATTCAGGCAGGTCTTTGGTGTCGAAAACAACCAGACGATTATCTAGCTGGATATTCGTCTGTTCCTCAAAGACTTCAGCGAGAGAACCGGTCGTATATTTCTCAAGTCGACGACAAAGTTTGTGTTGTTTTAGAGATTTGAGGGTGGCGTAGAAGTCATAAAGTACCGGATAGTTAGCCGAGTCGCGTTTACGAGATTTCTTAGACGACCAGCCAGCCTTTTTGTAGGTCTTGAGGATAGCTTGGTCAACGACAGACTTTTCTTCGGCATCCAAGCCTTCTGCCATGAGGGAAATAATTTCCGTTAAGGACTGAACGTGATCGGCGAAGCTGTCCGGTTCAGTAAAGGCATTGATCGAAAGGTCAAACGGATTAATCTTTTCTTTTGAGTGAACTGAGAGTTTTACATAAGTGCCCTTAACCGACTCCGCCAGCTGGCGATATTCTCGCTCTGGGTCAATGACTATGACTTTTGTCCCGCGCATGAGGTTACGTAGAATCTCAACCTTCGCGGTATAACTTTTCCCAGCACCAGACTGAGCAAAAAGGATGCTGTTGGCATTCGGTAGTGCAAAACGGTCAAGTATCACTAATGAGCTATTGGAGCGGTTCACGCCGTAAAGAATGCCGGACTCGTGGACAAGTTCGGACGAAATAAATGGAAAGGTCAGGGCGGTTGAGGAGCTGTCTAAGTTACGCTTTTGAGCAAGTAAGTTATCTCCTCGCGGTAGAACAGATTGCAAACCTTCAACCTGCTGGAAGGTAGCGCACTTCGTATAGAACAAACGAGTGGCTAAGACGGTTTCAAGGAGTTTGGTTGTCTTTTCTAGCTCGATTAACGAATTGGCTGAAAGAGTAATGTAAATCGAGACTTGAAACAGGTTTTCTTGGCCACGCTGGATCTTGTCGCGTAGTTCAATCGCTGATTCCAGTGGATCCATTAATTCAGCCCCAATAATCTTACCGGCTCGTTCCATGGCTCGTTTGGTCGAAGTTAGCTCAGTAATCTTACGATTGAGCTTAGGTAACGCTAATGTCGCTTCAATCGGTTCGATATGGTACGAAATATCAACGTTGTAGTTGAAGTTAATGAGTTGATTCAACCACCCACTAGAAGCGGTATAGGGATAGCCAGAAACAAACAGCGTCCGAACGTAGCGGTCATCAATCACCAGATAGTTGCGCTGCTCTTCGAGGCCCGAGTAAGTAATCAGATCAAGCTGATCTTGATCGCCGACGTGAAACTCGAGCGTCTGTTTACGCTGCCAACGGTCGTCACGGATCTTATTTAATTTGGTTTTCAATTTAGATATGGGTGAAGGCATTGGATTGTCTCACTAAGGCTTGGGCTAATGGCTGGGTTTTAGCTTGTTGTGGCTGGTAAAAGCTGTAGAAGAGATCAAGAATCTCAAGGCTGGATAGCGGCCGGGCCGTCATACCAAGCTTCTCCAGTCCCTTGATAATAATCTCCTGTTCAAGCATCAACTGTTCTTTAACCATGGCGAAATCAGTCACGCCGCGATTTTCATAAGGGATCACGACATAGAACCGGCGGGAGAGAATCTTGTTACCGGCCACGAGCTTGCGGATGAACTCGCTGTAGTTCGCCAGCTGCTTCTTATAGATGGCTTCGGTCTCATTGGCGCGAGAGGCTTGGAAGTCTTCAAGATAGCGTTCGATATCCAGTTCTCGCACTCGAATCAGGATTTGGAGCGGCGTGGTAATCGAGTTGAGAAAAGACTGAAACGAGTCCATTAGGGCATCTTGCTCGGCTTCACTCTGGAGCTCAAAGTTTAATGATGAAGTCGTCAGAATCATGCGGTAGCGGTTGTCGGGAAGAATGAGAATGTTATCTCTGACTTCCTTAATCCCGATTTGCGTTCTGGCGGATCCTTTAGTCTTTGATTGGGACAAGCGAGACATCGATGCCTCCTTTCTTGGCAAGTTCAAATGAGAGCGTTAAGGAATCGCTTTCAAGCAGTTGATCGACGCGCATTTGTTCGGCAAAAGATAAGTGTGGTCGAACCTGCTCTAACTTGGTAGTCGCTGGGATAGCAAGTTCTTTCTTCGGAGCTTCTGGCAAGACAACATTGCGGTGAATAGGATCGTTTTTGGTAAAGATATAAAACCGTGGCCGGCGGTAGAACGCAAAGTAAACCACAAGCCACTGAGCCAAAATCTTGCCGTTATAGCGAATCGCTAACCCACCGAAGAAGAGAAACTGAATGACGACAAGAATAGATTTGAGTGGTGTTAGATCGGTTCGTGGGGCAATCCCGACGTACACGCCTGTACCTACTAATAGGGCGGCAATAAGTAAAAGGATTTGGGCAAACGTAAAATTGCCGGCAATCCGGTCTTCGACTGACGTTATTTGAGCGGGAACAACAGTGGTTCTCATAGTGGCCTCCCTTGGCGAGCAATTGTTTTGACTCTGGTAGCGGCGGTCGCGGGACTTAAGACATTGAAGAGCTGGCCGCCGAATTTCTTCATGGCGCCACTGGCTTGCGACGAAAGAGCTAACTGCATCATCATGGTCGAGCTCTTAAGTAAGATCGAGAACAAAGCGATACCGATCAAGATCGAGATAAACGGATTGGTGCCGACTTGGTCAGGCACCGTCAGAAATGCCGAAGCAAGTTGAATGATCACTACATGAACAAAGAGGGTAAAGATCGTGACGAAATAGGTCTTAATGGCGCTATCGGCAAAGTCTGTCCAGCGAGGCAAGAGCCAGACCAGGAAGATAAGCGGCGAGATAACCGCCCCAAAGGCTAGAAGCATCAGGCGGCTGATGTAGAACAGTAACAATACGATCGCTAAGAGTATAAATACCACCATGAAGATGAGGGTAATTAAGACCGTACCGCCACTGAGTAATGCCGCCGGATCAAAAGCATTAAGAATCCAGGCTTCACCAAGGCCGCCAGTGGCATTCAAGACAGCGCTAATCATAGTTTGCGAGAGCGAGATAATCCAGTCGATCAGAAAGATTGAGGTATTAGCCAGTAAGAAAGCTAGGCCAATACGAGGTAAGAGGTCTTTAAGGCTCAGTTCCTCAAAACCGAAACTTGCTGCACTCATGACTTGAAAGCCAAGGAGGGCAATTACAATGGCAAAGAGTGAGTCAGTAATACCAACTACGATAAGCCAAAAATTAAAGACAACCGAGTTCGTGGCTAAGGATGGCGTAGTCGTCAGGAATCCCGTAATGCCATCAATGATCGGTTGCGTCGCCGACTGAATAATGTTTTGTAAGAATCCAGAGACTGCATCAAGTAATATCCTGGTGAGGGAGCCACTTTCTTCGGTGGGAATGATAGGACTAAGACTAATAGTCGTGCCTAGATTCCCAGCGCTCGGTTCAGTAAAAGCCGTGTTAAGGAGGGAAGAAAACACGCCTGCGCCAATCACTATCGCTAGACCAATAAGGGCATTACGGATGGTTCGCTTCGCCTCACTCAGTGCCTCAGGTTTGCCGGTTGAAGTAATGTAGAGGTATGCGCCGCGAATCAGGAAAAAGACTGCAGAGAGTGACGCCAGGCTCATGAGAATAGTTAAGGTGTCACGAGTAAAACTAGCTACTTCGCTATTGGAAGCAGCAAAAGCTACGGCGGGAGACAAAAGGATTCCCGCCAGAACGAGGGAGGGAATGGCCTTCTTCATGGATACTCCTATCCGCCAAAGGCGCTTTTAGCAAGGTCGGTAACGATGTTACTGATAACAAAGGCACCGATAGCGATCGCTAGGCCAATCCCAGCGTAGATAATAGTTTTCTTTGATCGGTCGAGATGCTCAGGATTCCCAGAGCTCGTAATGTATCCAATGCCGCCGACGACTAAAAAACCGGCTGCAAGCAGACCGGCTAACGTCACTAACACCTGGATTACATTTTGAATAAAATTCTGGACCTTGGACAAGTCGGCAGATTCCGCAGCCAATGCAGGACTTACAGCCAAAGCTGTGAGAACAAGAGATAGACAGATCGCACCAGAAAGAGAACGGAGACGGTTCATAGATGACCTCCTCCCCTCCCGGCGGAATGTTCACACATCACGCTTGTTTAGTATGTATATGACTAGTTGTTACTTCAAACCTAGTTGAGGCCTTTTTATCACGTCGGTAAATAAGCTGTCAAGTGCTTGGTTGGTTATTTAATCTTTAGAAGCAAGTAGATCGGCTCCTAGCCAAGCAAGTTCAAAGATTCCTCGCAAGGAATCAGCAATAACCTTGTGCTCGATGAGTACACCAAAGAGAGGCGCAGAAAGAGAGAAGAGCGCTACTTTGTTTCCAGTAATACCAAGATCTATCCCGATAGACTTTTCGGTAGGTACAAACTTATACGTAAAATTAGGGTACGCATACTGCTGAACCAATTCACGTGCATTAGGGCTATCCTGAATAATTTCACGCTTTTTCACTTTCTTTTTACTATGAACGCGAAATGATCGAGCTAGTTCACCGGGTCGGCGAGCTTCGAGGGATTCCCAATTTGCAAACCAAACAATCTCGGGTTGTTTTTGAGAACTGAGAGTTTGAAGAATTTCTGTAAAGAGGACTTTTTGGCCGGATTTGCCTTCAAATAACTTTACTTTAGGTGAAAGAGAGTCTTGACCGTAGAGTGAAGCAAGCAGTGGGACAAGAGATTTAGCCTGTTGCATATAGTCTTCGGCTGCATGAAGCAGTGCTGTTGGCTTGCTAGCACGATAATGAATCTTGTTGGCAAACGGTACAACTGCTACGAAACCTTTTTTCTCAAGTTGGTCGAGTGTAAGGTAGCATGTCGGTCGTTTTATCCCAGCATTAATAGCGATTTGACTAACTGGTGCTTCGCCTAATTCTAAAAGAGCCAAATAGACTTTGGCTTCGTTATCCGAAAAGCCCAACTGAGCTAAAGAGTCCTTAATAATCATATATAGTTTATACTCTTTTCGTGCTGTATTGTCAACTATTCTGACAACTATATTAGATTAAACCTATTGACTGATCATATTTAATTATTAATTGAAACTATTTTATGACAAACATGAGAATAGGAAGTAATATTCCCTGTATCGGGCCTTTCTCGTAGGAGATATATCTTGAACCCTGCATGTTTACCGTGGGTCGGTCGTGACATTCTCACGACTGGCAACCTCGCAGAGTGGCTGAGTGATCAGCTACCCGCTCATCTGCGTCACTATATTCCCGGATCTCTAACGATCTGCTGCGATCCAGAAGCGGCTAGCCAGTTCGCCGGATTTCAGGGTGAGATGGCGCGCGTACTACGCACTGAGTTCGAGGATCGATACCAGCAGGAGCCACATTTCAGCGAAGTCGGCCTTCCGAGAGAGGAGCTGCAAAGCATTCTGAATGCTACGCGGCACGCACAGCCTTGGATTCTCTATCACTCACGTGACGGTGGGCTTCGGCTGGATGAGGGAGGTAGTATTACTCCCTGCGCTACGATGCCCAATCATGCCGTGGCCTGGAACGATGGTCAGACCTATCTTGTTACAGCTCGGAAGTATGGGCAGCCATGGGATTGGGAGTCTGACGGGGCACACGAGTCTTCACATGTCGCGTTGGGCGGCCTGCCGTTCTTCGCTCACCAAGTAGGAGCCCAGGTTTGGAATACTGAGTTCCCGCATGACCCGACCAATGTTTCGCCAGCTCAGATCGCCAAGATCTGGTACGGTCTGTGTGAAATTGCTGCGACGACCATGATAGGCGAAACCAGGGAAACCGAAACATCACTTCCTGTCGTAGAGACATGGACTGAGATGGGTCAGTTTCTCTCCGTGATGTCAGTCCTGCTTCCGGGCAAAGGATTCGACAGGATTACTCCCGAAGCAAGTACGCTTAGGTATCAGATCGGCGCAGCGGCGATCCGTTGTATGCTGCATCTGGCCAAGTTCGTTAACCGGTTCGACACGCCGTCGGCGAGCGAACTGTTCTCACTCTAACCGCCCCCGATAGGAAGCTCCTAGCCTCCGACTGGGGGCTTTCTATTTATTAAGCCTCTTTACTTCAGTTGCCAGGTTATGTTAAACCTAGCTCAATAGGAGGGCGATGATACTTTCACTGATAAAGGTAAGTAACTATGTCTTCCGATATTCTCTCTGTCCTTACAACGAGATGGGCTACGCCAGATTTTAACCATATTGGGCAGGTTATTTTATCTGCTCTATTTCCAGCGTTTATTGTGGTGTGCGTATTTGTTGGCATTTCACTACTTCTGGCTGTAATTCGTTACTTTCTAGACAGGAAAAGCTACCCGAAGACATTCTTAGAGCTACGTTTCCCGTCGGATACAGCCAAGTCAGCTTTTGCCACAGAACAACTTTACGTCTTGCTTCATACGCGCTCAAAACAACAGCGCCTAATCGAAAAACTACTTGGGCCCAAGAAGATTTATTCATTTGAGCTAGTTTCTACGAAAGCTGAGGGTATTCGGTATATTGTCAGCGTGCCGCAAAAAGAAGTTGACACCTTTCAGCGCAGCTTGCTCGCATTTTTACCGGGTATTAAAATTCAGGAAGTCGAAGACTATGTGCAACCACCGGAAAATAAATCAACCCGCCTCGTTGAGCTAAAGTTGTCGGCGGATTTTGTTTTACCGCTGCAAGACCAGAAAGCCCTCTCCGAACACGACCCAATGTCGTACCTCACTGGCCATATGACTAAGCTGGCCTTAAACGAGTTAGTGGCTTTTCAGCTTGTTGTTACGCCGGTATTACCTTCGTTGCATCGAGGCGTCATGCGACGGATAAGCGAAGTGCGGCAAACGATTTCGCGCGGGCTACCGCTCTCAACCATTCTTAAACCCCGATTTACTTTTGTTCCGGTCGTAATACAAGTACTGCTCAAGGTAGTGCTGTGGCTAGTTGAGTCAATCGTTAAACTTCTAATCTCTCTACCGTCACTGATCTTTGACCCAAATAGCAAAACTATCCCCATCTTCCAAGCGGATAGCAAACAAGCTAAGAAAGACACAGATGATCCGTACGAAACGGAGTTAGGCCAAACTCTCAAAAGTAAGCTAGATCAGCACTTGTATGAAACATCACTGCGTATGTTTGTAGTGTCAAATACGCAGGAGGCTGCCCGTTACCGCATCGATGAACTAATAGCCGCATTCCGTCCGTTTGCCAGCTCAATCCAATCCATCGTTGCTCGGAAGAGTTACTTGTCTTCCGTTCGTCAACAAGTAAAACAGTTTCAGGCGAGGCACTTGTCACAATCTTTGTTTGTTCAAAATCCGATCCTCTCTAGCTCAGAGCTATCCGACGTCTATCACTTCCCGCATACAAAGACGACTCGAACAGAAGACCTGATTAAATCTAAGAGCCAGGAACTACCGGCACCGTTGTCGTTAAAGAATAATCATAATCTCGATGTCATATTCGGCGTAAATAATTACGGTAATTCATCAAGCAATGTCGGTCTCACAGATGACGACCGCTCGCGCCATATGTACTTAATCGGACAGACGGGCTCAGGTAAATCGACGATTATTTACCACATGGCCAAAGACGATATTGCCAAAGGTCGTGGCTTAGCGGTAATTGATCCGCACGGTGACTTAGCTGAAGACTTGGTCGCTACCGTACCGGAATCACGAATCGACGATCTGATCTACTTCAACCCATTTGATATCAAACATCCAATCGGCGTGAACTTGCTTGAGCTCACGCCGGACTTAGACGAGGATGAATTAGAACTAGAAAAGGAACTTGTCTGCGAGAGTATCATCTCGATCTTCCGCCGTGTATTCAACAAAGATGAGAACACCGACGCTCACCGTATTGAATACATTCTCCGTAATACGATCTATACCGCTTTCAATGTGCCTGACGCCACAATCTTTACCATCTACGACTTACTTAATGATCCGGATATTCGTAAGAAAACCATTCGCACACTAACCGATGAGAATCTCATTAACTTTTGGAAACAAGAGTTTGGCAAGGCGGGTGGGTATCAAGTCGTAAAGATGGTCAGTGGCGTTACCGCTAAAGTCGGACGATTCTTATTCTCACCAACAGCTAAGAGAATTCTAGAGCAATCGAAGTCCACAATTAAGTTCGATGAAGTTTTAGATAAAAGTAAGATTCTTATTTGCAATCTAGCTGAAGGCAAGCTCGGCGAAGATACATCGCAGCTCTTAGGCACAATGATCATAGCTAAGATCCAGCAAGCTGCCATGCGCCGAGCAAGAAACGAACGAGCTACCCGTACGTCGTTCTATCTTTTCGTTGACGAGTTTCAAAATTTTGCTACCAGCTCGTTTACTAAGCTTCTTTCTGGTGGTCGTAAGTTTGGCTTACGCGTTACTATTGCCGAGCAATCTACTGCTCAGCAGTCGGATAGAAATACGGTAAACGTTATTCTGGCTAACACTGGTACCGTCGTTTGTTTCCGCACGGCCAGCCCAATTGATGAAGAATTAATGCTGTTGCAATTCTCACCACTGGTACAGCCGGGAGATATTGGTAACTTACCTCGCTATCATTTTTATATGCGTTTAGCAGCCATGGAACCGACCGATCCATTCTCTGGCGAAACCTTGCCGATGAATGCCCCCAAAGATGAGGCAAAGATCGAAAAGTTAGTTGAAGCTTCACGCAGTAATTACGCTATTGTCTACCAAAAACCTGAACCGAAAGTAGTTGTTCCCGATACGAAACCAAAGGCGAAAAAGGCTATGAAGGTGGCTCAAGAGGCAGTTGATACTCTGCCTTGAATGCTATCAGCCGTATGATAGTATTTTGCTCACAACTACAGGTTAAACAAATATAATAACGTACGCTTATATTTATATATTATACTTCTCGCTTCTATGCTTATGACACAGCTTACTCAAACAACTCTCACATCTCGACAACTCGAAATCTTAATCCTGCTTTACCGCTTCCGCTTTTTAACACGCTCTCATATTCAAACTCTCCTGCATCACAAGAACCACGCACACATACTCAAATGGCTTAACGAACTAACTTCCCAAAACTACATCACTCAGTACTACACGAAAACCATCCCTGCTTCTCCAGCCATCTACTCACTAGCCAAACTAGGCCGTACCTATCTCAAAGCCCATACAGACAGTAATACGAAACATCTCAGTCGGTTAAGGAGGGATCCGGTCTATACGTCAAAGTTTCGCAGTCACTGTCTCTTTCTGGCTGACATCTATATTTCACTACTTGAGCTGACAGCTAAAACGAAAGCCACCCTACACTTTTCAACCAAAGCCGAACTCTACGGTATGGAAAGCCTCATTAAGCCAGCGCCGGACGCATACATAGCTATCGAAGAGGCCACAGGAACGACCAAGCGCTACTTTCTTGATGTCTTTGATGATATTCCACCCGTAGGCATGCGTAAGCGTGTGAGGCAATATTTCGACTATTACGAAAGCGACGAATGGCAGAGCAGTACCGACAAACCATTCCCATCAATAATTCTTGTTTGTCCGAATGAACGAGTGAAGAAACACCTAGGATTTATTATCCGAAGAAAGCTCGAAGATGAATCCAATATGAACTTTTACCTTGCGTGCAGTGAAGCTGTTAAGGCAAAAGGTCTTACGGTAGAAACTTTATATAAAGTCTTTTCGGGCTAGCCTCCCTTGGCTAAACCTGATAATTGTGGTATATTTTGCGCAGAACGAAAGGAAGGTTTTATGCAGCAGCACACTCAGCTGATTGGTATCGCGGGTGGGAGTTGCAGCGGCAAAACTACCCTCGTTGAAGAGCTGATCATCCGTCTTGGCGAAAGCCTTGAGGTTATCTCCTTCGACGATTACTTCGTTGGTACCCAAGCCTTAGAAGGCCTGGTCGTGGACGATTGGGAAAGCCCGACACTTTATCATATGGACCGCTTTGTCGAAGACCTCACCAGTCTCAAAGCTGGTAGAAGTGTGAGAATTGCCTGTCGTTCACGAGAAAGCGTAGCACGTGGCATTAGTGAACGAGTCGTCGAGCCAAAGCTATTTATTATCGTGGAAGGGTTCCTGATCTTTCACGAGCCAGCCGTCAGACCACTGTTTGACCGAAAGTTCTTTACTGACCTGCCTGAAGATGAAATCATCAGGCGCCGGTTAGCACGAATCCAAGGTACAAGCGGTTGGGACGACCAAGGCTACATCACGGAAAAACTCATTCCTGGCCATCGACGACTTGTTCTTCCACAGCGGGAGCTTGCCGACGTTGTCTTGGATGGCACTTTAACTACATCACTTCTCGCAGACCGAGTCTGCGACCTTCTCAGCACATAAGGGGGAAACCGTGCTCAAGGATAATGCCGCTCTCTGCTGGGCAACCGATGAGCAGCTCGCTCTGCTCGAAGTTGATTTGCGCGTACATGTTCGCATCATAGATACGCTCTGGGAACCAGCAGTCATCAGAGAACTCTATATCTACGAGGAACTACCGAGTGTGGCAATCGTAGTTGAGTGCGACAACTTCAAATGGAAGGATGGGAACCTCTATGACGGCCGCGGTGGCGTCATCACGATCAGCCCCGATGGGACTGAACCACTCGGCAACGCTATCCGCCGCAGTCTAGGTCGTGACGATTTCTAGACGTTGGTTGCTCGCTCTATCTCATAACTTTACTGTTGGCTGGATCAGTGGATAAACCAGCACGCGCCGTAGACTAGAAGGTCTGCGGCTTTTTAATAATTCTTTAATGCCTCTTAAGTTATACTCGCTACGAAAGGTTCATCATGAGAAGACTATGTCAGTTAAGTATAGAGGAATTAAAAATCGAGGAACGTACGATAACAGCTCGATTAGAGCGTGATCTCATGGTTATTTCTTGGCTATTAAAAAGGTGTCAGAAGAATCTCCAACAGTTTCTAAGTGATAATAATGAAAAGTGAAAGAGCTTGGAAACCCGAGGGCTCCCAAGCTCACTTCTTGCTGACGACTAATATTCCTCAGCAAGCATCACCGTCATCACCCGACGGCACCTATCTGTCTCCGGATCTTCCCAATGCGTTAGCGACTGATCGTAGTAATCTATCTTCCAAAAGATCTTCTCTCCTTCCCAAACGATAATGCCGAAATCATGCTCACCGTACGGATCATTCGCTCCGCTGAAATTATCGTACTCGCGTACTGCCTTCATTAACCCATTGATATCCTCCAGATACTGAACCCCTGTCGTAAACATTACCCCTTGTCCTGACTTCCGAAACACATCGTTCACCCGTGCAATTTGATCAAGTACTGTTTCCATATAACCTCCTAATGTTCTTAATGATCGGGCGTATCGACCTTCCCGCCCTTTGACCACACAGCAAGGAAGGAAGCTGGTCGGGTCAAGGTGGAGCCCTTCCGCTGGAAATTTAAAAGAAAAGGGACTACCTTGAGGCGGCCAGACCCTATCCTTATACTGGAAAGACAGGGCGGGAGAACAACTTACCTAGCGCTCATATGGTATTTTCTCGGTTAAAAGAGTAGAATTAGGGCATGTCATATAGTGAAGCACTAACTAGACAAGAGATCATCGATATTCGACTTAAAAAGGCTGGATGGGATGTTCATAATCCTTCTCAGGTTACCTCTGAGTTGGATATTTGGATTGGCTTACCAGAAGGTGTTACGGAACCTCAACATGAGTATCAAGGATATCAATTTGCTGATTACGCCTTACTTGACGATAGCGGTTATCCTTTAGCTATCGTTGAAGCTAAAAAGACTTCAAAAGATGCACGTATTGGACAAGAGCAGGCTCGACAATACGCTGAGAATATTCAGAAGAGTTCCGGCAAATACATGCCGTTTGTCTATTACTCAAACGGACACGATATCTACTTTTGGGACACTGAAAAATCACCACCTCGCAAGGCATACGGGTTCCCAACCAAACGAGATCTAGAGCGTATGCTTTTCCTGCGAAAGAACGAGAAGCCTCTCTCACAAGAACTGATCAACCGAGAAATTTCGGGACGTCCTTACCAGATAGAGGCAATTCGCTCAGTCTTTGAGAATCTTGATAAAGGCAAAAGAAAATCGTTACTCGTCATGGCGACTGGTACAGGCAAAACGAGAACCTGTGTCTCGATGCTCGACGTATTAATGCGTACAAACCATGTGCAACGAGTTCTCTTTCTCGTAGATAGAATCGCCCTGCGCGATCAAGCTCTGAGTGCCTTTAAAGAGTATCTTCCCAACGCCCCCGTTTGGCCAAAGTCTGGTGAGCAAGAAATTGCAACCGACAGACGCGTATATGTCGCGACATACCCGACGATGCTCAATATTATCGAGAATAAAGACTGCCCTCTCAGTCCATTCTTTTTCGATATGATTGTGGCTGATGAAAGCCACCGATCAATTTATAATGTTTATAAAAATATATTTGACTATTTTGATACGATCCAACTTGGCCTAACCGCCACACCCAAAGACGCCCTCGAGCATAATACCTTCGGTCTGTTTGGCTGCGAAGATGGTATTCCTACCTATGCTTACTCATACGAAGAAGCTGTTAACAACAAACCGCCATATCTCTGCGATTTTGAAGTACTGAAGGTTCGTACTAAGTTTCAGAAAGAAGGTATTAGGAAAGATAATATTTCACTTGCTGAACAGCAAAAGCTTCTCGCAGATGGCAAAGAGCCGACTGAAATTAACTACGAAGGTAGTGAGATCGAGAAAAAGGTCACGAACAAAGGGACTAATGCCCTTATCGTTCAAGAGTTCATGGAAGAATGCATTAAGGACGAGAGCGGAACCTTGCCTGGAAAAACGATCTTCTTTGCTATGACGATGAAGCATGCACGAAGAATACAAGAAGTATTTGATGATCTGTATCCTGAACACAAAGGCACTATCGCCAAAGTGATTGTTTCTGATGATTCTCGAGTTTATGGAAAAGGCGGATTGCTCGATCAGTTCGTCAACCAAGACTTCCCTCGCATCGCCATTAGCGTTGACATGCTTGATACAGGCATCGACGTTAGAGAATTAGTAAACCTTGTCTTTGCTAAGCCAGTCTTTTCGTATACCAAGTTCTGGCAAATGATTGGACGTGGTACGCGATTGCTTGAATCCAAAAAGTTAAAGCCGTGGTGTAAAGAAAAAGACAAATTCTTGATTATCGACTGCTGGGAAAACTTCGAGTACTTCGGTATGAATCCCAAGGGCAAGATTGATCAGCCGTCAAAGCCTATTTCGGTTCGAATTTTTGAAGCAAAGATTCAGAAACTTTTTCTTGCAGGATCACAAAATAACTCCTTACTTAGCCAGAAAATCATCGAGAAGCTACAAATAGATATTGAGAAACTACCTCAAAACAACGTGGTTGTTTTAGACGCGCAGAGCAAACTCGACAAACTCAACGATACGTTCTGGCAAAGACTGACCGAAGATAAAAAGTTGTTTCTCGAAAAAGAGATTGCTCCACTCATGCGTACTCGCACCGGTGAAGATTTTAAGGCAATGAGTTTTGAGCTCAAGGTTTTAAATTACTCCCTCGCAAAGCTCGAAGGGCAGACTGAAGAAACCAAGATTCAGACTCTCGAAGAAGCCATGATAGAAATGGTTTCTGATCTTCCTCTCTCAGTAAATATTGTTGCCAAAGAAAAGGTATTGATCGAAGAAGTGTTAAATAATCATTACATCGCAAGCGCAGATGAAGACGCTCTCGACCTCCTAATTCAATCAATCGCTCCGCTAATGAAATATCGGGAAGAAGGCATTAAGCCCGATCAAACATCTTTGAACTTGCGTGATATTACGAGCGAGAAAGAATATATTAAATTCGGCCCCGAGAATGAGCGAATCACAATTCACAAGTATCGAGAAAAAGTAGAAGCGCTCGTTAAACGACTCGAAACTGAAAATGATATTTTGTCACGAATCAAAAGCGGAGAGCAAATCAGCCAAGCAGAGGTTGAAGCGCTAGCAAACACTCTTTCCGGATACGAACCATACCCAACTGAGGAGAACCTTCAAAGGGCTTATGATGCCCGGAAAGTTAGTTTCTTGGATTTAATAAAATACATTATGGGAATCGGTGGGTTAGTCACATTCTCGGAAAAAGTTTCCGAGTCATTTGCGGAGTTTATCGCTGAACACAACACGTTAACCTCTCAGCAAATACAATTCCTCATCGTGTTGCGTGACTTCATTATCGATAACGGCGACCTTACTAAGCGAGATCTTGTGAGCGAACCGTTCACAAAGCTTCATGCTCGTGGGTTCTTAGGAATCTTTACTCCACAAATGCAGCAAGAAATTTTACAGTTTACAAACAGGATACTGCAACATGCTTAATACCACTCTTAAGTCATCAATCAATAAGCTCTGGGACAAGTTCTGGAGTGGTGGTATTTCTAACCCACTCACAGCTATTGATCAGATTTCCTATTTGCTTTTTATGAAGCGGCTTGATGAGCTCGATACCAAAAAGAGACACGATGCAGCATTCACTGGAGAGACATATGTTTCTCCCTTTGCGGGTGAAAACGAGAGGATGCGTTGGAGTTATTTCCGCCAGCTAGAGGGTGGCGAAATGCTATCGCATATCCAGACTAGAGTCTTTCCTTTTCTCAAAACCCTTGGGAAAGAAGAAAGTCCCTTCGCCAAGCACATGGGAAACGCAGTATTTATTATCTCTAAGCCGTCACTCTTAGTTGAGGCTGTAGGTATTATCGATGACATTTTCACCGAGATCGAAAAGCAAGAATCCCATGGACAAGGCTTCCAGGACACTCAAGGTGACCTTTATGAATATTTATTATCTGAGATCACGAGTGCTGGTAAGCTGGGGCAATTTCGCACACCTCGTCACATCATCCAGCTTATGTGCGAACTTGTTGACCCAAAGCTTGGTGACACCATTTGTGACCCCGCATGCGGTACCGGTGGCTTCCTATTAGGAGCCTATCAACACATCATTACAGCGTATACGAGTAACGAACACCGTATAACCGACGACAACGGTTTAACCCGTGGACTCCTAGGCGACAAATTAACTGACGAAAGACAATGGACACAGTTAAAAGAAAAAACGTTCTACGGCTATGACATGGACGAAAGCATGGTACGAATCGGCCTAATGAACCTTATGATGCACGGCATTTCGACTCCTAATATCGAGCAAAAAGATACGCTGTCCAAGAAATATGACGACGACAACTATTACGATTGTATTCTTGCCAACCCACCTTTCAAAGGAAGCATTGATAAGGGCGACATCAACGAATCACTTTCGCTTCCAACAACGAAAACAGAACTTTTATTTTTAAACAGAATCATTAAGTCTCTTAAAATCGGTGGCAGAGCCGGAGTAATCGTTCCTGACGGCGTTCTATTTGGCTCTAGTAATGCCCACAAACAAGCACGCCAGATGCTTCTCAACGATTGTGAACTTCAAGGGGTGATCTCTTTGCCTAGTGGTGTCTTTAAGCCTTACGCTGGAGTAAGTACCGCTATTCTCATCTTTGTAAAAGGCGGTGAAACAGAGAAAGTATGGTTTTACGATATGCAAGCTGATGGCTATACGCTGGATGATAAACGCACTAAAATAAGCTCAACGGATCTGCCTGATATTGTAGAGAAGTGGCAAGCCAGAAAAGAGCAAGCCGATAACAATCGAGGGTGTAAATTCTTCTCGGTTGATAAGATAGAAATAGAAGAAGCAGGGTTTGATTTCAGCATTAAGCGCTATAAAGATATAGAACATGCAAAAGTAGATTACGAAAGCTCAGAACTTGTCTTGCAAAAGATTAATATATTAGAACAAGTAATTATTACTGGTTTATCAGATTTAGAAGAAATTTAATTATGAATTTAGTTGAGCTAGGAAAAGTAGCAGAATTTATTAATGGCTATGCTTTTAAGCCTTCCAGTTGGTCTTCAGAGGGTATGAAAATAATTCGAATCCAGAACTTAACAAACCCTAGTAAGTCATATAACAGAACAAAGCAAGTAGTTCAAGAAAGATATAGGGTTCGGAAGGGTGATATTTTAGTGTCTTGGTCAGCGACTCTTGGGGTTTTTGAGTGGGAAGACCAAGAAGATGCATTGCTAAATCAGCACATATTCAAAGTACAGCTAGATTCAACGGTTGTTGATAAACAATACTTTAAGTACGTACTACGATACTCGATCGAAAAAATGGCTCAATTTACACATGGTTCAACCATGAAACATATTGTTAGACGTGATTTCTTGAACCACCAAATTCCGCTTCCGTCTCTCGAGGACCAGAAGAATATTGTGAAAGTGATAGAGCTGGCAGAAAGCTTGCTTACGAAACGCAAGAAATCAATTGCATTACTTGATAATTATTTAAAATCAGTCTTTTTGGATATCTTTGGAGACCCAGTAAAGAATCCTATTGGATGGAAGACTGAAAAGCTTGGAAATGTTGCAAGTAAAATAACTGACGGAACACATAAAACTCCCGTATACACTAAGGATGGAGTGAAGTTTATCTCAGCTAAAAATATTAAAGCGGAAGAAGTCACATGGAAAGATATAAAGTTTATATCACAAGTGGAGCATGATAGTCTTTATCAGAGATGTAACCCTGAACGCAACGATTTGCTTTTAACGAAAAGTGGCAGCTTAGGAATGGTTGCGTTGGTAGATGTTGATTTTGAATTTAGTCTATTCGAAAGTGTTGCCTTAATAAAAGTAAACCAAAAACTAATCGACCCCATTTTTCTCCGTGAGTATCTTAATTTAAAAGAAATAAAATCTTTTTACTCACAGAGAACCAAGGGGATAGGTGTTAAACACTTACATTTAGTAGATATCAAATCGTTACCAGTACTTTTGCCACCAATAACTGACCAGCAGAGGTTCGCACGATTAGTTCAGAAGGTTAAAACGCTAAAGCAGAAAATGTTTGCTCAGTCGTATGCAATGGAAATTCAGCTCCAGTCTTTAATGCAAAAATCGTTTACTTCGGAATTATAGACAACCACACTTCAATTCTAATTACTTTTCTTTCACGTTTCATTTCTAGTCTGACCCAAGGGATTAAGTCCAGGCTGTTTCTCGATCTCTGTCGAGCAGAAAAACCTAATTAGAAAGTGCTTGCTTCATCTCTCTTATTTGGTTCTCTCCAAGTTCGATTATTGCACCGGCACAAATCACACAATAGTTACGCCTTGCTCGCGATGCTGTATCGACTACGACCAGACAAGGTTGCCCCATAGTAATACTATGGACGTTTGGCTTATGGTAGCATTTTCGCCGAGCCGATGCCGTTTCTACTAGTACATGTTTTAGAATGTTCTTAGTTTGTGCCATCATCGCTCCTTATTGCAAGCTTAATGCGTCTCGCCACTCCATCCCCAACCTGGTCAAGTGATTTATAGGCGAGTTCAAGCTGCTCAGCAGTCCATTTCTCTCTTGTGTCCAGGTCTTGTCCCACGAGCTCGTTGATTTGATTGTTTAGGAATGAGAATAGAGCATCCGCATTATTACCCCTTACTCCAGGTACTGCCCTTGAGATATCGTAACCAGCGCGTGATAAGCCAAGGTCTGCGAGAATCCGATTGTGAATGCTTTTCGAGCGTTCGTCGAGTCGTTTGCGAAGTATCTGACGATGCACCTGAGGCTGTACAGGTGACGGTGTAGCGGGTGCTTCTTTACGGGTATTTCTGGCTGCATGCATCTCTCGAAGTTTTTCAGGTGTAATACCTAATTCTCTGAGCGTAAAGCCACCTGGGGCCTTAGAATCAAGTAATCTGTCTATCACCGTATCGTCTTCTGGGTCTAGATAGGCTTGTGATAAGAAATGACTTAATATTTCTTTATCAGCTAGCGGCTGATTGTCGTACCTGTGAGCTTCTTGCTCTCCGTCTTCTTTAGTTCTAGAAGTGCCACCACTAGCCCCTGACCCGCGCGCCCAAACCTTAACAAGCTCCTGGTCTTGAGCGTCTAGCTCTCTAAAGTCATCCCAGCGGTCCTCGTTGTTTAATCCAATATGGGATACGATATACGCTTGATTATTAGGATGGTCCGCAGCGTTTGGCTCTACTGTTCTCATGACGCGACCTACAAACTGAATATATGGAGCCAAGGATCGGTAGGGCTTAAATATGGCTGCAACGCTTAGCGGTGGGTGATCAAAGCCTTCCCCAAGCATAGCCACTTGAACGATACAATCGAGCTGACCACTTCTCAGTTTGCTAAAAATTGTCTCCTTACGATCATCTGGCATCTCTCCGTAAATTTCCGCAGCTTGAAGCCCCATTTCCTCATATATCGCTCTGACTTGGCGAGCGTGGTCAACAGACATCGCTGAAGCGATTATCTGGTGAGGGAAACCGGTATGTGCTCGTAACTCCTGCATCTTTTCTACGCTTTTTTCAGCAATGTGGCGATTACACTCTTCCGAAAGGGCTACGCCACGTCGAAACCACGCTTGCTCCTTAAGTGCCAGTACCTCTTCAAGGCTAAAGCTTCTACTTTCGTCTTTAACGCTGAAACTAATCTCTGTTGGTCGGGCGGACGCAGAAGAAACGTGTTTAATGTATCCATTAATCATTGCTAGTGAGAAAGGGTAATGATAAATAAGAGTACCAACCAGATCTTGATTGTCTGATCGGAATGGTGTCGCGGTCATGCTTACAAAGCGTGCACCAGGGAAAGCTCTAATTACCCGTTGCCAGCTTTCGGCGGCAACATGGTGTCCCTCGTCAATTATTATGAGATCGAAGAAGTCCGATGGAAACTGTGAAAGCCAACGGTCAGCTCTACTCGCCAGCTGTTGAATGTTTGCTACTACGATATGGCTCTTTGAGCAGTCGTCAATATTCGCCTTGGGGCCGTCTACGAGTGCAGTGAATGGTCCTTTTGAGAAATCGGTGAGTACGTTAGCTTTTTTCCAAAAGCAACCAGTATTAGAAATGTTAAGGTCAGCGTAGAGCCCAGTCCGAATAGTTTTATTCGGCGCCACAATAAGTACCCTGCCGTTTGATAATCCAAAAGGTAGTATTGCAGCGAGGCCTGTCTTGCCGCACCCAACGGGAAGTTGGATGATAGCAGGCTCGGTTGATTTTTCGAAGTGAGTGACTGCGGCATCGAATGCTTCCTGTTGTGGTTCGCGAAGATATGGGTTCTTGTTTATCTTTGGATCTGCTTCCGAAAAATAGCCCGCAATGTTACTGGCGTTCATTCCTGCGTGTCCAAACTCAAGTCGGAACTGTTCAAGGTCGGCTATCTTGTAGTATCGGTAGTCGCTACCGGGGCGTTTTGTTGCGATTAGTTTACCTGCATCATCCCAACGTCGAAGAGTGGCCGCTGAGACTCCGACGAACTCAGCTGCTTGAGCAACCGTTAGAAAATCAAGTTCTTTTTCATCTTTCATGAATCTACCATACAACGTTTAACAACGTTATGCAACCCAATCTTTTTCAGCCGGTGAGTAGGTTTTTACATTTGTTTTACATAGTTGACGGGTTAAATTGGCTCAAAGCTAAAGAGCGCGGTGTTCTTCTCCAGTTAATTTAGAGACCGTCAGATCTAGGGCTTGGCGAACCGCATCGTGCAACATAGCGTCTTTTATTCGTTCACCACGTTTTCGCTTGTTGGTATAAAGGATAAGGTCGTCTAGACATTCCTCGAGTGAGCTTTCGAGACCTACCTCGTACCATAGTTTTCTCGTTAAGAATGGGATGACTTGCTCAAGCTGTTCGTCAGTAAGCGTTACATCATAGTGCGTCTTGAGTAACTCGACGGTCTTCACGGATACTGTAGGTTCGAAAGGCACTGGTCGATGCTCTACGAGAATACCGCGTATCTCAGCGGCTACTCGTTGTTTTTCTTTCATCGGCACAAGAGCCAGAAGAGATGTTGCATGATTACGAAGGTCTGATCGAGACAAGCTCTGACTGCCAGATTGCTCTAATAAATCTCGTAAATCATCGAGCTGCTCTTCTCTGAACTGCCGAGGTGAATCTGATTTTGCGCTAGCTTTTTGCCACCATTCAAGCTCTTTAATCAACGTAACTAGCCGTCCTGTTTCAGTATCAGGCATAACAATATCGTACTTATCTTTGATAAGCTTCTTGGTCTGTATAATCTCTAATTCAGTAGGCTCAGAAAAATCTGAGTTAAGTAGGGATGAGTTATCCATAGCACTCCTAGTGAGGCGTGTTTGCTGTCAGTATTTCTACCCACTGCATAACAACTTTCAAAGGTATAATATCCAATAAAGCGATAAATAGCCACCATATCACCATTACAGATAACCAGCACAGTACAATTGTACGTAGGATACTTCGTCGCCTGGGTCGCGCAGTCCTGCTAAAAGCTCGGCCGACTTGGTTGTGTTTCGCACTTAATCCTTCCGCTAGCATGTCGCTAAGCCGAAGGTGACGAATAACTTCCACAGTCGAATCCTTATCGGTTATACGGCGCATCATCTCTCGGCTGGACCGTTGCGAAAGGATGTTCAAACTCCCTTCCCAAAGTATTTCCCGGTCGATAATGGCTACTTTTTCATGAATATAACCGCTAAGGTAATAAATGGTTGCGCCCGTTTCTTCATACTGACCAAGGATGTCCGTGATTTCGCTACGTTGACCCGGAGCATACTCACGAAGTGGGCGGGTAAAGATAAAGACGTTGATATTGGTGTCTTTAAGTTTGTGCATTAGGCGAAGAAACGTATCAGCGCGGTGTTTAGAGACAAACGGGCTATAAATAATAATCTCTTCTTTTGCCTTTAACATGTCATTGGCTAGGGCGGAATAGAAAGAAGTTTGATTATAGAGTTTACTCGTGACGGTATTTTTCTTGTGATTATTAGCTAACATATTGCTCCTTAGACCATTTTACCTTAATTGATCTGTAATTCTGAGTAGCGAGTTGGTATAATGTCGGTATATGGATAATGAAAAAGACCAAAAAGCTCGCAATAAACTTGGCGCAATACTTAAAGAGGCTCGCTTGAAAGCGGGTCTTACTCAAGCTGAAGTTGCCGCCAAGGCTAAAGTAAACGCAAATTATTATGCGATTGTTGAACGTGGAGAAGGAACCTACTCCTTCGCTAATTTGCAACGAATAATGAAGGTACTTCATATTAAGTCCTTAGACTTATAAGAATCAGGGCGCGCTTCGTCGTCCTGTTGTTCTTTATAGATTTTCTCTAATTTAGGCTTCCACTCAATTACGTACTCGAGAAAGGTGTTCCAAAAAATACCGCTAGGGTCCACCAAATTGTTTTTTAACTTGTTGATATATTCCTCCAACCTGAAAGGAAGGCTTATATTGGGTGTTCCAAAACCATTTTTAAGCGAGTATTTTGGGTTTTCTGACACCACAGTCGGGGAATCGCTAAGAGCATATATCTTTGCGCACCCCGAGATCTTTGCGAGCCCAACACCACAGTAAGCTAAGGGTAAGGAGTACCGACAAACAAGGCCCCTTTCAGAAGGGGCCTTGTTACTGGGAGCTGAGTTATTGACCTATCATTAGGGCGAACTTAGGATGATACGATCGGTCTTTATTATGATAAGACAACTGTCTTTAAAGTACCCTTACAATGTGCTATTTGATATACTTTCTTTATGGACAGACTTACCTCGAAGCCAATCCTAGCCTGGATCAACGCCTATGGCGCTTGGGATGCAACACTTCGTGACCCGATAGAAATGCGTGGTTACGACCAATACCTCGACGCACTGGTTAATTATTTGAAAAATGTGAATGGACAGGTCAAGGCTGTCTATTTTTCGGGTGGGATGCTTGATACGAAGGGTCGGACAGAGTGTGAAACTGTCATCCCCATCCTTAAACAACGACTAGCGGAGTATGGCATAGTGGTCCCGATTCACGCCGACACTGAAAGTATCACTTCGATAGGTATCGCCCAAAAATTTGTTCATACCTACTTGTCTACCTATGCCAACCATCAGCCGTTACTTTTTTGCGATGAGGTGCGAGTTGAGGTGAATACTTATGCAGTACAGTATTTCTTAGACGAATCTGGTAGGCCAGACATTTCTGCGAGCAGTGTGGTAATTGGGTTACCTAGACAGGATATACACCCACATAGCACAATTCAGCATCAACAAGAGAAGCTGACTCACATGAAACAAGTCGGGGTCATGGAGGCTGATATAGCGCTAATAACAAGTCGAATGGCAGAAAATGCAGCTATCTTGAGGAAGATTGCTGCCTCAAATGGTAAAACTTGACAGTGCTACATATATCTACTATAATTAATTCAAGCAAGTTGAATAGACTTGTTTTTATTTTTCAATCGTACAAGATTGATTAGATAATTCATGATAAAGTAGAAGCGTAGTACGCTAACGAAAGGACTCAATATGGCAACATCACCATTTATGGCTGCAATCAACCAAATTGCTGACGAAAAAGGTCTCGACGTCGAGACTATTCTCGAGACCGTGGAAGCGGCTCTGGCGGCAGCCTATCGCAAGGATTACGGCAATCCCCATCAAGTTATTCGAGCTGAACTTGAACCAGAGACAATGGAAACAAAGATGTACCAGGTGTTCACCATAGTCGAAGAAGAGTTACTTGAGGATGAGCAGTCACAACTTACCTTAAAGAATGGTCGCAAACTTCGCAAGAATGCCGAAATTGGCGAGGAAGTTGAGATTGCCCTACCGGTTCACACCGATTTCGGACGGATTGCCGCTCAAACAGCTAAACAAGTTATTATCCAACGTATCCGCGAAGCTGAACGCGAGATGCTCTACAACGAGTTTAAGGGTAAAGAAGGTGAACTGTTGAACGGTAACGTTCAACAAGTTGAAGGTGACGTAGTCATCATCAACCTCGGCCGGATTAACGCCCTACTCCTCCCGAGTGGTCAAATACCTAATGAACGTTATTACACCGGTCAGCGACTCAAGGTCTTCGTACAGGGAGTTGAAGAAACGGCCAAAGGACCAAAAGTCGTTGTCAGCCGAACCGACGCAGGCTTGATTGAAGCCCTCTTTAGCCTTGAAGTTCCCGAGATTAGTTCTGGTTCGGTCAGCATCAAAACAATCGCCCGCGAAGCAGGTGCTCGCACCAAGATGGCTGTCGCATCAAACCAAGAAGGACTCGATCCAGTCGGTTCATGCGTTGGTCAACGCGGTACCCGGGTCCAAGCGGTCTTAGCCGAGATTGGCGACGAGAAGATTGATATTATCCTCTGGGACGATGATACTAAACGATTTATCGCCAATGCCCTGTCCCCAGCAAAAATTAGTGAGATTGCGCTCTCTGAAAACGATCGCAAGGCAACAGTTATCGTGCCTGAAGATCAACTGTCATTAGCAATCGGCCGCGGTGGTCAAAATGTCCGTTTAGCCAGCAAACTCTCAGGCTGGAGTATTGATATCGATAAGGAAAACTCGCGCGACGAACTTGAAGTTGTAGCTGAAGCCTCACCTCATGATGGTGATACAGATGAGATTACTGAGGCTGCAATCGATGACGAGGGCCAGGCCTTGACGGTTGAACCGATTGTTGACACGACAAGTGAAGAGACGCCAGCGAAAGCCGTCATGAATGTAAAGGCCAAAGCAAAAGCGAAGACCAAACCTAAAACGAAAAAGGCGTAACAGGTCCACAATCCAACTGAATGGAGGTTTAGTGGAAGAAAACATCTTTGACAAATTTTCCGAGTCAGCCAAAAATATTCTTGTCTCAAGTCAACAAATTGCTGAGTCAATGAACAGCACTATTGGCTCGGAACACATCTTAATTGCTCTAGTCACGAACCGAGGGACCTTCGCCCACGAGATCTTAAAAGAATACGATATTAATCTTGATCAGATTAAACTAATCTTGGCTATCCAGCCAGTAGTGTCCCTCCCGATCAGCAAAGACATGTCCGAAGAGGCTCGATCAGTTATGCTTGAGGCGGCGAAGATTGCCGCTCACCATAACCACCCAACTGTCGACGCTGAGCATCTTTTACTGACCATCGTTAATACGCCGAGCTTATTGGCACATCAAATTATCGAACGTATTGGTGTTAATCCCGATCACCTGCGTAAACAGATTGAGACCATCTTTCACGAGATCGCTGAAGTCGATAAGATGATCCGAAGCGAAGAGAAACAGGATCGTAAATCGAGCAAGAAACCAAAACCCAAGACACCGGCCTTAGATTACTTTACGGTGGATCTGACCTACGAGGCACACCAAGGAAAACTCGACCCGGTTATAGGTAGAGTATCTGAAATAAATAAGGCTATCCAGATCCTAGCTAGACGAACCAAGAACAATCCGCTTTTACTCGGTCCGCCTGGGGTAGGAAAGACGGCAATTGTCGAAGGTTTAGCTCAACGAATTGTGAGCGGTAGAGTCCCCACCAAGCTGCTCCAAAAACGTTTGGTTACGCTTGACCTATCTTTACTGGTCGCTGGTACCATGTACCGTGGTCAGTTTGAAGATCGGGTCAAGAAGATTATGGAAGAGCTTAAGACTAATCCAGACATTATACTGTTTATCGATGAGCTACATACAATCGTCGGTGCTGGAAGTGCCGAAGGATCACTCGATGCGGCCAACATCTTAAAACCAGCATTGGCCAAAGGCTGGATCAGATTGATAGGGGCAACAACCCACGATGAATACCGCAAGCATATTAAGAAGGATTCGGCTTTCGAGCGTCGCCTACAGGCTATCCAGATTGAAGAGCCATCGGTCGATCAGACCGTAGCCATCCTTAAAGGTTTACGCGGCGCTTACGAGAAACATCATAGCGTGACCATCACTGACGATGCGATCGAAGCGGCGGTGGAACTTTCTGAGCGTTACCTCACCGACCGATTCTTGCCCGATAAGGCTATTGATCTTATCGACGAAGCAGGTGCCGCGACTTGCTTAACTAAGGATCTAGGAACCAAGGAAGCCTCGGTTCAAAAGAAAATCGCTAAACTTACTCGCGAAAAAGAAGCGGCCGTCACCGATGAGAATTATGACCGAGCTAGCATCATCAAAGAACAGATTAAGACCCTTTCGAACGACTTACTACATCAAACCAAGGTGACCAAAAAGAGTCAGCCACCGATTATCAATAGTGTAGTTATCGCCAAGTTACTGTCAGAGTCGACTGGCATGCCCATAACTGAATTAGTGGGCATCGAGAAGATACGCTACCGCAATCTGCCAGAGCTCTTAAGTAAATATGTTGTCGGCCAAGCTGAGGCAATTAATGCCGTCACTCAAGCTATCAAGCGTTCCCGAACGAACATTGCCGATCCTAACCGACCGATGGGTAGCTTCATGTTTCTTGGTCCGACTGGGGTAGGTAAAACTGAGCTAGCCAAAGTATTGGCCCGAGAAGTCTTTGGTAGTGAGAAGAATCTAATCAAGATCGACATGTCAGACTTCATGGAACGACACAATACGTCACGCCTCGTTGGTGCACCGGCAGGGTACATTGGCTATGAAGATGGCGGCCAGTTAACTGAAAAGGTCCGACGTAAACCATACAGTGTCATCTTGTTTGATGAGATTGAAAAGGCGCACCCCGAGGTATTCAACCTTTTTCTCCAGATTCTTGAAGAAGGTCAGCTCATGGATGCTAAGGGTGATCCAGTCAACTTTCGAAATACAATCATTATTTTAACCAGTAACCTCGGCATGGCCGAACTGACTAAGCAGGGCGCACTAGGTTTTCAAGTCAGCACGACAGATGAGTTGGCCAAGGCTAAACGTCGCTATGAGGAGATTAGTCAAAGTGTGACTAAACAGCTTAAGGAACAGTTTAGACCCGAGTTCCTAAACCGACTAGATCAAATAATCATTTTTGCCCCTTTGGGTCGTAAAGAGCTTGAAGAAATAGTCAATCTTGAGCTGAATAAATTGAAACGAAGGATCAAGAAACTAGGATTCACCCTCGAAGTTTCAGCCAAAGCAGTTAACGAACTCATGACTCTAGGTTATGATCCGCTTTACGGGGCAAGACCACTGCGACGAGCGATCGCCGCCCATCTTGAGGCACCACTGGCCGATTATCTACTAGAGGATGAGATCGAAACTGGCACAACACTGGTTATCGATACCCTACCCAAAGGCATGACAGTCAATAATATCGACAAATCAATGCCGACACGATTAAAGCCACCAAAGAAACTAATGCGTAAATAGATTGAGGCTATGGAACATCCGCAGAATTTGCTGACATTTGACGATGTTCGGTTAGAGGCGCTTACCTATATCAGTGAGTCGGATTTTAGAGTAGTGGCTAAAGCCTATAAGGTTGCGCTTACTGCCCATGCCGGTCAGTTGCGGAAGTCTGGAGTGCCGTATATCCAGCATCCTCTTCATGTCTGTTTGACTTTAGCTGAATTGCATCTCGATCCGGCAACCCTTGCCGCCGCTTTTTTGCACGATGTAGCCGAGGACACATATCAAACCGTCTTTAGTGTCGCCACCCAGTTTGGACTTCGCATTGCCTATCTAGTCGATGGCGTAACCAAGCTCACTAATCTCGAAACTCGCCGAGGTTTCTTTAGTGGCTTATTTCGTCGAGAAAACCCCCAACTCTCCCGGCAACAACAACGGATTGAGTCATTACGAAAAATGCTCCTCGCCACCAGTAAGGATATCCGGATAGTCCTGATTAAACTGGCCGACCGCTTGCATAATATGCAGACATTGGATGCTATGGAGACTTCACGTCGATATGACATCGCCAAAGAGACGATGGAAATATATGCGCCATTAGCTTATCGGCTAGGTATTGGTTCATTAAAGGGTGACCTAGAGGATTTAGCATTTGCCCATATCGATCCCGATGCCTATCGACAGACTCAGAAGCTGATGAACCAAGAAGCGCCGACCAGGAGACGAGCCGTCCTCAGGGGCAAACGAGCGATCCAGCGCATGCTAGCCAAGTTTGGTATCAAGGCTGAAATTCATGCAAGGTCCAAACATCTTTACAGTCTTTATCGTAAACTCGAGCGATACGATAACGACATCACTAAGGTATACGATCTGGTAGCTTGTAGAGTTATTGTAGACACCATCGAAGAGTGCTACCAAGTCCTGGGCATACTCCATAAGCGATGGAAGCCATATGATGGGCGTATCAAGGACTATATCGCGGCGCCGAAACCGAACGGTTACCGATCACTTCACACTACAGTGCGGGCTTTTGGCGATAGGCCGATTGAGATTCAGATCAGAACAAAAGACATGCATCAACATGCCGAGTTTGGTATTGCGGCTCACTGGTATTACAGCGAGCAGAAGGGTGGGCTCGGTTATCTTAAACGTAAGAGTATTCCTGTCCCCAAGAATGAACTAGTCTGGATCAATGAATTGGCTAAATGGCAACGCCAAGCCAGCTCATTTAACGATATTGATTCATTAATGAGAATCGACTTCTTTGGAGACAGAATCTTTGTCTACACCCCGAAGGGTGATGTTATCGATTTACCAGTCGGTGCAACCGCCATTGATCTAGCCTACGCAATTCACTCGGAGATCGGAAATCATCTATATGCCGCCAAGGTCAATGGGAATATTGTTCGCTTAACTGAAAGCCTTCAATCTGGGGTAACGGTCGAGTTGATCGTCAACAAAAAAACCAATCCGACCACCGGCTGGCTTACGTCAGTCAAGACCCAAAACGCCCGATCGCATATAAAACGCTTCCTACGCCCAGAGGAACCTAAACGGACTGAGGGAATTCAGAATCAAAAGTCCAAGGGATAAGCTGACAGCTTGTGACAGCCTTTAGAATATGATAACATCAGGTTCGGTTAGGCATTACTTCTCTTCACTTACAATGATAGGGGCCCCATGGCAGATCTCCTTCAAACCGCCCGTGGCACTCACGACATCCTTCCCGATGAGCAACCATACTGGCGCTGGTTAACCCAAACTTTTATTATCCGAGCAGAAGCGTTAGGCTTCGAACGCATCAATACACCGACCTTTGAAACACTAAGCGTGTTTACTAAAGGAGTGGGTCAGTCGACAGACATTGTCGAAAAAGAGATGTTCGAAGTTAAGCGCCTCACTAAGGTAGAAGATGCCGATAGCGATAAAGACACGTTAGTGCTACGTCCCGAAGGGACAGCGGCCATCGCCCGTGCCTACAACCAGCACGGCATGCACACTTGGCCTCAACCGGTTCGACTTTATTACATTGAACCAATGTTCCGTTACGAGCGACCTCAAAAAGGTCGACTTCGGGAACATCATCAATTTGGTCTAGAATATTTCGGCGACGCAGATCCGTCGGCCGACGCCATGATCATTATGCTCTATTGGCAGTTTCTAACTGATCTAGGGTTGACGAAGGGAATTAGTTTCACCATGAATAGTCTCGGCGATGAAACCTGTCGTCCGAAGTACCGTAAAAAGCTCAAGGCTTTTTTTGAGCCTTACAAAAAGCAACTTTGTGACGATTGTCAGCGCCGGCTCACCACCAATCCACTCCGGATTCTCGACTGTAAAGAACCGGCCTGCCAGGCAATAGCGGTCAGTGCCCCGGTCATCCTTGATGAGCTATGCAGTGGCTGTAAGGTCCATCTAGGGACATTGCTTGAGTATCTTGACGAACTGGCAATTCCGTACAACCTAAATCCCCATCTTGTTCGGGGACTCGACTATTATAACCGAACGGTTTTTGAGGTTGTCGACGCAAGTGATTCTGCTCGTCAAGGTAGTCTTTCTGGTGGCGGTCGCTATGACGGACTGATCAAACTCTATAGTGGCAAGGATACACCTGGAGTCGGTACGGGTATTGGTATCGAGCGAATTATTGAGAAGCTCAAGGAGCGGGGGATTAAACCGCCATCTAGCAGTCCGGTTAAGACCGTAGTCATTCCACTCGGTGAAAAAGCCAAAAAAGCTGGACTGCATGCCATCCAGATCTTGAATAGTTGGGGCGTCGGTGCAACTGGAGCATTTGCTAAAGAAAGTCTTAAATCACAATTAAAGTATGCCGATAAAATGGCTGTACCCTTCGCCATCATTATTGGCACCCGTGAAGTGTTCGACCACGCAGTGATCATACGAGATATGAAGACAGGGGTGCAGGATACGGTTAGTCTCGACTTACTCGAAGAAACAATTAAAGACAGGTTGAACGCTTAAATCAGACCAGTTATCTGGTTTTCTAGTTGGTAACCAGACAACCAGATAGTGAAGCGAACCAGAGAACTAGATAACTAATTTCGTCGATGTGGATAACTCACACTTGCTTGTTCGGTCTTCGTTCGGTATGCTATTGATGATATAAAAAATCATAACTTGTGACCGATTAAGGAGATCGTATGCCTGAAACTCTAACCAGACGCCAGAAGGAGATCTTGGATTATCTCCGATCCTTTATCGACAAACATGAGTACGCTCCAAGCTATCGGGAAATTGCCGACCACTTTAGTTTCTCCTCCGTTGCCACGGTCGCTGAGCATGTCGATACCTTAAAATCAAAGGGTTATCTCGAGAATGAGGAGAACATTGCCCGATCAATTCAGCTCACCCCAACCTGGGATGAGCGAACATTTTCCATTCCTTTGCTAGGGGCGATTGCCGCTGGTTTACCGATCGAAGCAATCCGGACGCCTGAAACCATCGATATCCCAAAAGACATGATGGGTCGCAACGTCTTTGCTCTTAAGGTTCGTGGAGACTCCATGATCGAGGATGGTATATTGGATGGCGACTATGTTATCATTGAGCAGACGCAGACACCCAAAAATGGCGACATTGTTGTTGCCTTGGTTGAAGGCTCAAACGTTACATTAAAGCGTTTTTATAAAGAAAAAGATCATATCCGTCTTCAGCCGGCTAACGGTCGTTACCAGCCAATACGAACAAAACGAGTCATGATTCAAGGTAAGGTACGGGGTGTCATCCGGAAGTTCCACCACTAGAGAGCATATGCAACAGACCATGTTTACCCATCGTACTACCAAGGAGAGTTTCGCATCACTCGTCGCCTTAGTGACCCACCCGATCGTCATCGGTACTCTTGGCCTAACTACTGTAGTCATGCAGTCAGTCACAGGTCTTAGCCAGCAACTCTTCTACCTAGTGCTCCTGACTATCATTACCTTTCTACCAGCCGCTTTCTATCTATTCGTCTACTTCAAAGGCGATATCGGTGAGATGCTCGAGCTGATCGAGCGGGAAGCTCGTCTTATACCGTATATCCTCATGATCATCGGCGCACTTGGCGCGATCATTGTTCTTGATAGACTCAATGCACCTCGACCAATCCTAGTCATGACGCTTGTCCTGCTCGCTAACGAAGTTATCCTCGGCACTCTTAATTTTTGGACTAAGGTCAGTATTCATACCGCCACAGCTACTTTTACTTCCTTGACGCTCGGTTATCTAGTTAGTCCTTACTGGTATAGTCTAGTCTTCCTGGTCCCTCTTATTGGTTGGGCCCGAGTTTCACGTAAACGTCATACGCTTCAACAGGTGATCAGTGGCGCCCTGTTTGCCGCCATCATCAGTGCCGCTGTACTCATAATTGCTGATCGTTACATCATGTAAATAGTATCGCTATAGACACCTTCTAACCTCCGGTATATACTGAAGTTAAGCAATTCACCAGCTGTCTTTAGGAGGGGCAATGGCAAAGCGTGCAATCGAAAAGCGACGATTAATTAAGTTCTCAAACTATTCTATGTGTGTCACCTTACCCAAATGGGTAATCGACCAACTCGCCTGGAAAAAAGGCGATGAACTATTGCTTCATACTGACATCAAAACAGGCAAGATCACCTTACACCGCAACCCAAACCAGCCCGAATCGATCACAATCGCCGAAACAGCGAAGGCAGTTAATATGGATCTAAAACCCATTCCAAAACTACGTTGGTAATCGGTACACTAGATATCGTGCCATAAGTTTTGTATGCTAGTATTATGGCCAAAGCATTTGATCTGACTCACAAGGTCAACACTACTCCGAAGGATGAAGAGGGCCGGGTTCCTTTTGACGATCAACCGAAAGGCGAAGAAGAGAAACCTAAGAGTCGATTACGCGTCGAGATGGGATTTTTCTACGGCTTGTTGTTTGTCGTTTTTTTTGTAATCGGCGCTAGTATCATCTCCCCCAGTTTTCTAGCTGGACTCACTAAAAAGTCGAATACTGAGGCATCACCGAGCCCTTCATTTGGACCAAAACAGGGTTTGGTCATCGATAAAGAAGGTTTGACAACCAAGGAAGCCACCCCAGCTGCAAAGGTCGGTGCCACAGCCAGTCCATCGGCAAATGCTGTATCAACTGCGTCACCCACCGTCGTACCAGCCGCGACCACACCCGCCAAGATCCAAGTCTTAAACGGTACCAATCGAACCGGTGGTGCCGCGAGTTTAAGAACCAAGCTTGCGGCGGCCGATATTGTGGTTGCCAGTATAGGCAATTACAAAAATCGTAACGTGGCCAAAACAACAATTTACTTTAAACCAGGGTTTGAAACGACCGCCAACAGCGTGCAGACTATCGCGGGAGGGATCACAACCCAAACCTCAGACGGCATTGGCGCATACGACGTCCTGGTTGTCATCGGCACAACAAATTGATCTCCTAGGCGATACCAGGTACAGTATGAGCTACAAGCGCCTGTAGCTCAGTGGATAGAGCGTTAGGTTCCGGACCTAAAGGTCGGGGGTTCGAGCCCCTCCAGGCGCGCCA
>CAYGGE010000007.1:0-40394 GCA_964349485.1 uncultured Candidatus Saccharibacteria bacterium
GTCCCCTATTGTTGCAAATATCTCTTAGATCCTCTGAAACAACAAGGATAATTATGACATAAATGGACCTAAGTATAGATCCATAACCGATTAGGTACCTTATTGGGATTGATTCAGACAGGATCCGAGACATAGCGTGATGGTAGTAGATCAACCTGTACAATCAATTACATCTTCATCCGGAGGCGCGATGCGTATTCTTGTAATCGAAAACGAGGCTGGATCTCCACCTAAAGTTTCGGCTTTGCTTAGTAAATACTATGCGATCGACATGACCGAAAGTGGGGACAATGCCCTGCGAAAAGCAGCCATTACCGCATACGATTTGATCATTCTTGGCATAAGCACCTCAGATTTACCTGGCGAAACTATCTGTCATCAGTTACGCGAAGAAGGCATAACTGCCCCAATTTTAGGGATTGCTACTAACTCATCGACCGAGAGTCTTGTTGACCTGCTCAATGCTGGTGCCGATGATTACCTCACTAACCCATTTCATCTTAATGAGTTTGAAGCGCGAGTGCGGGCATTACTTCGTCGTCCCAAGCTGTCATACATACCTACCGTCCTTTACGTAGAAAGCCTAGTTGTTAATACCGAGACAAGAACAGCTTACCGGCAGGACCGAGCCTTGGCTCTACGGAGAAAAGAGTTTGAAATTCTGACCTATTTACTCCGTAATAAGGATCATGTGGTAACACGTGAGATGTTAATCGAGCACGTCTGGAATGAAACTATTGATCCTTTTACGAACGTTGTAGATGTCCATATAAAGATGCTGCGAGACAAAATGGATAAGCCATTCACAAAGAAGCTTATCAAGACAGTTCATGGACTCGGTTATATGATCACTGAACCTTGAGATTTAACCTGTTTTATGGTAGAGTAAATCTGCCTTATGGAATCAGGCTGATTACTCCGACGCAAGTCGGGGAGGAAAGTCCTGGCACGATAGAGTAGCGTACCCGCGAGACCTCGATGTCTCATCGAGCGGAAGTGGGCCGTTATAAGGGGTGTAAAAGCCTCCAAGGCGAGGGAATAGTACAACAGAAAATATACCGCCGATGTTCCGCAAGGAGCAGGTAAGGTTGAAATTGTGAGGTAAGAGCTCACACTTTTCCGTTGCAAGGCGGATCTGTGAAAACCCTGCGTCGTGCAAGTCCAGTGGACCCGATCATCATCAACCTCTCGATAATCTCGAGATAAACCGTTACTCGCGGGGTGTCCCCGGGTCTGGACGCATAGAGAGATGTCAGCTAAAACAGAACCAGGCTTACTCGGTTCCATAAGGCATTACAAATGAATAACTAACAATTAATAATGAATAATTACCGATCAAGTTACGGTATCAAAATTATTAATTATTCGTTATTCATTATTAATTCGTTATTCCGGGATCGTCTAAAGGCAGGACAGCGGCCTTTGAAGCCGTGAATCTTGGTTCGACTCCAAGTCCCGGAGCCAATTTACAATTTTTCTAGGCGACCTGTGGCCATCCAGTTTGCAGGTATAGAAATACGAAGTACTAAACTTCGTATTTCTATTTTATGTGCAAATCCTTAGCAGGATTCGAACCAGAGAGTTGATAGGAATTGCTAATTGATGTAACGCGTAATATAGTGAATCTGTTATTTATAGAACTAATACGAACTGTGAGTTGTGATATATGAAAAATGAAGCACTACAAAAATACGAAACTGCATTGCTGAATTACCTTACTATTCAACAGACACGAAAACTTCTGGATCGGCTTGAACGCATCTCTTGTAAGGTTGCCCCTCTCAATGCAGCTACCGGCAACACTCAAACAGTATTGCGCTGGCATTTAGACCCCTCTTCCCCGTTATACGCAAGCGAAGAAGAGTGTAGGAAGATATACATGACTCTTGTCGAGGATCTGCTTGGATTAATGGGTGCACAAGATTTTCCGTACAGGAAGTGTCTTACGGTTTATTCGGATCTACTGCTAGCATCTGAGGATATCAAGATTATTCTTGATAGCACTACTAGAATTGGCAGCCTTGAGTTACCGGTTTGGTATGAACATGCACCTGAGTCAGGCGGTTCACATGTTAAGGATAATATTTTTTGGTATAAACCACTTCTAGAGATCAATCAACTAAGGAAACTTGTCGCAGAGCCCAAAATTGTTACCAAAATTCAAGTTAAAGCATATCTAACCGATAGACGTCAAACTGGGGACTACCAGACTAATCGAGAAGTTCGCTGGGAAACACTACCGGGCTCGCCACAATATGCTTCAAGAATCGGCTGTTCGTTAATTGAAGCAAAACTACTCGCGCAGATCTTTATTTTCGTTGGTGCGCCCGAGCTGCAGTCTGATATGATGAATATCGTTGAGAAGCATTTAGGGCAGGCTTATGTTAAGGATGGCTTTGAGTGTCCTATCTCAGGGAAGCCGATATACTATAATGAATTTTTTGAAAAAGTAGCACTTCCGACCCACGGTAGATCGGGTTATCAGGTAGGCCACTTAACTCCACTTGCTACCGCCGGTAAACATATCGCAGACAATACCTCTTGGATTACTGACTTAGGGAATAGGGTTCAGGGCGAAGCATCGCTTGAAGAAATTACAAATGATATTTTCTTTATGGCCTACTTCCATAAGAATAGACTAAAACTTGACTGGCAGGAGATTGAATCAATCTCTAAGCGAAAAGCAAACTAACTAACTCTGTTACCTTCGCAGTACTTTTTTTACTTTTTTCCTTTAGCAGAATGATATCACGCACCTCATTGCTTAGCCGTATTAGTACTCCCTTATCGCTAGGTATTGGCAATACAAGGTCATATATTCTTTTGCCCAACGAGTCAATGATATCTTGAGTTAACTGCTTGGATTTGATTTGTCTCTGGACAAAGCTTGATGAAAGTATTGCCAATAGACAGTAGGAGTTAAGACCAAAATCATTATCAATAATTCTCATCTTATACAAATGACTTTGATACACCATCTTTGTATCGACCGATGTCACATAAGCGACGGTGCCTATAAGGTATGTACCGTCTTTGACCATTAATAAATCTCCGGCTCGGATGTCTTGCTTTCGTCTTAATCTTTCGTACACATCTTCGCTTATGTATTGCTTGGCGTCAGTCTTAATTTCCCAGTTAGAGATATCTGATGTTCGAATATAGGGGATGGACCCGGTACCATAAGCAACTTTCCCCACCTCATCACCAGTGGAAATTTTGAGCCAGCCGGTGTCTACTAGCTCTCTAATAGTAACTAGCTTATTTTTTGCTGTAAGGTTAGCTTTAATACCCTCAAGTTCAATGTCGTAGTACTTGGGTGCAAGAACATGATCCTTTACGTCGTCTCGCCTAATGACATAGCCCAATGAACTACCCTTGACGGTACCGGTAGTTTTATATTTAAAATAATTCTCTAGAATTTTTGGAAGATCGTTCTTTTCGATAGTATTTGCTCGCGAGTCGTGACCACACCACTTTGCTTCAGCGAAAAATATTTTTTCATCTTGCGATTTTAGTTCTCTTTTTGCGACCAGTAGGCAAGTTTTCGTATGCGTTCCGCCCTTACCAGATGTCTTGAATAATGACTCGGGCATACCTAAAACCGCGAGGATCGTGCAATTATCTAGTACGTATTGCACTACATGTTTATAGTTCTTATTAGAGACCAAGCTTTCCGGCATAACGGTAGCTAAGATCCCGCCGACTTTAAGCCCCACTATATTGCGTTCCATGAACAAGGTTTGCGGTGGAACGTTGTCACTAAGTTGGCCTGACTTAATGTATTTTCCCTGATATTCAGTCCACTTGTACCCTAGGCTATATTTTTTTAATGTTTCTTTACTAGCTGATTTGATTTTTGCACCGAATGGAGGATTGGTAATGATCAGATCAAATACTACATTTTTTATTTTATCTAGCCCTGTGTCGCCTTCCATCGATAGAGAGTCACCACAAGCGATAGAGACCTTCTCGCCCGTTAGAAGCGTCATGTGGATTCTACCTAGACGAGCTAAGTAGCGGTCCTTTTCGATGCCAAAGAGATTCTTCTTTGCGAATTCACGAACTTGATCCTCAGGGTACTTAGCCGCAAGGTATAAGTATAGAGCGCTTAAGAAGCCACTTGCCCCACAGGCAGTATCAATAACCGTCCAGTCAGGCTTAGGATCTACCATTTTTATTAAACTATCCACAGCAACCTTCGGTGTGAAGAACTGCCCCTCTTGACCTCTCACACTATTTCCTATGAACACTTCATAACAGTCCCCCACGATGTCCGTGGTAGCTCTGTACTTTAATAGCTTCTGCAGTCCAGCGATAACGTATTCAAGAGATTGTGGGTCTAGTAAGATCTCTTCGGTAACTTCGTAGAACTCCGGGTAAACTCCTTTGATTTGAGAGAACCTATTGCGTATCAGTTTTGCTTTATCTACAGCTGAACCAGTCGACACTTTCTCGGCATCATACAGACAAAACAATACTTTTAGAATTTCCTCCAGCAGAGCTTCGTCTCGGGTGATCCCTACGGCTCTTCCTGCTAAGAAGTTACGCATTTCTTTTAGAATTGCCTTTGGCTCGTCCGGAAATGTAACAAAGAGTGTCTGAGTTTTCATATTCTGTGTGATCAAATGTCCTCCTTCAATTCCTGTATACAATATATCGGTTTCATAAACTGAAATCAACCTACATCCTGACGTGTTTATTGTGAATCACTAGGTCTACCTGAATGCATGAGAGGAGCTCTCGTTTCTCTTGGCGTGTACCCTCGACTAGAGTGTATTTAGCATATTTCCTAGAATTGATTTTTGGGCCTTAAGGCCTGTATTAAAATTGCGTTTGAGCACTTATGCGGTAAACTTCTTATACTTAACCCACATCCTTATAACAAGAGGGCCGTTATCATGATAAATCTCATAGTCTGGGTAATCGTCGTCGTTTCAGGTTTGACGTTTGCCTCGGCTGCGACCAATAATCCTCAGGCTAAAACGACTGTCGATCTTAGTCTAGTCGCCTCGGATTATTCCTAGTCCTGTACCGAGCTCATCCCTACGTTAAGCCCAAGTCCTTCTACTAGCCTGATCGCTTCGCCGATTACTGGCCTTGTACCACCGCCGACAAAGAGCTGCTGCACAAAGTATTAAGGTAACATCTTCGGTGGCCGCTCAAACTAGCTCTTGCGATCCCAACTACTCGAGTACCTGCGTCCCGATCGATAGCGATGTCAACTGCAAGCCCGGTACGGGCAACGGGCCCTCATACGTGACTGGCCCAAGTAGCGGTTATCGGTACCGATAAATATGGTCTCGATAACGACAATCATGCAGTTGGTTGCGCAAACTAGTAACTTTCGTTCACCGAGAGGCTAATCGGCTACCCTCGATTTTTTGGCATTACGCAGTAAGCGTTTGTCAAAGAATCACTTTTACAGCGATTGTTCTGCCACTGGAGAGGTTGGAGATTTGATATTTCGTCTCCACCTTCTTGCGCTACTGGGATGATGTGGTCAATTTCCCAACCAGTCCCACCCTCTGTCGTGTTGCCAAATTGGCTCCAATCGATTGGGGCACCGCATGCGTCGATCCTGCGGATTCCGGGATTAATGCCAAGTATGGTATGGGCTTTATTCCAAGTAGCGATTTTTATTGACTCTGAGAATGATCCACCTTGACGGGTTGTGTTGGGACTTCTGAACGCCATATGGCCTCCTTATTTACTTTTCTGCTGACCTGATTTATTCTTGGTTCGGTCGACAACGGTATATGTTTGTCCGGGTTTCGGGGTTGGCGGCAACGTTTCGCCTCGCTCCACTGTTCGTTCCTCGCCGGTACGACCACCACGGGAACCAATAATTTCGACCTGAGCTGACGCGGGTGACTTCTGACCTGGTTTAAGGGCCTGAGACATGATCCACTCCTTATTAAACGGCTAGTTAAACGATTTTGGTGACTATAAACATACTACACCCAGGGCTAGTAATCGGTCAACGGCCTACCCTGTGGATAAACAGATAAACAACGGCTTGTTTATCTGTTCCGTTTAGTTTAACATAGAGCTTGTATGACAATTGGTGAAAAAATTAAGACCTTACGAGAAACAACTGGAATGACCCAGGAGCAGCTTGGAACTCATTTGGGCTGTACTTCAATGGCCATTTCGTATTACGAAGCTGGCCGCCGGTCACTTAAAGACGCGGACTTACGGAAAATAGGTCAGATTTTCGGGGTTAACTTTGCCGACTTATTAGCGTTACGGGACGGTCAATTTTCTAGCGCTCAGGTTGTTTATCGCCGTGGCTCTCAAGGGCTTACTTCGGAGCAGCGGATGGCCGAAGAAGATGCACTCAGAAAGCTAGATCAAGTATTGAACGGAAAGAGCTATGATCAGAAATAGAGCAGCTAGAGAGAAAGCCATAGCCCTTCTCTCTATGTACGGACTTACTACGCCACCGATTGACGTTAAAGCTATTGCTGAGGAACTTGGTTTTGACATAGTCTTATTCCCTTTTCCTGACACGATGTCGGCCGTGCTTCGGATTAACGATTCTAAAAAGGTCATTGCAGTTAATCATAGTCAAAGCGAGGTACGCCAACGTTTTTCAGTTGCCCATGAGCTTGGTCATTATCTAAGTGGTCATGAAGACTATAGCCATGACAGGGTTGTCGCTGTTGAGTATGAAAATAAATACAACAATCCGATGTATCTTATGGAACAAGAGGCTGACGAGTTTGCGGCAGAACTCCTGATGCCGAGTTTTTTGCTAAGGAAAGAACTTGTGAAAGACCGCTCAGACGCTAAGGATTTAGCAAAAAAATACTCCGTGAGCGAACAGGCGATGTGGATCCAGCTTATCAATCTAATGCAGACAGATGAAAATAGGCTGTCGTTTTAACTAGGGGTTTTGGGGACGGTTCTCTTTTCTTCCTGCTATTCCGATCAGTCATATTGTGATCTCGCATAATATTTAACTCTAGAGATCGTGGTATGTGTAACCGTAATCTCCAGGGTATTCGCCAGCCGGCGAAATGAACCGTCGCCGTTTTGTGTATACTATGGTTATGAATAATTGGCTAATTGCAATCGCTTTTGCGCACGAAGGTGAAGTAGGGGAGGCCGTTCCGGAGATTACTTACCTCCATTTTGGGCTTGGAGCGCAGATTGCTACTGGAGTTCTACTCATGCTGATCGTTGCAGTTGGGGCTTTGGTAATTATCTTGGCAAAGAATAGTCAGCGCAAAAGATAGTTGGCGCTTGCCCGGTTAGTTGTTGACAAAATGAGTTAAAACGGTATTCTAGGAAAAAGGAGCCACGTGAAACACAGTGATGTTTTTGAACTATATCTCACTTTCGACGACGTCCTCATTAAGCCCAATATCTCTGCCGTCAAGCCAAGTCAAGTCGACATTGGCTCTTTTGTAACTAAGAAGATTCGTTTAGACCTGCCGATTCTCTCTGCAGCAATGGATCGGGTAACCGAAACTGAGATGGCGATAGTTCTAGGCAAACTCGGCGGCCTTGGAGTACTCCATCGTAATAATACTGCCGAAGCTCAAGTGGCCATGGTTAAGAAAGTTAAAACAGTAGGACTTATGACCGCCGCCGCTTGTGGACCAACTGATCTCGAACGGGCAAAACTACTTGACAAAACTGGTTGCGATATCTTAGTTCTCGACTCCGCTCACGGCCACAATACTCATGTCGTCGATGGTGCAAAACAGATAAAAAAGGCAGTCAAAGCGCAGGTAATTGTCGGTAACGTAGCTACCGCCGAAAGTGCCCAACCGATTTGTGAGTTTGCCGACGGTATCAAAGTTGGGATAGGCCCTGGATCGATCTGTACCACCCGTATCGTCTCTGGCGTCGGTGTTCCCCAGATCTCGGCAATTGCCGAAGTAGCCGAAGTTGCTCGAAAATATAAAGTGCCAGTCATCGCCGATGGTGGTATGCATTACCCCGGCGATGGCGCCAAGGCTTTAGCCGCCGGTGCCGACACCCTCATGTTCGGGAGTGTTTTAGCCGGTACGACTGAAGCACCCGGAAAGGTCATCATCAAAGACGGTCTGCAACTTAAAGAGTACCGGGGTATGGGTTCGGCAGCGGTGATGGCGGAAAATCAAAGTAGCGATCGATACTTACAAAAAGACGCCAAGAAAAAAACTACTGAAGGGATCAGCGCCTACGTCCCCTTTAAGGGCTCCATTGAACCGATTATAGATGAATTTTCTGGTGGCCTTCGCTTAGCGTATAGTTACGTCGGCGCCTCGAATATTACCGAATTTCATAGCCGTGCAAAGCTGATTCGTATTACCCCAGCCGGCATGACCGAAAGTAAACCCCACGGAGTGATCCAGTGAGCTTGGCGACCGAAGCAACAGATAGTAAATACGACAAGACACAGACCGTGAACAATAAACCACGACCGTTTTGGGAGGACCGTCAAGTTCCCCTGGTGGAGCTTCACGACCACGTCGGCGGTAGCTTAACTCCGGCGATTCTGTGGAGCCTGGCACATCAACAAGGTCTCAAACTGCCGACCAAAGATTATTGGGAATTTGTAGACATGATCACGATTAAGGACGCCTACACCCATCTTAATCACTACGAAAAACTTTATCGACTTCCGGAGCTGATCCAATCAAGTCCTCTGGCGATCGAACGTGCAGTCTACGAGATCATTGGTGGTTCGTATCGCGCCAGCAATGTTGTAACACATGAACTGCGTTACAATCCAATGAAACGCAACCGAGATGGTGAGCAGGATCTGGATCATATAATCACTGCTTCGATTCGAGGTTTAGAGCGAGCCTTACTTGAATATCCATACAAGAAAGCTGGGTTGATCGTTATGCTCGATCGATCATTTCCTTATGAACATAACGAGATCTGTGTGAATAAAGCGATCCAATATAGTCGGGAACAGTCAATCATTGGTATTGACATGGCAGGCCCCAGGCCCAAGCAACATCACGATTATGCCCAATACAAACCACTAATCAACAAGGCTCGCCAAGCTGGACTGGGCGTAACTATCCACGTTGGCGAAGAAGGTCACAGCACCGATGAACTTTGGGATGTGGTTCGACAGATTCAGCCTGATCGAATCGGTCACGGTATCTTAGCCGCCACTGATCCAAAGCTCATGGAATATCTAGCAAAAAAGAACATTGTTCTCGAGATTTGCCCGACAAGCAATCTTAATACCGGATCGATTGAATCAATCGACGATCTGCGGAATATTATCCGGAACCTGCTTGACCATGGAGTGAAGTTTTGTATCAATACCGATGGCGCTGAGCTAAATAGTACCACGATCAAAAAAGAGATGCGTCTGCTTTACAATAATCAGATCATGTCCGAATCAGAGCTCGCTACTGCCAACGAAATTGCGAAAACGGCAAGTTTCATACATTAATGACTGGGGAAGAGATGAATAAGATTGCTATTCTTGATTTTGGATCTCAATATTCACAGTTGATTACTCGCCGGATCCGCGAGCAATCGGTTTTTGCTGAGTTATTACCTTGGGATACATCAGTAGAGTCACTCAAAGACTATAGTGCGATTATTCTTTCTGGCGGCCCGAATTCAGTTTATGATTCCAGTGCCCCGACGGTCGTAAAGGAACTATTTGAGTTAGGGATACCGGTTCTAGGCATCTGCTATGGCATGCAACTTATGGGTCATGTCCTCGGTGGCAAAGTCGAGAAGGGCAGTAAACACGAATATGGGAAAACTACGGTAGATTTTACGACCTGTCCTCTTTTCGAAGAGATGAGCCCAAGCTCACAGGTCTGGATGTCTCATGGCGATCAGGTCGTAAGTTTACCCAAAGGATTTACCGGTATCTCCAGTAGCAAGAATACCAAGTTTACGGCGATTTCCGATGAAGAACGAGGCCTCTACGGTATTCAATTTCACCCGGAAGTCATTCATACTCCTGAAGGTAAGACCTTACTCAAAAATTTCCTTTTTAAAGTTGCCCACTGCAAGGCTTCTTGGACCGTCGACGATATCATTGAACAGAGCATTAATAGTATCAAGGACAAGGTCGGTAATGGCTATGTCCTGTCTGCACTTTCTGGAGGCGTTGACTCAGCGGTGGCTTCGGCGCTCGTTCATCGAGCAATAGGCGATCGACTCATTGCCGTCTTTGTCGATCAAGGAACGCTCCGGTTGGGAGAATTTGATCAAGTCCAAGAAAGTCTTAAGGATCTCGGTATCAAGATCATTGCTGTCAATGCAAGAAAGCGCTTTCTAGATAAATTGGCCGGTATCACTGACCCCGAACAAAAAAGAAAAATAATTGGCCATGAATTTATCGCCGTTTTTGAGGAAACAGCCAAAGTCCTTGAGCAACCGATAGAATTTTTCGCTCAAGGGACACTATATCCTGACGTAATTGAATCAGCGGCCAGTCATACCGGGAAGAATGTGGCTCACAATATCAAAACCCACCACAACGTTGGTGGTCTGCCTGAAAGATTAGACTGGGAATTGGTCGAACCACTTCGACTTCTCTTTAAGGATGAGGTTCGGAAAATTGGCGAAGCCCTCGGCTTACCAAAAAAACTCGTCTGGCGCCAACCCTTCCCTGGACCAGGGTTGGCTATCCGTATGATCGGCGAAGTGACCGAAGAGAAGCTTGAAGTGCTCCGCAAAGCCGATGCAATCATTACCCAAGAGATCTACGATTCAGGCGAGGCCAAACATGTTTGGCAGTACTTTGGTGTCTTAACCGGTATCCGCACCGTCGGCGTTGTCGGCGATGCCCGAGCCTACGGTCACACCATCGCTATTCGAGCAATCGAATCGTCAGACGGCATGACGGCTGACTGGTCCAAACTCCCCTTTGAACTTCTAGAAAAAATATCGGGCCGAATCACTAACGAGATCCCAGACGTCAACCGAGTAGTTTATGATATTACCTCAAAACCCCCAGCGACTATTGAGTGGGAATAAGGGGATGAGAATTGCTAATCAATGACACAATCTCTAAATTGTCTTCGCGTAGCATTACAAAACGAAGACTGTTGAGGGGGCATTTTTTTATAAAACAGTCTTCGTTACGCTATCTTGACCAGAGAACAGAACGTTTAAACGCATCAAGATTCTCAACGGCTGTTAGTGTTCCTCGTGCGACACAGAGAATCGAATCCTCGGCGACCTGACAGGGCACACCAGTCACTTTCGTCAGTAACGCATCAAGTTGCCGCAGTTGAGCGCCACCGCCGGTTAGAACGATACCTTTGTCCATAACATCGGCCGCTAGCTCAGGCGGCGTTTTTTGTAAAACAGATTTTACTGCTTGGATAATTTCGTTAAGTTCTTCACGAATCGCGATGACAATGTCCGAAGTCGAAACAATCACACTCTCTGGCAGGCCAGTAATCGTATTCGATCCCGAAACTTCCATCTGGAGTTCTTTTTTAAGCGGCATGGCGGCCCCAATTTTTATTTTGATCTCTTCCGCTGTCTGCTCGCCGACTAAAAGATTGTATTTCTTACGCACATAATTAGCGATCGCTGAATCAATCCGGATACCACCCACCCGGACACTGGTCGAAGCGACAATATCGCCGAGAGCAATTACGGCCACTTCGGTAGTCCCACCGCCCAAATCGATAATCATGTTACCCGAAGCCGAGGCGATTGGTATATTGGCACCCAATGCCGCGGCAATCGGTTCCTTGATGATGTAGGCATTTTTCGCCCCAGCTTGTAGACAGGCATCGACAACTGCACGACGTTCAGTCGAAGTAATACCCGCTGGGACAGCCACCATGATGTCTGGACGAAGTAACCGAACCGGCCCACCGATCTTATTAATAAAATAGCGAAGCATCGCTTCAGTAATCCGGTAACTGGCAATTACACCATCGCGTAGCGGGTGCACAGCAATAATCGACTCTGGCGTCCGTCCGAGCATCTCCTTGGCTTCTTGACCGATGGCCATTACTTTATTATCACTCGCTTCAAGGGCCACGACACAGGGTTCATTGATGATTATTCCTCTTCCCGGGACCGCGATCAGTACATTGGTTGTCCCGAGGTCAATCGCAATTCGACGGGTAATCATGAACTACTATCCTCTTCTCCCACCTCTTCTTGCGTAATGTTGGCGCCAACTGATGACAGCTTATCAACTAAGCGTTCGTAACCTCGTAAGATCAATTCAGCATGTTCAATCGTTGATTGTCCCTCAGCCGCCAAGGACGCTAGCACAAAAGCGATGCCACTACGGATGTCCGGCGAAGCGATGGTCGCGCCATGGAGTTTCGTTGGACCATGAATTATCGCTTGATGTGGGTTGACTGAATCAATTTTCGCCCCCATCTTTATCAGGGAATCAGTATATTTCAGTCGATTTTCATACATCCATTCGTGAATCAGGCTGTCGCCACTAGCCTGAGTAGCCAAGACTGCAAATTGGGGCTGTAGATCTGTTGGAAAACCCGGCCAAACCCCGACCTGAATTTTAGCAGCTAAAAGTGAGCCGTTTGCTTTAACCTTGACTGCTGATCCTTCTTGCGTAACACTCACCCCCATCCGGCGCAGCTTGTAGATGATTGGATCAAGATCGTTTGGTGCTTCAACAAGTCGTAAGTCGCCACCAGTCACCGCCGCGGCTACCGCAAAGGTGCCAGTTTCAATTTCATCGCCGTTAATCGCATGAGTTGTTCCAACTAGGGTTTTGACTCCATTGATAATTAAAGTCTGTGTCCCGATTCCTTTGATCGTTGCTCCCATAGCGACCAGCAGTTGACATAGATTCACAACATGCGGCTCCGTAGCAGCGCCTCGGATTGTCGTCTTGCCTTCCGTAAGAGCCGCGGCCATGAGTACATTCTCAGTCGCGGTCACGGAAACTTCTTCGAGATACAGATAAGCTGCATGAAGCGAGTGGGCAGCAGCGTCATAATAATCGCCAACATGCTCAATCGTCGCACCCATACTACGAAGGGCCTCGAAGTGAGTATCGACCGGTCGTTTGCCCAGTAAACATCCGCCCGGGTGAGGAATGCGGATACGGCCAAGTCGTGCCAAAATTGGTCCAAGCAGGAGGATCGAGGCACGTAATCGTCGACCTAGGAGATAGGTAATCTCCGATTTGTTCAATCCCTTAGCCGATATCTCCCAAGAATGGCTGTCAATTTGGTTGACCGAGGCACCAAGTGAGCGGATGATTTCGGCCATTGCGTGCACATCACGAATATCGGGGACGTTAGTCAACTTTGTAGGTGTATCGGCAAGTAAGGCGGCGCACATCGCTGGCAGGGCCGCATTTTTACTACCGGATATCTTAATCGTTCCGGTTAGTTTATTGCCACCGGTCACACGAAAACGTGTCATATTCAACCTTTCAGTTCATTCACATTGTAGCGTAGCCCCCACTCGATAACAACCCTCGTTCCATTGGCGCTACTGGGACAATGAGGTACAATAACAGCATGAAACAACAGCAACCTCGCCGGTTATGGCTAATTCCGTATTGGTTCGTGCTGATATTAACTTTTTGTATCGCTAGCTTTTTTCTGTTAACCGCTGCCATGGGCTATCGGTATAATCCAGAGTTTCGCAAATGGCAAAAAACAAGTATCTTAGTTGCCGATCTGAATCCGCGTGATAGCAAACTTAATCTAGACGGTAAGGTATATCCTCTCAATGGTTCAAAACGCCTGTACAACATACTACCCGGTATATACCACACGACGGTTACTAAAGGTGGGTATATACCTTGGCAGAGTTACCTTACGCTTCGCTCCGGTTATGTTGAAGAGTTGCCAAAAGTTACTTTGTTCTTCCAGCACCCGGAAGAGCTAGCCAGTACACTCGCCGATCGCCAATTACTAGAAAGTGGCTACATCGATCCTAAGATTCAATTAAGTAACGGGGAACTTCGCTACGGAACAAGGCTAGTAACTCGATTTGCCAACCCACCAGTAGCAGCTGCCCTCCTATCAACCGATAATCACCTTGCCTACATAATCGATGACGAGATCCATATTATTGGAGTCGATGGCACAAATGACCAAATTATCTATCGCCGACGTTCCAGCATACCCACAAAAATTATGGCGAATGGTAACAGGTTGATTTTTGAAGATGACGGCTTAGTACAGGTAATACGAATCCGTTAACGAATAGCCTGAATGACTCTTGAAGACGGCTGTGACGGCTGTTTTTTGTTTAGACTGTTTGGGCTAACAAGCTCGGCGGTCACAACCCGTCGTAACAGGCTAGTACCGACCGGCGTACAGGTCATGAGGCTAAGCGTCGCATGGTTGGTCGCGGCCAAAACAGAAGTTTCGGTCGGCTTGATAACTTTCTGTCCGGACACTTTATAAGTGTAACGAACGTTTTCGTACTGGATAATGAGGGTATCACCAACTACGAGCTTATCGAGTAAAGCGAAGACAGTTTTATACTGCCCCTTTTCCCACCAATAGTTCGAAGAGTGACCGGTTAAAAAGACATTGCCGACCTGATCGGGCAATGCCGTGTCAGGATACCGAACCACCCCCTGTTCTAAACTCTTTAAAATGTCCGCATTGGTGTCACCTGTGGCGGTGATATCCCAAATTAACGGCGCCTTAATATTGAGCTTAGGGATCCATAGGGTGTTATTAGCGAGTTCGGTTTCAAGTTGTGTTAGCACTTGGGCAACGTGACTAGCCGGTTGCAAATTACCATCGGCTGAGTGTGGTGTAGTAATAAGTGCTGGCTGGACTCTTTGGCTGGCCTTAATATCGTGCTCAAACCAGTATCGAAACTGCTGGCTGAAAGCTGGAGCGTTGAGCGCAAAGTAAAAGCCTGTGGTAACCAAAATGAAGGCAGAAACAAACTGCCATAAAGGAAACCGTCGATTCTTAGGTTGATCGTAAAACAGACGGTTGATGAGCGCTTGGTCGATATATGGTTTTTTGGTCATGCGACTCATATTCTATTCACTGCTTGATTGGCAACGAACTCAGTACCATACCATATAAATTGTTTCAGGTCAAGTAATCATAACGGGTCAGACACACTGCGTCTGACCCGTTTACTGCTCCTCCTTGAATTTATAGAACATGAGACCCACCTTCGGGTCTCGTGCCTTTGGCTGACTGATCGTTTGGCCACCATCCCCAAAGAAGATAGTGGTGTTAGGACCCGCCAGTCGGCGGACCATCTGGCGATTCATGGCCGTGTGGTCGTGGTAGAACGCCCGCATCCACGTTTTGCCGACGATGAAGCCGGAACGTGGTCGGCATGTCTCACGGACCACACAGTCGTCCAAGTGCATCGTTACGCAGTCAAACTTGTGGTCGATATCTACCCCAAGACGATAGCGAACGAACGACCGGGATACCCAGGCATCACCAGAATAATTCAGAGCGGCGGCTGGATCGACATAAAAGAGGTGACGCTCCCCTCTTTTCGGACTACGGCGGATAAGTAGTAGGACACGCCGCTTTTCGACCATTGTCCGAAGCCTGAACGGCCAGTAAGGTATAGTCTTACCATAAACAGTCGCCAAGCCCATGAGCCGACCAGTTCGAAGGTCGAAATAGCTCGGCGGAATACCCCACACCGCACCGGTTACTTTCCGGGCTTCAGGCACCGACCTACCCGCCAGCCTGATGAGTTTCGGGAACTGTGTTCGGTTCCTCGGCCCCACCGGCTTGATGTAGTCTGGCAATTCCAATCCTACAACAACCGGCTGTGGTTTTGGCCGTAGCACAGACGGCCTCGCAGTCGTTCTTGCCATCCAAAATGGCGATCCCCAAATCAATACGACAGGGACCGTGAATGCAAACAGCAAACCAATCGACTTCACCTGTCGCATGCAATTCTCCTGTCTAAAAAAACAACCCCTTACGTATATACTCGGAGTTGTGCTGGGAGAAAACAATTGAAAAAAGTTCCCACAAGAAAAGGGCGGTTGCCAATGGCAACCGCCCTTTCTATCTCGTACGCCGTGATAGTATGCCTTAGTCGAAGGCTATCAACACGGCCGTCTTCTCCGTAATCCCACCCACGTGGGCCGGAACATGCCGTTGCTCCAGGCGAATCGCCCGTTCATGAAGCGCCGCGAGACCGCCCTCGTCGATAGTCTCCATGACAGTCCTTGCAAGCTTGTCTTGCGGACAAACAAGCAAGTCTGGTAGCATGCCGTCGGTAACCAATAGGACACACCTAACGTCTGTTCTCGGAAAGACCCGGCTATACAGCATAGACGCAACTGCCTCTTGCCCGTTCAGACAACAGTACGCCAGTGGCGAACCCTGAACATTGGTATTTGCTCGACGTGTCGCTACAACGGTCGGTACATGGGCTTGCCAGGCCAAGTTACGATCGCCATTCGCATAACTGAGACAGCGCGCAAACTTCGTGACAAAGTCCTGATCGGACACCTCGTTCCCATTAGGCGTCACGAATAGGTTGCCGTTCTTCAGCTCGATGAAAGCGAGACTGTCACCACACTGAACAATTTCCACCTCACTATCGCCTGCTTTCACAGCCGCAAAGGCAGCACCTGGTAGAGTGCCTGCATCGTCGATTGTGAAGCGATGTAGGAAGTAATTACGCAAGACAGCCCGGACAGACTTATTCGCGTTAATTACAGCTTGTTCAAGACAGACATGCTGGGCAAACTCGCTGATGCCCCTAGTCACCAACTGGGCAACCAAGGCGCCACCGGTGATGACATCATCCTTGAAGTCATAATACCGCAGAGGGAACTCGTTGCTCCCTTCTGCATACGGCGCACTCACACCGTCAGCCACAGCCGCGATAACCTTCGCGGAAAGGCCGGCATTCGTCAAGATGTATCCCTGCTCCCGAAGATACTGTCGGTTGCCATAATCGACGATTTGGCAATGGAGACTGTCTTCAATCGGATGCCCTGGAGTCCCATCGTACGCAAGTAGACTAACTTTCACGACAATCACCCTTTCCCGGATGAAATGAACAGTTGGCGAACCAACTGACGACAGGTTACCATAGGACACAAAAAATACAAGGGGTTGACCACCTTTCATGCTGCCTATGGCAAATTTTAAAAAAACGGCTACAAGCCGAGATAACTTTCTATTTAATAAGACCTAGTACCCAGTTGCTGAAATCTGAAAACTCGTTTGGTGCCGCGGGAGAGAATCGAACTCACACGCCCTTGCGGACAATGGATTTTGAGTCCATCGCGTCTACCGTTCCGCCACCGCGGCCCAAAAAGTATTCTGATTGTACCTGATCGACGACGGTGTGTCTAGCGATACTCACAAAAATCTGACTACTTATATAATATTTGACTGCTAAACTGTTGATTGTTTTTCGATAAACTGAGTCGCCCAAGCAATCAGATCTGTCATGATCGCCTCATTTGCAAAGCCATCGATTGTAAAAAAGTCTTTGTCAACATGGCCACCACAGGTCTCAATATCGGCCTGCATGAGGGGCAAGGCGGCACAGAATTCAGGGTAGGCAGAGTCACCGACCCCAAACAGTGCAAACTGGTTGGCGCTGAGATCGGGCTTAGTGTTGACCAATCGTTCGAGGAACTCTTCACCGTCTGGACTATTGATCCCATGGTCCCAAGTCGAACCGCCGAAAACAACCAGCGGATATTCAGTCAGTTGTTGCGGCTCGATATCTCGAACATTTTGCAAGTCAAATTGATTAGTCGGCATAGCTTCAACCAGACGACCATGCAAGATGGTCGCGATATCCATAGTCATGCCGGTTTGACTGGCGTAAAGAATAAGGATCTTTTGCATTGGTCGCTCCGTTTAGTTGTCAGCATACCCCACGTGAGCAAAAAATTCTAGAACTCATTAATCATGGCAAAGCCTTTGCCAAAACTTCCGCTCAACCTGAAAGGTTGCTTGCCGAGTGAAAAGATGTTTGGTTACTGCTAGTCGCTACTTGCTTCAACTGCCGCCTCATCAATGGTGAGGTTTTGCATGCCATAAGTCTTCTTGAGATATAAATAATGCTCGAGTATTTGGCGCATGAAACTCATATTTTTCTGTTGTGATGGGCCCATAGCATCTGGATGAACCCACAAGTGAAAAACTTTACCTTCACAAGCCGCCTCGGTCATACTTCGAATGATTCGCCTGAGTCTCACACGCTCAAAGATACCAAATCCGGGGATGGTAGAGCCATAAGGACGCAGAAAATGGCTTCCCCGAACGTTATGCAACGGTTCCACCCCTATATCTTTCAAATCATAACTATTGGTTCCGGTTACCCGGATATAGGAGTCAAGAACCCGAAGTATCATGTATAGAAAGGCTTTTGGGTCTCCAGGTTTATATTGATATATTACAACCGGCTGATTACCTCGGTAATTCTTTATCCCTAACTCCTTACAGATCTCAAAGTATGCCTCGTTGACCTGATTTCTAGGAAAGATTACCGTCTTTATATCGATACCATTTTGTTTCGCGACGTTGAGGGCCGCTACTAAATCAGCCCGAAAACTCTGGGCTGTTTGTCCGGCTTCAAGGCAATAATAATGGGAAAAGGTGTGTGTTGCGATTTCTTGATGTGGGGTCGCAATTATTTGCTTGACGATACTTTCCGCAAAGTGACTTGGATCAATTGCTTCGGTCTCGCCGATACAGTCTATTTTTGCATAGGGAGAGAATTTACGGTCAACGTAATTCGGTAAATGTTTGGGCATCGATTCAGTCAACTGACGCTTTGTCGATAGAAATATTGCCCCCACAATCGCCCAGGTGGTATGCAGTGAATACTCACGAAAAAGCATAAGGATCGCCACAACTGCCTGACGGTTAAGACTAGCCGTTTTCTTATAACGAGCTAAGGACTTGACATCGTGAACTCCCCAGTAGAATTCAAGATCGAGAGATAAAATAAAGACGCCTTTAGATTTAGCCATCGTGAGCAATATTTTTCCATTACATTAATAGATTGGCCTATGGATTTGCGATCAATCATGATATCTATTTAGAACAAAGATCGCTCAACTGTCTAAAAAATCGATGTTTCATCGATCCTACAAAACTATACAATTTAACATGTAAAGTAACAAGGTGTTAAGGATCAACCAAAGAACCCGCATCGATTGGCTAATTATAGGATGAACTTCAATAACAATTGTGTTTTACGCTCGCTGCCGAGTTGCGTAGCCTCAAACTGATTTAACTCTGTGGTAAAATGGAGCCATGAAGAAATTTATATTGTGGGCTATCGGCGTGTTAGTCGTCATACTAATTAGTCTCAAGTTACTTGAGTTCGTTTCAGGACATAAGCGACCCAGTTCACAGGTAGACAGCCAACCAATGATCACTGCGAACTTCGTCGATACGGCCAAGATCGCCGCAGTTACCAAGTTTCGCAGCTGTCAGGGTCATATTGTTGTGCCGCAAGATGGATCGGAAACTCGCAGCAACATGAAGCATTATTTCTACCTTAATAAAGAGTTTACCCAGGCTCGCCGTCAAGTCGAACTATTCGCACCATTCGATGGATATGTCAGTGATATATACCAAGGCGACGCTGAATTTAGTGATCGCAATCCCGCCTCCCGTGATATGACTTTCAGCAAAAAAAAGGGCTTAACTGCTCGTAGCGCCTGGGGATTAACATTACTACATGTCGAGCCGCTCGAGACTTTGAAAGAGGGGCAGTCAGTAAAGGCAGGTGAGTTAGTCGGTTATGTGTCCTTAGAGCTTATTCCACCTTACTATGCCTTCGATGTTGTCTATGCCAAAATGGGGACATTTCCGAAAAAGATTGACCTTTGGACAAGTCCGTATGCGGCTCTCGATTCAGCATTTAGCCACATGACACCAACAGTCCTTAGTCAATATCAGGCCTTAGGGTCTAGAACGGCAACTGATTATGTGATTAATCGAGCTGTCCGCCAAGCCTCACCCTGTGAATACGGACCAGACGGTCGAAGTTTCAATACCGAACGAAACAACAGTTGGTACAATGACTGGGTTGGTACAATCGACAATGCTGCCTAGCTAAACAGGTAATCAACAATACTACAGTAATGCTTTGCGCTTGGTTTTTGGTGTAGTGAAGATTGTTTCTATCCAATACCTGCTAGTGAACGCATCAAGGTCAAGTGAAACTAATCTAGTAACTATCGGACAGCGCTGAGTTTTCATTTGACCTTTCTATTATGCTAAATAATAGCTATGATGATAATATGTACAAATCGTTTGCCATAGTCTTGGCTGTGATATTTATTGTCTTTTTACCCACTTATTCGCAGGCGCAGACGAATACTGATTTAGAAATAACCGGTACTGAATTTAATCCAATAACCGGTAATCCCAGTGCGGTTACCATAAAAAATATCGGTGCGTCACCATATACTGGCGAAGTGAAAACGACAGTGCGGCTACTTGGATCGGGTGGGGCACCCCTACCAGCTAACGTCGGTTTCCGAACCTACGGATTTGATTACTTTTTATGGAGCAACATCGCTGGTGCGACACCAATCGCTACGATCGAACCTGGTCAAACCTATAGGGTCGCACTCACTGAAGCTATAGGCCATCGTCATCGATTAGGTGTTCTTGCCAAGGCCGAGCTACTGCTTACCGATGCCAATAACAATAACAATCACAAAACCGTCAGTCTCCCCTTACCCGACCTAATCTCCAAGATTAATTCGATCGTTCTTTCGCCTGGCTCTCAAAACGCGTATGACGATTACACCGTCAAATTCTCCTTTAACAATGTCGGAGCAGTCGGTTTTGTGGCTGGATATTCCTTGGAAGAACCAGCGTATGAACTGGTTGTTAATTACGTATCAGGCAAAACCACACGTTACGCTAACGATTTAGCCTACCAGATTCGATCAAACATCGCACCCGGCGCGTCAATCTCCTCTGCATTAACTATCAAAGTTAACAAACAAGAGACTGTCCAGTCGATCACACTTAGTCTCGACACAAAGAATATCCTGACCGAAAGCAACAAGGGCAATAATAGCGTGACCCAATCGTGGGATAAAGGTTCAACCGTTACATCGACTCCCTCGCCGACACCTACCATAAAACCTTCAGCCACGCCATCGTCGATTATCGCCACCGAAATTAGTGCAATTACGCCGGATCCGGTCAAAACAACTGTGTCAACAGGCAGCACAAAACTATTGGGCATCACGATCCAACCATGTACGGCCCTAGAATCAGTAAAAGATGTTAAAGACAATTTAGTTTCGGCGCTAACATTTAACACCACTAAAAAGGTGGAAAATAAACTCAAGCAAGCCGCCACCCGTGCCAATACAGCTCTAACCAACACCAACCCTGCCTGCGTTACCCAGCAACTTCAGAGTTTAAAAACTACTCAAGAGACGGTGAGCAAGCTCATCACTAAACTCGAGACAAAGAACGCCGAGCCATTAGCCTTACTGGCAATACAAGCTAGTGTCAGCCAAGCCAAGCAAATTACTTATCATGCCGCCATTACTTCGCCAAGTTCGACCGTCAAAACTCAAATCGCCACATCTGAGACGTCAACCATCGCACAGGTAAGTGCAACAGCAAAATTGATTACCAATTCAGACAAATTAGATGCCGTGGTTAGCCAACTGTTGGCTTCAAACGATTCTGCTAAAATGGCAGTTATCAACCTCGAGCTAGCCAAAAAGCTGGAGCCAATCAAGACAATAACTGAATCAGTCAAACAAGCCAAACAAGGTAATGTAAAAGTCATTAAAACAGTTATAGATTCTAGAGACGAAATTAAAATAAGTGAGCTTGAAGAGTTCATGACTAATGTTATCGACATTACAGATCAAAAAGCCGATGCCAAGACTAAGGCAGTTCTGCTAGAAGACTTTGTAAAATCGGCCGAAAAAGATGTGAACACCAACCAACAGTCGACACCCACATCTAATTCTGAGCTTATGAATACTCCCACACCGACTGCCAAAACAGATAATAAACTAGAGGATAGGCTAGGCGAGAACATTACTCCCAACCCAGACGCCAACATTACTCCCAGCAACCAAAATCAGGCAAGTACTGACGCTAATCCGTGTCCCCCAAAAACGATACCAGATAATACTTGTTAGGTACTAATTATACATTCTATCAAAATAGCAAGATAAGTTGCTCAAATTAGCGACTGTTGTTGGCTTTGTCACAAAGTGAGGCCCGGGACGTTTGCGCGTCCCGGGCCTCTGGAGAGTAGTATAAGCAACGATAGTTGCCTTTTACTAGGGGATGATCAGCTTCGGCAGCGGCTGATTGCCAATAGTTTCGGCAGCTTCAAGGGTAGCGAGTCTGGACTGAACCAACTCGCGAATCCCAGGCACCTGTTCGGCCAACCGCTCGATGAGATCAAGCGTTTTGAGGTAACATCGATATGCCTTAAGTCTCTGTTGAGGACCACCGTCTGTCGATGGTGGTATCAGCAACTCTGCCAGGTTAGTGACACCATCGACGCCGCCACTTGCCGACAAGGTCATATCTGGCTTTTCAGCCAGCAACACCTGAACTTTTTCATGTGTAACAGGCTCTGGTTCAACGACTGGCTTGGAGACCTGGATCGGTGACGTCGGCTCGACTACCGGAGCTCGACGAGAACGTCCTCCACTTGTGACCAGCTCTCGCGACGCCTTTGGAACGTATGCTCCGCAAGTGGCCATCTGTCCCACCAGTGCAGCAAGGGAGTACACTTCCCCGATCACGATCGGGATATTAACGTCCTTGAACGTTATAGTGTAGTCACCTCGTTGCTTCCCATCTGATGCCTTGAACGCATCATTGCCCCGAGCGTATTGAACCCCACCTTCTTCGGTGTAGATGATCAAGCCATCGCGTTGAGCGTCACGGACATGGGGAGCGATAAGCCCAGAGTCTTTTCCAAGTCCGAGCTGTTCAGCTACCATAGCGAGATTCAACTTTAGCTTTGACTTGTCGGACGGCAGTGCCCACCAAAGGGCTAGCACCGCCCTTAGTCGAGCCGGTGGGACACGCAAACTCGTACTCAATTGGTCCTCCTTTCGCTTGCCAGTATAAGCTGGCGGGGAAATCGGCAGTCGGACTGCCTCTGATGATGAGAGTGGCTCAGTTGGCGTCGTGATCGGAGTGATGCTCAGTCGGAGCATGTCCTTCTTGTTGAGGTGTTCTACCAGCTCCCACAGAGCGATAGCCTGACCAGGGATGATCCACAGCTCGGGAAACACAGTGGGCATGATGTATGCCCGCTGTTCACCTTCCCCAATCTCTGGCGTAACAACTACTGTATGCTCGTTACCAACACTGCATTGATCGCCCTTGTCGAGGGAGATAATGCCACATTGTTCAAGATCGAGCGCGATCTGATCTCGCTCGCCTCGGTCCGGGATTACCATCTTTAGCAACGCATTGGTATGTAGACCAACCGACGGATGCCCCATATGAGCACCGTAGTAAACGATCGTCGCAAAGGCAAATTGCCATTTCGAGACTGACTTGGCAACAGCCGGCGGTGGATGAGTCGGTGTCGCCTGGTCCGCCACGCTAGCCTTTTCGGGACTTAGCAAGGTTGCTACTGGATTGTCAGTAAGTTCATCAAGACGCCTACCTTCTCGCGTCATCCAGTGCTCAAGATGCTCCCGGATCTCTGTCCGAGCCCGACTTGTAAAAGCAGGCCGGGTGTCTCTTCGCGTATCCTTGATTATCAGGACAAGTATAGACTTGCCGGCTTCAAGCATCCTCTCACGCAACCCTGGCGAGTCTGCGAGCCGTTTCCAACCTTTCAAGACCTTGTCAGCCTCGCTCTCGCAGATGTAAACGAACTGCGCTACCAGCGCTTGTAACGCCAATCCATGTGCTTCGGACAGCGTTGCACCGTTTATCTTGGGTTTTGTAGCAAAGTAGTCGTGCCAGAGCTTGGTAAGCTCGCCGTCGCTTGTTCCATTTATCATCGATTTCCGGGACCTTTCGAAACCACTCACTGACCCGTACGTCAGCGATATCGAAAAGATACTGTACTAGGGGTTAAAATACAAGAGTAATCGAGAAATTTGGCTGACTAATTAAGTAGTTTGGACTATATTGATGACCATTTCATCCACACCGAGTCTGGGTTTGAACGACGACTGTTATTTCAATTTTTTGTTATGCATAGAAAGACTACAATCTGAGACTAATGTACATCGTCTAACTAATATCGGTTGTAGAAGCTAGCCCAGGGTGCTCGGTTGCCAGTTTGATAACCTTCTTGAGGGTTGGTAGATCTACGTCCTCAAGTTTCTTAATGCGAATACAGCTTTTGCCGACACTCACCTTACCAAGCTCAATGGCAAATTTTTCAGGGAGATACTGTCCATCGACAATAGAACAAATGTAGACGCTGACATAGTTCTTCTGGTTAGCTAAGGCAATAACTGGCCACGGAAGTGGTTCTTTTTTGTTGTTGAGATACGTAAATGAGCCATACCCTAGCATATTTGAGGCAAAATGAGGCGTGAGTGCCGGCGCAGCTACTTGAATAAATTCGTGCAGGTATTGAACTATTCCCTTACGATCATCGGGAACAGCCGCGAGGTATCCTGCTATTGATTTTGCTTCGGACGGTTTAAACATATTCATCTCGTTCACTCCATGATCTATTTTTTCTATGTAACAGACATAGTTAATACGATTGTCTGTTGAAATTGTAGATTAGACTTAAGAATTGTATCATTGAGACTATGAATAAAGATATCATTCTGTTCAATAATAGACAAAGCGACGAGCGGCAGGCCATCTGTAATCAACTTTCCGCCGGGATTCAGCAAGCACTACCAGAGGCTGAAAGCAAGATCTGGCACGGCTCACCCGTATGGTTCTTGGATGACAACCCTATTGTTGGCTATGCGGCACTTAAGCAGTGTGTCCAGTTACTATTTTGGAGCGGTCAATCATTTAATGAGCCGGGGCTACAACCTGAAGGTAGCTTTAAAGCCGCCGAGAAACGCTTTACTAGCAAAGACGAGATAAGCTCAGAAGATCTTCGGCGCTGGCTTGCGAAAGCCCGGGCTATTCAATGGAATTACAAGGACATCGTGAAGCGTCGCGGCCTGTTAGAACGGATCAACAAAGAAAAACAGTAGTGAAGGATAGGCTTATGAGCAAGCAAGAACTAGCCGGTGGCACAGTCCATAATTTGCCAGCTGACCTGAAGAAGGCACTTAATTCTGCCCGAGGCGCCCGAGACGCATGGGAAAGTCTTACCCCTTTAGCCCGCAATGAGTGGGTCTGTTGGAATACACTCGTCAAACAAAAAAAACGAGAGAAGATCATATCAGGCGGACCGTTATGGAGTTACAAGAGGGCAAACGTCGACCTTGCTGCTGGATCGGTTGTATCCACCGAACAGATAAAAAGATTAGTCCGTCGGTAAAGGCGATACTCGACAAACAATCTAAGACTAAATAGATAAGTTCATTACTACTGCTCGACATAAGTTACACGCTCATATTTGTTTTGACGATAACCGCGCTTATAGCTCTCTATTTCCTAAAAATGCCCCTTTCGGGACATTTTCAAGCCTGTTGCACCCGGAAAAACAGTCCAAATTTCAGTTAGTAGGAGAAAATTCAATAATCCACTCAATACCGTATTTATCTCGAAACATACCGGCATATGAGCCCCATGGACTGTCTCCCATAGGTCCTTCTACTTCTCCGCGGGCTGAAAGGCCAGAGAATAATCTGTCCGCCTCTTCTTTACTTTCCGTACTTACCAATATCTTGCTTCGGTTTTCTTGCTCATTCACTCGCCCCAGAACGGCCGGAACATCGTTGGCTATCAACATCGCACCGTTACCAATAGGTAAGGCAATATACATTAACTTATTTTCTTCCTTTTCTGCCACAGGGAATTCATCACTCGCGAGGTCTTTGAAACGCACCACCTTCGCAAACTCTCCACCAAAAACAGATTTATAAAACGTAAACGCTTCTTCAGCGTTACCGTTAAAGTTGATCCAAGGATTGAGTGTTGTCATGGGCCTCACTATCAAATTATTATTGCTTAATTAAAAGTTTATATTTGGCTCCGATGATGAACACATTCGAACCTTTGCTTATCTAGTCAGTAATTTAGCGACCAGGCTGCGTAGGTTAGGTAGGTAGCGAAACTAACCCAAGCCAGATAGGGAACCAGCAACCAGGCGGCAACCCTGGAGATTTTATGGAAAGCAATGATCGTGGCCAAAATCGCAAGCCACAGTACAATAATCTCTACAAAGGCCAGTAATGTCTGGTGGAAGCCGAAGAAGATAAACGACCAGAGGACATTCAAGGCCATCTGGAGACTAAAAAGTAAGAGCCCGTGTCGAACTTCTTTCTTCTTGGTTCCGGCTGACCAAACGAGATAGAGAGCAATACCCATAAGAGCAAAAAGGATCGTCCAAACTGGCCCAAAGATCCAATTCGGCGGATTGAGGGTTGGCTTAGCTAGCTCTGCATACCAGGTTGTAATCTGGCTAAATGTGGCCAGGGACCCGATATTGCCAATGAGCTCAACAAGAACGATGAATCCAAGACACAGTAGCCAGTTAATGTTATTTTTCTTCAGAATATGCCTCCAAGACAATTATATCGATACGATATCCTGAACTCGACAACAGACCCCCCCCTGCGTAAAAGATAGATTTGCAATTGTTATAGCCTAACTATACCTCTTTTGGGTACGAAAAACACTCCCTTTCAGAAGTGTACTTTCGTTGGCTCCGGCGGTAGGACTCGAACCTACAACCCGCTGATTACACGGGTCCTAAAATTTCTCCTAGGGGTGGACTATCTCTTCAACATAGCTTTCGCTTTAGATGTGGGGTGCATAGTCTCTGAACCTTTCCGCCTAGGCGGACTCGGCTGCGGATTGCCTGTGGTGGCTAACCACTAAGGTTTCCCGCAATTCTCCCCATTATTCACTCTTGGATTTCTCCAAAAGGCTGCAAGAGACCGGCATGCAGTTCCCTGTGACAATTAGCGCAAACTAGAATACATTTATCTAATTCTTGCTCTATCGCTTTCCAGGATCTCGTATATCCTTTCGCCGATATTCCAAAGCTCTTATTGCCAAGATGGTGAACATCAAGAGCATTAATACACTTTGCATAGCCACAGTACTTACATTTGCCACCCAAGTATTCCACTGCCAGTTCGCGCACACGTCTACGACGTTTTGTTACTGCCAGCTTTATCGCTTGGGCCCGGTCTGAGTATTTTCTCTTTTCCATGACATGAGTATATCAAGGTAAAGATTAAATAATTCTTAACTACAGTCAGCTGCTCTGCCATTGAGCTACGCCGGAAAAAGATTCCCCAGAGGGGGAATCGATATAAGGTACAAATCTATGTGTAATTATACTGGAAAATTCTCACCTGTAAACCCTCAGATCAGTGGTTGAACGCTTGTTGACGTGTCTGCCACGTGATACGATTGACGTTGATTTTATTGCAAAATGTCTCAAGGAGTGGGGAATGCGGACTAAAATTATTGCCGGGCTTGGCCCAACCTCTGCTAAGCCTGATATTATTCAGGCTATGATTGAAGCTGGAGTTGATATCTTTCGTTTTAACTTTGCCCATGGCGATTACGAAGAGTACAAGCTTTGGGGGACTTGGATTAAGGAAGCAGGTAAGAAATTAGAGCGACCAGTCGAGATCTACCAAGATTTGTCTGGGCCTCGACTACGAGTTGGCACCCAGCCTAACGGCGGTCGACAACTCGTGAATGGCCAACGTCTAATCTTAGTCCGGGCTGGAGAAGAAACCAGCCCAGATCAGATAACGACCACTGGGATCGATATAATGGGACAAGTCAAATCGGGGGAACGCATCCTACTTGCCAATGGTGAAATTAGCCTTCAAGCAGAGCAAGTGTCAGCTAGCCAAATAGAGGCGAGCGTGATCTCAGGCGGACTACTCAAATCAAACAAATCAATCAACTTACCTGACTCGCTACTGACCGTCAGTTCGCTGACTGAAAAGGATAAACAAGATTTTGCCTTTGGCTTGTCACAAGACTACGCCTACGTAGGTATTTCCTTTGTACAAGACGCAGAAGATATCCATGAACTCCGGCCACTCATGCCTAATTCACGTCGCATTATCGCCAAGATAGAACGACAAACTGCCATTAACAATATCGATGCCATCATCGAGGCGGCTGACATTATCATGATCGCCCGGGGCGACATGGGTGCAGAATTGCCGATAGAAGAAGTCCCGTTCGTCCAGAAAATGATTATAAAAAAATGCAATCTGGCCAAGAAACCCTCAATCACCGCTACCCAGATGCTAACTAGCATGATCGAGAAGCCCTACCCAACTCGGGCCGAGGTCTCAGATATTGCTAACGCAGTCCTCGATGGGACAAGTGCAGTCTGGCTATCAGATGAGACAACTATCGGCCAACACCCCGTAGAGTGCGTTAAAATTATGCGTAAAATCTGTGAGAAAGCCGAGAGTTATCTCGACGAGACACTCAAAACATGATCACTATACTCTGTTTTTTTTCGGTTCTTTTATGACAATCACCTTTGTCAGATGAGGCCACTCTTGGATTAGTACCGCAATGGTAGCTGCGATTGGGACAGCTAGGATTGTACCGGTAATCCCAAACAGTTTACCGCCAATCATTAGGGCTAAGATGACAACAACTGGGGAGATGCCAACCGCTTTCTGCATGATCTTCGGAACAAGAAAGTTACTTTCTAATTGTTGAGTCAACACAAGTAAGACTAAAGCAACTATGGCCTTGAGTGGGCTGTCGAGAAAGGCGATTAGTACGATTGGAATCGCCCCTAAAATCGGACCTATATAAGGTATGACTTCGGTCAAACCCGCCCAGAGTCCGAGAGCCAGAGCGTAGGGTAAACCAAGAATTGCCGCAAAAAACCCTGAGATAACGCCAATCAACAGCATCAGAAATAGTTGGCCACGTAACCATGAGCCGAGTTTATCGCCGATCTTCGCTAAAGCATGGGCGAAGCTTACCTTGCGTTCAATCGGTAAGAGCGATAACCATGCCTGTTTTAGCCCTTGTTCTTCAAATAAGAGGTAGATCGCTAAAACAATTGCCGTCACGAAAGTAAAGAAACCACCAACCACGCCGATCGTCCGCTGGAAGATGCCTTGAGATAATTTGGATAGTTGATCTGACAGTGTCTGAATTGCCTGCTCGGCTACATCAAAACTACCTGTCTGCTTAGTTAGGTTAGACATTATTTCCTGTAGTCGATCGCCATATCTTGGTAAGCTAAATGCCAGATCACTAATTTGGCTGACTAGAGGCGGCACAATTAGCCAGAAAATAAGCGAGAGGGCCGCGATGATGATAAAAAAAACGATGCCGACTGCCAAACCGCGAGGCATTATTTTTTGCCAACGGTCAACCACTGGTGCCAGCGCCATGACCAAGATGATCACCACGAAAAGCAACAGGACGATTTCTCTTATTTCGTAGATCAACCAAATTCCTAAAAATATCCCAATAACTTTGAGAATCGCTCTGGTTGAGATATCGAAGGTGACACGTGAATCCATAGAACCTCTACGTTCTGCACTTACTGTTATAACTATATGGCGATTAGCAGAACTCGCAGTTCCCTGCCTTTTTCTTCTGTGCGGCCGCGCTCTTTTTCGCTTTACTGGCTTTTTTTGCGCTCCCCTTCTTTTTCGGCGTCATCCCTAATATGTCCATGAGTATACTATACCTATCGCAAGCCAGGGCTGTCAAACCCTAATGTTGGCAGATTGATTGAAGCCCTCTATACTAAAGATAATGCAAGCGAGGGATAATTATTTTAGTCTCACAAAAGAAGAGCTGTTCGCTCATTTTTCAGTGGGCAATGATGGATTAACCAAGGACGAAGCGGCGAAACGACTGACACGCTACGGGCCGAATGTACTCACTCCAAAGAAACCGGTTTCAGCGTTCGTCGTCTACCTCTCGCAATTCAAGAATAGTCTTATCATGGTCTTGCTGATCTCGGCGGCCCTAATCTTTTTCGTCTGGCTGTTCGGTGAGCGTGATCAATCTGACCTGATTGAATCAGGACTTATCTTAACGATCGTCCTCTTAATTACCTTTCTCGGCTTCGTTCAAGAATATAAAGCTGAGAAAGCGGTTGAAGCGTTAAAGAAACTCCTGGCCTTTAAGGCTCGGGTTATTCGCCACGGCGAAGAGCTTGAGGTCGATGTCAGTACCCTTGTCCCGGGGGATATGGTCGTCTTAGAGGAAGGGATGAAAATCCCGGCCGATATCCGTTTGATCGACGTGGCCAGTCTCCAAGTCAACGAAGCTTCACTGACTGGTGAGTCAGCACCAGTCACCAAACAGTTTGAAGCGATCCTGAAGCACGTCCAGCTGGCAGACCAAAAAAATATGATCTTTGCAGGCACCGCTGTTACCCAAGGCAGGGCAACAGGTGTTGTCGTAGCTACCGGTGACCATACTGAGATCGGTAAGATTGCTCACGACGTTGCCGATGTAAAAGATGAGGCTACGCCGATTCAAAGACGACTCGATGAGATTGGAAAAATACTTGGTTATGGTGTTCTAGGTATATCGATTGTGGTTTTCATATTTATTGTGTTCTTTGCGAAAGAATATTTTCACCTTACCCTCTTCCAGCGCATACTCCATTCCTTTATCGCCGCGGTCTCATTAGCCGTCGCCGCAGTGCCTGAAGGGTTGCCGGCCGTCGTCACGATCGCCCTCGCCCTCGGCACGCAGCGCATGCTGGGAAAACATGCCTTGATTCGTCGACTAAACTCTGCTGAAACCCTTGGCTCAACCGATGTCATATGTGCCGATAAAACAGGGACCTTAACTAAAGGTGAGATGACTGTAACTGAGCTCTTCACTCTTGCCGGTCATGCTACTATTACTGGCACCGGCTACGAAGCCGATGGCTCGATCAAGACTGAAGCAGATTTAACGACGGAGTTCAACCTAATGTTGAAGACTGGCTTACTTTGCAATAATGCCGTCTTAAAAAACAACGAACAGTTCGGAGATCCGACTGAACTTGCCCTAATAATAAGTGCCGCTAAAGGTAAGGTAACGGCACATGATGTGTCCCGACAGCAAGAGATACCGTTTAGTTCTGAGCGTAAGATGATGAGTGTGCTCGTCAAGGAACAGTCGAAACTAACAATCTATACCAAGGGCGCACCAGAAATTATCCTGGCACACTGCACCAAGATCCTGCAAAATAGTCAGGTCGTTACCCTCAACGCTCGACATAAAAAGCAGATTTTGGCTGAGATTGATGCCATGTCAGGCCGAGCTTTACGCACTCTCGGCTTCGCTTATCGCCCAGTCGGACAATCGGTTAAAGTGCTTGAACAAGAATTAATCTTCATTGGGTTACAAGCCATGATCGATCCACCACGGTCAGAGATTAAGAATCTCGTGGCTACCTGCGTCGAGGCAGGGATTCGAACAATTATGATCACTGGCGATCATATCGTGACCGCCCAAGCAGTCGCAAAGGAGATCGGCTTAATCGGTAAGGCCTTAACTGGTGAACAGCTTGAACGGTTATCAGACGCACAATTCCAACGGACGGTAGAAGAGATAAGCGTCTACGCTAGAGTCAATCCTGGCATGAAGATGCGGATCGTCGCTGCTTTGAAAAAACAGGGTCATATCGTTGCCATGACTGGCGATGGCGTAAACGATGCGCCGGCGCTTAAGAAATCAGACATGGGAATCGCAATGGGTATAACCGGAACTGATGTTGCTAAAGAAGCCGCAGACATGGTGTTACTTGACGATAAGTTTGGGACAATCGTCGCGGCGATCGAAGAAGGTAGAGGCATTTTCGATAATATTCGAAAGTTTGTCAATTATCTATTGTCCTGCAACATTGCTGAAGTTTTGGTTGTCTTCCTGGCTGTCATGCTCTTTCAGGACTTACCCCTCACTGCGATCATGTTACTTTGGATCAACGTAGTAACCGACGGTCTACCGGCTATCGCGCTTGGACTGGATCCAGCTGAAAAGGGAATCATGGGTCATAAACCAAAGAAGTTCCAAGGTGAAATTATCGATCGCCGACTTTGGATTGAGATGATCGTTTTTGGTATTTTACTGACTTTGGCCGTACTTTGGCTCTATTGGCACAATCTAAGCGAAGGAATCGAGTCAGCTAGAGGCATCGCCTTCACGGCGATCGTACTCTTTGAACTGGTTCGGCTAATCATTATTCGGACCGACTATAAAGCTAGTTTCACCTCAAACCGATGGTTGCTGGCCGCCATAGGTCTCTCCATAGTGCTCCATCTCGTCATAGTTTATAACCCTAGTCTAGCAAAATTATTTAACATTGGACCAATTGATTTAGGCCATTGGTTAACTATCGGCCTTCTTTGTGGACTCCTCTGGATCAGTTATGAGTTTGTAATCAAGGTCCTCGAAAAACTTTCCCTCATTCGGTCGCCCGAGACCATGTAACATGATATAGTAAAATCATGAAACGATTGCTCGCATACAGCCTGCTGTTTGGTCTGTTAACTCCACCAACTGCGCTAGCTAAGGGGAAAGTTAACGATAGTTTTGAAATGGTTATCGCTAGCCTCTCGATACAAACAGTTACTATTGCCTCATTGTTGTTACTTGTTCTTACCTTGATCGCCATGGTAGTCAAGCAACAAAAAGAGATACTACGCAAACTGCTGTTTTGGTCAATGGTCAGTGTAGTAGTAGTCAGTACCCTTATTCTCGGTAGTAGCACGGTTTACTTAAACACGATCGCTTGGAGCAAGGGACCAGTACACTGGCACGCTGATATCCAAACCTGGCTATGCGGGGAGCATGTCGAATTCGTTGATCCAGTCGGCAGTTTTTCTAACAAGATTGGTACTCCAACCTTCCATGAGCATAACGACCAGCGGTTACATCTTGAAGGTGTCGTAGTAGAACCTCATGATGCTAGCCTTGGTCGCTTCTTCGAAGTTATCGGTGGTCAGCTTTCGACTAGTCCTAATCGAGATCGGGTCAATATGATCGTCGTCCCATCAAACACCGGAAAACAAACCTTTGAAGATGGTATGAGTTGTCCAGATGGGACTAAAGGCGAGGTTCAAATCTTTGCTTACAAAAGCGACGCTGACACGAAAAAATACTCTCAAGAAAAACTGTCGGACGCCGCTAATTATGTCATGAGTGGTGACAGCCAAGTACCACCGGGCGACTGTATCATCATCGAGTTTGGTCCACAAAGAGCTAAGACCGACTATCTCTGCCGTAGCTACGAAGTCGCACTAGAGAATGGCAGACTTAAAGGAGAAGCCCGTGGGAATTGATCTACCAACCCTTAGTGTCGTCATCGTCACCGCGCTGATTGACTCAATCAATCCATGTGCAATTGGGGTCTTGATTCTCATGGTCTCTTTAGTGTTAAACGGTAAAGGTTCGCCAAGACGCTTGCTGACCTTAGGTGGGCTGTACATTTTCGCTATCTTTACTACCTATCTCGCCGCTGGTCTAGGTTTAATCTACTTCCTCGCAGCCATCCCATTAGCAGTCACAGAATACTTGTCGTTGGCCGTTGGTGCTTTAGTTATCTTCGCTGGATTACTGGAAATAAAAGACTACTTCTGGTACGGCAAGGGCTTCTCATTAGAGATTCCGGCCATCTTTCGTGACAAAATCTATGCCTACGCCAAGAACCTCAGCGTCCCCGGCGTCGTCCTGCTTGGCGCATTTGTCGCCGGAGTTGAGCTACCGTGCACCGGTGCTCCGTATCTAGCCATCATCACCGTACTCTCGCTGAACTTTAACTTCCAAGCCTTCATGCTTCTTGTTCTCTATAATCTACTGTTTGTCGCCCCACTATTGGTCATCCTAGCCCTCGTTGCTTTGGGAGTTGAACTCTCAAAGATCAAGCAATGGAAGCAAGATAATAAACACTATATGCGTCTCGGAATTGGTCTACTGCTAATCGCATTAGGCTGGCTCCTTATTTTGATAGCCAACGGTACGATTAATTTTGGGTAGTTGTCAGGGAGAGAACTGTTGAAATACGATTTTGACCTAATTGTAGTTGGATCGGGCTCTGGCGGATCGGTGGGTGCTCACTATGCCCGGAGCTTGAATAAGAAAGTGGCCATCATCGAGGCGGCCATGATCGGGGGTGAATGTCCCAATACTGCTTGCGTGCCAACCAAAGCTTTACTCCATGCCGCTCGGACCTTCCAGACGGTTCGGGAAGCCAAACAATATGGTGTGATAACCGACAATGTATCGCTTGACTATGCTAAGGTTAAACGCTGGAAGGATCTAGTAGTCTCTCGCACTGGTGCTGCTAAGGGGGCAACGGTATTTGAAGACGATGGCATGACGGTCATCATGGGTAAAGCAGTCTTCACTTCGCCCCACACAGTCGAAGTTGGGACTAAGATTCACAGTGCAAAACATTTCTTAATCGCCGCTGGTACCGAAGTCTTTATACCACCGATACCTGGACTAGTTGAATCAGGTTACCATACCTTCAAACAGGCAGTGAACTATGGTCAACTACCAAAATCGATCTTTATTATCGGGGGCGGACCGATTGGTTGCGAATTTGCTCAGATTTTTAATAGCTTTGGTAGCGCGATTACCATGGCTGATGCGGCTCCCCGGCTCTTGGCCCGAGATGATTCAGATGTGAGCCGACTCGTTCAAGCCCTATTTGAGAATCGGGGTATCGATGTTCATTGTGATGCCAAAATCACAGGTGTCGAGAAAATGGGCGGGAAAAAGGTTGTTCACCTCGAAAAGGGTAGTCATAAAGAGAGCGTGACCGTCGATGAAATAATCGTCGCCACCGGCAAACGCCCCGTCATCGATATGGGATTGGAAAAGGCGGGGATCAAGTTCGATGACCACGGGATTAAGGTCAATAGCTACCTGCAGACTACTGCTAAACACATATACGCCGCTGGCGACGTCATTGGCCCGTACCAATACACGCCGACCGCCGCCTATCAGAGCCACCTCGCCGTAGGGAACATGTTTTCTTACGATAAGATTCGACCAGATTACAAAGTGGTCCCCCGTTGTGTCTTTACCGATCCCGAAGTTGCTGGAGTCGGCGCCACCGAAGACGAATTAAAAAATAAAAAAATCCGCTACAAAAAAGGTATCGCCCCGATCGCCATCGTTGGCCGAGCCAATACCGAAAATGAGATGAATGGTTTCGTAAAGGTCTTAACTGACAAAAACGAAAAAATCCTCGGCGCCTCGATCGTCGGCCCCCACGCCGGCGAACTGATCCACGAACTAGCCCTCGCCATGAAGCTCCACGCCAAAGCTTCCGACATTGCCACCATGATTCACGCCTTCCCCACATTCTCCGAAACCATCAAAATCGCTTGTGCCTCATTAGAATAATTTATCGACGTTCCGGTCTCAGTTTGAACAATGTTATTCATGCGCTTGAGCTAACATTTCCGTGACCTTATTAAGTAGCTGATCAGGCTCCATGTTAGATTTTACAAAATAATAGGAAGGTGGGGTGGCGGCCATGGCTTTGGTGATTTGGTCGTCGGCCGTGAGGTTAGTAAGCATGATAATCAAGGCATTTTTACCCCAAAGATCTTGGCGCATCCGTTGTAGTACTCGGACCCCATCGAGTTTGGGCATGAGGATATCGAGCACACTGATATCGGGATGCTGGGTGAGAGCGTACTGCATGGCCTGCTCACCATCCATGGCTGAGAGTACCTTAAAGCCCGCCAGTTCAAAGGTTTGCACCAACATCTTGTTTAAGAACGGTTCATCCTCAGCGATCAAAACAGTCTTCTGTCCATCGGGATTCATTAGTACTCCTTATTTTTTTGGTAAGACGATTGTAAAGGCCATACCTCGATCGATTTCGCCAGCCGCCACTATCTCGCCGCCATGTAACCGGATAAACTGGCGAGTCACATAGAGTCCTAGACCGACTCCTTCGGGATCAACGACTGAAGCTCGTTCACTACGATAAAAAGCGGTGAATAGTCGATCGATCTCTTCCTTAGGTATGCCGATGCCGGTATCTAAAATGTGGATCACGACTTGCTGTTCAGTTTGCGAAGCGTCGATCACCAACCGACCACCATCTCTATTATATTTAATACCATTACTAACCAAATTTGCTAGGGCCTCACGAAGCAACATCTTGTCGGCATTGAAGTTAATGTCACTTGGGATCGTTTGGGTAACCACTATACCTTTTTTGGCAATTTGGTCTTGACGGTCACGTAAGATGTCGGCTACCAGACTGGAGAGTTCAATCGGTTCAGGATTGATATTGATCTTGCCTTCCTGAATTCGAGTCACACTCAATAGATTATTCACGAGATTGATTAAACGAGTATTACTCTTCTTCATCTCATCAACCATCTCTTGTTGCTTGTCATTGAGGACTCCAGCTTGTTTGCCAGCTAAGAAACTGAGGGCAAACTTCATGACCGAAAGGGGTGTCCGTAATTGATGTGAAGCGATCGACAGGAAGATGGTCTTCGCTTTATCGAGCTGCCGCAACTCTTTATACTGCGCCTGCAAGAGATTGAAACTGTCGATATTTTCTAATACAGCGGAAAGATGCCCGACCAATAGAAACAGAAAGTCGACATCTTCTAGATTGAGATTATCTATAGGCTGATCCATACTGACCCCAAGTATTGCTTCTCTTGATGACGACGATATGCGCATCATCGCTGTCGAGCTAACGTTCAATGCGCCCAAGACTTCATTTGCTAGTGGATCACCTGACGGTTCAAACAACCACGATGGCTGTCCACCAAACAACTTTACCAACACTTTGTTATTGACAAGTCGGTCAAATTTCTCATTAAACGGCGCGTCGTCAAAACCAACTGATGCAACGGGAAAATATTTTTCGCCCATTTTTTGGATGACAAAGAACCGATCGTAGTTAACATGTTTGAGCAGAAGTCGACCAACTGCCTGGAAAATCGCCTGCACATCTTTTGTCTGGTTCGCTAGTAGAATTGACTCTTGTAGCACTTTAAGCTGAAGGATCTGTTTATCGAATCGATCATTCATCTGAGAGAGTTCAAAATTACGCCTCAACAGCGAGCGGGCGCTCTGTTCGAGCCCTTTTTGCTGCGCAACCATCGCATGCGCCTTGTCTTGTTTCTTTTTCTTGGTCTGAAAAAAATTCATAACCTACTCGCCTAGGACTAAAATAACCGCAGTCTCATTGTGAAAGCCGGTCTGACAACTTTTCATTTGGTCACCAAGCGGTGCCTGTTCGCCATATGTATAAAAACCAAGCAGTGGCGTCCCCGGACCAATCGCATTAATAATTGCTTGAGTCTCATCGCTAGCATGTAGCCCGAATAGACGACTCCGGGCAATACAATTGAAGTTGATTATCGCTTTTGGCACATGAGCGCCCAGCTCGGACATGGCTTGGCTCGCTGCTTGTTCAGCTGCCGCGATTGCCTCTTCTTTACCTCCAAGCATAATTTGAATTTCTGCACCTTGTGGGATGGCCGCAGCGCAAGTAATAGCGCCGTTGTCATCAACTGACAGCGGATCGCGAATTAACCACTCCGGACTATCCGCAACCTGCATGCCAAGTGGATAGGTTAGCGATAATCTGGCTAATGAACCGACTTTCAACAGGTCAGAATTTTCTTTGCCAAAGTATTCTTCATAGATACTAATCGCCGGTAGGTGATCGATCTCATAGACGATATTGCCCTTCGCTTTAGTCACTTTGTGCGTAATCCCAAAAGCCTTCCAACCGTGACGTACCCCTATCCCGCTCGCAATATCTCCGTCAATTCCGACTGCTACGATCGTCCCTGAGTAAACCGTTTCCCCATGATATTGATAGGTCTTGCGAAACAAAAAGTCGTCCCCTGCTGAGCCGCCGACAAATCGATAGGTCGACCCAAAGACTGACTGAACCCCTTTAACGATCGCCGCGCCATCGCCAACCAAACCATCAGGCATCATGAAGAAAACCTTCGGTCTACCACCCGCTTGAGTTTGGATTTGGGTCGCGATATCTCGCCCCGCGGCTTCAGCGTCGGCGGCAATATCACCAGCCACCGCAGTATATATTTTTAGGGTGGGTACCGATAACAACATGAGGGCAATCGATTTTTTTTCGGGACCATTTTCGGTGATTTCACCCGCATCAGAACAACCCACAACTTTTACACCAGCTGGTAAGGCTGAACGCAGACTGGATAGCAGACGTTGCTGATCGTAACTGACTGAAGCAAACACCAAAGCTAGGCTTGGCGGATTATTCCCGAGCTTGCTCATCGCTTGAGTTACTGCCTCATTAACAGCGATAGCCGCATCCGGATGCTTACTTCGGCCGGTTGCGGAAAGAATAGCCATCAGCTCCCTCCTTAGGAGTTCATAGCGTTACTTAATTTACGATACCATATCGGAGGCGCTTTTGCATCTAAAAAAGCCTAGGTGAAATGCTTAGGCTTTTTTAGATCGGTTATGTCAGAAACCTATTTTGCTGGTCTTTTTCCGATCGATGTATCAAACATAGTCAAAAATTCGTCCGCATCAACCGTCTCATCTTTCATGAGTTTATCGGCCAATGTTTGTAAGAAGGACTTGTGCTTTTTAAGCACGGTTTCGGCTCTGGAGTATGCATCGGTTATCAACCGTTTCACTTCACTATCAATCTCCATGGCAATGGCATCGGAGTAAGTACGATGTTCTGACCAGTCACGACCGAGAAAGACCTGTTGTTCCCGCTCCCCATATGTCAAGGGCCCTAGTTTCTCACTCATACCGTATTGGGTTACCATGCGCCGAGCCAGACCAGTTGCCCGCTGTAGGTCATTCTCAGCTCCAGTCGTAATTTCGTTGAACATCAGCTGCTCAGCAACCCGACCGCCTAACATTGAAGCCAGGTCATCGAGGAATTTACTTTTAGGATACAGATGTACGTCTTCTTCGGGCAAACTCCAAGTATAGCCAGCGGCCATCCCACGGCTGACGACCGATATTTTATGAATAGGGTCGGAGTGTTCCAACACATGACCGACAATAGCGTGTCCACCTTCATGAATCGCTGTAATTTCCTTCTCTTTTTGAGAGAGTATATGACTCTTGCGTTCCGGACCAATCATCACTTTTTCAATCGCTAGATTTAGGTAGTGTTGGGTAATAATTTTCTTACTGTCGCGAGCTGTTAAAATGGCTGCCTCGTTCATAATATTCTTCAGTTCGGCTCCGCTCATGCCAATTGTACCGGCCGCAACTTTTGCTAAGTCAACATCATCGCCAAGGGGTTTATTGCGCGAATGGATTGCCAAGATCAGCTCACGTTCTTTTTTGTCGGGATTGCCAAGGATTACTTTTCGGTCAAATCTGCCCGGTCTAAGTAAGGCGGGGTCAAGTACATCCGGTCGGTTTGTCGCGGCTAGGACGATAACACCTTGATTTGGCTCAAAACCGTCCATCTCAACTAAAATCTGGTTTAAGGTTTGTTCTCGTTCATCGTGGGAGCCACCCATACCAGAGCCACGCTGGCGGCCGACCGCATCAAGCTCGTCGATGAACAAAACAGCCGGTGCATTGCGCTTGGCTTTCTGAAACAGATCACGAACTCGCGCCGCCCCGACGCCAACAAACATCTCCACAAATTCTGAAGCGGAGATAGTAAAGAATGGTACGCTAGCCTCACCAGCCACCGCTCGGGCCAGCAATGTCTTGCCTACTCCCGCTGGACCGACTAACAGCACACCTTTGGGGATCTCAGCCCCGAGTTTTTTGAATTTATCTGGTGTTTTAAGGAACTCAACGACTTCGTTTAGTTCTTGCTTCGCCTCTTCAAGACCAGCTACATCGGTAAAAGTAGTTCGCTTGTTACCTGGAACGAAAAGCTTAGCACTTGAACGACCAAACGACATCGCTCGACCGTTGGCACCTTGAGCGGAACGAATCATGAACCACAGCACACCTCCGAAGAGGAGAAGTGGCAAGATCGTCGAGAGTAAGGAGGCCCAAGCATCACCCCGATTCGGATTCTTCACATCAATCGTGACTTTCTCGGGAGTAATCTCATAGTCTTTCAGCGTCGCACTAGCCTCTTTGTAGGCCTGGAGCACTGTACCGTCTTTCTTTTTAGCCAGTATCTTATTGCCGTCGATAGTGACTTTCTCGATCGAGCCGTCCCGAATCGCCCTCGTCACCTCGGTTATATTCACTTCCTTCGACTGCTGGGGACGATATCCGGCAAAGACGTAGAAACTGCTAATCACCACGAAGGCGAGAACGATAAAAATGATATTCTTAGTCACACTATTCTTTGGTTTCACGAATGCTCCTAACGGCTTACTAGTTAACAAGTTATCTGGTTATTTAGTTCGGGAACAGAATATTACTAGAGAACTAGATAACCAGATAACTACTTGGTGGCTGCGGGTGGATTCGGACCACCGACCTAAGGCTTATGAGTCCTCCGCT
>CAYGGE010000008.1:0-30940 GCA_964349485.1 uncultured Candidatus Saccharibacteria bacterium
GGCTAACTGTTGCTTCGAGTCGGCTGAAGGCACATCGGGTAGAGGGATCTTTACTGAAGCGGCTGCCGAGCTTTTATCGGCCGCGAAACCAAACAAGTCCATTTGGTTGTTGTTAAACTGCTTGGAGAGCATGGCCGTGTACTTCACAATTGCCTCAACGCCGGCTAACATCTGGTTGCGCTCCCCTAGTTTATCTAAAGCCCCTGTTTTGGCGAGAGCTTCGAGTACTTTCTTGTTCAGTACTTCAGTCCCAAGTCGGCAGACGAAATCTTCAAGAGAAAGGTAAGGACCGTTAGTAACCCGTTCCTCATAGATTTTTTCTGATACGCCAAGGCCCACGTTCTTAATCGCCGAGAGCGCAAATCTGATAGTCTCATTACGAGCTGTCAGGGCGACTTCTTTCTGATTACTGATAACTGATCGCTGAGAACTTGTAATCACCCCAAATTCGACGAAACTTTCGTTTACATCTGGCGGCAAGACTCTAATCCCCATCTTCTCGCATTCCGCAATCTCGATACCTATCCTATCCAGGTTCTGGAAGTCTGAAGTCAGCAAGGCGGCCATGAAGGCGGCCGGGTAGTTAGCCTTAAGATAGGCCGTTTGGTAGGCAATCATGCCGTAGCAGCCGGCGTGGGCCATAACGAAGCCATAGGCAGAGAACTCCTCGAACTGTTGCCAAATCTGTTTAGCCAGATTTGTATCGATCTGGGAATGTGTTTTACAGCCATCGATAAATTTGGCCTTCATCTCCTTCATGAGGGCGGGAATCTTCTTGCCCATGGCTTTGCGTAAGGTATCGGCTTCCCCGCCCGTAAAACCTGCAATATCTTTCGACGCTTGCATGACCTGCTCCTGATAGACCGGGATGCCGTAGGTGTTAGCGAAGGCGTTGGCTAGCTTAGGGTGAAGATATTCAACTTGTTCCTTACCATATTTGCGAGCAATATAGACGGGGATGTTAGCCATTGGTCCAGGACGGTATAAAGCACACATGGCCATGATGTCGTTGAAGACGGTCGGTTTCAGCTCACGGATGTAGCGCTTCATGCCTTCGCTCTCCAACTGGAAGACCCCAGTGGTCTCACCTTTGGCCAGCAACTGGTAGGTCTTAGGATCGTCGAGCGGTAGGTTGTGGATGTCGACTTCTTTATTGTAGACCTTTTTTATAATTCGAATCGCATTACGCATGACTGTCAGGTTCGACAAGCCCAAAAAGTCCATCTTAAGTAAGCCAATCTCTTCAACCGGCTTCATGGAATATTGGGTTACTTGGCCAACATCACCCTTTTGAGCAGTCTGTACCGGTGCAAACTCGGTTAACGGTCTGGGGGTGATGACGATAGCGCAGGCGTGTTGCGAGGCGTGACGAACCGTTCCTTCAAGCTGGCATGACAGATCGATGAGGCGTTTGATTTGGGGATCTGAATCATACCTCTGCTTAATTTCGGGAACTAGGTCGAGTGATTTTTTCAAAGGGATGTGACGACCTTGGATGGGTGGTGGGATGAGTTTAGCGATCGTATCGACTTCGCCGTAGGTCATGCCTAAAGCCCGGCCAACATCACGCACTGCGGCTCGACTCATCATGGTTCCAAAAGTAATAATGCCGGCCACATGGTCATCACCGTACTTCTCTCGGACATAATTGATGACTTCACCCCGACGGTCATCGGCAAAGTCCATGTCGATATCGGGCATGGAGATTCTATCAGGGTTCAGGAACCGTTCAAACAGGAAATCATAGTCGAGCGGATCGAGGTCGGTAATCTTTAACAGATAGGAAACGATCGAGCCAGCCGCTGAACCTCTACCCGGACCGACGTAGATGCCTTTATCTTTCGCCCAGTTCACGAAGTCTTGAACGATTAAGAAGTAGCTAGAAAAGCCCATCCCAGCGATCGTTTTTAGTTCAAACTCCATTTGGATTTTAGCTTTTTCTCGTCGATCGTCTGATTGTTTTCCCCCATTTCTCGCTGTAATTTTTGGGTATCGATAGTCGAGGCCTTTCTGTGTGAGCTCACGCAAATACTCATCGTCCGTCTTGCCCTCGGGTACATCGAACTCGGGTAGCAAATTAGCACCGAGCGGCAACTCCACCTGACAGCGCTTGGCAATATCCACACTGTTTTGTAAAATCTCTGGAACGTGGGCAAAGTTTTCGGCAAAAAACTCCGGGCTCTCCATATGGAGATCGATGTCGGCTAGGGTCATGCGATCTTGTTGATCAAGTGATGAGCCGGTGTTGACCGCTAACAGCACCTCGTGGGCCTCTTTTTCTTCATGGAACGCGTAGTGTATGTCCCCTGTCGCGATTAGTTTCAGACCAAACTTTCGAGCTAAGGCAATCAATTTTGGGTTAGTCTTCACCTGATCAGGCATCTTCGGGTGGTGCTGAAGTTCGATGAAAAAATTATCTTTACCGAAGATTTCGATAAACCGTTTAAGGATCTTCTCGGCTTCCTCTTGGTCGTCTCGAAGCAAGGCCTGAGGGATCATGCCACCCAAACAGGAGGAAGTGGCGATTAAGCCTTTCGAATGTAAGGCCAAGGTATCGAGATCGATCCGCGGCTTGTAGTACATGCCCTCCAAGTGGGCGATTGAGACCAGCTTCATAAGGTTCAAATAACCTTCATACGTCTCGGCCAACAAAATCTGGTGGTAATACGTCGCATCGATCTTCGGTTGCTTGTCCGTCAGGTTACGTGGCGCCAAGTATGCCTCAACCCCAATGATAGGGTGCAACCCAGCCTTTTTAGCCTTTTGGTAGAACTCAACAGACCCATACATAACCCCATGGTCGGTTAGGGCCAACGCCTCCATCCCCAACTCCTTGGCCCGGTCCACCAACTGATCCACTTTCGCCAAACCATCCAACAGCGAATAATGGCTGTGCGTATGCAAGTGAACAAACTGCGGCTTCTTTTCTTCTGTCATGGCATCCTTTAGCTGTCACATTGTAGCACAGTGATTAGCTAAAGGGTCAAAATCACTCTTAGCGAGACAGCTTCTCCAGATAACTCAACCGCCAAGCCAAGTCATGCAACGCTTCTTTCCGAAGTGCCATGTAGGCGTTACGGGAAGTGGCCGTGTAGTCGCTCATTGATTCAACTTTGAACAGTGGCTTTCGAGTGGCGTTCTCTCCATTCATAATCTTCACTGGGTACCCTTCAAATCCCAACTCCCACATGATCTGCCCCTCTTCAGACCCATCGATAGCGGACATCTTCAGTGCCTGATATTTCAAATTCTGTTTTGTGCGGCGAGGGAAGTCCGGCTGCTTGAGGTATTCAATTGCTTCGCGCGTTAGCTCTTGTGCCGCATCGATACTTTTACCGTCCTTCGTTCGCTTCTTCAGAGCCTTAAATTTGACGATTGCGTTCGTCTCAAGCTTCTCCGGCACATGAAAGTTGCGGACTAAATCGGCAACGTCGGCGTCAGTAATGAGCGAGAACCCCTTACCGGCGTTATAGATAAGATCACGGACAAAAGTTGTCAGCCAGTCGTAGAAACCGTGAGTGAAGATAGTGACAAATAAGAACACTCCTGAAAGTATATAAGCTAACTCACCAATTTGTGGGGCAATGAAGATTACAAAGAGTGAAGCATTGATGGTGCAAAGTAAGAAAATAGTGATAGTTAAATAAGAAAATTCTTTCCAGTTAAAAATATAATCAATATCGCTGATTAGTCTGTAAAAAAGGATCGCGATCAGCAGCGGGATGAGAGGTAGACCGAGGATGAATGGAGTCAATTGGATAGTTAAGGCTTCTAGGTGAGCATAATAAAGATACAGCATGATGGGTGTTGTAATAAGGTACAAAGCAGCACTAGAAAATGCTAGTAGATATTTAATTTTCTGCCCTTGTTCTAATCCATCTTTCGTGAGTGATGTTGAGTAGTTCTTGATCGCGCCTAAGCTAGCGATAATAGTGAATAAGCCAATCAACCAAAACAGTGGCCCCTGTGGACTTACGTAGCCAACCCCTGGCGTTGGACTTTTAACTGCTTGTTGAAAAATAAGATGAGTCGTAGTAATTAGTAGTTGTAACAATGCAACTAAAAAGTACACCAAAAAAAGAAAAGTTCTATTGCCCAGGCCTTTATTATTGCTTACTACTACACTGAAGTGAAAGATCAAGGCAATTGGCAGAAGATATGACCAATCAGAAAACCGCCAAAGTATATTATAGTGTTCGTAGATTAGTAGATTTCTAGACACATTATTCGCGAGGGCGTAGGTCGATATACTCGCTAAGAAAGCAGCTGAAATCCAAGCAACTTTGCTCCTGGTATTTCGACTAACCAGGTAAACAGCAAACCACCAGATTAAACCTGAAATCCCAAGATTAAAGAGGAATATTTTTGACATAAAACTGTTGTTTATAGCAGAGCAGCTTATTTTTGCTATGCATAATACTTTTTTGTCGCAATCTGCCAAGGCTCATCGCAGTTCCTAGTGTGTTTCTGAAGAGCGTGGTAGTTTTGGTAATTGAGCTCACCTTTCAGGTATCCAAAAAGTTTCTTGTTGTGCTTCGCAATATAGGTCAAGGTGTCGGAGACTGCCTGATTTTGGCTGAGGCTAGTTCCAAGTGCCCCCTTCGTTTCCGGTCGGTCGCTGAGGTGAAGATAACTTAGGATAAGATCACGAGTTAGTGCTGGTGGTCCAAGGCTGCCTGTAGCGATAATATATTGCTTGCCAGATAGTTTTTGCATGGACTCGAGAAGCAAGTCTCGCTTGGCTAGGTCGTTAGCTGTTGGCACAATGATAGTTCTATTAAGATTTTCGATAATATCAAAGTGTGAGATGACTTTACGGATTTTTTTCTTCTCGATAATCTCAACAACCTTGTCCGTAACCCGCTCTGCTGTAGTAAATCCCATGAAGTTCACGAGCATGCGGAGTTCGTCGTATGTATAGTGTCCGCTTTCCCCTCCGTCTAGGAGGATAAGACGTGACTTATTGAACTTGCTTCGTACTATATCGTCTCGAAATACCGCTAAGCCAGGCTTAATTTCAGATATGCTGTGTAGGCCATCAAATGATCGAGATAAAAGCGTGAGCATCGAAGTCGTGATACCGGCGAATGCTGCCTTGTGAATGATTGGCAAGTCCTCTGACTTTTCGCCGTGAGTGAAGGGTATGTTGAACCCAAGCCCGCCTGAGCCTGTAGTACCTACCTGGATATAGTGGACTGGATGCTTAATAGTAGAAAGCCCTCTATAAAGGTTCGAGTAGAACTGAATAATATTTGGGTAGCCCTTGCGTGGGTTGTGAGAATAGATAGTGGCGATGTTAATGCAGTTAACAACTAAATTGGGCTGCTGCTCAATCAGCAAATGCGCCACGGCATCGTTTTTTAGGGCATCGGTTTTAACCAAGGAATACTTCTTTTGACTCACTCTCTGTTTGCTGTCAATAACTATTACATCGTAATTCTTACGCTTTAAAAGGGATGCAATAGTGCTACCTATTAATCCGTTACCACCGAATACTAATGCGATCTTTTTGCTTTTTGTGTTATTCATGTCTACCGTTTTCTTAAATTGGGATGTATAATTGGTTAGTCGGACGAAAGAGATAAGAATCTACCTAATAAAATAGAATATATGAATATTTTTGATAAGTATACGCCCCATAGGCAGCATTTGAAAGTGGTTAGTCCTGAATCAACTAATCAGATTGCGTTTAAGGGCACAGTATGACCTTTCCTAGTGGACAGGGCTTTGACTACTACAGACAGTTTTTAGCGATGAGTATCGAAGAACAGAATAATGAGCTCAATACAAAGCCGCCTCAATTTTGGGACGACATAGGTGCGAAAAAAGCAATGGAAACTTTCCAAGCTGCTTCTCAGCGAGTACCAGCGTATAGGAAATTTCTTAACCAACATCGTATTGCACCAAATGACATCAAGTCTGCGGAAGATTTTCGCAGCGTTCCTATAATTACAAAAGAAAATTATCTTACGAAGTACCCATTAGAAGACCTATGCTGGGATGGTGACCTAACGGTGCTTAACGTTATCTCTGTAAGCTCTGGAACGACTGGGGTGCCTTTTTTCTGGCCTCGTGATATATGGCAAGAAAGAGAGGTTGATCATTGGTACGGACTCACTTACCGATACCTATTTAAAGCTAATGATACTAACAGCCTAGTTATTATATGTTTTGCTATGGGCATGTACATTGCTGGGCCTTTCACGTTTGCTTCAAGTCTAAGAATTGCTGAAAAGGGCTATCCTATGGCAATCGCAACGCCCGGTACTAATTTCGAAGCCATACTCGCATTAGTAAAAGGGATAGGTGCGCAGTTTGACCAAATAATCATTGGCGGTTATCCGCCACTAATCAAAGAAGTATTAGATCTTGGTGAGAGAGACGGAATCGATTGGAAGCGGTATAATACAAAGCTCTTTTTCGGGGGCGAAGCATTTAGTGAGCATTGGCGAGAGCGTATCACGAATGTTATTGGTGCAAAGAGTTTGCTTGATAGCGCAATAAACATGTATGGAACTGCTGACTCAGCATTGCTGGGGATTGAGACTCCTACATCTATAACATTTCGTAAGCAAGCAAGTGAGGACAAAAGTTTTGCATCCCAGAATTTTTCGAACGATAGGATCCCATCTATCGTCTCTTACAACCCACTATTCAAGTTCTTTGAATCAGCAGATGATACACTTTTATTCACCTCATCTTCCGGCATTCCCCTGATTCGATATAATATTGGAGACGCTGGAGGTATAATTCGATATAGTCAAGCTGTGTCGAGTTTGATTAGTAACGGTCGTAACTTAGAAGATATTTTAGCAGATAGCAAGCTATCCCACTCAAACTGGCGATTGCCACTGGTATATCTATTTGGTCGAAGCGATTTTACAGTTCAGTTGTACGGCGCCAATATCTATCCAGAGAATATCAAGGAAGGGCTAGACGATCAGAGAATCAATAAGTATGTTAGTGGAAAGTTCAAGATGGCTATTGAATACGGTAACCATTTAGATCCTTGTCTTGATCTTGTTGTTGAATTAGCACCCAAAATCGAACCGAAGGATTACTTAGTCGCCACTATCACGCGTGTGCTAACTGAGGTTCTGAGAAAAAGCAACTCAGAGTACCATAATACCCATAGTGTACTCAAGGAAAAAGCACATCCTAAAGTTACCCTACAAGCCTATGGTCATGAGATGTTCAAAATCAACATCAAGCATCGCTGGGTACCTAAGAACGGTTAGAGGCTTTCATGAGTTACGAAGAATCAACTAAAATAGATATGATCGAAGGTACCGATACGTTCGCGTTGGAGAAGCTCAGGGTTGAACGACCAGTTACCTTAGAGAACGATATATATGAGCATTGCTTGGAAGAACTTTTTGAAATCGAAAATCCTAGCCTTAAACCTGGTCATCCAGGCTTTGTTGATGCAAAGGAAAAGTTTTTTCAGGTTTTGAGAGACAAAGGGCCATTTTCTGAGCAGGGTGTATGGGTTTATTACCCCTGGTCCCAATCGCTGGTTCACTTTCCCTCGGAAGATATTTATGTTAAATTGCGAACTTCTCGTAATCGTAATTTGATCACAGCCGATGAACAGAAGATATTTCAGTCGAAAACCGTAGGAATTGCTGGTATGAGCGTTGGCTCCAATGTACTTAACACCCTGGTGCTTAACGGCGGTCCTCGCCATATTAAAATTTCTGATATGGATGTTATATCAGTTCCTAATCTTAACCGCTTGATGGCACCTGCACGTGCGGTTAATATGAATAAGGCGATTTACTTTGCCCAGCGCTCTCTAGAGATTGATCCATTTTTAAAGATTGATGTTTATTCAAATGGACTTAATACCGGTGATTTTAAGGGCTGGTTCGAGGAACCCAGACTAGATCTTTTTATAGAAGAAATGGACAATCCTTATCTTAAAATAGAATCTCGCAAAGAAGCCAGAAGACTCGGGATACCTGTTATCATGGCAGCAGATAATGGGGACGGTGTCTTGATTGATGTAGAGCGTTTTGATCTAGAACCCGATAGACCGCTTTTTCACGGTCGACTTGATAAGTATGATCTTGATAGCATTACGCCAAATATTCCCTTCCCGAAGAAACTTGCTATTATCGCCGACATGGTACATCTAGAAGAGGCTACGCCTCGGGCTCAGGACTCACTTGAACAAGTTGGAAAAGAACTTAATACGTGGCCACAGCTCGGTACAGCAGCACTAATAGCCGGAGTTACTATGAGTTTTGTAGCCCGAAGAGTGTTGCTTGGAGACTCGATGTTGTCTGGCAGATATTCTCTCGACTTAGAGTCTAGTTTAGTGCCAGAAACGCAATCACCTGGCTATAAGCGATGGCGTGCACAGCATACTAAAGAGGTCATGGAAAATTTTGAGCAGCTCAAGCAGCACCTTGAAGGTGTTGGGAGTTAGCCCACTTTTGTAATCCTGACAAGTCGAGTATCGAGTATATAGTAAGGCGGATAGGTTTATTCTCCCAGGGAGGGAATTGTGTTAGAACTCTTTGTACTAATCATCAGTATCATTGGTAATGTGTCTCTTGGTATGTTTGCTTACCGAGCCAACCCTAAGAGTCGTACAAATCAACTTTTTCTGTTACTCATCATTGTCACGGTTATATGGCTCATTCCAAATTACCTTAACCGTTTGCTTGGTACTCGGTTGTCGGAAATACCTAATGCTGAACACCTAGCGCTTATTAATGCTAGGGCGGTCATCGTATTCGCTGCGGCCCAGATATTTAGCTTATTTTTATTCGTTCACACCTTTCCCAGTACCACAATCCAATTGAAGCCAAAATACCTGTACCTCTCATCAGGTTATACTCTCCTAGTTATGCTGGTCGCTGCTTCACCCTTTCTATTTACAGGTATAGATGGTATGACTCCAGTTCCAAACCCAGTCCCGGGACCAGGAATCATTGCATTTCTTATCCTTGTAGTAACTATTTTTTCAGGCACTTTAGTACTACTAATTAAGAAAACCTTACATGCGTCAGGTCTAATGAGGCGCCAGTTGTCTTTGCTCTCATCAGGCATCATCACTACCTTTGGTCTGATTGCATTAAGTAATTTCGTAATTGTTATTGCGTTCAAAGATACCACATTCATGATCTTCACTCCTGCATATACACTAATACTAGCTGGTTCTATTGCATATGCGATGGTTGCTCACCATCTCTTTGACATCAGAGTTATTATTAAACGCACTGTAGTTTACTCAGGTCTCTTGCTTTTTGCAGTCCTAGCATATAGTACAATCGTCTTCTTCTTTGCAGCAATTTTTGGCAGTGGATTTGAACTGTTGTTTGACACTAAACGTATTGCAGCTGATTTTATAGCAGCAGCAATGATTGCTGCTGGTTTTGACCCACTTCGTAAATGGCTTGTGGCTAAGACTGACAAGTATCTCTTTGTTGGTGAATATAATGCTCAGGAAGTTACGGCTGATTTGGCTTCGAAGCTTAATAGTGTCACTGATCTGGATGAGGCTTTGCGGGAGATGATGAATGTTGTGACTAAGGCGGTGCGGGCGAATAAGGCGGCGACGTTTATTTTGGCGCTGAGTAAAGAAGAGGGACTGAGTGTAAAACGTACGGAGTCGATCGGTTACAAGACTACCGCTCAGTTTAAGCTGACGACCGATGACCCGCTGGTGAAGCACTTTAGTGATCCGAAGCACATGCTGATGGTAGCCGATGAGCTTCGACTTAATGTCGAACGGGAGAAAGAAAAGCATCCGGCTTGCGAAAAGGAGCTGGCTCGCTTGCAGGAGTTTGAAGCCGAAGTAGCTCTGGCAATGCGGGTTGGCGATAAGTTGATTGGTATCTTCCTAATTGGACCAAAGCTTTCAGGTAGTTCTTATAGCGATACAGACCTTCAGTTCCTCGACATTGCGGCGAAACAGACGGCATCGTCGATTGAGAAGTCGCGGCTCTATGAAGACGATCAATTGAAAAGTGAGTTTGTCTCTATCGCCTCTCACGAGCTGTTGACACCGACGGCGGCGATTGAGGGGTATCTTTCCATGATTCTGGACGAAAAGATGGCTAAGGTCGATCCTAAGGCCGAGGAGTACCTTCGTAAAGTTCAGATATCGGCTAAACGGTTGGCGGAGTTGGTGACTGACTTGCTTTCGGTCTCACGAATTGAGAGTGGCAAGATTGTCGTGAACAAGGTACCGCTCGATCCGACGCCGGTCCTGCAATCGGCTATCGATGAGATTAAGGTTCGGGTTGATCAGTCGGGGCTGACCCTTAAATACATTGCCCCACCAAAACCGTTGCCTAAAGTCTTGGCCGACGCTGATCGCTTGACCCAGGTGATCATTAACCTCATTTCCAACGCGATCAAATACAACAAGCCAAAGGGTATAATTGAAGTCTCCACTGAAGTCGATAAGAAATTTGTAACCTTCTCGGTCAAAGACTCGGGTATCGGGATTGCGCCCAATCACCTTGAACATTTGTTTGAGAAGTTCTATAGGGTTCAAGATGACTCAGCCGCGGCGGAGAAGATCGGGACAGGCCTCGGTCTCTACATCACCCGTAATATTATTGAGCTCCAAGGTGGAAAGATTTGGGTCAAGAGTGAGTCAGGCAAGGGCAGCACCTTTAACTTCACCTTACCTCTTGCATAGTGTGGTATACTATACTCGTAAAAGTCTGACAGAACGTATAAGGAGTGATGATGGCAACTGGAAAACATATTTTGTTAGTCGATGACGATATCGTCCTATCGGAGATGTATTCGGAACGGCTGAAGGCAGCTGGTTATTCGGTGACCGTCATGCACGATGGCGAAGCGGGTTTGGCTGAGGCGAAAAATAAGCCTGATCTCATATTGCTTGATATCATGATGCCCAAGATGAACGGTCTTGATGTCTTGAAGCGTTTGAAGGCTGACCCTACGCTCGCCAAGATACCGGTTATCTTATTGACTGCGTTGATCCAGGAACTTGACAAAGTAAAGGGGATCAAAAGTGGTGCAGTTGATTATTATGTTAAAAGTGAAGTCATGCCAGGCGATCTGATCAAAAGGATTGAGAAGGTGCTAGCTGAACATGCGAAAGATGAGTAAACACAGCGCACGTTATAAATAAAAAATCTCCACTAACCGGGAGATTTTTTTATTGCCCCTGACATATAACTTCATGGTTTCGCCGTTGGCGAGGCAATAGGTGTAGGCGAAGGAGATTCTGTTACTGTAGGGCTTGGACTGGGGCTTGCGAAAGTACCGAACGGGTTCGACAGGCTTTTGCCTGAAGTATCAGATTTTGTGTCCGCTACTCTGACGATACGATCGAGGTATTTCCAAGCCTCAGCTGAGATCTTGCCGTCAAGCGGTGGACTCTTGGGTTGTGGCTTGGTATAAATCAAGCCTTCAATTGCGGTAGTTAATCCAACTTCACTGGTGGTCATCTTGACGCTACTGATTGTGGTGTAGCGATTGAGAGTGCGTAGCGCTTTGGTGAAATCGATAACCCCGCTAAAGTCACCAATCACCGCGGTATTGAATTTAATTTCACGGATGCCTTTTTTGATGTTGGGCGTAACGGCCGTCTCCCCGGGTTTCACCTTGGTCGTTTCGGGTGTCTCAGCTGGTGCGACGCTTTTACTGGCGGTGGCTTCGCTGAAGGTAATGGTAGAGAGGGTCAGGCCGTAGAGTTTGGATAATCGTTCGATCTCGCCGATATAGACCTCTTGTTGCTCATCGAGGGGGATGAGGTCCTTGGCACTTGCCGCCTTTTGACTAAGAATTGGTTGATTAGCTAAATCCTTAAGAAAATCGCCACTCTTCTTAAGATCGCCGACCTCTTTAGAGATCTGACTTAACTCAACTTTTTTTAGACTTCGATCGAGATAGATCGGATAGGTCAAAAAATAGACGAGCATGGCGCTCCCAAGAATCGCGATAATTAATACAATTTGCATGGGTTTCATGGGCTAGCCTTTGGTTGAGGGACGGCTTTAGTGAAGTCCATCGTGACAGTAAACTGCACACCATTAATCTGATTATTGGCCTGACTCAGTAAGACTGAACTAAATTGTTTACTCTTTTGTAGATTTTCAGTGAAGGTGACAGCTTGGGCTCGTTCAGCAGCAACACCAGTAAGGATTATCTTTGATGGATCGAGACTCACAGTTGTTAGGCTCAAATTTTGGGGCGTCGCCACCGCTAGGGCTTGAAGGGCTCCGGTGTAGTCAAGGGCCCGGAGCTCGAGCTCCTCATAGGTCGACTTTCGGTCCAGAATATAGCCCAAATATTCCTGAACCTGATCAGCCTTTCCGATGGCTTTTTTAAGATCTTGCTCCTCGAGTGATTTAAGTGCAGTCTGCTCTTTAATCGTTTTTAGATCAACCCACAGATACGCTGTGAAGCCGGTCAGCACTACCACCCCAGTCAGCAGGCTAACCCAAAACAGAAAGGTCTTGTGGGCTGTCGCCGGTGAGACTTCCTGTATATGGGGTAATAAATTGATAGTTCCACTTTTCATATTAGAGTTGCTTCCATAGACTTAAACCAATCACTGTGTTGAAGCGAGGATGAACCGGCGCATTGTTCGGCAATTTAACTGGGGCATGGCCAACATAACACGGTATCTTAATAATATTTTGAAGATCTTTGGTCATGGTGCTTTGCATGGCCCCCGCACCAGTTAGCAGAATCATTTGTATCGCCCCTTCTTCGCCTAGTCGGTTGTGATAGTAGCGGATGCTCTCTTGAATCTCATCGCCGATTGCTCTTAAGTAGACTTGATTGTGCTTAGCCAACTTCTCGCTCCCAATTGGAATTGTGGCAGTGTACTTAATAACTGATCGATTAGCCAGGATGATTGTCGTAACGTGGTGGGCAAAGTTTAAGATCACGCTGACGGTTTTAGTTGGCATCAAAGGACCGAGCGAACGAGCCAAAGAGAAGGGTTCACTCTCGAGACAGAGTAGCTCAAATCCGGCTTGAATAAAGACATCTTGCAGATCGTCGACTAACTTTTTTGGTGCAGCCACTACTAAGACTTGTTGGGTTGGCTTGTCTTTATGAAGAGTTACGACGTCGTCGATATGCCAGTCAAGATACATTTCATCGAGAGGCATAGGCAAAAAGTCGGCTGCTTCGAAAGGAATTGTCTGAGCTAGCTCAGCTTTTGCTAATCTTGGTAGATTAATAACCTTCGAAAATACCGACGACTCAGGTAAGCTACAGACTGCCTTTGTCAACTTGATTGGCCGGGGTTTGGCACTGTCGCAGGCCTCTTTGATCTTGGCCTGAAGCTCTTCCTTGTTACGAATACCATTCTTGAGAAATGGATTGTGAGTTAGGGCGATTTCGTTCACACTACGAACTGTATGCTGTTTTCCAGCACGGACAACCGCGACCCGTAATGAATGGACGTCGATATCGACACCAAAGTGCCGAGAAATGGGCAAAAAACTTATAACTTCCCTCCTCAACCATTACTATACCACAAAGTTTCTTGGTGGAGAATAAGCCAATTACTAGGTCATTGCTCACTAGAACTCTTGAAAACTACCCTTTTGCAAGGTCCAACCACCTGTAGCGCCGGTGCCGAAGCTAGCATCGGCTAAACCCTCATCGTAGGTGACAATTGTACCATTGCCAGTGCTGATTCCCTTACCCGTAAAAGCTACGGCTCGCGCGTTGTTGCCAACGGAAATAGTGCCGTTTGGTGCATAAAGTGGACCGTTAATAGCGGTAGCGCCATTACCAATACTTATCCCGTCGGTGCTAACGGTCGCTAAAAGTAGGTAACCACCATTGTTATTGTTGTTGATCGTAATGCTGTTGCCAAGACTAAGCGATTGTTCAGTGACTAACATTGAACCCTGACTACCTAAACTACCATCGGCGGTTAGTACCGGACTATTACCGAAGGAAATTGAACCATCTACGTAAATTGGTCCACTAATGGTTACGCGAACGTTATTACCAAAAGTCAGATTGCCGGTGATATATTTAGGACCTAGAGTGCTATTATCTGCGGGCGTATAGTCACCCGTAATCGTCCCTCCTTCTTGGGCTTTAGCCTTCCAGAAAGCTGCGTCGAAGACTGGTAACGGCTCAAGTGGCTGGCCAGACAGTTTCGGGCCAGGACTGACTAAAGGATTTGGACTGGAGATTGTCCCGACGGCTTTGGCTCCTCCATTTATTCTACTACCGTTACCGCCAGTGATATTGCCGTTGGAATAGACACTTCCATTCAAGATACTATTATTACCGATGTCGAAGCCAGACGTTCCAGCTTGCATGGCATAGTTAAAAGCCACAGCTACTCCACTTGAACTGGCCACTAATTTAGCGCGATACTGTCTAAAGGTACCATTGACCGTTGAACTGGCCACAATGAATTTCTCATTGGCAGTCGCGCCCGGTTGAATAGAGGTGGTAACATTCTGTCCATTCAAACTAAAGGTTTCACCACTATAAGACGTGTTTGTCGTGAAGGTTTGATAGGCTTTATCGATTCCGGCTTCAGCTAGGTAGGTGGCGTCTTTGCCATCACTTTGATGTTTAGCTGCTCGATAAACATTGGCCTGCAAAACGAGGATTGAGCTGGCTAGGATTAAGCCGATCGCCATGACAGTCAAAAAAAGTAGCAGGATATAGCCGCGTTTGCTGGTTCGTTTTCTCATACCAACTCCTCTACTTATTGCGTAGGGTAATAAATTCTGCGTACTTATTGGTGACAGTTTCTCTAGTGGCAGTCTCACTCGTTACGATTGTTAGCTTAAAACGCTTAGTATTGGCGTAGGTAGCGCCGACTGAGGTGCCTGATGCATCGTAGTAAGCCAAGGCTAGGCTACTAACGTTGCTCAGGATGGACCGGGTCCCGGAGACTCGAGCACTGCCGACGCCAGCAACGGTAATTTGCTGCAATTCGCTTGTATTGCTCGGATTGAGACGATAGATAATGTAGTCATAAGTGGCCGGGATAATTGTCTTTGTTCCATCGATCGAAGCTAGCTGGATGATGACTGAAGAGGCTGTTGTCGTATATGACCCTTGCGAGCTGACTATGCTTAGTCCCTGCTGAGCCACCTTAACGATCCGCCCAGTAGCTGATTTTGAGGAAAGTTGAAGTCCACTGCGCGTGGTCTCAATCGAATAGGTTTTATACATGTTGATCATGATCGTCGTTAAAACTGCGACAAAGATGACCAAGAGCGCTGTGGCCAAAATGACTTCGAAGAGAGTTTCACCTTTGCGATGACTTAACTTCTGTTGCATAGTAATAACTTACTGGCTAATAAGAGTGGCATAGACAATGGAAACCGGATTCCCTTTTTCGACCCAGCCAACTGTTACCACTGCTCTTTTAACAGTGTTGGTGGGAGAATTATTGTAACTGATGACCAGCGAACCCGAACCGCTAGGTAGCTCGGTTACGGGGTCGACATTGCCTAAGAAGGTGCCACTATATGGTGTGGTCAGGGTAGCATACGGTGTGCCACGCACAATTTCGATCGCTTGGGCAGCAATCTCATTCGCTCGGGTATAATGCCGTGCTCGTTGATTGAGCTTTGCTCCGATGATCAAGGCAGAGAATAAGGCGACGGCAGTAATGCCAACTAAAAAGGTGCAAACAACCAGTTCGATTAATATAGTGCCATTTCGATATCGATGTGCACGATAGTGCATTTTATACCGCTCCTGCCAGGTTATATATCGGTACCATGACTGAAGCAATGACTAAACCGACCCCGATACCCATGACGGCCATGAGGATTGGCTCAATAAGGGTGGACAGGTTGCGAGTCATATTTTGTACATCTTTATCGAAGAACCCACCAACAGTGGATAGGGTCGTGTCGATATTTCCTGATGTCTCGCCGATAGCTGCCATGTGGCCAATCATGGCTGGAAAATTCTTATCAGCCAGTAGTGACTTTGAGAGGGTTTGGCCATTTTCAATCTCCTTGGCAATCTTGGCTAGTGACTTCTGATAGGTTGGGCTGTTCATGACATCGCCAGTAGTCTTGATCGCTTCAATGACCGGCAAACCAGCCGAGAGCAGGGTCGCCAGAGTATTAGTGAACCGAGTCATGAGGACTTTTTTAGCTAAGGCACCGAATACCGGGATGTGGAATTTAATCTGCTCAAAGATGTAGGCAATTCTCGGTTGTTTAGCCCAGGAACGTACTCCAATTATTACGACGAAACTAAAGATTAACAAGTAGACAATATACTTACTGACAAAGCTACTGGTAGCCATCAGCGCTTTGGTAATGCCAGGCAGATCGGCACCAACATCAGCAAACATAGTTGAGAGCTGAGGCACGATATAGACAAGAATAAGAATGATTACAGCAAACAATGCTACCAGAACGAATATCGGATAAATCATGGCCCCTCTGATTTTACTTAGCAGTTCATCGTCCCCTTCAAGTTGCAATGCTAAACGCTCAAGAACCTGATCGAGTTTGCCAGATTTCTCACCAATCTTGGCCACAGACACGAATAGGGCTGGAAAAATCTTGGGAAACTTGGCAAAGGCTTGCGAAAGTGAAGTACCGCCTTCAATCTCATTGACGATTGAGGTGATAGTCTTTTTAAGCACTGGATTACTAGTTTGGTCCTGTATCGATTTCAAAGCCTGGATGATCGGTAGACCAGCTTTAACCATGACAGCCAACTCACGAGCGATGAGAATGCGATCTCGGGCCGTCACTCGATTAAGAATATTAAATTCAAGATGGAAAGATGTATCAGATTTGACCGATAAGACGAGCAAATTCTTGGCCCGCAGCCGCTTCGCAGCCTCGACAGGATTAGTTGCTTCAATGGTCCCACTTGTCAGTTTGTGGGTGTCTTTGTCTCTAGCCTTGTAGCTATAGTGGGGCATTTGTTTCCTTAGTTTTTGGTGACTCGCCAGACTTCTTCAAGAGTGGTTTTGCCGGCGAGTGCTTTCAATAAGCCATCCTGTTTCAAGGTGATCATGCCATCGGTGACGGCCTGGGCCTCAAGTTCACTAGAAGTAACCCTTTTCAAGGCCAATTGTTTGATCGCCTCGTTGACTGGCATAACTTCGTAGATGCCCATCCGACCCTTGTACCCTGATTTGTTACATTGATCACAACCCTTGCCTCGGTAAAACGTTAAGTCGCCTTCTTTCGGTCGGTATTTTTCGGGCAGCCTTTTCAACTCATCTCGCGTTTCCCCGAGTGACGATTCAGGCAAAGAAACGGACTCCTGACATTTTTCACAAATCTTTCGGACTAAACGTTGAGCGATAATTGCATTGGTTGAAGAAGTGATCAGGAAAGGCTCGATGCCCATATCAATGAGCCTGGGTATCGCTCCTGCGGCATCGTTGGTGTGAAGGGTTGAGAGGACGATGTGACCGGTTAAGGCCGATTGAACAGCCATGTTTGCCGTCTCGCCATCACGAATCTCACCGATCAAGATGACGTCGGGGTCCTGGCGAACGATAGTTCGTAGGCCAGAGCCAAAATCGTAACCAATTATACTATTGACCTGGCTTTGGTTGATGCCTGGAATCCGGTACTCCACCGGATCCTCTAGGGTCACGATATTTATGGTAGGGCTCATAATTTTGCCCAGCACAGCGTATAGTGTCGTGGTCTTACCTGATCCAGTCGGCCCGGTCACTAGGACCATCCCGTGAGCTTTATCGATATTATCTTCCATCCTTTCAAGGTTGATCCCATCTAGACCTAATTCTTCAAATCCTAAGATTCCGGCCGATTTATCGAGAATACGCATCACAATCTTCTCGCCATTGACTGTTGGGAGCGTTGAAAGACGAAAGTCGATCTCAGAATTATCGATTGTCATCCTTAACCGACCATCTTGAGGAAGACGTGCTTCATCTATCTTCAGGTTAGACATGATCTTCAATCGGGAGATAATCGCCGGCTGAAGCGCTTTTGGTACTTCTAGGACTTTCTGTAAAATGCCATCGATGCGATAACGGACAATAATCAACTTTTCTTCGGGTTCGATATGCACATCAGACGCTTTATCTCGCACGGCTTTTTCGAGAACATTAGCGACGATCTTAGCTGCAGGTGCTTCAATATTCTCCCCTGACTCAATCTCTTCTTGAATCGTTTTGTCAGGTACTTTACCTTCTTCATCGACTAGAGCGTTTAGTTCCGTGGCAATGGTTCCATATTGATCCAAAATGTACTGCAGATCGGCTGAGGTTGTAATCGCTGGCTTAATCTTCAGACCAGTCTGACGGCTTGCCAGATCAATCGCTTCACGGTCACCAGGGTCAATCATCGCGAGCATGAGACTATGGCCTTTCTGCTCGATCGGCACCATCTGGTATTTTTTAGCGACATTAAATGGAATGAGATTTAAGATATCTTTACTAATCGTTCGATTGGTTAACTCAACCAACTTGATATCGACATTCTTAGGGATGATGTCACTGAGCTTATTTTCAGCCTCTTTAGCTAGTGTTTCTTGCTTGGTTAGGGCTACAGGCGATTCAGTCTCATCAGGATTCTCTATGCTGATGATTGATTCAGGGTTGATAGCTTCAGGATTAATTGTGTCAGGTGAGGGAGCGATGCCTTTGAGCTTTGCCTTGAGCTGTTCACTTGCTCGGAATTTAGGCAACGCCTGATCAAAGATGACCAGTTTTTTGCTCATCTGCCGAGGATCGGGGACTGTTCGACTTTTGTGCTTAACGATCACAAAAGAGCCAAAGTTTTTGATACGAACCTTGTCGTGTGCCGCTAGCTGTTTAGCTATGATCGCATTGGTCTCCTGCCAAAGAAGACTGACTTCATCAGGCTTTAGATCAATCGATTTGGCGATTGACTTGATCAGTTCGCGATGTGTCATCCTTTATCCCCTCCCTTAGTGTTCCCATATAGCGTAACATGAATTCGGGAAAAAACGAACTGGTTTTTAGTTGTTAGTCGCTGGAATCTAGTACTGCCATGTTGAACTTATCATTGCAAAAAGGTACGATCGAGTATCTACTAATTAGTCATTAGAATCATGTCTTACTATCATCGCTATCGCCCCCAACAATTCAGCGAGCTCTATGGTCAGGAGACAGTCCGGCTCATTCTTGGACAGGCCTTGTTAGCTGATCGCGTAGGTCATGCCTATCTGTTTTCTGGTAGCCGAGGAACGGGCAAGACGACGACAGCCCGGCTACTGGCTAAAGCAGTAAACTGTCTGCATCGTCCTTCAATCGACGACAAGCCGAGTTTCGAGCCCTGTAATGAGTGTGAACTTTGTTTATCGATCGGTAAAGGTGACTGTCTCGATGTAGTAGAGATCGATGCGGCGAGCAATCGAGGGATCGATGAGATCCGCGAGCTCCAGGAGCAGGTTCGTTTTCGCCCTCAGCAAGGAAGCAAGAAGGTCTTTATTATCGATGAAGTTCACATGCTAACCAAAGAAGCCTTTAACGCTCTGCTAAAGACACTCGAAGAGCCGCCGAGCTACCTGATCTTTATTCTCGCGACAACCGAACTCCACAAGGTTCCCGCGACTGTGATCTCCCGTTGTCAGCGATTTGATTTTCGAACCCCGAGGGCTGAGGCGATCGGTGAGTATCTGGCAATGATTGCTAGTAAAGAAAATTTTTCGATAGAACCGCAAGCCATCGCGGCACTCGCCGAACTGGCTCGAGGCTCGTTTCGCGATGCCTCAACGCTGCTTGAACAGTTGGTACAGGAGAAGCAAGTTACCCTGGCTATTGTCAAGCAGACATTTGGTTTACCGCAAGATAATCTACTTAACCGTTATCTTGATGCCGTGAGTGGCAATAATGATCCGGTCTTGCTTAGTGACATGCAGGACTATTTTAACCAAGGGGGAAACGCAAGCGCTTTCTTGGATCTTCTATTTGATACACTAGCTAGTCGACTAGCTAGTAGTCAACTATCCGATACTCCATCCGCAATCCTGACCAAACTAGTCAGAGCTAAATATCAGATGAAATATTCATCGGTGGCCACCCTTCCCCTATTGACCCTCATAAGTCAGACGACAGATATTCCAATGGTGAAATCTGTCTCTGTGGATGAAGTATCGGATATTTCGGACGAAACGATACAGGAAAAGACCGAATTGGTGACCATTAGTGTGGCAGAACAAATTACCCCGGCTAACCTACCCCAAACTAAGCTAACTGCAATGTGGCAGAAAACGCTCGATGCTCTTATTCAAGCTGGCGAATCATCACTGGTAGCTATCTTACGAACTGCACAGCCACTACTTTATGAGCAACCAGTCTTAACAATTGGGGTTCAATTCAAGTTTCACGCCGATCATTTGGCTAAGCAGAAAAACCGAGCAATTCTCGAGGCAGTTCTAACTGAACTCATTGGTCATTCGGTTCGTATTGAATCGAAAGTACAGCCAGATGCCGATCTCACCACTACTGCTAAGGAACTGTTTAGCTAGCTTCACCATGACCGACTGTTTGAGACATCTTCTTTCTTAACTCGGTTTAGCGAAAATCAGCTATGGAAAACTGGCTGAGTGTGCTACTATGGGTACTCTGTAAAAGTGGTGCCAAAGCTAGTAACCTAAAAAGCTAAACTATGGACATCCAACCCAAACTCCCACCCCAAAGTATCGAGGCTGAACAGTCAGTACTCGGTTCAATTTTGCTGGATAAAGAAGCGATCATCCGGGTTGCTGATTCACTGCGAGCAGATGACTTCTATCGAGATGATCATCGGTTCGTTTATGAAGCGATGTTAAAGCTCTTTGAAAAACGGATGCCCATCGACATCGTGACGATTAGTGAGGAGCTGGAGAATGCAGAACGCTTTGAGAAAATCGGTGGTGCAACATATTTGACTGAGCTGGTGAACAGCGTACCGACGGCCTCACATGTCAACCACTATGCCCAGATAGTCCAGGAGAAAGCAACCCTTCGTCGATTGATCAGTGCTGGGGGGACGATTACAGAGCTCGGCTTTAAGGAAGACACCGAGTTAACTACTACTCTTGATACAGCTGAGCGCTCCCTGTTTGCTGTTTCTCAAAAATATCTGAAGCAGAACTTTATTCCTCTCAAAGATGTTTTGGCTAGCTCATTTGAACGGATCGACGAACTGCACAAGAACAAAGGTGTCTTGCGCGGCGTGCCAACCGGTTTCCGTGATCTTGACAATCTGCTCTCTGGTTTTCAGGACTCAGACCTAGTGATTATTGCTGCCAGACCTTCAATGGGTAAGACCGCCATGATTACCAATATTGCGGCTCATGTAGCCATCAAAGAGAAACGGTCAGTCGGCTTCTTTTCGCTCGAGATGAGTGCCGACCAATTGGCCGATAGGTTAGTTAGTTTAGAGAGCGGTGTTGACTCCTGGAAGATGCGAACAGGTAATTTATCGGATGAGGATTTCCCCAAAATTGGCTATGCGTACGGTACATTAGCCGAAGCTGCACTCTATATTGACGACTCACCGAGTCTCAATGTCATGGAAATTCGTAGTAAATGTCGACGTTTGCAGATGGAACACGGCCTCGATCTAGTAGTAGTTGACTATCTCCAGCTCATGGAAGGTCGCGGTCGCAGTAACGACAACAATCGAGTTCAAGAGATTAGTGACATATCTCGTTCATTAAAAACTCTAGCCAGAGAGCTCAATGTTCCCGTTGTTGCTCTTTCTCAGCTTTCCCGAGCAGTAGAAGCTCGACCGGACAAACGACCGATGCTTTCTGACTTACGCGAATCCGGATCCATCGAACAAGACGCCGATGTGGTCATGTTCATCTATCGCGATGACTACTACCACAAAGACAGCGAACGCAAAGGGGTGACAGAAATATTAGTCCGCAAGCATCGTAACGGTCCAGTCGGCGATGTTGAACTATTCTTCATCCCCGAACAGACCCGCTTTCGCTCAATTGACCGAAAAACCAAAGCCAATACAAAGTCAGTAGCACTTATCGAGTAGGCATCGTCTGGTACTCACAAAAATACGATCTATAGGCAGTATGTCGTTCGTCCGAAAAGTCTGACTTTGAGGGACAAGGTATTAAATACATAAGAAGTACGGCAAATGAACCTGTTAAATGGTTTATACCTTGACCGTATAGAATGACCCGATTCTTCTGAGAGCGAACTTTGACATAACCATTGACCGTCGATAAAGCAGCTACTCAGACGTCTCACGAAGGCTAAGGCGAGTAGTTTGGTCAACTTTTATAGATCATGACGCGGCTCTGACCTACCTTCGACGTTGAAGCCAAAGAGGCTTAGCTACCGATATCGATTAATTAGTCGGTCGGGAACAAGATTTTCGGTGTAAGTATGCTTATTGGACTAAAAATGTCTATTATTCCCCGAGAAGAGGTGAGGAGATAGGTTTCAATTGACAAGCAACGTACACGAGGGATATACGATTGACCTTTCAGGTTAAATTTGCTACTATCGTCACGAGTAACCAGTTAACAGGACGACTAATCTGGGGATATAGCTCAGCTGGTAGAGCGCAGCATTCGCATTGCTGAGGTCGTGGGTTCGAATCCCACTATCTCCACCAGAAGAACAGTCGCGATTTCGGCTATGATATGTATGAATCAGGGTAAATCGGCCTATTCTCGGGGAATGTTAATGCTAATTCAGGTTTGAATGTAACAGTATTGTCAGCACTTGACAAACAACCGAAAATAGGTTAATATGGTATTGTCATCGTACAAATCATCCTACAGCTGTCTCAGCTGTTCTACATGTACTTTAATGTATGATGCAAAAATCTTCTGCCAGGTCTTTTATTCATATTCTTTCTTCAATCATATTGAATTGAGGAAGGGATGATCAAAAAGATGGCTGGTAGTCCCCTTTACTTATCGAGAGATAGGTAGAGACTCTGGGTAGAGAAGTAGATGCGAGATATAAATTAAAATACTTTAGCTCGACTACATCAATACTTTTTTACCCAAAAACTTTTAGGCTAGTAGCCGGGAAGAGCATCGCTTGTGAAGCGGTTCCCTCCCCGACTACTAGCCTCTTTTTTTATCCGATACCGCCTCTTTTCGGTGGAAAACTAACCGATATTCCATCTTGACAGGTCCCTATTGGCTGTCGTATGCTGGTAACACACTAAGGAGGTTATAATGACTATGAACGATACCAATGGTTACATTACCCTAACCGATGCCGCTAGCCGGAGCGTGTACTCACAAGAATACCTATCGCTTCGAGCCCGGCAGGGCAGGCTCAAGGCGGTTAAGCAAGGACGAAACTGGGTGACAACCTTGAATTGGCTCAACGAGTATTTAAACTCGGCTGAAGAAGCAAGACGTCAGCTTCGCGAGGCGACGATTGCTAATGATCAAGTGATTACAATAAAAAAACCATCTGTTGTTGATCATCTATTTGAGCACCACCCAGCCGCAACAAGTTCGATGGCTAAGAAACGAACTGCTGTTATTGCTCCGCTGACTGGCATGTCCATGCAGTCACCAAAAATTGATAATCAATCAAGTGGCTCGCGTTCCCTTTGGACCGATAAGCAACCAGTCAGTGTTAGCAATTTTGATGAGCTATCGGACAATTCACACGATGTCTTTGGTTGGGCCGAACTCGATAAATCCGCTAAGTCATCCTGGCAACTCCCCCAGTCCCCAGTCCTCAGTAAATTGCCTCTTCCTTTATCAACCCCTTCTATTAGCTTGCCTCAGCCAGTTAAAACTGCACAGCCAGCTTCTTCCTTGGCCACTGTCATGGCTACTTCCGAATCCCAGCCTAAAGTTCAGCAGTCAGTCGATCCCGCGTCATCAGCAAAAAAAGATAAGCAGTCCAGCCGCTTTAATCTAGATACAATTTTCAATTCACTGCCTGGCCTAGCCACTGCCACAGTGATTGTCGGAGTTTCGTTTATGGCATCATTTGGTGTCGGTCGAATCGGTATCGGGGCGGTTGCTGAAGCAGTTGCGGTCGGTGGCATGGTACTCACCGGCAATGAGCCAACCCTACAATGGGTGACGGGAGACACCGAGCCTCGAGTGGTTTGGGGCAGTAACACAAAACCTGATTACGCTAAGAATAATCAACAAGGTCTTGTTGCCGGAGCTTCGATCGATCAAAGTGGCATCCAGCAATCCTTCGGAGTAGCTCAATCGATCGCCGCTGGTCTGTTTGTAGTCTCTGACAGTCTCAATCCTAATCGATATGAACTAAATGGTTTCTCTAGCTGGCTGGCAGATGCCTTCAATCTGCCAAGTTAATCACATTTTGCATGCAATCAACTGTAGCTACAATTGATCGATTAGGTGCTCTGGCAGTTCTTCAAGAAATCGGCTCTTCGGATTGGTGACGATCCCGCCCCAGCTCATGCGATGGTGGGTGTGAAGAAGGTACAGTCGTTCTTTTGCTCGAGTCATGCCAACGTAGCAGAGTCGGCGTTCTTCTTCCATCTCGTGAGCATCTAGAAGACTACGAGAATGTGGGAAAATACCTTCTTCCATGCCGACCATGAAGACTACTGGAAATTCGAGACCTTTAGCCGAGTGGAGAGTCATGAGAATTACCGCGTCCTCGTCAGGATCATAGTTATCAATGTCTGCAACTAGACTTACCTCTTCAAGAAACTGCGCAATGCTCTCGGCTTGACTGGCCACATTCATTAACTCTTTAATGTTCTCCCATCGGACTTCTCCCTCAATCGTGCCGTCGGCGATGTACTGCTTGTAGTCGGTGTGACGGATAAGGGTGTCGATCACCTCGGCAGGATTCAAGAGGGGTTTTTCGTTCCCATCGCCGACGGTGATGCCTGAAATCTGGCGGACTTTTTCCATGAGACCAAGAAAATCAGCGGCTTTGGGAGGCATTGGTTCGGGATCGAGTCGGCCTTCTTTGCGGGAATGTAGAATCAACAAGACTTTCTCAAATCCCTTCTCCCCAATTCCCCGAGGTGGGACGTTAATAATCCGTTGTAGTGAAGTTACATCGTTTGGGTTCACCAGGAAACGAAGCATGCCAATAATATCTTTCACCTCACGTCGTTCGTAGAAGCGGACACCACCGAGCAGACGGTAGGGAATTGCTTGACGCAGTAACGCCTCCTCAAGGCCCCGGGACTGAGCATTCATACGATAGAGGATGACACAATCGCTGTATCTGTGACCCATTGAGGCCAAGGAACGCACCTCTTGGATGATGAAATCGGCTTCATCGGTATCACTTTCACACTCGATTGCCGTAATCGGTACTCCAATCTTATTCTCTGTCCAAAGTTTCTTATCGGTCCGGTTGACGTTCTTACTAATGATCATATTAGCCGCTTCAAGGATGGTTTTGGTTGATCGATAGTTCTGTTCAAGCTTGATGATGGCACAATTCGGGTAGTCTTTTTCGAAGTTGAGAATATTTCTAAAATCTGCCCCCCGCCAGGAGTAAATCGACTGTGAGTCGTCACCTACAACGCACAGGTTTTGGTGACTTTTCGCTAACAGTTTGATGAGCTGGTACTGGGCATGGTTGGTGTCTTGATATTCATCGACCATGAGGTAGCGAAATTGCTGCTGATATTTTTCCAAAACCTCTGGATTATTTTGCAAAAGTAAAACTGTATTCATGATTATATCGTCAAAGTCCATCGCATTAGCGTCACGTAATATGGTTTGATAACGACGGTAAACTTTAGCGACATTTTCTGCAAAAAATCCGTGGGCATGGACTTCATACTGGCTGGGTGTCAAGAGTTCGTTCTTTGCTCCATCGATAAAACTCTTCACCACCCGAGGGTTATTCTTTTTAGGGTCGATAGCTAGTTCATTCATTGCTCTTTTAATAGCGATCATCGAGTCATCGTCGTCGTAGATCGAAAAGTTGGGGCCATATGTCTCAAGCAGATCATTGCGTGTCGCTCTTTGCTGGTTTGCTTTCGGACTCAATTCGCGCCGTAGTAACATCAAACAGGTTCGGTGAAAGGTTCCAAGCCACGGGAGTTTGGTCCCCTCGCCGACCAGTCGGGAGACGCGTAGTCCCATCTCCTTCGCCGCTTTATTGGTAAAGGTCACGGCCAAGATATAGTATGGTGAGACTCTTTTCTCTTCGATCAGATAAGCGATCCGATTAGTCAGGGTTTTGGTCTTCCCACTTCCGGCGCCAGCCAATATCAAAACGGGTCCTTCGGTTTGAAGGACGGCTTTCTGTTGTTCAGGATTGAGGCCAGCGAGAAGGTCCATAATAGAAGACTCATAATATCATTATTTTCAATAGAAATCTTCCCTGACCGGTTGACAGTCTTCACTCGGTTTGCTACTATATTGGAAACAGAAATTAGTTCTGAATTTTTTTAAAGGAAGTGTCATGGCCCATACAAAGGCGAAGGGAACAACTCGGTTAGGTCGTGAAAGTGCTGCCCAACGGCTCGGGGTGAAGATTTTTGGTGGAGCTCCGGTTGCGGCTGGTCAGATAATCATCCGTCAACGGGGTACCAAGTGGCACCCAGGTGATGGCGTGGCCAAAGGAAGTGACGACACCCTGTTCGCCATGCGTGACGGGGTAGTTAAATATTCAATCGCCAAACCGATCGCCTTCACCGGCAACCGTGATCTTCGTCGGGTCGTCTCGGTTGAATCTATTGTTTCTGCCAACTTGTAACGCAAAAGACGGCCTTCTGGCCGTTTTTTTTGTTAAACAAATTATTGTACTTGAAATGCTCGTGTGACAGGTAGGGTTCATTGGAATTGGTTGATGTAGTCTTCACCCAATGAGCCTTCCTGTCTCACGAGCGCTTGCAAAACGCTGTTCTTGTGTGACAAACCCGTCATTACGGGTTGCGCGCCCTGGCTTCCTAGCCTGGGCAACCAACGGTGGCGGCCCCATAGACCGTCTTTTGCAGGAGTGATACCTGCCGATACTCGAGAAACATAATGGAAGCTCGACAAGACGTCATTCAGCGACGCCAACAGCAACCCCATCCCCAACAGGACCCAAAGCCTCAGGAGCCCAATACCCCAGAGGCACAGAAAACCGTTGACCGTGAGCCGGTCCGTCGGTGGGAACTCTATCGCACCGGCCGCCGGTCTCGCAAAGGTCAGGGTAGGCGGCTGTTCGGTCGCTGATCCCGATACAAACCATGTAAACGTCACGTAAAAATCTCGTCCCCACTAAACTCCGCAGATGGTCAGGGGCAGATCAAACAATACGTTGCATGGCACATAAAGTTTCAAGGGGGCGCGGCACTAGTCGCGTCCCTACGAAAAAAGTTCATAAGATCGTAACAAAGCTTAGTTGTATGCAATAGTACACTTCACAAAAACTGAGTTATATGATATAAATAGTAAGCAAACAAACTAGCTAGTCCTCAAAGGTGTATGCAATGAATATTTTAGCTGAAATTACCAAGAGTCATCTCAAGAAGAACGTCCCCGATCTCCAGATCGGTGATACTATTCGGGTACATCAAAAGATTCGTGACGTCGATGCTAAAGGTAAAGATCGAGAGCGAATCCAGATCTATGAAGGAATCGTCATTGCTCGTAAGCATGGCAACGGGATCGAAGGCACTTTCACCGTTCGCAAGATTGCAGCCGGCAGTATTGGCGTCGAACGGGTCTTCCCTCTCCACTCGCCAAACATTGTCAAAATCGAACGGGTGAAGACGGCAAAGGCTCGTCAGAGCAAACTCTACTTCTTGCGCGATCTACGTAGCTCAGCCATGCGACTTCATAACGAGACTCAAAGCAAGCACACCTGGGAAGAGCCAGAAGCTGAGGCCGAGATCGAAGCTCTAAAAGAAGAGGCCGCGGCGGCTGCTGAAGAGAGGGCTGAAGAGCAAGCTGAAGAAGAAGCTAAGGATATGGCTGAACTCAAGGAGAAGACCGGCGTTACTGACGACGCACCGAGCGAAGAGCCTGCCGATACCGAAGAATCATCTGAAACTCCTGAAACTCCGGCTGACAAAGCGGAATAACTATGACTTTTCAACGAAAGAAACTGGGTGCGGTTGGCGAAGAGCTGGCGGCCCAGTTTCTTTTTCAGAAGGGATATCGGATACTTGCCAGAAACCTTAAAACGCAGTATGGTGAGATTGATATTGTAGCGACCGACGGATCAACTACAGTAATCGTCGAAGTAAAAACTAAAAGTGGCACAAGCTTTGGTGGTCCAGCTGAGATGGTAACGAAGCATAAGCAGCAAAAATTGAGGCTGTTAGCATACCTCTATGCAGGCGAACATAGTCTAGCTGATTATCGGATCGATGTCATCGCAATTGATCTCCCACCCCATGGCCAGCCGAGCATCGAACATCTCATCTCTGCCGTAGAAGGATAACTCATGGTCGACCAAGCACCCACAATTCGAACTCGTTTTGCTCCCTCACCAACTGGTAAACTGCATATTGGTAGTGTTCGGACTGCCCTGTTCGCCTATTTATTTGCGAAGCATGCTGGTGGGTCATATATCCTTCGAATTGAAGACACTGATCGTACTCGTTCAACCAAAGAGAGCGAACACGATATCCTTGATGGTCTAGCCTGGTTGGGCCTTCATTGGGATGAAGGTGTTGTTTCACAGGAGAAAGACGGCAAAGGTAGACATGGTCCATATCGTCAGACTCAAAGGATGAGTATCTACGCCAAATACATCAAGAAACTCCAAAAAACGGGCATGGCCTATGAGCGTAACGGTGCGATATGGTTCCGCATTCCTGAGACTCGACGCGCCAAAGTCGATGACCGAATTCGGTTCTATGACCTGGTTCGGGGAGAAATATCGGTACCAACCGACACGATTGAAGACTTTGTGATTGTTAAAAGCGACGGTACCCCACTCTTTTTACTGACCAATGTCATCGATGATTTTGAGATGCAGATTTCTCATGTGGTACGTGGCGAAGACCACATCAGCAATACGCCGAAGCAAGTCCTAATTGCTGAGGCACTTGGGTTGGCTTTGCCAAAATATGCCCACATTCCGATTATCGTTAACCCTGATCGGTCGAAGATGAGTAAACGCGAAGGCAATACGGCCGTTATCGAGTTTAAAGAAGCGGGCTATCTGCCTGAAGCGCTGATCAATTTTCTGGCCTTCCTTGGTTGGGCACCGGGCGATAATCGAGAGATGTTTACGCTAGACGAATTGGTAGAGGCATTTACCATTGAGCGAGTCGGTAAGAGTGCCAGTGCATTCAATATCGATAAACTCGACTATCTCAATGCCTACTATATTCGTGAATTCGATCTCGATGCCCTGACTGAACTGATCTTGGCCGACTTTTGGGACTACTCAGTTCTCGGTAAGCGTCCTGAAGACATGGATTATATGAAAGCTGTAGTCTTATTGGTTCGCGAGCGGATGACTACCCTAGCTGACTTCCCTGCTTTAGCCAAGTACTTCTTTAAGTCACCCAAATACGGTCCGAAGCTCTTGGTCTTTAAGAAGAGCACCGACAAACAGACGGTTGCGGCCTTAGCTTTGGTTATGAAACGACTCGAAGGTTTAGCCGATAGCGCTTGGCGTTCAGTCGATGCGCTTCGCGATGTGCTCGGTTTCATCGTCAAGAATCATGATTTGACCAATGGCGATGTCTTCTGGCCAACCCGGGTTGCTCTTTCGGGTAGCGAAGCCAGCCCTCCACCTGAAGAACTGCTATTTATTTTGGGAAAAGTAGAGTCACTGGCCCGGTTGAAACACGCGCATAAAGAACTACAACGACCGTAGGCCGGAGACAGGTTATCTCGTTGTCTGGTTCTCTGGTTAAAGTAACCAACCAGATAACTAGATAACTAGAAAACCCCCATGATTACAGTCCTCCACATTCTCGGCGATGCTAACTTGTCAGGCGGGCCCATGCACGTCTTACGCTTAGCGAAACATCTTTCAAGCGAAGAGTTTCGTTCTATTGTTATATGCCCGAACGGCCAGTTTACCGACGAACTAACGTGGGCCCATGTGCCTTACACAATCATTCCGATGGCCAATAAGTTCGATGTACGTGCGATTTTCGCCATCCGGAAAATTATTACTAAGCAAAAGATGAAGGACGAGGCATCGCCGATTATTATCCACTGTCATGGTGTTCGCGCCGGTTTGCTCGGTCGACTCGCCGCCAAAGCCTTTCCCTACCCAATAGTCTACACCGAACACTTGTGGACTAAAGACTACCACTTGCCCCACAAGTTGAACGAGCAATTACAATTAGCCATGCTTCGTTACCTTGATCGGTACACCACCAAGACAATTGGCGTCTCACAAGCGGTTGTTGATTTTCTATCCCAAGCGAAAATTGTCCCACGTGCAAAACTGACCAGGATTTATAATGCGGCAACCATCCCAGCCAAGCCTATCTTTCGTGAAGGAAACAGTCAGGCGATCATCGGGACGGTTGGTTCACTGACCTGGCAGAAGAATTATAGTTATTTGATTGAATTATTTGCCAAAGTACACCAGTCTTTGCCGACCGCTAGGCTGGAGATTGTTGGCGAAGGGCCAAAGCGGCGTGAACTCGAGGCTTTGATCGCCAAGTATGGGCTTTCCGAAGCAGTGAAGCTCCATGGTGCACCGCCTCACGAGTCAATTATCCCAATCCAACAACGCTGGTCGCTCTACGTCCAATCGTCTATTAACGAGTCGTTTGGCTTAGCCATGGCCGAAGCTGTGACTCATGGGCTACCGGCTGTCTCTAGTCGATTAGCTAGCGCGACCGAAGTCCTAGGAACCAAAAATGCTCTTTTTGATTTTGATGATATGGAGAGAACAGCAGAAAAAATCGTCCAATTGTTAAAAAACAAAGAAAAACGACGTGAATTATATGACCAAGAGTACGCAACAGTCAAACAGTTCGATGTCCCGACGATGATCAAAGCCCACGAAGCGCTCTACACAGCCCTCGTCAATCTTGAAGCAAAGCCGTAATCCTGCTATACTCTACCTGTTACGATCACTATTCCGGGATCGTCTAGTGGTAGGACAGCAGACTCTGAATCTGTCAACCTAGGTTCG
>CAYGGE010000009.1:0-26328 GCA_964349485.1 uncultured Candidatus Saccharibacteria bacterium
CCCTTCTATCAGGCTATTCTGGCAATTGAAAACTCTCAAGACAATTTTGGCGCGCTCGGAGGGAGTCGAACCCCCGACCAAAGGGTTAGAAACCCTTTGCTCTATCCGCTGAGCTACGAGCGCATTTCGCTAAGGTGCAATAATCTGTAAAAATCGTTCTCCCAGTACTACTGCCAATATGGCAAGCAATACCCACCCGACCGCTGTTGTCCCGATCATCCACTTTCTTAACCATAAGTGACGAAGCAGTATGAAGATCAAAACAGCAATATTGGCAATAGCTAGTAAGATTACGACCGTAGAGAGTGTAATATCTAAGGTCGTCGGGGTGGCTAGGAAGTTGGCTTCAGGGTTGCGAAGTTTCGCTAGCTCATACTCTAGGATGAGACTCGCCAGACCCGCCATGGCGACACTTGCCATGCCGATCAGGCCATTATACCCATACCAACGAACCGCTGTGGTTGTTGTATCGATATGGCTGGAAGCTTTGGCGGTATTTGGCATAGTAACCACGATTTTTACTTCACAATTTTAGCTTATTTAAGGTCATTTGTCCAGTTTAGAGACCAGTACGTTGGAGTTCTTCAAGTAGTCTTTTTTGTTCGCTTGATAATCGTCTCGGATACTTGACCTTTACGGCAACGATTAAATCACCTCGTCCGCCACGATAGACACTTCCTTTGCCAGCAAACCGGAAGGCATCACCTTCCTTGGTCCCGGCTGGTATTTCGAGATCGATCTTTTGGCCTTGAACCTCAAAAGTGATCTTCCCACCCAGTAATGCGTGGGTTAGTGGTATCTCTAATTGAACCTGCATCTGAGCGAAAGCTGCTCCAAACAAGTCCTCGAAAACATTGCCAAATCCCCCAAAACCGCTGGCCTGACCGCCGAATTGACTAAAGATGTCCTCGAAACCGCCCCCACGTGGACCAGCACCAGCGCCAAAGTCAGTCGTCCCAAATTGATCGTAGGTCTGTTTTTTTTGTGCATCAGAAAGAACCTGATAGGCTTCGTTGATTTCCTTAAACTTGCCTTCGGTCTCCTTACCAGCTTTATCAGGGTGATACTGGTGGGCTAGCTTACGATAGGCTCTTTTGATCTCATCAGCGCTCGCACTACGCGACACACCAAGAGTTTGATAATAATCTTTCATAGTGGTCAATATATACTTTTTAGGGAGGATATTCTAGAGCTCTGCGACCGGACTTGCCACCTCGTCGCCCTGTGGCGTACTCGTCGTAGTTGGCTTTGATAGTGGCGTACCAGCCGAATCGAAAACTTCTTTCGTTGATGCGTTAATCAAGATAACCAGCGGATCAGCAATTGGTGAACGATAGTCTACCGACCACCAGAGATAGCCCTTGGGTTCGCCGACCGCTAGGGTGGCTGCAATCTCGGAGTCCGGATATTTTGTTCGATACTCGAAACCACCGTGGGTATCGGCTAGCTGGAGTGCATCAACATAGTTAGACTTCCAGTAGGTTCGAGGGATTGCCGTATAACTCGTGCCAAGGTAGTCTTCCTTGGGTATGACCGCTCGGACTGCTTTGCCAGTTTTTCCGGCGATGGTGATCGTCCACCAATCAAACGCCTGAGCCGGTGATCCATAGCTAAAGGTCTCAGTAATGGCGCCGACAGTCAACTCTGGCACGAAACGAACCGAATAGTGGATAATTGCGGCATCGGCCTTCCAGAGTTTAGCTTTTTCCTCAGCCTTGGCTAAACTTTCAGCCATCGCCCTCTCGACCGTGCTGGCCTCAATACCCAGATAGCTATTCTCGCTCACTACCCTTGCTTGGGTAGAACCAGTTTTTCCAGCTGACTCAAAAGGCTTCGGCGAAGTCTGACTTTTCACTGGCTTCTTCAAACCACAGCCAGTTATGAAAAATGGCAACATGAGCAATACAGCAATAACTACTGGTCTAGGCACGTCCGTCCCCTCCTACGGGATGAATCATGAATTAAGAATCAAGATTCAGTATACCACCACGGCTTATCAACTACCTATGACTCTTTCGGTTTCTCCCCAGGCTCCTCGTCGACACTATCAGCCGACTTTGGCTCTTCAGCATCAGGTTTCGCATCGTCGCTAGGCTTTGCACCATCAGCGTACAATTTAGTCGAGATAGCTTGAATCGCCGTCATCAGCTCGTCAGATGCCGTCTTAATCTTCTCGGCATCTTCCGTATTGACGGCATTTTTCAAAGCCATAATTTTGTCGTCTACAGGTCGTTTATCGTCAGGGGTTACCTTATCTCCAGCCTCTTTAAGGGTTTTTTCGGTGGTGTAGATCAGATTGTCTGCAGCGTTCTTTGCCTCAATCAGTTCTTTCTTCTTGGCATCGTCTGCGGCATGTATTTCAGCGTCCTTACGCATAGTCTCAATCTCTTCTTTGGAAAGACCAGTTGAAGCCGTGATCGTAATCTTCTGCTCTTTACCGGTTCCTTTGTCCTTAGCAGAAACATTTAAGATGCCGTTAGCGTCAATGTCGAAAGTAACTTCAATCTGAGGAACACCGCGAGGAGCCGGTGGGATACCGTCCAGGATGAACCGACCGAGGGTCCGGTTGTCGACCGACAGTTCCCGTTCACCTTGTAAAACGTGGATATCGACTTGCGGTTGATTGTCCGACGCGGTCGAAAAGACTTGGCTCTTTGAGGTTGGAATAGTGGTATTACGTTCAATCAGTTTGGTCATGACGCCACCGAGGGTTTCGATCCCGAAGGATAGTGGAGTGACATCAAGAAGCAGGACATCCTTCACTTCGCCACCCAGCACCCCACCTTGAATCGCCGCCCCAACCGCGACGGCTTCGTCTGGGTTGACTCCCTTGTTCGGCTCTTTACCAAAGACATCATGGACAATTTTCTGAATCATCGGCATGCGGGTCATGCCACCGACCAAGATAACTTCGTCAATGTCCTTGGCTGTTAGTTTGGCATCTTTTAAGGCTAGTTCGGCAATCGGCTTGGTCTTTTCAATAATGTCGCCGACCGACTGTTCAAGTTTCGCTCGAGTTAAGGTAAGCACTAAGTGCTTTGGACCCGTTGCGTCAGCCGTGATAAACGGTAAATTGATCTCAGTTGACTGAGTCTGGGAGAGTTCGATCTTGGCCTTCTCGGCTGCTTCTTTAATCCGTTGGAGAGCCATGCGATCATTGGCTAAGTCGATCCCTTCCTTGCTCTTAAATTCACCAATAATCCAGTTCATGACCGCTTGGTCGACATCGTCACCACCGAGGTGGGTGTCGCCCCCAGTCGAGAGAACTTCAAAACTTGACTCACCGCCAGCTATCGCCATCTCAAGGATGGTGATATCGAAGGTTCCACCACCGAAGTCGTAGACAGCAATTTTTTGATCTTTTTTCTCATCGCGACCTAGGCCATAGGCCAAAGCAGCGGCCGTTGGTTCGTTGATAATGCGTTGTACGTTAAACCCTGCGATCGTCCCTGCATCTTTAGTCGCCTGGCGCTGGGAATCGTTAAAGTAGGCAGGAACGGTGATAACTGCATCGGTAACCGCTTCGCCTAAATAGGCTTCGGCATCAGCTTTAATCTTTTGAAGGATAAATGCGGATACTTCTTGGGGTGTGTACTCTTTGGACCCCATTTTAACCTTAAGTCCATCGTCGGCTTTGACGATTTGATAAGGGACCATCTTTTGTGTTCGCTTTACCTCGTCGTCGTCAAATCGACGACCCATCACGCGCTTTACCGAATAAATAGTATTTTCAGGATTGGTAATGGCCTGGCGTTTGGCCAGTTGACCGACTAAGCGTTCGTTGTTTTTGGCTTCGGCAACAATTGAAGGCACAATCGCCGGTCCTTCAGCAGAAGGAATAACTTTCGCCTTGCCACCTTCCATAACTGACGCTACCGAGTTCGTAGTTCCCAAATCGATCCCAATAATTTTTCCCATATGTCCTCCTGAGACTAACTTGAATGTCAGTTATATTGTAAAGGAAACTTTACATTTTTGTCAAGGGGTGCTTACTTTCACCTTGGCAGGCTTGAGAACAAGGCCGTTCAACATGTAACCACCTTCGATCTCGGCTAGGATAGTGTTTTCTGGCTGGTCACTCGGTTCACTACTTACGGCTTCGTGCTTGCTTGGATCGAAGAATTCGCCGACTGTCTTAATTTTTAGTACCCCAAACTGCTCAAAAGTCTGCTCTAACTGCTTTTCGATGTAAAGCACGCCTGTCACCCAGTTGTTGTCCGCTAGATCAGCGGGAAGATGATCGGTCGCCCGGCGGAAATTGTCGAGTACCGGAGTAAGCTCTAAGAGCGTCCTGGCTTGCGAGAGACCAATCAACTGTTTCTTCTCTTCTTCCGCTCGTCTACGGTAGTTATCGAAATCGGCCGCTACTCGCTTCAGCTGGACTTCAAGTTCGGCAATCCGCTTCGCAGATTCTGCGGTATGATTGGCTGGCTGATCATCTTTGGGCATTTTTTTGGTACTCACGGTTCCTCCAATGTTCAATAGTTAAGAATATGTTAATTATTCTTTTGTTACTCTTTATTAGGACACAGATTGCGCAAAGAGTCAACCGATGGAATTACCCGAGAGTCTCAAACAACCTGTCCGTTATGGTTTATTCACTCCGTCACGAATTTTTCTGATGGCTATTTTGGGCTGGCTCTTCGCCCTTGCTTGGCCAATCCTGCCTGCCAACAACTTGATCCTAGGGATGGCAATCGGCGGTCTGTCACTCGCCTACCGATTGCGTAGACACACGCTACGAGGAACATCGATACTTCTACTTAGCGTTTTCATCGCCGCTAGCTGGTATCACAACTGGTATCTTGCACAGATCAATCCAATGATCAAGTATCATAAAGAACAGACAATTTCTCTAACCATCATCGAAGAACCACAAAAATATGACCGGTACCAGCGTTACCTCGCTCGGACCCAAGAGGGTTGGCGAAGTTATCTGTTACTCCCCAGAGAAGGGGTAATTGAACCAGGTACTATGCTCACCGTAACCGGCCAATACGAACCAGTTGGGATCGATGACCATTTGTACCGTCTATCGCTAGCCAAAAGTCACATCTTTGCGGTAATTCCTTTTCCAAAAATTATTGCCAAACAGCCAGCTTTGCTCACGTGGTTTGAAAATATGATTATCCATAGTCGTCAACAGTTCGACCGAACGGTCCACCGGTTACTGCTGGATCCCCAAGCCGGCCTATTGGCAGGCATTATCGCCGGGGTGAAGACTGACCTGCCTAAAAGTATTCTCGATAATTTCAAGATTGCTGGCCTCAGTCACTTGATCGCGGTTTCCGGTTTCAATGTCGGCATCGTTATCGCCTTATTTGCCAGTTTGACCAAAGGCTCTGGAAGATACTTTCATCTCTTCACTTCGGTAGCCCTAGTCATGTTCTTCGTAATCTTTACCGGCGCTAGTGCCTCAGTAATCCGGGCCGGCACACTAGCTCTACTGTTTGTCTTCGCCCGCTTCATCGGCCGTCGAGCCTCGCTGTTTCGCCTGCTTGTCAGCACCAGCTTGCTCATGACGCTACATAATCCACTGATCGTACGTTACGATATCGGCTTTCAGCTCTCCTTCGCCGCAGTTTTGGGGCTAATTTTCTTGGCCGAACCACTGGAGCATCGACTCGTTGCTAGACGTTTCCCTAAGGGCTTAGCTCAGGTACTTTCGGCCACTAGCGCCGCCACACTAACTACATGGCCAATTATCGCCCACAATTTCGGGACTATCTCCGTCTACGCCCTACCTGCCAATCTTATCGCGGAACCGCTCGTGCCGATCCTCACTATTGCTGGACTATTGCTGGTTGCCCTCGGATCACTGCTACCGGCTCTCGCTAGTTGGCTCATCTTGCCGATTGACCTCGGCCTGCGCTACTTAATCAGTCTGACCACGACGATCAGCCATCTGCCCTATGCCAACCTAACCATGGGGGCCGTACCCAGCTTTCTCTGGCTCATTTACTATACGGGTCTGGGAGTCGTATTCTGGTTACTCACACAACCAAGAAAACTATGAGATACATCATCGCTCAGCTCCTCTTAGTGGCCATATTGCTCATTGCCCGCCTACCGATAGATCAAGGTCTGACCTTGCGGGTACTGGATATTGGTCAGGGCGATAGTATCTATTTGCGATTACCCTCACATGATGATGTGCTGGTCGACGCTGGGCCAGACGACCGAGTTCTTGGTCAGTTGGGGCGGTATATGCCTTTCGCTGATCGAACTATCGAACTCCTGATTGTCAGTCATAACCACCAGGATCACATTGGGGGCCTCGAGGCAATTCTTAGTGAATATACGGTCAATCATATTTGGCTATCTGGTGCCACACACCCAACCCAAACCTTTCATGAGCTACTTTCCTTAATTGAAGCAAAGAATATACCAGTAACTTTTGTGAAGGCTGGCGACGTCAATACGATCGGTGACAGTGAGTTGACAGTTCTCCACCCTCCAACCACTATGGTCGATAGAGTGCCTCTTGACCCCCATAATGCGACAATCGTCCTTAAGGTCAGCTATAAAAAAATTTGTATTATTCTAACTGGTGACATCGAGGAGCGTCATGAAGTAGCTGTGGTTGATACCGTCAGGCAGTTAGCGATCCCTATCGAATGCCCTGTTCTAAAAGTCACCCATCATGGGAGCCGTTACGGCACATTTAAGCCATTTCTTGAAGCAGTTAAACCAGAAGTTGGGCTCGTCTCTGTCGGCGCTAAGAACCGTTACGGCCACCCAACCACCGCACTGCTTGATCGACTAAAGGTCGCGAAGGTCAAGGTCTATCGCACCGACTGGCAAGGCACCATCACCGTGAAAAGCAACGGTGAGCGATACTCGACGAAGGTGGAAAGATAAGGTATAGTTACTGGGAAAAGGAGTCCTATGTCTGGACATTCAAAGTGGTCTAGTATCAAACATCAAAAAGGGGCGGCTGACGCGAAACGCGGCAAGGTCTTTACCAAGCTCGGCCATGCCATTACCATTGCGGCTCGCTTAGGCGGTGGTGACGCAGGCATGAACCCACGCCTCGCTTTAGCTGTCGAGATGGCCAAAAAAAGTAACATGCCTAAAGACAATATTGACCGAGCGATCAAACGGGGAACTGGTGAGCTCGGTGGAGCTTTAGCCGAAACCATTACTTACGAAGGCTATGGCCCTGGCGGTACTGCCATCTTGATCGAAACCCTGACCGACAATCGAAACCGCACGATCGGTGATGTCCGTGCCGTCTTCAGTAAGCTCGGAGGGAAGCTCGGCGAAGCTGGTTCGGTGGCTTATCTATTCAAAAACCAAGGCGTGATAACGATTAGCAATACAATACCGGCGGAAGATCTCGAATTGGCGATTATCGATTCAGGAGCTAGCGATTACGAGCTTGACGAGACTGAGACGACCATCTTCACCGAGCCCAAAAATCTTGAAGCGACAAAGCAATCGCTCGAAGCCGCTGGACTCGAGGTTACAGCCGCAGAGCTAAAATATGAACCGACTCAAACAGTTGAGATTACGGACGAAAAAATCGCTGGGCAGATTGTCCGAATCATGACGGCTCTTGATGAGCTAGACGATGTCACTACCGTGGCTGGCAATTTCGCGATTGCCGATGACCTACTTGCGCTCCTACAGTAGAGCCAGTAAGCTAGTACTATACATTTAGGAGGGTCATGCGAATTATCGGGATCGACCCCGGAACAGCTCGAATTGGTTGGGGTTTGATTGATGGTAATCATCAGCGATACACAATGTACCGTTATGGTTGCATTGAGACCGATAAAGCTAAACAGAGCTACCACCGACTTGAAGAAATTTACGATGAAGTCTACGGGTTATTGACCGCCGAACAACCTGATCAGGTCGTTGTCGAACAATTATTCTTTGCCAAAAATGTCACCACAGCAATGAGCGTTGGTCAAGCCAGAGGAGTCATTTTGTTGGCTGCTGCCCACGCTAATCTACCAATCTTCGAATACACTCCTCTACAGGTCAAGCAGACCATCACCGGCTACGGCCGGGCCGAGAAAAGCCAGATCCAAACCATGGTCAAGATGTTACTCAAGCTCAAAGAGATACCGAAACCTGACGACGCGGCCGATGCGTTAGCGATTGCCTTAACTCATGGATTTACCAATTTAGCGTTAGCACGTTAATTAGTTGTCTAGTTCACTAGTTACCAGATAACCAGTTAACTAATTAACTAGAACCAGGATACCCCATGCCTCAACTCCGTCAAAATATCGTCACCGGCGAATGGGTCGTAATTGCTCCAGAAAGAGCAAAGCGGCCCGATGATTTTGTCGCTAAAATCGAAAAGATAGAAGCTCACACTGAATGTATTTTTTGTGTCGGCAGCTCTGCCCATATGAACCGACTGGTAGGGTTTGATACCAAATATACCTACACCATGCCCAACAAGTACCCCGCCTTTGTCATTGAGGGCGACCACGAAGTCCGTAGCTACAATCCCGAGGAGGGATTCTATCAAGTTAAGCCTGCTGTTGGTGGTCATGATGTCATCGTAGTCACTGAAGGAAACGATACGCTTTTGACCTTTAAAAAAGAGGTAATAGTCGATCTATTCCAAAGCTTCAAAAATCGCTATGCCTATTATCGCAAAGACCCGTCTGTTCAATATGTCATAGCGATATATAATCACGGCGAAGCAGCCGGCGCTTCTATCGCCCATCCGCACGCTCAAATCTTCGCCACAGGAGTTATACCTAATCATATCGTTGCCGAAACCCATGGCAGTGAGCGCTACTACGAGATCAGTGGCCACTGTGTTTTTTGTGAGATAATCGCCCACGAGCAGAAAGAGAAGGTTCGTGTATTGGCCGAAAATGACCGGTTCATCATGTTTACTTTTTTCGCCTCTCGTTTCCCTTTCGAAATGTGGATCTTACCTAAACAACATCAATCAATGTACGAATCAATCACGGCTGAAGAGAATATCGATCTAGCTATCATCTTCCAAACAGGTCTTTCGATGCTCGACAAAACCCTAAAAAATCCGTCGCTCAACTTCTACATTCATTCGCTCCCGACTACCAGTGAGCAGGCCGACTATTATCATTGGCACCTAGAAATCGCCCCTAGAGTCAGCATGTACGCCGGCTTCGAACTCGGCTCTGGCACGGTAATCGACGTTGTGTCACCTGAAAAGGCCGCCGAATTTTTAAGACACCCCGATACTGGCCAACCTAAAGAAGAAGCCTAGAATAGGCAGATCTCACGGTCACCATATTGACTGATGCTCACTTGGTTTGCTACCCTTAGTAGATTCTCACCAAGATTGGGTACTAATATGTACAATTGTCATCGTTCAAATAAGTCAAACTTGTCATAATCTAGGACACACTCATGCAACCAAAAATTAGTTTTGTCATGCCGACACGCGATCGAGATAGCCTTATTGGCGAAGCGATTCAGTCGATTATCGAGCAGTCAGTGCAGGAATGGGAGCTGATTATTGTCGATGACCACTCAAAGCCCTCCGATAAAACTGAGAGTATTGTCGCTAAGTTCAATGACAAACGAATCCGTTACTATCGCTTACCGGATAATTTTGGTCAAAATATCCCTTCTGCCAGAAATTTTGGCAATGCTCTCGCCCATTCCCCGATTATCGCTGTCTGCGATTCTGACGATCTATATAGTCCAGATCGGGCTGCGATCACGCTAGATGCATTTGAACATCATAACTGCGACGTATTTTATGGACGTTATCATCGTTGGGATGAGGCCACAAATGTTATTTTTGAAAATAAGGATAAGCCGATCATCCCTTTTGATCTAGAGACCCTAAAAAAATATGACTTCATTCCCCATGGTTCGTCTGCATACCGAACATCAATCGCCTATGAGTTTCCATACAATAGTTTTATGATGCGCTCTCAAGACTATGATCTTTTCAGTCGACTAGCGATGGCAAAAAAGAAATTCTATTTTTCAACTGCAATAATCTATACTTACAGACGACATGCCACCAACCATACCCGGATGATCAGCCGCAAACCGTTTGACGCATTTATAAGACAGTCACGAGGCTGGGAAGCATACTCCGTAGAAGCAGTTGAGGCAATCGTCAGCGACCCGCTGAGACAATCAAGACGACCAGCCTTTTCATGGACCAAAATCCTCGATCGTATTAAAAGCATGTTATGAAACTAGCTGTTACTGGACCACTCACTTATCCGCTTGGTCCCGCATCGCAAGGGGGGATCCAAACTTTCTGCTATTTGTTAGCTGAAGAGCTAATCAAACGTGGTCACGAAGTTGACCTCTATGCGATCGGTAGCTCAACCAGCAACGCTAATCTAATCAGCGTTGCCCAAGAGGGAATTCGCGAGACAGAGCTGAAAGAAAATCAACAAGCCTACTACGAAGTTGCCTTGACGACAAAACTATTTGAGTTACTGACAAGCAAACAACCGCGCTATGACGTGATCCATAACAATGTCATAAATTATTCTGGTTTCCTCCAGGCCTCTACTCTACCCAATTGTTTCACGACCTTTCATATTCCAACAGAGGCCTTTCACTATCGTCTAGCAACTTTCGCCGATAGATCAATCAACCAGGCTAACTATGTCGCAATCTCTGATTTTCAAACTAAGAATAAAGAAATTAATTTCATCGGGCGAGTTCACAATGGCATCGCTCTCGATCAATTCGATTTCGTTGAGACACCAGAATCTTATCTTACCTGGCTAGGACGTATTGAGCCAAGAAAAGGTCTCCTTGAAGCGATTGCATTAGCTAATGAGCTCAAAGTGACACTTAAGTTCGGTGGTAGTTCTTGGGACAAGAAATATTACGAACAAGTCATAATGATGGTCAGCCAATCAATCATCAATATTGGTCAAGTCAATCCTACAGAGCGTAATATATTATTAGGTCATGCCCGTGCTCTACTCCTCCCTCTCCAATGGGACGAACCTTTCGGTCTAGTCATGATCGAGGCGATGGCCTGCGGTACGCCAATAATTGCCTATGATCGTGGTTCCGTACGGGAAATTGTCGATGACGGCATCACCGGTTACATTGTGCCTCCGAACGATGTCGAGGCAATGAAAAACGCCATTCGGACAGTCATGAACATGTCTACTCCTGACTACCAGGCGATGCGTCTGGCTTGTCGTGCTCGGGTCGAAGCGTACTTCACTATCGAAAAGATGGTCGATGGCTACGAGAAGATATATAATAAACTCGGAACCTCGTAAAAAACTTGGGGAGGGAACGTGTCTAAAAAAGGTCTGCGGATTGCCATCATCGCCGCTGAGGCTGCTCCTTTTGCAAAGGCTGGTGGCCTTGGTGATGTAATTGGTTCCTTGCCTGCCGCGTTAGGTGATCTTGGTGTTGAGACTAAAGTTTTTCTACCAAAGTATAAACTGATCAAAGAAGCAGAGTGGGATCTCACGCGGATTATCGATAAGATGGTGATCACTCTACCCCGAGGTACTCGAATCCAAGTCTCGGTCTGGCGCGGGTTTTTTCCTAAAAGTCTTTCACCGATTTATTTTATCGATATGCCCCGATATTTTGTCGGGGAGGATATCTATAGCCATAGTAAGATGGGTCGCGACTTTTCAATTCCCTTTCTCGCCTTTACCAAGGCAGTTTTTGAGACAATGAAGGCCTTGGATTGGCAACCAAACATAATCCATACACATGATTGGCATGTCGCAATCGGCAATAAATGGCTCCACACTATCTATAAAGATGATCCATTTTTTGCCGGCACAGCCAGTGTTCTCACCATCCACAACATGGCTTTTCAGGGCAATATTGGTTGGCACATGACTAAGTTTCTTGGACTGAAGCGAAACGACTTCTTCATAGAACGACAGTATGCCCATTTTCGAGGGATCAATATTTTAGCTACCGGGATCGAAGCCTCGGACATGGTCAATACCGTGAGCCCGACCTACGCTCGGGAAATTTTGACTCCTCGTTATGGAGCTGGTTTACACCGATTACTCAGGACAAAACGTAAAAGGCTCATCGGTATCTTAAACGGCATCGATTACACCGTATTTGATCCCATGCATGATGAAACGCTGGTAACCCGCTACTCGATCAAAAACATCGACAAAAAAGTTGAGAATAAACTCGAACTCCAACGACGGCTTGGTTTGCCTGTTTCGCCCGACATTCCAATAATCTGTATTATCTCTCGACTGACCAGTCAAAAAGGCATTGATTTAGTCGACGAGGCGATTCCAGAACTCATGAAACAAGGAGCACAGTTTGTCATCTTGGGTAGTGGATCGAAACGAGTTGAGCGCATTTTTATTAAAGCTGAGGATAAGTTCCCAGAGCAAGTGGCGGCACACCTTGAATTTGATGCGGAGCTGGCCCAATTTATTTATGCCGGCTCTGACATGCTACTCATGCCGAGTCGTTTTGAACCAATGGGCCTATCGCAGATCATTGCGATGCGTTTCGGGACTATTCCGATCGTCCGTAAAACTGGCGGCCTAGCCGACACCGTAACCGATGGCAAAACGGGTTTCGTTTTCCGTCATTACGATGCCAACGCCTTAGTCTGGGCCATACGCCGGGCCCTTGATGCCTGGTATAACCATAAGGATGTTTGGCTAACGATGCAAAAAAGAGTCATGAAGAAAGATTTTTCTTGGAAATCATCGGCCAAAAAATATGTTACCCTCTATCGTAAGGCGATTCGCTATCACAACGCAGGACACCCTGAGCAATAAAGGTGGCTAGTTGTCGGTTACTGGTATATAGTATGGTATATATCTGCAAATCTAGTCTAACCAAGGGACTTCACTCATGATTGGCTCACTTCGCGGTACTGTTATTCATAAGGCCGATAGTTGGGTCGTTCTCGAAACCGAGAGCGGGGTAGGTTATCGAGTGTTCACCGGCAATCAACAACTACTCGATAAACAGGTTCTCCTTTACATTCATCATCACGTCCGTGAGGAGAGTAGTGATCTTTACGGCTTCTTGTCTTATCCAGAGCTAGCCATGTTTGAAACCTTGCTTGGTGTCTCTGGTGTTGGTCCAAAAATGTCGGCAAACCTATTGACGTCGCTCGGCAGAGATACGATTATCGATGCAATTAGTTCTAATCAGCCGGCCATTTTCAAATCGGTTAGTGGAGTCGGTCAAAAAGTTGCCGAGAAGATTATCCTCGAGCTGAAATCGAAGCTTGGGAAAGCCAATCTATCTAAGTCCACGATCAGCGATAGCACCGATGTCATTGATGCTCTGACCAACCTCGGCTATCATCAGTCAGAAATCATGTTGGTCCTGCATGAGCTTGATCAAGCACTCTCGACTGGCGAACAGCTCAAACAAGCCCTCAAACGCTTAGCAAACTAACCGATCCTAATGGATTGATCCCAAATTCGCGTAGATAGTTACAATGAGTACATGCCTCGCCGTCCGGGCATTGCCAGGTATTACGATCCTGGGCATGAGGCATGGCCGCGACGATCTCTTCAATTTGGGCAATCGTCCAGGCCTCTCTTGCCGGATTGGCCGGAACCGATAGCCAAGTACCGGTCTCAAGAAAAAGATAGGAGAGTCTAGCAACCGGCTTATTGAAATAGCGCTTGGCCATGACTGCATACATCGGCAATTGCCACCTATCCTCGCGCTCCTCCTTGCCCGATTTATAGTCAATCACATGCAAACCGTCCGGTTCTTCATCGACTCGGTCAATTTTACCCATAAAGCTCAATGTCTCACTGACCCCGGTACTAATCAATTTATCACTTGCCCAAAATGGCACTACGGTCATATCTTCTCGGTCAAAAAAGGCCGAGAGCATCCGTTGGGCTCGCTCTTTGTACTCAAGTTCTTCTTCACTGGTGCGAAACCCTGCGGTCTCACCATTTTTTCGTTGCCACTCGTACTCGAGCATACCGAGTAACATCTGCTTAGACCGCTTCTCAGGGATAATATTCATAAAGTTCTTCAGTGCGTTATGGACATGTTCGCCGGTCGTAAAATAACCCCGTACTGGTTGTTTACTACGAGTCGTCGGGTTAATATAGTTCCACCAATAATGCCGGGGGCACTCGAGATACATGTTTAACTTGTAGGGAGAGATGGTGAACATACTATTTTAGCCTAACGATCAGCCTAAGAACTGTCAATAATAAGGAGTTGCAAACTTGAGATAGCTATGGTTACATAAGGGATATGAAAGGTGGTCTATGGATAAAACTACTAGCGTCATCGTAGGCATTACTCTCGTCGTATTTGCGGCAATCGTGGTTGGATCAGCGCAGTCGACGAAGAACTTTAACCCAGCTACCCAATGCGTTCAGCATAGCAATAGTTTATCGATGCATATTCATCCAGTAGTTAAGATATTTTTTGATGATGCCCCAGTGACCATACCGTCCAACATTGGGATCGATCCTAGTTGCATGAAGGCCCTACACACCCACGATGAGAGTGGCACGATCCATGTTGAATACCCACAGACTCACGATTTTGTGCTTGCTGATTTCTTCGCCAACTGGGGGATGCCATTTTTCAAAGACCAAATCATGGACAAGAAAATTGACGCGACCCATACTTTGACCATGACCGTCGACGGTAAGCCGAGTGATCAATTCGACAAATTAGTCTTAAAAGATGGCCAGCAAATAGTAATTCGATATGCGTCTAAGTCACCATAATGTCAGACGGCTTTTCACTTGGCCCAATCTACATTTTTTACTACAGCCTCTGCCTAGCCGCCGCCGTCTGGGCAGCTTATTTTTTGGCCCAACTGCGGGCTAAGGAAAGCGGGTTATCGACAACCCAGATTACCGATCTCACGTTTATTATCTTCATTGCGGGCATCGTTGGTGCTCGTCTTGGTTTCGTGATGCAAAATATCACACACTTCGCAGATCATGTAGGCGAAATAATCTCGTTATCGACTGGTGGCCTTTCAATCCATGGCGGAATTCTTGGCGGTTTGATTGCACTCTATTGGTATGCGAAAAAGAATCTTCATTCACTTGTCACGCTAACTGACCTTTTTGCTCTCCCATTACTCCTTGGTCAGATCGTCGGTCGACTGGGAAACTATTTTAATCAGGAGCTCTTTGGCTACCCAACCAATCTTCCATGGAAAATGTTTATCGATAGTCGTAACCGACCGAGCGAATATATCTTTTCACCATACTTTCACCCGACTTTTGCCTATGAGATGATTCTCAATCTCATCGGTATGCTAATTTTACTGAAACTCCCAAATCAAAAACCCGGCCAGATAACCGCCGGATATGTAATCATTTTTTCGATTACCCGATTTATCACTGAGATCTTCCGTATATCTGATCGACTGATAGCTGGGTTATCGCTAGCCCAGTTGATCAGTCTAGGATTGCTCGTGTTTGGGATTATCCTTTGGCTTAAAAGTTCAGTCCATTCAAGAAAGTCTGGACTACCACTTTCCAAATGATTGCAAAGCCTAAGACGATCCAACCCTCTCGACGTAGATCTTTTTGACCAATGTAATAAATCCCCATCACTAACCCAGAAAAGACCGGGTTGAGCGTAGCGATTAATAGTCCGATGAGGAGACGTTCTGTATTGTATTTAGCTTTCATCTTATGCTTTACTCAAGATGTATTTAAGAAATTCGAGGAGCCCCGTACCAATCCGTGAGATGATCGGAATTGAAGCTGGTACGAAGATGAGAAGTAGTACCAGCCAGAGTAGACTTTTCCGAATTAAATGATAAAGGCCGATAACGATTACCGCCAATATACCAACCGAGATAAGACCTTGATAGGCCTTCGGAAAGTTTGAGATAAAAATATCATAGGCGTGAAATAGTAAATCCATCGACACTCCTTGGTTCAACTACTAGTATAACATAGTTAGTCGGACTCGACGGTCTAGTCGGATGGGCAAGACCAGCGTATATTGGATAGCAGTGAAGACACCCCATAGCTCATATCCCAAAGGCACTACTTTGTTCATCATCCGTCGAGATGGTGTGCAAATTGTCGACAAATTTCTTGACCATAAGAGCGGCAAGATAATATTGGAGAGCTACGGTCCGCTGTCGATGCGGGAAGTCCGATCCTGCTCTCAACGAAAGCTTAGTGTTTCAGCATCTCCAAGAAAACCGTCGTAGGTACCTCTACTTTACCCAGCATTTTCATCTTCTTCTTACCTTTTTTCTGCTTATCGAGCAGTTTATTTTTTCGCGTCACATCGCCACCATAGAGCTTAGCCGTGACATCTTTACGAAGTGCAGAGATCCGTTCAGAGGCAATAACTTTACCGCCGACGGCTGCCTGAATCTTAATTTCAAAATTTTGCTTGGGTACTAGGTCTTTAAGCCGTTCGACTAGTTCTTTAGCTCGACGCTCAAGTTTTGACCGGTGAACTATCTGGCGAAAAGCTTCAACAGGTTCTTCAGCGATCAGGATATCCATATCGACTAAGTCGCCTTCTCGCCAATCGAGAATCTGGTAATTCATCGATGCATAACCAGAGGAAACCGATTTAAGCTCATCGTAAAAATTGACAATTATTTCTGCTAGTGGGACTTCATAATGAATAATCACTCGATCCCCAACGTGTTCCATCTTGCCAAAGATGCCACGATGTGACTGAACTAGTTCCATGATCCCACCGAGATATTCGCTTGGCGTGATCAGCTCAAGTGAGACAAATGGCTCTTTAGTTTTCTCTTTCGCCCCGTCTCGTATTCGCTCATAATAAACCGTTGGTGTAGTCACCACTAAACTAAGATTATACTCTCGCTCTAATCGTTCGGTAACAATTTCGAGGTGCAATAGTCCTAAAAAGCCACAACGAAAGCCGAAACCGAAAGCCTTAGAAGTTTCTGGTTCATATACTAACGATGAGTCATTGAGCTTCAACTTACCAAGTGCATCGCGAAGTAAGGGGTAGTCATCGCCGCTGGTCGTAAACAAGCCTGCATAGACCATTGGCACCACTTGGCGGTAGCCGGGCAGAGGCACTGCGGCTAAGGCAGAAAGTTTTGTTATGGTATCACCGACTCTCGCCTCACCGACTTCTTTAAGCCCAGTAATCACGTAGCCAATCTCCCCTTCCGTCAGTTCAGGTAGGGCATTATAGGTCCCTACGCCAAACGAACCGACCTCAAGCACGTCAGTCTCTTTGGCAGTCGCCAGCAAGCGAATTTTGTCACCGCGACGCACCGAGCCTTCGGCAAGCCGAACATAGGAAACAACCCCTCGATAGGTATCGTAGACACTATCAAAGATTAGAGCCCGAAGTGGTGTCTCCTCGTCAGTCGTCTCGGGAGCTGGGACTCGAGCAATTATGGTATCAAGTATTTCTGTCACCCCTTCGCCAGTCTTTCCAGAGGCGAAAAGAATAGTATCGAGGTCGATGTCTAGAAGTTCAGCAATTTCTAGAGCGGTCCGTTCAGGCTCGGCGGCAGGCAAATCGATCTTATTGACGACGGGGATAATCGTCAGGCCATGTTCAGTCGCTAAATGGAGATTAGCCAGGGTCTGCGCCTGGATACCTTGTGTCGCATCAACTAGCAATACTGCACCTTCAACGGCCGCCAAAGACCGAGAAACTTCATATTGAAAATCAACATGGCCAGGGGTATCTATGAGGTTTAATGTGTATATCACATCTCTATTGTCAGTTTTCTGACCTGATAACTGTTCGCTGGCAGACGATAATTTATACTTCATGCGGACTGGCTGTAATTTAATAGTAATCCCTCGTTCACGTTCAAGATCCATGGTATCGAGACTTTGCGCCCGAGCGTGTTCAACCGTACCAGTTGCTTCAAGCATCCGGTCGGCAAGGGTCGACTTTCCATGGTCGATATGGGCGATGATACAGAAATTACGAATATACTGAGTATTCATACCAGTGGATCCTTATATTGTGGCTTTGTGGGATTATACGTCAAATGGACAGAAATGGAAAGGAGGCAACGGTATTATGGACTAGAGCTCGGCATAGGACTAGTGACCGTACCAGTTAAGATCATTGATCCTTGTATCAATTTCACCGATTTTATGGCGACCGAATCGAGATTCATTTCGTTTGTCACCAGTTTATTAAGCTCAGTTGTCAAGGCGGCGGTCAGGGCGTCCGGCACAGCCAGACTACCGGCTTGTATTTTATCGATGTCGAGTTGGAGTTTGGTTCCTATCACTCTTGGGACGATGGTAATCGAGAGACTGTTAGCCAGCCATTTGGTTGCTATCCCTGAGACAATGATTCCTTCGGGTTGAATTGCGGCTTGAACATTACGAAATGGAATTTTGCTGTTTTGGCTTAAGCCTTGAATTAATAGACCTGTTAGCTCGCGTTCAGTAATCGTCAATGTCGTCGCCGCACCCGGACTTAGATCGAGCTCAGAAAACTTCTGTAATAGGGCCTGACGATCTTGATCGCTAGATATGACCTGGCGATTGGGCAAGACAGCAGTTTTGACTTTGGTGACACCCCAGACGACCAGCCCAGCGACAATGATAGCCAGGATAACCAGACCAAAAAACAAAGTCTGGCAAGTACAGAAGGAACGTTTTTTGTGTTTATCTAAATCGTGGTAAAAATTTTCTTTTTCTTCCATAGGAACTCCACTTCTTCAAGACGTAAGATAAACGCCAAGCCAAGATAAGTAGCTGCCCCCACGACGAGACCAACCACTCCCTGGAGCAAAACATTGACACCAAAACGCAAGTCAGTCACCGTGCCAATATAGGTTTTGACCAATTGAATGGCCAGCGCCATGATGAGGGCTAAGAGAATATAGGTTAACAGCGAGACTACTAGATCACGCTCAATTGTTAAGTTGATTCTCTTTCGTAGCACTCCGTAAAGCAAGCCTAGTTGAAGTATATTTGAAATTGAGAAAGCCAGGGCTAAACCACCAACCCCCCAGCCAGTTGAAAACGCCAACCAATAACCGAGAGCAATCGCCACGACTGTACCAGGGATCGCTAAGAGCATGGGTGTTCTGGTGTCTTGCATGGCGAAAAAAGCCCTTGAGAAGAGGGGGATAAGCCCTAAGGCGGTCAGGCCGATCGCATACATCCCTAAGGCATCGGCAGTCATGATCGTCTGATCCCAACCAAAATGACCACTGCCTAAGACAAGCCGAACCAGTTGGACCCGTAGTAAGTAGAGTCCGACGGCCGAGGGGAGTAAGAAAAAGAGAGCGGCTTTGGTTGCTCGACCAAGATAGCGATTAAAGTGCTCCGTCTTAGAGTTAGAGAAGGCTTCGGAAAGATATGGGAAACTGGCTAAAGCGAAGGCATTGCCGAAGATCACCGTTGGCACGGTCTGGATATTGTCAGCGTAACCCAATCCACTAGCCGAACCAATTGGCAACTGGGCCGCAGCTCTGGCAAAGACCAAGAGAACCAACTGGAGCAGAAGGAGCTGAACTGTGCGTGGAATCATCAGTTGAAAAATCTGACGTAAGCCGTCTAAACGCCAGTCAATGATCGGTCTATAGCGATAACCTAAAGTAAGCAGTGTAGGAATTTGGATCAGCAGATGAAGTAGCGCACCAGCTATGACGCCGTAAACTACACCTTTAATCCCATAGACCGGTGAAAGGTAGACGATGCTCAAAATAATCGCCCCATTGTAGACCAGTGGAGCGAAAGCATAAGCAACAAATCGCTTGAAGGAATTTAAAACACCGCCGGCAATATAGGAAAGACCGAAGATAAACGGTTGGAAGATAAGCATTCGTGCCAACATGACCGTCTGATCCACTCGCTCAGATTCATTAAATGGTGAGATATAAGGGATTATTATCGGCATGAGGAAATAGAGGAATGCCAATGAGACAAGTAAAGTAATTGCCGCTAGGTTAAGCACCGTATTCGCCAGTCGCCAAGCCTCATCGTCTTGCCCTTTTTTGAACAGATAATCCGTGAAGACCGGTATAAAGGCCGTGGTCACTGCTCCAAGGATCAATACATTGAACACTAAGTCAGGCAAACGGAAAGCGTTGAAGTAAGTATCAACATCGGCAGCTATAATCTTTTGAGCCAAAAAGCGGTCACGCAAAAAACCCAACACGTTGCTCAAAAAAAGCGTCACCATAAGCATCATGGTGGCACTCTTTATCGAATTCTGGCTATGAAAAACAGACTTGAGTCGATCAACCATAGAGCTATCTTATCACTTCTGGGATTGTGGGGCTAGCAGTTTTATAGTACATCCTCACGTCGAATTTGCTGCCATTTGCCTGGCGGCAAGTTTCCAAGCTTCAGTTTGCCAACTCTAACCCTTTCTAGGTCCACCACATCTAACCCAACTGCACTACACATCCGACGAATTTGACGGTTTCTGCCTTCGTGTAAAATGATGTGAAACTGAATTTCATTGCCCTTCCGCTTGACAGCCTCAATCATTGCCGGAGCAGTTTTACCGGAGTCGAGCATTATGCCCTGTTCAATATTAGTTAAGCGTTGTTCAATTTCCGGACCTTTGTTGATACTTGCTGTCACCACATACTCTTTATCATGCTCTTTTGATGGGTGGGTCAGTTCATTGCAAAATTCACCGTCGTTAGTCAGGATAACCAGTCCTCGACTCGCAGCATCAAGTCGACCGCAGGCAACAAGCCGATAGGCTCGCGGTAGAAAATCGAGGACAGTCTGTCGACCTTGTTCGTCACTACTAGTTGTGATCACTCCTTTTGGTTTATTGAGCACATAATAAACCAGTTGTTTCTGAGGCTTAACTAATTTGCCATCAAAAAAAATTGTGTCGTTTTCACTAACCTGCGTACCGAGTTGCCGAACAAAAGTTCCGTTGATACTTATACGTCCAGCCAAAATATACTCCTCGGCCTTTCGCCGACTAGCTACTCCACACCGAGCAAGATATTTTTGTAATCTTTCAGGCATATGTTTCTTTCACTTATTATACCAGGAAACAGGTTAACTGACACGATCTCAAGACCTTAAGCAGCTTATGTTATAATAAGTCTATGTTCAATTCATTGAGCCATCGCGATAAGATCGCCGTGATTGGGGTGTTTAGTGTTGCCTTATTTAGTATGGCCACTGTCGCTTACCAAGAGAAGACGATCCCGATTGAAGCCAGTGAAGTCGTCCAGACCGATTTAAGCAATGTCAACCCAACGAAACGACTAGCTGTCGCTAGTAATGAAGAGGTATCTACCCCATCGGAGCCATCAGTAACTCTCGCTGGAGAAACGGGATTGACCGCGCAGCCTATCTCAAATCTCACCCTGAACTCAACGCCACTTATTCAAACGACTGATAAGGCTCCTGCCAAACCCTTCTACACCGATTGGCGCTACATGCTAGTCATCGCCAACGGCATCATCCTTTTTATCCTCATTGTTGTCTTGACTATCCGTCTTATCCTCAGGTTATTCACCCAACCAGGCATGCAAGAACCGATCGATTTTACCAAACAGTCGACTGGTCCGGTTACCGCTGATCAATTGGATATCGATATCCCGCTCTAAAACCTCACTTTTCCACAGGCACTTTCGGTTTTTGTTCGGTATACTAGTTGCATGACTAGTGAGCGCTCAAACCGAAAAATTTTGTTTCTCGATATGAACTCTTTTTTTGCTTCGGTTGAGCAAGCCGAGGACCCTACGCTTCGCCATAAGCCGGTGATTGTCGTACCAACGCAGGGGAGTTGTGCGCTCGCCGCCAGCTATGAAGCCAAGGCTTACGGCGTGAAGACTGGCACCCTTGAGCGAGAGGCCCGTCGGATGTGTCCCGGGCTCATATCGGTTACGGCGAGACCGAAGCTCTACATGGCCTATCACCACCGAATAGTGAAGTTGCTGGCGGATATTTCTCCTCGGGTAACCATGCGAAGTATTGACGAAGGGTCGCTCCGATTATTTCGCAATGAAGACCCTTGGCAGTTAGCTCTGCAGATTAAGCAGGCTATATGGCAAAAACTAAGTCCAGTGGTCCACTGTTCAATTGGGATAGCTCCCAACGTTTTCTTAGCCAAGATGGCCACTGAGCTTAAAAAACCAAATGGGTTGGTCGAGATCACCTTAGATAGTATCGAGAATAACTTGCAACAGTTAGTGCTTCGGGCTCTTTGTGGGATCAATCGAGGAATGGAACGCCGGCTCAACGGACTAGGCATCTACACTCCACTCGATTTCTACCATGCCGATGCTGCCTTTTTACGTCAAAATCTTGGTATCATTGGCCACCGCTGGTGGCTCAAGCTGCACGGCTACGATATCGACGAGCATTATACCGAGCGAAAGACTCTTAGTCATTCGCATGTTCTACCGCCAGCCTATCGTCAGCCTCGACACGCCTACATGACCTTGCAACGACTCACTACTAAAGTTGGCCGGCGCCTCCGCCAAAACCGTTCCATGGCTCGTCATATTGCCTTAATTATTCGCTACACGGACAAGAGTTTCTTTTTCGATCATTTTCAGATTGGACCGTGTGCCGACACCTTAAACCTCGCCGATCACGTGAAGCGCCTCTGGCTCAGAGCTGCTCCTGATCGGCCAATTCTGCAGCTTGCCCTCTGGACAAGCAATCTCGTTCCCGAACAAGGCGTCCCCCCACCAATCTTCCCAAACGAACGGAAGCGTCTGTCGTTAGCCGAAGCCATCGACACCATTAACGACGAGTTCGGGACCGATACAGTCCGCTTTGCCATCAACCAGACCGAAGGCTCCCGCGCGCCAGACCGCATCTCCTTCACTGCTCTATTCGATATCGAACACGAATAATATGGTTTACAAATCGGTCACTTCACTTTACAATAATCAACATGCACACAAAGCCCTTATCCTACATCGAGCTTTCCCAAGATGCTCTACTTCATAATCTTCAGTTATTTCGATCTCTCCTAAGACCGGAAATAAAGTTGTCAGCGGTCATTAAAGCCAATGCTTACGGTCATGGCCAAAATGGAATAGCAAAGATCATTGAGCCATATGTCGATTATTTCCAAATTGACGACTTGCTTGAACTGAGAAAGCTACGATTAGTCAGTCAGAAGCCAACGCTCGTCTTAGGCTATGTTGCTAGTAGCGAGTTAGAAGAAGCAGTCGCTCTAGATGGTATTTTAGTTGTCTACGATACCGAACGACTCCAGATACTCGATAAAATCGGCCGGGAGCTTGGTAAGAAACCGTTATTCCACCTGAAAATCGATGCCTTGCTTGGCCGACAAGGGATATTGCCCGAAAAGCTCGATGAGTTCTTCGAAGCAGCGCGGCAATATCGAAACATCACGATCGATGGGATCTACGCTCACTTCGCCAATATCGAAGATACAACCGATTTCACTCACGCTGCCAGACAAATCGCTCTCTATGAAGAGTCGAAACGAATCGCCGAAAGTAAAGGCTTCACTAGTTTGAAAACCCATATTGCCGCAACAAGCGGGATCCTGGCCTATGAAAAAGATCATGGCCACAATACAATCGCCCGATTAGGGATCGGCATGTATGGCATGTGGCCAAGTGAAGAACTACGGGCCGAGCATGAACAACCAAGCTTTGAACTTAAGCCGGTCATGCGATGGGTAACCCACGTCGCTCAAGTGAAAACCTTGCCGGCAGGACACCCAATTGGCTACGGTCTGACCCACACGACAACTGAAGCAACAAAAATTGCGGTTATTCCACAAGGCTACAGTGACGGCTACGACCGTAGACTATCTAACATCGGTGAAGCACTTATCCAGGGCACACGTTGTAAAGTTCTCGGCCGGATCGCCATGAATATGTTTGTGGCAGACGTTAGCCATCTTGACTATGTACAGAGAGAAGATGAGGTTGTCCTCCTAGGATCTCAAGGCAGCGAGACTATCTACGCAGAAGAGCTTGCCAAAAAACTTGATACGATAAACTACGAAATCACTGCCAGAATCTCACCGCTTCTCCCAAAGATAGCTGTCTAACACAAAAACCCACTTCTCTATTTGCTCGAATCAATAATTTTTTCGATAAATTCGGTCGGAAAGAGGGGCTGCTTCTCGGCTAAGGCTTGGTGGAAGATGACGGTTGATGGGGTGAGGGCAGGGAGTGTGTTGATCTCAATGATGCTAACCTCACCGGTTTGGCGGTTCACAAAGGCGTCGATTCGAGCATAACCTTGGAGACCAACGGCGTTGGCGACCGATTCGATTGACTGCTTAACCTTTTCGACGGTGCTAGGCATAATGATCTCTTTTGACGGTGGCGTTATATTGATACCAGTTCCACCTTGAAATTTTTCTTCAAGACTCAACACCTCACCTTCAGCCACGGTTAAACTTGGGTTTAACGCGTGCATCGAACCACGACGACCGACTACCCCAGCAGTGATTTCAACCCATCCGGTCTTATTAACAACTTTTAGTTCATTTCCGACCGTTTTGATACTATCGGTTTCGATAAACCGCTCTAGCAGCAGAGTTTTGATCCGAACAAGCGGCATCTCAAGAGTATTATCTTGCCCCATAAATGTCCCAGAGGGCACGCTAGCTACCTGGGCTTTGACGAGTTCGACATAACGAACGAGCTCATCAGCCGAATGGAGACGGACGATTCCGGACGAGCACCCGTCATCGATCGGTTTTACGATCAAGGTTCTCGCCGCTAATTCTTTACGAAGGGTTAACCAAAGTTTCTTAAGGCCTTTACCCTTCAGACGGCTCAGCTCATCAACCATAACGACGCAACTCGGGGCGACTTCGACGGCAGGTAACGCAGCTTTCCGGATAAAGTCGACCGTATCACCTTTGTTCATACAAAGCGCTGAGGCTAAGGCACCAGAACCATTAAACAAGATCCCCGCTTTTTCCAACATGGCTTGAAGCGTACCGTCTTCTCCAATTCCGCCGTGTAGGGCATCGAACACATAGGGTGAACTTTTGATAAACCGATCAAGGGACATACGCTCTGGCAAGAAGAATGTCTCACTCGTGTCGGTTTCCTGTAAAGCCAGACGCAATCGCACCCGACTTTCTAAAAACTTAAGTCGTTCGTGTTCGCTTGCCGCATTCGCTGCATGATCGGCGATCTCTTCGACGGTATGATTAAGGGTCAGCATATAGGGTAGCTTCCAGACTGTCCCATTGGGGTCAAGTAAAAACGGGATCGGTTCATATTTCTTTGATTTACGCAGCTTAAGCCAAACATTCGTACCGCTCATCAGTGAGACCTGTCTTTCTGAATTCCCCCCACCAAACAAAACGTGGATTGGCTCGCGGCCAGCTTTCGGTTGATCAGTCGTTGCCGTAAATATAATTCCTTGACGACGACACGAATTTTTGACGATATAGCTCATCAGGTCTCCGTGACTAAAACCGAGACGTGAGGCCTGCTGAAAGAGAAAACTGTTCTGCTCCATACCGCTAATTGGGTTAAAGTCTGAAAACCAGATGTTGCCGTCAGGAAGAATCCAACCATCAAAACGAGAGAAGTCTGTCATGCCGAGAGCAGTAAAGATCTGCTCAGCCTGATACTGAATCTTTTCTATTGCTTCATCACTAAAACGAGGCGGACAGTGGTAAGTCACTTGCCTCGTTGGTAAATATTTTTTCCGGTAATCGAATATCTGATGTTCACGATAATCGGTCACAATTTCGGTGGGCAAAATTGCGACTGGCAGGCCGAAGCGATTTTGCAAGATAATTACGGTGAACTCAGTCCCTGTGCAAAACGGCTCAACTACCACCCGTGTATCGACTCGCTTCGAAAACAGTGACTCGGCTTGTCTGAGCGCTTCGTCAACATTGCTCACCGAAAAAACACCGATACTCGATCCACCGGTTGCCGGCTTAACTACAGCGCGAGTAATACTATGCTCTGCAAAGAACTTTTCCAAGATCTGACGATGATCGGTCGCATAGATCTTCAGAACCGTAGATGGGAGAGTGAAGAATCCTTGTTGTTTGATAAACTCATTGGCTCGATATTTATCGAACGCTTTTTTGCATGCACGCGATCCCGAGCCAATAAATGGGATGTTGTGTTTTTCTAGTACGGTCTGGATCTGACCATCTTCACCGAATGTACCGTGGATGACTGGAAAGACAACGTCACAACTTTTCAATAGTTTCAAGAGAGCTTTTTCCGTTAATCGTCTTGCATGCTCATGCAATTTAAAATCAAAGTCTGAAGGTGTATTGGAATAAAGCTGGGCCTGTGAGACAAGGTAGGCATTTTTTTTGTAATCGAAATAGACTGGTACAATCTCGACAGTTTCAGACCCAAGATGGTCAAGTACGGAACGAGCCGAATTCAAGGAGATCCCCCGTTCAGGAGATGGACCACCGCAAAGTAGAGCAACTTTCATATCTCTCTTTCATCTATTTTTTCACTTACCTACCTAGTAACTATAACAT
>CAYGGE010000010.1:0-26112 GCA_964349485.1 uncultured Candidatus Saccharibacteria bacterium
GTCCCGAACTACGATTAACAATAACTTCTCCTACTTGGACACGTATAAGGTCCAGAATAACGCCGCCAACACCTATTCGGGCGGCGGGCTTCAGGACTTCTCGGCGGCTAAGTGGAAGCCCCCCCTTGCGACAGTAGGGACTCTGCCCGCCGCTGCCTCCAGTACAGCTTACATCTACGAGGTAACGGACGGCGCTACAGGCGCGGACTGCACTACTGGCTCGGGATCGACTCGCGTTCTCTGTGTTTCGACGGGTTCGGCTTGGACCTCGATTGGCGGCGGCTTTGGATTATACCAATTCTGTTTCAAAAGTGGACTATAGCGGTTGAGCCTGATTCTTATGCACATCTTTTTTCATCCAGGATTCGTGAAATGTTGTAGGCCAAGCGGCCCGCTTGTGTATAATGTCACGGGGTTTGAGAAAAAATGACAAAGGTTTGAGATGGAAGGGGCTTTGAAAGGGCTTTTCAGGCGTATTGCCAGGCGGGTGCAATGACGATTCTGCGGTCAAGAAGATTCCAGCCGTTGTATGCGTTAGGATCAAGGGGGCCTGATGGGCAAAGGTCTGCTCCAGCGACAAAAGCGGCGTCTATATTGCCCAAGTAATTGCTGGTTGCAAGCCCCCCGGAAATCATGCCGTGGGCGATCCATTCCTGGAATGAGCCTTGAGTGGCCACTGGAGGATTTTGGCCAAAGGTAAGGGTGCTGCCCGGAAGATTGAGGTGAAGAAAGACCTTGAGGGTCGCCCCAGGAAAAACAGTTAGATCATATTGAAGCTTCCCCCTACGATTGACTAGGCGGGGGCCGTCAATGAAGAGATTGAAACTTCCAGTGGTAAAAACGTGGATGGCAAAACCTCCGATCGCAAGGGTGGAGTCGGTGTAGGCGCAAGTGGTATCCACATCAATGAATCGCTCAGCAATAAATCCATCCGCTCCATACGGCGTGAGGGGGTGATTGCCTGCCACGCACCCCACATTGTTGGAGCAAAACGGAGAGCTGGTTCCGCCAGGGGCAATCGTCGTCTTGCCGGATGCACTGACGGAGGTGGGAAACCTCACGAGATGAGACAGCTTTCGAGCCACAAGGATGATCTCGTTGATCCAGACTTTGTACCAAAATGGCCCCTTGATCAGGGCTACACCGTAAAGATCAGAGGAGAAATCCGCCAAGTCTTGGGCATGTCCATCAGGCGGCACATTGGTCCAGTTCCATACACTGAAGGCATCGAGGCCCCCGACTCCTGCGGCTTGCAGCACCGTGGTCTTGCTCCAAACCGTCTGGCCAGATTCCACCGTTCCTGTGATGTCGCCTGCGGGATGCACTGCCGTATTTAGAAAGAAAGGAATCGCATCCTCCAGGGCACCCCTTAAAAACTGAATGGGGTCTTGGGGGATTTCCCCCCTTATACCTTGTCCACGTGGAGCTTCTGGGTTTCCCCCGCCATAGAGATCGGACCAGTACTTGGTGATGAGGCCGACAGCGGTTCGCCGCTCATTGATCATGGCCAGGACCTCATCGAGGACGGCCTTGGTGATGGTATCACCCTTCTGCATGGCGGGCACGGTGGGCATTATCTCACCTTGGCTGAGAGCTTGCGCTTGCTATCGTGATCAAACAGGTAAGCGATGCCGTCAATCTCGATCTCAAGGATTCCTCCAATCACTCCGATGACAATTTTTTTGCCGTCCTTTTTGATCTCAATTCCAAACTCACGGATTTGAGTGTAATTTCCGTTAATGTCTCCGATGAGAAGGGCGTCATTTTTAATGCGCACACCGGTTCCGAGAGTGCCATTTCGATATTCGCCATCTGCACCTGTCGCTCCACTTTGGGCGATCTGGCGGGGTTCAAGAATGTCTCCACCATCCTGGGCTGACTGGGTGTTGTGCCTGTGAACCCTCAAAGCGCCTTGGCTGGTACCGCCTGCACCGCCTGATCCGCCGATGAAGGAGCTGGGACTGTACGAAGTGTTTCCCAGCTTCTCCCTCACAAGCCTGAGCAGATCGTCCAGCTCTAAGTGCGGATTGTCAAAGAGCGTGATCTGCGTTTTGAGTCCCACCGGACTGAACTCCAGACTAAAGATGCTCTCCTGCATATTGGCCAGCACTGGATCATGTGTATTGATGAGATTGACGCGCTCACCCAGCTTCAACTCTGGCATCCATCGAAAAGCCGGGATTTCTCCCGCGTAACGAATATCACGGAGAGCCTTCCAAAAGGAATCGGCCATCTTTGTGATGCTCTCCGTGTTGTCCTCAACCACTACGGCCACTTGATCCCCTGGGGCGAGACCAAGGCCGCTGGCACGAATGCCGACCCCGAGCAGGGCCACCGCGCTGCCCAAAGTGATGCTGTTGAATTGATGGTTGGCGATCTCCAAGATCGTGGCCGACGGTCCACCGACCTTCGAGATGGCGGCGCCGATCAGGCGTGGCCACATCTCGGGATCCGGAAACATCTCCCCGAAGGCGGGTGCCAGCAACCAATCGCCATCAATCGCCAGCACCCAAAACTTTCGCGTCACAATCGGAAAATCGCCCAAGTACCGCCTCATCACCGGCTTGTCAATCCCCAGCACATCGAAGCCTGTGCCACCAAATCCCGTGTCATAAGTTGTCTGACTGCTCTCCGCTTCATACCACACAAAGAAATCGGTCGGCTTCTCGCGGAAGGTCAAAATGCCCGACGGCAGACTCACCGTGTACTGCCCTCCGCCGATCACCTCGAAGACCTGATTCAGCGGCGGATTCGTCACCTGAAATTGAAGGTCATTGAGCTGAATGAGCGTCTGCGGAATGCCCGTCAGATAATCCGGAGTCCCCACGATGGCGCCGCTGTCAATGTACGCCTCGCGATAATCCACGCGGTTTGGAAACTTCAAGATGATTCTCGGTACCAGAATATCAATCCGCTGACGGATACGGACGCTCTCGATGGGAACGGGATCTGCTTGGCTGTCGAAGTTCAGCAGGTGCAGATTGCGTGTGGCCAGCGAGGAACGTCGAGAAAATGTGAAAAGTCCGGTGTCACGATTCATCGTCATATACACATCCGGCATCCACTTCAACAATTCCACGATCACCTCCTGAAGGTTCTTGGCGTCGAAGGCGATGCGCGGAGGCACCACATCGAGATCATCATCGAAGGCGAAGCCCGCCCAGGCCTGCTTGAATTTCGCCTCCGTGTATTCGGAAATCTTTTCCTCAAGAGTTTTCGGAGTGTCAATAACCAGCGCGAGCACGTCCTCCAGAATTTCCTGCACACTCTTATTGCGGCGATCGGGATCATGGAGAGGATCATCCTCGCGGGCATTGTAGGTCACACGGGGAATGCCATTGAGTTCCAAGGTCTCTTTCGTGATCGCGTTCCACCAGCTCTCGCAAATATAGGTGATGCCCTCAGCTGAGGAATCCCCCTGCCGATCATCCCGCGAGATCGTCCCGCGAAAGAGAGTGGAGAGACCCGACTCCGTATCGCCCGTCAATAGCCTCACCGGCGTATCCTTCGGCCAGCGCGGGCGATCATAGGCCGACACCGAGCGGAAGGACCAAGTATATTCTTGGAGGTGCCGCTCCACGATCGGACCGGGAGAAATGCCCTCGGCGGCGGTGTCCATCGTTTGCCACCCGCCATGCAGATAAAACTGGATGCGAAAAATCATGGCCGCGCCTTGATTCGCTCCTCCAGTGCTTTGATCTGCGACTTCGCACCCTCGATCTCCTTGGCCGTGGTGGACGAATAGCTCTTAAAGTCTTTGAAAAATTCCGACTCGATTTTCCCAAGGCTTTGCAGCTCCTTGGAAACCTCCTCCTTTTGCTTGCCGATCTCCGCGCTACTGATCAAGGCTTCCCGTTCCTTCTCCGTGGCGGGCTTCTGTCCCTCGGCGGGCAGACCGAGAGCCTTCGAGAGCGTGGGCGATGCCGCCAGACGTTGTTCCGCGAAGCCACTGAGCTGCTGCTGCACCGCCGCCTCATCCGTCACCCCGCTTTTTTTGATGCGGCGTTCCTCAGACTGGATTTCCCTCTGAAATTGACTCCCCAGATTGCGCAGCGTGCTCCGCTCCGAAAGCGTCTTGCCGGTGCCGGCGAGGCCTTCCACATCCAGCCCGCCCGCCGCCAGCTTCTTTCCTGCTTGCTGGCCCGGCGTGAGACCTGAGAGCGAATTCTTTTGCTTCTCCAATTCCAGCGTCGTCAGGCGTGCCGCCTCCGCCGTGCGGCCCGTGGCTTGAAGGTACGCGATGGCCTTGGCGGTTCGATCATCCTCGATGCCCTTGAGCTTCACCTCAAGGACAAACGCATCCTGCAAGGCATCGTTGAATTGCTCGGCGATGCCTTTCTCTTTCTCAAGTCCCTCAGCCCGCTTTTCCTGATCCTTTTTCGTATTCTCAGTTTGCTTGATGGCAAGCTGCTTCTCCCTCAAGGCCAGCTCCGCCCGCGCTTCGTCCGTCACATTTTTTTGATTCTGGCGAGCCAGATCCAGCTCACGATTTGTTTCTTGAAGCTGTTTTTTAACTCCCTCCAAGGTTTTTTCCTGTTCCTTGTATTGCTTCGAATTTTTGTCAACGATCAAAGCTAGGGCTTCTTGACTGGCCTTCAAATTTTCCTCCAGCAATGCCTGTTTTTCCACCGTGGACGTTGTCTTGAGAGCTGCATCCGAGATTTTGTTTTGTGCCTCAGCTCGTGCCAGCTCTCTTTCGTTTTCAATCGCCGCTGCACCACTCAAACCCACTCCACGCGCTTGAATGCCCAGAGTTTGAACTCTCGCCTGCCCACTAGCGGCGGCACCTGCAAAACGTCCACGGAAACCAATCTCCTCCAGCCCGCGTTCACGACCAGCCGCATTCTGTGTCAATGCTTCAAACGCCGCAGCCTGCGCCGCGTTGAAGGCGAGGATGTCGTCCGTCGTTGAACTTGTGGCAAGGCCCAATTCCTCCAGTCGTTTGGCTCGTGCTTCCAGCACAAAGTTGAGATCCTTCGAGCTTTGGATAGACCCCTCGCTGGCGGCATCGAGGGAAGCTGCAAGCTCCTGCGTTTTTGAAATGGTCAAGCCAAAGACAGCGACAAGCCCTAAATTAGCGGCTGTCGCAAGAAACATTCCCTTTTCAAGTTTTTCAAGGCCAATCTGTGTCCCTTTCAACGAGAGCAAAACGTCTGGGGGTACACCCAGCCCGCGCAGGAAGGTTTCGCCCGTTCTTCCTCCCAAAATTTTGATACTATCGAGAAGCCTCCCATTTGCACTCGTAGTTTTATCTACGGACTCGACTGCACTGCCCAGCTCAGATTTGGTTGCAGAGGCTATCTCCTTGAATGTCTCTGAAACATTCGCGCCTCGTGATTTTTTAAGCGCGTTATTAATTTTTTGAAGAGAGGCTTCGGTCGTGTCCGATGATTTGCCAATCTGCGCAACCGCCTCCGCTGCTTGTTTTCCCTGAACGGCTATTTCCTTGAGAGATTCAATGGCCTTTTTGTCACCATTGCCCTCTTGGACGACTCGAATCAAAACCTCCAAGCTGCTTTCGTTGGCCATAAATCTCCTTTTAGTTAGTCCTCATCCTCGGTGTAAAGCTCGTGCAATTCCTTCCAGAGCTTCGGCGTGGGATGGCTTCCTCGGAGCATCCATTTGCCCAGCTCATATTCCTCCCGCCGCTTCCGTGCGCGGGCCATTTCGAGGAACCTTGAGAAGATGGAGGGGGGATAATCATACACATCCGGCCAGCGGTGACCGCAGGCGATCAGCTCCTCGATGGCCCTCCAGAGTTTGCGCCGGAATTCTCGGAGTTCGTACTCGTACCGCCCCCGATCCGTTCGCGCCAGTCCAGGATCAGGGGCAAGGCTTTTCCCACGCGGGCGGAGCTAAAATTTAGTTTGTTCGACGCCTCGATCACCTTGGCCGCGCTCTCATCCTCCAAGGTGTCAATCCAATCCGGCATCACCCTCAGATCAAATTGCCCGGCAGCCGAGGCACGGCGCACCGCCGCCTCCGCCAAGTGCGAACCGTAGGCCATCGGCACCACACAATCCATAAAGGTGCGGAAGCCGACCTCCACCACGTGGACCGTTTCTTTCTTGCCATCGCGGAAGGTCACTTCGAGGGATTCGTGGGGGATCATAATTTACTTTCGATAAGAGTTTGAAGTTCAAGAATTTTGTCGAGCGCGGGAGCCAGCGCCGCATCCTGCACCGTGCCGCCGCTCTCGCCCGCGAAGACAGCCCACTCACACTGGGCACCGTTGAAGAAGAACTGCGTACTAACACTCGACAGGCCGAGCACCGTCTCGATGTCCGTGTAGATCTGCCGCTCCGTGGGCGTGGTCAACTCCACCGTTTTTCCAGATCCCTCTGATCCCACCAGATAGGCCGTGCAGGAGAAGAGTCCTCCCTCCTGCGTCACAAAAAAGTTTTTGATCATGGTGCGTATTTTCCTTTCCTCAAATACTTCGACGGGAGGCGGCGGTACTTGCTGCCGCCCACGCCATCACCGCCGCCTCCACCGCCACCCGCTGGATAGGGAGTGATGATCCCGTAGGTTCCTCCGAGGAGGTAGGCGTTGGCCGCGTTGCTGGAGGAGTAGTAGAGCTTGGCTCCTGCTGATCCCGTCACACTGTTGGTTTCTGCGAGACCATCGAGGGCAAGGATGTCGCAGTACACCACGCCGTTGGTGATGAAGAGATCGTCGGCCACGTCCACCACCACCTTGCCCACCAGAAACTTGTTGCTGATCGCCAGGGCATTCGGAAAGGCTGCGCCCGCGTCAGCCTGTGGAGATTCCCAAGTGTGCTGGCCGCTCTGATTGATGAATCGAAACTCCGAGTTGCGCACCTCGTAGAGATTGGATTGCGTCGAGCGGTTGAAGTAACTCCGCTCGAATTGAAACACATCATTGCTCCCCGCTGTGAAATAGCCTGCCGTCGTGTGCGTGAAGTTTGTCAGGAAGATGTTGGTGGACGGGTCGGAATAGTATTGCCCATCCCCCACAAAGAGCTTTTCCCAAGTGATTTTGCTATCAATGACCCGGGTCGTGCCGCTGTTGGTCACCACTCCCAGCACCGTGGCCGATGAGGCGTTGGTCACTACAAATTCGCTGCCGATCCCGACACTGATATTTGTGATGATGAGACGCGGAGACGTTCCGGTCAGGTGCACGTTCGCCCAGTTGGTGGCATGCACATTGTTGGTAAAAGCCCACGACAAATAAGCATTGTTGGTCGCGCTGTGGATGCGATAGGTGTTGTTCCCCCCATAAACGATATTGGTGGTTGCCATTCCATTCGACATGATCAAGGGCGCGTTGAGGATTGCGCGGTAGGACATGGTGGCATTGGTGAAAAAGATTTTGTTCGCCGTTCCCACGAAGTTTGGCTGATTGGTTGACCACTGCATGATGCCGCCGTTATTGGTGATGGCGCCTGTCGCCCCTGCCCCGATGAAAGCACAATCCAATGTCCCGCCATTCGTCACGATCAACCCGCCTGTGCCCGTGTTTGCATTTGCATTCCCCACCCACACGCCGCCCGCATTTGTTTCAACCCGCACCTCGCTCCCCGCACCTGTGATAAGTCCATTCCCTCGGCTGCCCGTGCTATCGCCGATGCGGAGTCCGCGATTTGCGCCGCCGGCCTGTCCATAGATATTGACCACGCCACCGTTGGTTGCGATGAGCCATGATTGAACGCCATTGTAGCCAACGGAGATGATGTTCTCCCCATTGTTCACGCCGTTGCTATAGAATGATCCAGCGCCTGAGACGATCAGGGAGTTGTTGGTGGGAGTCCCGTTTTGGTAGCCGATCCTCGTCGGCCCGAACATCCACACCCCTGCACCGTTGTAAATTTGTAGGGTGTTATTGGTGCTGTTGCCGTCGCCAATCACCATGCCGTCTTGACCGCCGCCAAGATTCACGTTTGTCCAGAATGATCCGGGGTCTGAAAAATAAAGCATGTTAGACGATCCACCGCTGCGGCCAATGTAGGTATTCACATTTCCACAAAAAACCCGTCCCCCATTGGTAATGAAAATTTGTGTGTTTTTGGCCGAGTCGGTTCCGACTTGGTTCCAGCCTGGGCTGCGAATCTCCGAACCGTTTCCAGCCACAACGACCACCGTGTTGCTGGCGGCCCCGCTCGCATATCCCATGTACACGTTGGCCGTGTTCGTGATCCAGAGTTTTGCACCGTCCAGCACTTCGAGCCTGCATCCTGTTCCTTGCTGGCCGACAACAAATTGCGAACCCAGATTTGAAACAACCGATCCCGCGCCCGTCACGATGAGCTTGTTCCGCACTTGATTCACTCCTTGGGCGATATTGATTGCAGCCGACACATGGAGCCGTGCGCCGTTGGAAATCATCACCATGGAGTCATTGCCGTTCATGTTGAAACTCCATCCGCCAATCACTTCAAGTTTTGCCCCCGATCCCTCCACCACCACATTGTGGTTGCTCATCAATAAGGATGAATCCGAGCCGTTTCCGCCCATGATAAAATTCCCCCCCGCACCGCCGCCCTGTGTCCACTGTGCGCCATTGGTGATGTAAAGATTAAATGTCCTCGCGCCGCTTGACCCTCCCGAGAAGCCAATCGTCGTTCCGAGCGTATTGGTCCAGCGCGAACTGGATCCCCGCACCACGATCATATTATTGGATGCGCTTGCCGTGTTATTGCAGAGCAGTGAGCCGGTGTTTATCACTCCTCCGCCGTTCTCGATTGTCCAGACGTTGTTGGTGCCGGTGTTCCCAACGATTTGAGAAATGACGTTGGTCGTCACCGCGTTCAGCGTCACGACCGTGTTATCCTCGGCCAAAGCCCTGAAGGTCAGGCCAAGGACAGCCACCATCCATATAAAAAAACGCCTCATGTCGAAATTTCATTGCCCCGACATTTGAATCACACGGTCCACGCCGCTGGTCGTGGTAAAGGCCGAGTAACCCGTGATCTGGAAGAGCAGCGCGTGCCCCGCCAGATTGCTCGAAAACATGCCGGTGTTCGGTACCGTCACCGCCGTCAGCCCGCCGGCCGTGCTCGTTGTCAGGGCATTCGTCACGTAGATCGAGTTATTCACCAGGTCTCGGATCGTCACGTCCACCTTGTTGGTGGCCGCGCCTGTCACCGTGCCGAAGACACGGAAGGTCATGGCGGGGTTGGCAAAGCTCGTCAGCCCCACGGGTACCGTCGCCTCCGCGAACCGGATGAAGTCCTGCTGTGCTGCGCCATTGGTGGAGGCAAATCCGAGGATCACATTCGTGCTGCCGATGTCGAAGTCCGCCACCACCGCGTTGGTGTTGCCACTCCCGGAATCCTTGTTTTGTTCGGGGTTCACATGCAGCCATACTGGCAGAGAGGTCGTTTGTTTGGTGATGATGTTGTCAGCACTTATATTTCCCGTGACCACCAAGCTGCCAAGATTGGTCCACAATCCAGACAGCGTTTTGTTTTTCCAGTTCAGCACTTCCGTGGTGCCGCCAACCGCGTACAGGATTCGGTTGGACCAGTCCAGGGAAGTGTCTCCTCCAGCGTTGGCTAAAATTCTTCCCAGCCAATAAACAGAAGTGCTGCCGCCAGCGTCCGTCAATACACTGCTTTCCCAGTTCAGGGTTTGCAGGCCCGATGAATCATGCAACCTACGGGTGCCAAACCGGGCGGATGAAACCCCGAGCGAAAATATCTCATTGGCATCCCAATTATAGTTTGTTTGTCCGGACCCATTGATCAACGACCTTGAAATCGTATTCAGCGCACCATTGGTGAAATCCGTGTTTCTAATCAAGCCGCCCACAATCAAGACAGCATTGCTGTTTTGATAAGCCATCGTTCCAAGCCCGACAATCGCCGAGGAGGGAATGTTCGTCGCGCCCGAGGCGTTGTGGACCACCGATCCATCAAATCCGAGAATGATGTTCGTGTTGCCGCCCAGCGAGATGGAGATCGGGCCGCTACTGGTCGCGGCTCGGAAGCGAAGGTCCACTCCCACCTTCTCGAAGAACCAGCCGTGGCCGATGCCCACATTGGTGGCCGTGTTTGCCTCGCCCGAGACGGTGGCCGAGATTGTGATGTTGGATCCATCATCGGCCAGTGCCACCGAACCGCCTGGCAGCAGCCGCTTGAATTGCAGCGTGCCGCCGCTGCGGCCGGCGAAGACATTCGTGCCCGTGCCGATGTTGGCTGCATTCGTCACCACGATGACGCTATCCACCCCGAGGATCAGGCTGTCGGCATTGGTGCTGATTGTCAGACCGTTGTTTTGGTTGGACACTCCGCGAAAGGGCAGATCAATTCCCACCTTGGCCAGCGTCAGCGGAAAGCCGGGGCCAGATGTTGAAGCCGTGTTGGCCTCGCCCACGCCCGCGCCAGTAGCCAGCGTCACGTTGGTACCATCATCGGTGATCGTCATGTTGGCGCCTGGCTTCAGCGATTTGATCAGGGCGCGTTGTCCCGTCACCTGATTGACGATCGAAGTTCCCCCGCCAGTCGAAACCACGTTGGTGATTGTCCCGGCGCCGTCCACCGTCAGGATGTTATTGCTGATGGAGGCAGAGACTCCATTGGTCCCCTGGGCGTTGGTAATGGCCGCATTCCACTGATTAGTCCGTCCCTCGATGTCGCTGAGTCTCGTCGTGATATTCGTCACCTGCGCATAGCGCACGGTGGAGTTGGCGTTGGTGCCATCGGTGCTCCGCCGCAGATCATTCGTGAAGGTCAGATAGTGATTGGTCACCGTCACCGTGCTGTTGGTATCGTAGCTCAGGCTGTAGCCCGCCACGGTTTGGCCCTGGCAGATGGAAAGATGTATCCAGAGCAGTAACAGCCACCAGGCCGCGAGCATGAGCAGGCTTTTTGTTTTCATAGGAGGGTGAAGACGAATTGATTGAGCATGTTGAAAGTTATTCGCACACGCTGGTTGATACCGGTCCGCAGGATCGGCGCATAGGTTGGGGCGAAGAGAAGTCCCTTGGTGAGTTCGTGCCCGCCTTGCACGGCCGTTGCAATGGGCTGTAAAGGCTCCAGCAAAGCCAGACAGGGAGGGTTGATCCCGTCGTAAAATCCGAAGCTTTCCCAGGGCGATTCCCATTCGCCATCGGTGGAGATGGTTTCATAATTTGCCGCCGAGGGAGTAGAGAGACCGAGATCGGTGTAGATGAATTGATCGAGCGTGAAGTCGCGAGTGATGCGGATGTAATGCGAATCCTCCGCGCGGAAGAGGACCAGTCCGTGCGCGTTGGGCAGCCAGAGCGTCGGCAGGAGCTGGGGCGGTGGCGGCGTGCTCGATCCTGCGGAAGGCGTGGCTGCGGCTCCGCTGGCGTCGCTACATACGAATACGAATTGCATGTCATTTATTTTTTCAGGCGGCGGGCTGTTCCAACTCGGGGCGTGGGTTTAATCCCGCGTGGAATTTCATCCGCGTGTGGAGGATGTAGTAAGTGCCATCGAAGCCTTCCTCCCCGAACTCGGGCGGCTGCGCCAGTGCGTTGCCCGCGCTGATCGGAAAGCTGGTACCCAGATGGGGAAACACAAACGACAACGCCCGGGGCGGCTGCACCACCGTGGAGAGCGGATGGAGCTGCTTGCCGATTTGCAGCTTGAACATCTCCCTCTGCATCACCGTGCTGAAGCGCGACACCATCCCCCACTCCACCAGGTTGGAGAAATTCCCCGTGCCCAGGCCGTAGGGATTCAGCCCACGGAAAGAGGCCTCGATCACATTCTGCCACTGCGGATTCACCTTGTAGTCGAAGATCTGGTAAGCCGTGTTCCCATCGAGCTTCAATTCGCCGAAGAGGATCTTGTTCGCGCTCGGAGCGGTGAACCCCACCAGAAACTTGTAACGCACCACGAGGATCAGCCCGATGCCATCATGGCCTTCGTCCACAATCTCCGGAGGTTCCGCCACCGCCAGCCCGGCCGTGGTGGCCGGGTTCGTCCAGGAGAGCGTGCGCGGCGCGATGTAATCGCCGCTCGGATGCAGCTCCTCCCACAACGTCAGCTTGAAGGCTTCACGCAGCAGATCGGTGCTGAAGCGGGCGAGCATGTTAAAGCTCACCCGCTTCAGTTGCAGATGCTTGCCGCGAGCGAAGGCAGGGCCTTCCCTCACGGTGGGCACATCCACCGACCATTGCGGCTCGAACTTCACCTCGGCCTGGTCAAATGCCAGGTCGTTGCGAAGCGTCACCGCGCCGTATGTCACCACTTGGCCCATGAGATTAGACTGCTGCCGTCAATTCGCGGAAGGTTCCCCACTCCGTGCCGGCCGTGGCGGTCGTATCCTTCAGCACCTTGATGCTGAAAGCGCCCGTCTTCATCGGCGCGTCGGTGTTGATCGTCAGGTCTCCCTTCGGCTGCACCTCCACCAGCGGGAAGTAGAACTCAACCACGGCGCCATTCTCCGCCACCATCTTCAGGATGAGATCGCCCGAGAAGCGGCTGGTTTGCAGCATGTTCATCGTCGTCAGCGAGGTCATCACCGCCTTGGTGTAATCCACCAGGAGAGCCTGGTCTGCCGTGATCGCTCCCGAGGAGAAGCAGCGAATCGCGCCCAACTCCGCGTCCACCTCGTAGTCCGTGCCCAGCACATAGGTGACCGTGGCCGCTGAATTGGTCACCACTACGGCCGACACCTTGCGGTTGGCCAGGCGTACCCAGCGGTCCAGCTTGGCGGTGAAGGCCTCGTCCACCACCGATCCCGCCGCCTGCGTCTGGAGGGCGGGCGTATCCGCCAGCAGCGCGAATTGCAGCGATTTCTTGGTGGTTTCGTCGGCAGTCACCTCAAAGGCCATGCCGCGTTTCTTCAGCCAGGTGTAGATCTCCTCATTCACGCCGCTGCGGTCGGAGGCGTAGATCCCGCGCTCCACCGAGCGCACGATCGAATTCTCGCTCATGTGCCCGAGGTCAATGTAGCCCCCGGTCTTGTTGAGTTGAAACATGGCGCGGATGCCGCCCACCACGAAGTTCAGGTTGTTCGGTGCGATGTCTTTCATGTGAATTTCCTTTTAATTTTTTGAGTGTTTATTGCGCCTCGTTGGCGGCAGGATCTTCTCCCGTGTACGGCACGGCGCAGGGCTGCTCATCAATGCGCTGGGCACAAAGCCACTCGGCGCGTTTGACGGGCAGGAGAATGATGGAGCCGGCGGGGAAGTCTGTTTCGCCGAGCTTGAGTGGGAATTTGATGGTGACTTTGTTCATAGGTTGAGGGATGCGTTTTTGGCCTTGTGATCATATTTCACGAGCCATGTGGCCAGCACCATGGCGCGATCGGGGCGCCCATTCGCGGCGCCGATTCCAAATGCAAAATCGTTGTCCACCTGGTAGCAGCTCTTCGCCAGCCCGCCGCAGGAGGCGTCCTCCTGTAGCTTGTCCTCCACCAGTTGCAGGAGTTCATTGAGCTTTTCGTCCGCGTTCTCATTGGAGATCTGCACGCTGATCTCCACCACCAGTTGCAGCTCGCACTCATAGATGAAGTTCTTCGCCCGCTTCGTCTCCTTGGCCGGATAGATGAAGAGCGCGGGAAATTGCGGCGGCGCGAACATGTCCGCCTGCACCCGCTTCCTCACCAGGAAGTCCGTCAGCGTGTCCACCGCCGCAAAGCGGTTCAGCATGATCTGCTCGCGGATGCTAGCCATTGAGTTTCCCTTTAATGAGTTGTTGCCCCTTGGTAACCGCGTCCACCTGCTCCTTGATCTGCTTGGGGATCTGCTCCAGATTTTCCTTCACGGCCGGGAAGAAGAAGGGCCTCGCCGGAATGCTCACGCGCTGCGAGAAAATCACCTTCCCAATCTCCTGCGGCTTAGCCAGGCGTCGGAAAGGACCTTCCTTCGGAGCGATCCGCGTGGCAAACGGGATCTCAAAACGCAAGGCCTTCGCCTTCACCGGCACGATATCCGGGAGAGTGCCGCCCTTGCCCACCGTTCCAAATTCGTGCACCTTCGCATAGACCTTGTCCGTCTTGATCGTTCCTTCCAGGTCTTTGCCTTCCTCCTTCACCTCCACCTGCACCGACTGGCGGAGTCCATCCGCCGACGTGGTGCGAAAGACCGTCGTCATGTTGCGCACGATCTCCCCACGTATGGCCGAGAGACCATTGCGCAACCCGGCGCGGATCGCCGCCTGAAGAGCCGGCTTCAACTGCTCAAATTCCCGGAGCACATCGTTTATGTTGCTATTGAGCGTGATGGAGATCTGAGCCATTAGATTGAAATCCTTTTGTGATTCTGGAGCGTGGCCTTCACCTCGGGCAGCAATTCAAATTCGCCGCCGCTGATGGATTGGCCCGCCAACGAAACACTGGTCCGTCCAAACTCTGTGTGATTGCGCCACTCGAATTCGCACTGGCGGATCATGGCCCGGGTGATGTCATCCGGGATCGCCGTCTGTCCGCTGCCGGGTGTGCCCCCCGCGCTCACGTAGCCGCCTGTCACCGTGGCCTTCACCCCCAGAGGGTAAGGCTCGGGATTGAAAAGGAAACGAAGCAGCCCCGTCCGCGCATCGAGTACATAGTCAATGTCGGCCGTTTGAACGGTGGCCACCGCGAAGATCCGCTGGAGATCATAGTTGATCGTGGCCGCTTCCACCGGGAAACGCCGCAGGCTGATCACGCCCAGGGAGTCGTGATTCTCCACCTGGTCGGCGGCGCGTTCCAGATCGCGATCGCAAAATTGCTCGAAGCGTTTCCCCACTCCCGTGATCACGTCCGTCAGGGCCGTGTCATCGTTCGTGTTGGAAATCCCGAGGTGCGTCTTCAGCTTGGCGAGTGTCAGCAGCATATTTAATAACTCCCCCTTCAGGGGGATGATTTTTTGTGGGTCGTCGCATCATCCTGTCCACCGGGAGCCCCGCTTGCGCGGGACCCACGGTGGATCCATGAATCTCCCCTTGGGGAGAAGAATGAAAGGCCTTGGTCATTTGACCGTGGCCGAGAGTTCGCTGGCCGACGTGCTGTTGAGTTGCAGCACGATAGGCGAATCCGCCGGTGTCCGTACCAGCGGCGAGCCGGTGCGATTCACCGAGTTGGATCCGACCGGGATGCTGTAGGTGGTCGTCAGTTCATGCACCCGATCCCCCGAGGCCACCGCGCTGGTCAGGTTGGCGTCCAGCGTGATGTTGCTCGATGTGGTCGCGATAATGCGCCCGCGATACGCCGCGAAGGATCCGCCGCTCACCACAACGAAATCGTTGCTGGAGAGGCCCGTGGTCGCCGAGAGCGGGATCACCGCCTGGCTGGTGGCGCCATCGCCGTTCACCTTGTAGCTCACGGTGGCCGCCGTTCGGCTGCGCACCGTCACCTTGCTACCCGCCAGATCGCTCGTGGCATCCACCGCCGTGAGCTGATGCCCCTCGGACAGCGGACCGAAGACGATCACGGTCTCCGTGGTGCCGGTTGCATTCTTCGATTCCGCTTGCGCGGGGAAGACGAAGAATATGAGGACCAGCATGATGAGGATCGCGGTCAGACCGCCCAATAAGTTTTTGTAATGTTTCATTTTTTGATTTCTTTTTTTTGAGATGTTTTTTTTGGAGAAACCTCCCCGCCCCCATTACGGAGGCGGGGAGAATTTCAAGGGTGGGTTGGTTTAGGCAGCCGCCGTCTTCAGCACGGCGAAGGCTCCGCCATCGGCCAGGTTCTGGGCGATCCGCTCGGTGGCGAAGAACCCGGTCTGGTCATACTCACGGTACCGCGAGGCATCGGCCACGATGCCGAACATGCGGCGGTCGCCGAGGTACCAGTAGTTGAAGTTGCCGAACACGATGAACCGCTTGGCCGCAGCGCTGTCGGTGCGAGCGGGCATCTGATCGCTCACCTCGTAGGGATAGCCCAGGATGGTGGCGGGATTTCCAGCCGTGGTGGCAGGTTCCCAGATCGGACGCTTCTGGTCGTCCTTGATCTGGCGGAGGATCGTCAACACGCTCCGGTGCATCAACCAGCGGGCGCCAGCCAGGGCGCCGCTCTTCACCTCGTCCACCATCTCCATCAGGTTGTCGAAGGTCACATCGGCGAAGGAGGTCTTGCTCGCCGCCATGGAGACCTGCGTCGGCTTGTTCGTCAGCAGATAGAGGGCGTTGTTCAACAATCCCTCCACACCGCCGAAGGTGGCGGTGCCGTCACCGTTCACCATGTCCGCGTCCTCGATGGTGGCGAAGCCGTAGGCCAGCTCCTCGGCCACATAGGCGCCCAGGTCAATCGCGCTATCCTCCAGGCTGGCATTCTGCACCAGCGAGAGGCCCATGATGGTGTCGGCCACGAGCTGCACCTGCCCCGTGGTCGGATTGCTCTCGGTGACCGCCGAGGCAGCCGCGATGTGCGCAGCGGTGATTCCCGCTGTGCGGCGGGGCCAGTTGGTGGTCCCAGCGCCCATCGGCACGGAACGAGCCAGGCGGCGGGCAACGCCGCGCTCTTCCACGAGACGGATCAGCTCGGTGGCGTACTCCACCGTCACCAGGTTGGTGTCGGAGAGCACCTTGATCACATTGGCGTCCGGTGCTGACTTGCGGGCCATGGCGATGATCGCCTTGCCAAAGTTCTCGTTCAGCTCATTGCTGCCGAGACCACGGCGGGTCCGCTGGTCGGGACTCATCTTTAACGTCTGCTTGCGCCATCCGAGGAACTTCTGCTCGGTTTCTGCGATGAGCTGCCTCTGGGCTTCCTGTATGGACTTTTGTGCATCCTCCAGGGTCTGGAGGCGGGTTCCCTGCTGGGTGGCCAGGGTCTTGATGTCGGTGACGCCGGCCATGAGCGCGGCGATTTGTTCAGGTGTCATGTTGGTTTTTTTTCTAAGTGCTTCTTCGCCGTCAGGCGGGATGGCACAGGGTTTTGATTTCGGCGATCAGGGCCAGCACTTTCGCGGCTTCGGCAGAAGCGACGGCATCGGAAGCCGCTACGTGGCCATTCGCTTCGGGATTGTGGGCAAGGATCACCTTCAGGTCTTTCAGGTCCGTCTCCATCTTTTCGAGACGGAGCCGAAATTCTTTGGAGAGCGCGGCGAGGTCCGCATGGGAGGAAATATCCTCCGCCAGTTCACTCATCACCCGTTGAGTGACCACCTCGGCCAGCTCCTTTTTGCTGATCGCATTTTCCTTGAGGGCCTTGGCCAGCGCGTTCGGATTCATCGGCACGGTGCACGCGCTGCATTCCAAAAGCTGTTGCGTCAGAAACTCGTAGCCCATGAATCTCTGCTGATCGTTGTAGCGGACGTTCCAACTGGTCGGCTTGAATCCCACGCTCACGCCCTTGAGGAATCCCTGCGAGGCCAGGCGGAAGATCGTGTCGGCGAAGGGATAATCCTCCGCCTTTGCGAATCGCGCCACGCCCTGAAGCTGCGTTCCCTTGATCGTCACATCCTGCCAGTTCCCCACGGGCGGCTGCTCGTAGTTATGGCACCAGGGCAGCACGGGGTTTTGATTGAAGATGCCGAGATCCCAACCCGCCTGGCGCACGATGTCGCCGGCGTGATCCTGCGATTCATCGGAGAGCACAAACGCAATCGTCCGCTCCTCAAGGTTGATCGAGAGCGGCGGCGCGGCACGTTGGGCGCGGATCTGCACCTGCGCGGCGGCGTCCTTGAGCGTTTCCTGAATTTCGGTGCGTTGGGTTTGGAGGAGTGTTTTCATTTGTTGATCACCGGTACGACGACGCACCGGCAGTTGATGATTTCTTCGATGGGCGCCAGCGGATCGCCGGGATAGCGCAGCTCGGATCCGCCGACGTTGAAGGGTTCGCCCAGGAGAGTGATCTGCCCGTCCGCCTCGTCATGCGTGGGACGCACGCGATTGTCACGGGCTGAGAGCCATTCCTGGGAATCAATGCCCGCCTGCTCCTGGGCGTCGGTGCGGGCGGAGTTGTAGGCGCCCACGGCGGCGGAATCGCCGGCCGCGCGGGAACCGGAGTTCTCGCGATCGCGATACACGGCGCGGATCCGCTCGGCCAGATCCTCCAGGTTCTCAATCTCACCAGCTTCAAAAGCCTCATCGAGCGTGGCCTTGATCCGTTCCTTCGTGGTGCGGTTCACTTCCTCCGCATTCTGGAGCAACTTTTTCAGCGACGCCTCGGCGCGTGGCCCCATCTGGTAGCTCGTCCCGTTGCCCACCTCGCGCAACTGATCCTGCCCGGCCTGTTGGAAAATCCCTTGGAACAACGGACGGATGGAGGCCGTCAGTAAATTGTTCTCCGCCGTTAGATCGAAGATGATGTCCAGAAAAAGACTCTTCGCCTCCATCCCCTTCGCCTTGAAAGCCGATTGCAGCTTGCGCAGCATCTCCATCCGCTGCCGCGCGAAATGGGAACGGAACGCCGTGCGCAACCGGTTCGAGTAGCGGTGCATCTCCGAGTTATGCCGCTGCCATTGCGCCTGGCGTGGATCCGCCGCCTTGTTCAGGATAGCCTCGATGCGCGCAAAGGGATCGGCAACCTTCAACGCCTCCTCCTGCTCCGTGGCCACCTCGCGGGATTCACCGGCGGGCATCACCGAAAAGGGCAGATACCCCGTCTCATGCCACGGCCGCTCCGGCAAGCCGAGATCGTAGTATTCATTCAGGTCGGAGAGTGGCACGCCCATGTCCCAATACTTCTTGGTGGAATCCACCAGGCGATTGCGTTCCTCCGTCAGCACCGTCACCTGATCGCGATCAAACACCAGCGTCATCTGCCGCTGGGCCATCGGCGCAGCCGCTCGCAACTGCTGCCGTACCAGGTGCCTCAACTTCATGCGCCGACTACCCTTGGAAGGAAAGAACCAGGTTGGGTTGTTGAGCAACTGCGAATCTATTCCCGCCTCGATCATCGTCATCAGCGGCAGCATGGTGTTGATCCAGAAAATTTTCGCGAACCCCTCATTCTCTTTGCCCGCGCCCAACTGGGAATCGCCCTGCATGCCGATCACCGGTGGCGGCACGCCCAGCGCCATGCAGATCCGTTGCACGCCCCACTTGTTCGATTGGAGAAAGTCCAGCTCCTGCGGTGTCAGGCCGAGGCGCGTGTAGTTCCAATCGCTGCCGAGCACGGCCGTCTTCTTGGCATTCTTCGATCCGCCGTAGGTGGCCTGCCATCCCTCACGCGCCGCCTTGATCTGATCGGCGTTGAGCGGCTGCTTGGCCGTCAGCAGGCCGCTGATCATCCCATCGTTGGCAAAGCTCTTGGCCTGAAACTCCGTGGCGGAGTGATACTGGCTCACCGCCAGTTCCGCCGGTGCCAGCCGCGCCAGCCCATCCCACCAGTCTCTCGGATGCGGATAGCGGAAGGAGAGCAATTCCTCGGGCATGAAGGTGATCTGCTTGCCGCTAGGCGACGAATACATCCAAGCCTCCACCGATTGAGTGCCCGTGTCCGGATGCACCTTGAACACCGCCCGCATGTTCTGCGGCAGCAGCGGCCAGAGTGCGATGGGCGTCCCCGCCTCGTTCGCCTCAATCCAGAAGAAAGTTTTCCCATGCAGGTCCAGCGAGATCACTGTCCATGCTAGGAACTGCGTGCGAGTGATCTGCGGATGCGGACGATCCAGCAACATCCGCGCCGGCCCGGTCTCGATCAACTCATTGTTGCGATCAAAGAGCAGCCACGGGATCGAGTCCAGCGCCGTCCACTTCGCCATGATGCAGGCGAATACCGCATCCACCTTGCCGTAGGGATCGGCCACCTTCTGGGCAGCGCCGCCCCCCGTGAAAAGCTGTTCCGCATATTGCGGCAGCGAAAGAGCCTTCGCCTCCCTCCATGCCGCAAATCGTTTGAAGATGTTCAAGGTCATCGGGAGTTACCTTTCAAAGAGGCCAGCGCCTCCGCATGGGAGACCATCAGCCGCCCCTCCTCATCGCGATGGAATATCAGCCCATTACGGCGCGTCCACCAGTGGCACAGGAGCGAGAAGCCAACGATCAACCCGCAAAGGGCAAGAATCACAAAGAAAATGGAAGAAAGGATGATCATTGATCCCCTCCCGCGCCGGACCCTTGTGCAAAACGCCCCGGACCTTGTGCAAAACGGTCGGAATTGAATGAACCGAGCAATGGCCGGGCGTTTTGCCCGACCCCGTAAAAGCCATCCTGGAGCGATTTTGGGTTCATATCACCATGCCCCCACGAAAAGGGTTTCGCCTTTCGGCGTCTTGGCTGCATGCAAGGCCAGGGCCAGCCCCCAGAAACGGTCCGCATGGCCATTCTTGCCACGGTCCGCCGTGAAGCGGATGTTCCCCGCCGCCGTCGTCTCCTTCTTGATGCTCCGCAGATCGGCCCGCACCTTCGGATCATTCGGGATGCGCACACTGCGGTCCTCGAAGGCAGCCCGCACCGGGTAGGCCAACTCCTCCTTGACGGGGCCTGAGAAGTGGATTCCCTCCACGCGATACTTGCCAAAGCGTTGCTGCGCCCGTTCCGCGAATTGCCGACCAAGCCCGGTCTGGTCAATGCAGCAGCGCACCACCTGCGGCAATTCCATCAATTCGTACAAGATCGCCTCCTGATGATCGAAGGACTGCCCCTTCAACTCGATGCAGCGGCGGGTAAAGGCCACGTTGGAAACCTTCTCCACCACCCAGATCACCGTCAGGTCATGGTCGCGCCCCACGTCCACCCCGATGAAGAGCGGCGACTTGGAATCCAGCAGATCCGATTGCCAGAGTTCACCAGGCCGATACTCACACGAGCCGATGAGGTCGTAAGACAAAAACGCCGATTGATCGTCCGCCGGAATGCACATGTATTCCTGAAGGAAACTCTCCTCATCCGCGCAACCCGCACGGATGAAATCGAAATACTCCGCCTCCGTCATCCCCTGGCGCGGATCATCCTTGGGCAGCTTGCTCTTGAGCTTTTGCAAAAAGCCCTGGTCCAGCGCATCCTGCAACGTCACCGTGTGCAGCGAGAAGCCCTTCGGATTGCCCTTGTGCTTGATCTCCTCGATCAGCTCGTTGAAGAAATTGAACGTGCCACGGTGCGTTGAAATGATTTCAAACGAACCGCCCCAGGTGATGCCGGGGTATGCGATGGAATAGAGCAGGCGCGGATCGGGATGCAGCGCGAACTCATCGAGCACGCGATCGCCCCGCTTGCCCGCCTGGGCATTCGGGTTGGAGGACATGGAGTTGATCCGAACTCCACCAGCAAAACCCAGCACGAAGGCGTTGATCTTTTTCTCCGGATCAATCACTTGCTCGCCGAGATCGCGGGCGCCCGCATTCAGGATCTCTGCAAAGGCCTTGCAATCGGCCAGAAAGAGCCGTGCCTGGAGATCATCGCGCGAACTCACCCACGAATCCAACCGCGCCTCCTTCTGCGCTTTCAACCGCACCTGGCGGTAGGCGGTGCACCAGGAGATCCCGATCTGCCGGCTCTTCTGCATGATCTTCAGCCGCGAATCATCCTTGATCCACTTCGCCTGATACGGCAGGAAAAATTTGTTCGCCTCGTCCCTCAAAGAGGGACGTGGACGAATCCCCCGAAGTCCCGCATCGCGGGACGAAGGGGGATCGCTCTCTAAATTTTCACCCTTGTTCTGCGGATTGTTTTTTTTCTCCGTTCTCATTTCTAAATTCTCAATTTCGGCTACAGCAGCCGAATTGCCTCCTCGATGGTCCGCAAGGTTTCCGGCGCAATGCCGCCGCGTGTCACCGCCGACTTCAGCTTCTCGCTGGCGGCCACGTTCCGCGCCTTCAGCTCCTCGAACTTCTCCCGCGCCAGCTTCAACTCCTCCGCCTTCAATTCGAGCCTCTTCATCGCCACCAGCTCCTTGGCGGTCAGATTGGAAAAGGCCAGCTCGTATTCCTTCTGTTGCAGTCCGCGCCTTTTCTGTGCCTCCCAATTCGTAGGCAAACTTTGGCTGCTGGCCTCTGCCGCAGCCTTCGCCCGCTCCAATCGCCAGGGCAAACCATGCGAGGATAAGAACCGCGAGAGTCCCGAACGGGACGCCTTCACTCCCCAGTCTTCGCACATGCGCAAGGATTTCTCCGTGCTCACGCAATCCTCGATGAGCGCATGGAGCAGTTCCTCCCGCTGCTGCGGTTTGAGTTTGGCAAAAAGGGAATCGCATCGTTTTTTCATCTGAGTAAAGCTGCTTCTCCCGCTTCCCGAATCGCCCACCGCGCTTCATCCTCATACTTGGCCGAGAGACGGGCGATGAACCGATCCGCCTCCAGCTCCACCAGCAATTTCTGGAAATCCTTCTGCGAAACTTCCGGCCGCACCTTGTCATTGAGCGCCTGGTGCAGTGCCGATTCCGGCAGCGCAAAGGGCTTGGCCCCCGAGAGCGTTTTCAAAATAAAATGCACCCGCGCATTCATTTCTTTCCCTCCAAACGGCTCACCGCCGCCAGCACCTCGTTGATCCTCTCGTGTACCGCCTCCACTGATTTCATGATCTCGCCGCGCAAGGCCTGCACCTGTTGCAGGGTGAAATCTTTCCCGTTCTCGATTTTCGAGTGGAAAATCTGGTGAGACTCTTTGTTCTCTTCCATGGCCTTTTCAAAAAAATGTTGGTTCACCGCCTCCTCATTGATCTTCACCTCCCGCTTCTGGCTGGATCCACCGCGCACAATAACCATGATCACCGAGACCACATTCAGCATGAAGCTGAGGATCACCATGAACTCAAAGAAGGTCTTCGGTTCCACGCCATTCATGTCAGGTCTCCCGCGTTCGGCAGCCGCACAAAGCAGCGCACATGTTTCAAACTCCGACTCCGCAGGGCCACCATGTAACCTTCCGCGTCTCGACTTGTATCTCCTGACTTCTGACTTCTGAAGTCTTCCTCGTAGGTATTCCCTTCCACTGCTGCAAAGTCCCCCGAAACGGGTTGAGGATCGTCATGGCGGAGGGACTTATCTGGCGCAATCTTGTGCAAGATGGGCAGAGCCACAATTCCGCAATGACTGAAGGCGTAGATCGCCAGGTCTCCCCGTTCGGGTGGAAAGTTGCGTTCCGGACGAAACACCAGGCAGCCATTCTCCGCCCCCCATTTCTCCAGCTCAAAAGCCCGTGCCGTGCGCGGCGCCGCAAATCCCTGAATCCGCAAGCCTCCCTCACACAGCTTGTCCAGCCATTGCTGGATGCACCAGGAGACAAAGGCCGCGCACCAGGGATATCCATCCGTCTGGCCCGCGACCTTCAGATCATCCGCCTCAAAAAACTTCTTCAAAAAATCTCCACGGTTGCTCCCGCGCGGTTCCTCCCGCAATCCCAACTCCTTCTCCGCAATCAGTGCCAGTAAGTCGTTCATTTTTTTATTTTTGCGTCTCTGCGTCTTTGCGTGAAATCCCGCCTTCCTCCGCCGTGGCATCCCCGATCACTCCGCGTTGCCAATTCCAATTCACCTCGTGCCCCGAATCCTTCGGGGGACGTGGATTAATCCCCCGAAGCTCTTGCGAAGGGGGATCAACCTTTGGTGCCGATGGTTGCGCCGACTTCTCCGAGTTCGGCATCGCGCCGTCGCCCGCTGAGTTCGGCGAAGATCGCGTCGAGTTCCGTGAGTGGTATCTCCACGGTTGGGACTCTTCGCTCTTGTGGATGGGCCACGGTGTTGCCTCGGGCCGAGAGCTCGCGCAGGAACACATCGCGCACAAGGCCGCTGTGGCGGCGAGCCTCCCCATCATCCCCTTCATCCACCGCTTGTTGAAAACGATTTGAAAGTTGCGCATAGTCCTTCAGCCTTTCCAGGTGCTCATCTCGGATGATCTGCGGCCGCTGGCTCCACGCCGGATCACGCGCCGCGCGAATCCCGAGCGCCACTGCCGAAAAAAAACCGCCGATCGCATCCGTGATCGCCATCAGTCCTTCGGTTCCCCACGGTTCGCCTTGTCAATCGCCGACCACGCCACGCCCACCAGCGTGATTACCGCGCCCACCGCCATCTCCAAGCCGGGCGCGTCAATCTTCCCCTTTGCCACCGCGAAGCCGCCCGCAAAGGTCAGCACGTGGCGCACCACTCCAAGGATTGCGTCTCTGTTCATTTTGTTTTCTCCGTTTGAGGTTTGTTGAAAATTTCAGTCCGACCATGCGCGGCTCGTCGTGCGCACCCGACGCGCATCCGAACGATCCCGGTCCGTGAAGAAGAAATTCGAGATGCGAAAATTCCGACGCCGCTCCTGCCGTGCCTCCACGCCAGCGATCAACTCCAGCGCCTTTGGAGTGAGTTGGGGGCGCGACAAAAATTCAGTCGCCGATGGAGAGGGAGAGAGGTTGCCTTGCACAGAGACAACCTAGACCAGACCGCGCCCCATGCGTTAGACGTGCATGGACACCTTCGACACTATTGGGGGTTTTTTAACTTCCCGACTTGAAAACCTGCCCCATCACCACTACTTCCACCCGCTCGATCTCCCCGATGGCAGGATGATCCACCGTACCAAAAGATCCTCCGCCGAAACCCATTCCAAAATCCGTGATTTTTCCCTCATCATTGTACCTCACCAGCGGGACCTCCACTTTCATCTCGCGGTTACGCTCCACGTTCAGCGTGAGAGGAAAGGGTTGCCGCTCCTTCTCTCCCTTGCCCACGATGCCGATCTCCGCCTTGATTTCCTTCAGCACCGTCCAGCCCTCATTGCGGATTGTCACCACGGCCACTCGATGTCCCTTCTTGCTCTTCGCCTCACTCCACGAAATTTTCAACTTCAAATCATCCGCCCACGCCGACACCACCAGCCAGATCAAAACCACCGCCATGGACCAAACCCAGCCAAAAATTATTTTCGGTTTCATCTTATTTGTAATTCATCCTCTCCTTGTCCCGCAAGGCCCGCTTCATCCTCCCCCGTCATGATCCGTTTCATCGCCCGCATGTTCCGATCCATCCGCACCAGCTCCTCCGGCACCGCCGATGGCTTCTTCATCACCAACACCTCCAGCTTCACATTCGTCTCGCGCAAGAGATTGCGGATCTGCCCAATCCAAAAGGGCACCATCACACACACAATGAAAAACACACACCCCACCGTCACCAACAACACCTGCAACCAAACCGGTTGATCATTCATTTTTTTTCTCCTTTTGGATTTCCAGAAAATCGCCTCACCAGTTCATTGGCAAGATACTGGATTTTTTTCAAATGGAAACCCCAATTTACACGGTCCATTTTTTTTGTGAAAAATACTTGCATTAAACAAGAGTTCCTGTAAATTCCTCGTATGTTAACTCGCTCACAGGCCAAAGTCACTCTTAAAAGGTTGGGATATTCGTACCGCAGAGTAGCACCGCTTTTGGATGTGCATTACGTGCACCTCTCCATGGTTCTGAATGGACGGCGGATCTCCAAGAGTCTGCTGCGGCGCATCGCGGGTCTGTCTGCGTCATCCCAAAAGCAAAAGCCATGACCGCCCAGACCATCCAACAAATCGCCGACAAGCTGAGGGAGTGTATCGTGCTCCTCGAAGGTGGAGTACCAGAGGTGTCCCCAACCGAGGAAATCCGAGCGGCCAAAAAGCCAGGTCGCGGCAAAATCATTTTCCCAGGAATCTGTGCTGACGCGGAGGTACTTGGGGTTAACCGCATCAGCCTATATCGCGCCCTCAAGGGGCAATGGCATTTGCCCAAGCTGCTGGCCCGCTACCGTGCCTTGAAGAAAAACAAGCTCTCTCCTGTTTCAAAACCATGACTCTCCCCCTGCCTCAAGCCAAAAAGCCCGTCCAGGAAGAACTCGACTTCGAGCATGGCCTGCCTGCTGGCATGGACTTCTTCCCCGTCTGGTGGCTGGCCAGCCGCTGGGGTGTCAGCAAGCAGCATGTGATCAACCTCGTGGAGAGCGGCGAGATCCGCGTGGCCCTCGACCTGCGCGGCGGTGGCGCCAGCAAATCGCTGATCCGCGTCCCACGCTGTTCCGTCCTCGAATTTCTCAAGAAACGGAAGGCAATATGAAAAACCTCAAAGCCGCCTATATTTTTGAACGCGCCAGCGAGGAGTTTCTCAAACTTCTTTCCTCCGAGGCTTTTCCGAAGGTTCATCAGGAATCCCTTGAACAGGGCATGCGGATTTGCGGTTTCTTTTGTGGCTACCTTGGCGGACCTCTCTCTCCTTCCAAAGACTTTCCAACCGCCCTCTCAAAATCGCGATCTCCCCGCCCTGTGCCCAAAGTTTCCGCTGCAAATCCGAAATCTGCCGCTGCAAGTCAGCGATCCGGTTCTCGGTAAATTCATCCATCCCCCCATCCTACCC
>CAYGGE010000011.1:0-18857 GCA_964349485.1 uncultured Candidatus Saccharibacteria bacterium
TTGGTGGCTGCGGGTGGATTCGGACCACCGACCTAAGGCTTATGAGTCCTCCGCTCTACCACTGAGCTACGCAGCCGGAAACGAAAAGTTGTCTGGTTATCAAGTTTTCTAGTTTTCTGGTTTAACCATACCAGACAACCAGTGAACTAGACAACTAGACAACTAAATTGGTAGCGGGGGCAGGATTCGAACCTGCGACCTCAAGGTTATGAGCCTCGCGAGCTACCGGGCTGCTCCACCCCGCGCCACAACAGTCACTATACCATAAGCACCAAGGTTAATCAAGTCCAGAGGAAAAGCATCGTCTATATTTTTTGTTTAGACAAACTTGTAGTAAGATGAAGGCAGCACACTAATAGTATATATCAACGGGAGGAATTGTCATGGATCCGAAAAATAAAGTTCTACCGGGACCAGGGACCATCATTGGGGCTAATGTCAAACTAGTCGGGGCGTTACGTGACGTGAACGATATCACTGTCCACGGTTCTGTCGATGGTGAAGTCCACTCGGAGAAGACGGTGACGATTGGCGAAACTGCCACCGTGAAAGGTCCAGTTACTGGAGCAGTCGTAACTGTTTCCGGTACTGTTCGTGGATCAATCGATGCCGATAGTCGGCTGGAAATCCTACCTACTGGTAAAGTCAACGGTAATATTGCAACTAAAGATCTAATTATCCGCTCCGGCGCCGTCTTCGTCGGCAAGAGTGCCATGATCGGCGATGACAAAGAGAAATTGCCAGATGACGTTACAGATGAGCCAGTTCATGATGAAGCAGTAAAAGAGACAAGTAAGCCTGGATATGAGGTCGAGTAATAGTCAATGTATTACTACATCGCTGAACCAACGACCACCAATATTGAAAGAAAGAAGATTGAGGAGATCCAATCGATCCTCTCTCAATTAGGGATCGCTGGCGAGTTCGCGGTAGCCTCACCGGCTCGAAGTGTCGAAGAACATTTGGAACTAGCATTCAGAAAAGGCTTTACAACGATCGTTGGTATCGGTAGTGACGCTTTAGCCAACCAAGTAGCTAGCAGTATCTTCCGGGAGGGTTATGACACCGCAGTACTCGGTTTCATCCCCCTTCGGCCTCGACAAGCCTTGTGGAACATGATTGGCACCACGACGATTCGGGAAGCTTGTCAACAGTTACGAACACGCTTCGTAGTGTCTATCGATGCCCTACAGATCGACGCTACTCATACCTTAATCACCGATGCGGTCATCCAACTGCCAGCCCCAGTTCGTTTCTTACTGCATTATCGAGGCTCAACCATCCAAGGACAACTGACCGACGCAACGATCTCTCACAATGGCACAATCACCCTAACTGATACCACGTATCGACCAAAACCGCAGGGTCGCTCACTGTTAGAGCGCATATTTGGGGGCAGAAAACAGGCGATTGAACTGGCCTCGACCTCGGTTCAAGCCAGTCGATGGCAACTCGAAACTGAGACCCCTTGCAGTATCACAGTCGACGGTAGCGTTGTCGCTACTACGCCACTCGATGCTACAACCCGGCCAAAAGCCTTGAAACTTATAACAGTTCGTGATAAAGTAGCCAAAGAAAAAGAATGACGAGGTGAGACAATTACTAGGGATTTATTAGTCAATGAACAGATCAAGTCACCCGAACTCCGGGTGGTTGGTCTAGGTGACACCAATTATGGTGTCATTAGCTATGATCAGGCAATGATCATGGCCGCTGACAGCGAAGTTGACTTAGTAGTTGTCAATCCGCATGCTAAGCCGCCCGTAGCCAAAATCATGAACTACGGCAAGTACCTCTACGAGATCGAAAAGAAAGAGCGTAAACAGCGAGCTCATCAAAAAGCCGGTGAGGTCAAGGAGATCAAACTAACCTATAAGATTGACGAGCATGATTTCCAGACCAAAATCGTTCGAGCCAAGAAATTTCTCGATGATGGCATGAAGGTCAAGGTTTTCTTACCGCTGTTTGGCCGAGAAAATATATTTGCCGAAAAGGCTATTGAGCGTATCGAACGCTTTAGAGTCACTATCGGTGCCGAATATGAATCAAAGCCCCAGAAACTAGGTAATCGGTTTATTAGTATCATGAGACGAGTCTAACGGAGTAACCATGCCCAAACTAAAAACCAGAAAAGCGGTCGCCAAACGGATTACCAATATTACCAAAAACGGTATAATTCTTCGCCGTGCTACATCAGCCCAACATCGCACAACTGGCAAATCCAGCCGAACCCTTCGTCAAGCAAAGATGAAACAAGCAATCACCCCGGCTGACGTTATAGCCATAAACAAATTCCTACCTTATCAGTAAACCGGAGGCTTCATGTCACGAGTTAAACGCGGCACCACAATCCGTGCCCGACATAAAAAACTACTTGCCCTAACCAAAGGGTTTAAGCATGGTAGGAAGAACCTAGTTCGATTAGCTAAACAGGCCATGCTTCGAGCTGGCCAAAACGCTTTTCGCGATCGCCGAGTCAAGAAGCGAACCTTCCGAGCCAGTTGGATTAATACGTTGAATGCGGCCGTTCGCGAGCAAGACATGACCTATTCGCAATTCATGGCCAATCTCAAGAAGACCGATCTCGGCTTAAATCGTAAAGTTTTAGCCGAACTAGCCGAATTTCACCCAGACGAATTCACCAAAATCGTTGATAAAGTTAAAGCCGTAAAGTAATGCCTGATTCTAAAACTAAAAAAGAGGCACTAAGCCTCTTTTTTAGTTATTTCAGTTATTGCCAGTCCGACAGTCAGAGCCACGATGAGACAATCGGCGAGATTAAAGTACAGGTTCCCCAGAGACAGATAGTCAACAACCCCGCCAGTTCGCCACCGGTCGAGAAGATTGGTTAAGGCAGCGCAGAAGATTAACATCAGCGCAATTCGATACCGTTCTTTACGCCAGATAAGAAGACTGAGCAAGAAGAAACCGAGAACCAACCATCGCTCATGAGCAAGATTGAACGCCAGTCGTGAGTTGATACTGGCTGCGTCTTCACGCGTTAGCCAGTATTTTAACCCTTGATCGAGCACAAGGATCGCTAGAACGCCAAAAACCAGGCTACGTGGTTTTTGGGCCATCCGTAATTCGTTTCCATACGGCATAGATTCCTACCAAACTAATCAAGCTGACCCATTGAGTCAGGTTGAGTCCTGCCCAAACCACTTTCTCGCTCTGCCAAAAGCCTAGAAAGAAGTAAAGAATAAATAAGAGTAGAAGACTTGAGAAGAAAGTCCGACCGGGTGTTCGTTCGGCCATGAACAGTCGGTAGGCAAAGCCTGCTAAGACTGCCGTGCCGATCAGTGCTCCAAGATGGGCAATCTGACCATCATTCAAATACCCACCAATCTCACTAATACCAGTCCCGAACAGGATGCCGACCATTAAAGCATCGAGCCAACGTAATACATTGGTCTCAGTTCGACGAATCCAATAGATAAATACCCAAATCCCGGTCGCTAGTCCAGGATAATAGGCAAAACCACCCTGGAGCAAATTAAATGGCTCAAAACGAAATATCAGACTGTAGACAATACTATAGCTCAGTCGCGAAGCAAGGATAGCCGCGATAAGCGACACCAAGAGTGCGTCGATGACAAAATATTCAGTATGACGACTCGTAATCAGTCGTTTACGTTTTGCTAGGTAGTCAATCACAGCTCCACCAGCCATAAAGCCAAAGGCGGTAAAGAAGCCGTAGCTATAAAAATTGACCTTCCCCAGCGCAAACAGAATAGGTCTCATACATCTAAGCTAGCAGAAACAGACCGACAATACAACATTACAAAAATTAAGATTTATTTAATGTTTGAAGTCGTATCCTTGGTTAAACAGTCACTAGCCAAGGAGAACGTATGTTTCAAAAGTATATCGTTACCCTCGGGATATTCAGTCTGATCATCGCAACACCAGCCGTAACCATCGCCGCGGACTGGACGACACTTCGAGCCGATATTGCCAACCGGAACATGGTTATCGATCAACCAGATCTGCCATTAACGGAGCATGGCGTCATCCAAAGTCAGTTCACTTCGCCAGTGATTGTCGGCGATACAATCGTCACGAGCCGAGCTCTCTCAGCGTCTAATAGGCAGATTGTTGCACACAGGCTGTCCAACCTCGAACAACTCTGGACCTTTCCCCTAGGCGCTGAGGCACCTAATCAACTAACCGTTCATGAAGGTACCATCTATTTTGGACTAATAACAAAGCCGATCGTTTTTGCCCTTGAGCTTGAGACAGGAGTAAAACGCTGGCAAACCAGCCTACCTAACGAATTTCGGGTCACCCTTGCGCCCATGGTTATCGATAACTATGTCTTCGCTACTGGTTTAAATTCACTCTACCGGCTGGGCACCGACGGCCAGTTCCACTGGGGCAAACTTTACACGATAAGATCATCCATGGCGACTGATAGCGAAGGGCTTTACCTTAGGCTTCATCATCAGCGTTTAGTTCGACTTAATCCGGAAACCGGTAGTGAGATCTGGAGTTTTGCGACCAACGCCACAACTGGTACTGAACCGATCGTCACTGGCGATACTATCTACATTGGGGTCAACCAAATTGTGTATGCAATCGATAAGCTGAATGGTACTAAGCGCTGGTCGGTACCGGCTGGAGGAGTAATTTTTGGCAATATCGCGTCTGTCGGCGACCGTATAATATATAGCACCAATCTAGGTAATCTTTCAGCGCTTAAAAAATCGACCGGCGAGACGATATGGAATATAAACCTGAATCCTGGCACCAGTGCAGGTGGTAGCACACCACTCTTTCTTGTCGCTGGCGATCGTATCTTGGCACAAGCAAGCCTCACTGATCATGCTCTCATTAACGCCATCGACGGATCGACCGTCAAACGAGAACTGATAGTCGCCCCGGCTGCACAGTTTCAAGCGGTTAGCGGCGAGCGGATATTAATAAACGAACTGTCTGGTGGAGCTTGGTTCAAGACACACGTGCTTACCGCTACAAGTTGGAGCAAAAGCACGTTGGAACAGCCCACAGAAACTCCAAAAGAGATCAATCCGGTGGTCGTCATACCCGGTATCCTCGGTAGCTGGCCGATTAATGGCCAGTGGACCATCGACCCTGTATTCAAGGTTTACGACGGACTACTAGCTGGTTTACGTGAAGCCGGCTATGTCGATAATGAGACCTTGTTCACCTTCCCGTACGATTGGCATGTCAGTAATAAATTGACCGGCGAGATCTTGCATGCGAAAATAAATGAATTAAAAATGAAAACGGGGGCGAATAAAGTCGATATTGTCGCCCATTCGATGGGTGGCCTCGCCGCGCGTTCCTACATCCAAGGACCCACCTACGAAAACGACGTCGACGATTTCATCATGCTCGGCGTCCCAAACCACGGGTCAGTGAAGGCGTACCTAACTTGGGAGGCTGGAGCAGTTGGTACAAAAATACTCGATAACCTAGCTGAAAAGCTCTTCGCCTATGAAGCATATGAGCATGATTACGGTACCAACGTGACCGTCTACATCCACGATAAACTCACCGTAATTCAAGAGCTACTCCCGACCTTCGATTATTTACAGGATAATGGCTCTCTCTTAGGCAACAGCGGATGTAATAATGTAATCTACCCCTGCAATAACTTGGGTGAAGCATTGGAATCTAACGAAGCAGTGTTAATCGCTAGGTCTCGCCCCTTTAACATTATGGGAACTACAGGCTCTACGAGTACCTTTGCAAGTTTTGATATCAAACAGACAACCTTAAGTGGTTTATGGCAACATGGCATGCCCATTAACTACCCTAGCCAAGACGGTCTCCACTACGGTCCTGGCGATGACTCAGTATTGGTTAGTTCAGCACACTTGGACAGTGTCAACGCAGTAACCGTCTCGGCTAATCATAATAGTCTACCGTCCATGGCCATAAATGAGGTTGTGAAGCGGTTGAAAAATCAAAATATCGCGCATAGGACATATGAAGAACCAAGAACGATTGCCTTTGTTCGAGTCTATTCACCAGTTGATATGCTACTAACTGATAGCCAAGGAAACAAGCTGGGCACTGATCTAGTCAGTGGTCTGCCAATAAATGAGCTGGACCGCGCCTATTATAGTGGCAACGCTACAAATGAAGAGTACATGATCATCCCAGACATACCTGAGGGCGAATATACGCTAGCTCTCAAAGGAACAGCTAGTGGCACGTATGGTTTTGAAACGAGTCTCTTATCGGCAGCCAATTCCGATGATAGCCTGGAAACAGGTATAGCCATCCCGGGACTGACCCAAAGCTATAGTCTCAACGTGATAGCAGATACAGCTATCGTTGTTGCCGCAGATGATTTAGACGAGGCAAAAGTCTGTGATGATAATAAGAAAGAGCGTGTAACCAAAATACTTGCGAAATTACTAAAAGTCACTGAACCGAAGAAGCGAGAAAAGCTCGAGAAACGACTAAAACGAGTCCTTGCTAAATGCCAGAAACAGCAGGATAAGAATGATAAAAGGAAGGGTTGATATGAAAATCAATTGGTTCACCAATATGCTACTTATCGTCGGTCTCCCTCTGATACTTATGCGCCCCCTCGGGCAGTTCTACGAAGCGATCACCCATTCAAACGCCGCCTCTTTCTTCAATCTCGACCCACACAATCTTTTTTCCGGATACATGATCGGCATATCATTTATCGTCGGCCTGCTTTGCAGTAGGCAAAACAACTGGCGAATATTAATAATCCCAACAATAATCATACTCTTCGACTTATGGCTGGGTTCCTACTATGACCTCCGATTCGATGTCGCGGCAACTGCACTCGGCCTATCGACTGGCTTCATCATCCGAAAACTCATAGAATTCTACGCTCCAAGTATCAAAAGAACATAACCAAAACCCGCCGGGCGACTGCCGCGACGGGTTGGTGACACGTTAATCGTTGGCAATCCTCCTCCGTTTCGCCTGGATTGTCTCGCCTGTCTCGTATAAATGTTGTACTTCCATCAGTTTTATCGCACGCACGCGAAACTTTTCAAAGTCTAGGCACCATTCCCGAACGAGCGGACCCCACGTATCTGGCTCACTCGATGCCATGACGTAACTGAGAGTGGAGACCCTGAATCTCCACAAGTTAGGCAGCCAATTCGGATTGCTGGCCCAGCGTTCCATAGTGCTCACCAGAGCCTCACGTTCACTAGATACAGTCAGTAATACTAGCTTCGCTATCAACTCCCAAAACATTCCTCAACTCCTTTATGTCGAGCGTAGCTGTCAACGGATTGTAACAATTTACAAGGATTTTTTCAATCTCTAGTCACAAGAACTACATACCAATTATCTTAGATACTTCCTAAGTCCAAGCTAGCTGGTATACTAGCTACATGGAAAAAATTCATTTTGTTGAACCAGCAGTACTTTTGGGAGAGCGCTATCCTCTGTTTAATGAGATACACGCCATTCAAGATAAAATTTTACTTGAACTAAACGACGATCAGGTAATCTCATTCAGGCAAGCCAGAAATTATCTAAGCCAACGCTTACGTTCAAAATATCCAACCCATGAACCAGTAGCTTACGACCTCTATCATGTCTTGATCGGCAGTTCACCCGATGAACGCTGTCGGACTTCAGATTTTCCCAATAGTGAAATCGAGAAGTTTTATCATTTAATCGAGCAAAATCCCACTTCAACATTGGAAAAGATGACTCATGATATTGATTCAATATTCCAATAACTCATAACCCTCGAGGAAACCATGCAAACTAAGCATTCCATCCCACTAACCTATTTTTTCCGCTACTTCAGACCATATCTAACAATGGTCATCTTAACTTTTGTCTTTTTGATTGGCGCCCGTGTCGCCTTAACTTTTGACCCCCTAATTCTTAAGAAAATTATCGATGCAGTATCAACCAAGTCGCCCTTAGGGGTCGCCGCAAGCCTGCTCCTCCTTTACTTCGGACTACGTCTCATCAGTAATCTTCTAGAGTTCCTTCGTGATTATGTCTATAGCCCGGTCATGATGGGCGTCTCGAGGGATATTGAGATGGCGGTCTTCGATCATTTGTTGAAGCTACCTGTTAGTTACCACGCCGACCAACGGGCTGGCAACGCCTCTCGCGCCTTAGCTAGAGGCTCACGAGCCATCGGCTTTGTCCTCGACTTTTCAATCTCCCAAATCCTACCGCCCATGTTCGAGTTGCTGTTTGTGACTATTTTGCTTCTCAAACTCTACTCGTGGCAATTTGGGGTAGTGACCTTAGGGACGATTGTTTTCTACGCCTGGTTTACCATCTGGTCAACCGAAAAACGGACCAAGTTTCGCTTTCAAGGCAATGCTAAAGATGACAACGCGAGTGGCGTACTTGTCGATTCGATCGCCAATATCGACACGGTCAAGTTTTTCAATAATGAACAGCTGATGTTCGATATGTTTGCCAAGTTGAAGGAGGAGTGGCTAAAATTGATGGTCAAAAACAACCGATTATTTGCCGCCGTCTACAGTGGCCAGGGGGTCATCCTCTTAATCGGCCTCGGTTTCATCTTAACCCTGGCCGTCAAGCAAGCGATCCTTGGCACCATGACAGTCGGTGATTTGGTCTTGGTCTCGACCTACATCGTCCGACTCTCTGGGCCCATCACTACCCTCGGCTTCGTCTACGGTCAGTTTAAAAATAGTTTTGCCGATCTCGATACAATGGCTAGGATCTTAAATCAAGATATAGAGGTCAAGGAACCAAAACAGCCGGTTGCCATCGACAAACCGAACGGTAATATTGTTTTTGATCAAGTAAACTTTAACTATGTTGGCCGAGTGAAGACCATCCATAATTTAAGTTTTAAGGTTAAGTCAGGTGAGAAAATCGCATTCGTAGGTCCGTCAGGCTCTGGAAAATCGACCATCGCTCGTTTACTATTTCGACTGTATGATATCAACTCTGGAAAGATACTGATCGATGGCGTTGACGTAACTAAACTCGACGGCGCTACTCGAAAGAAGATATTAAGCATTGTCACTCAAGAACCGACCCTATTCAACGACTCAATTGCTGACAATATACGCTTTGGCAACCCAGAGGCGACCGATGAACAGGTCAAAGAGGCGGCGACCACAGCTGGCATTGCGGACTTCATTGAAGGTTTGCCGGACAAGTACCAAACACTGGTTGGTGAGCGGGGGATTAAACTTTCTGGTGGCGAGAAACAACGGGTAGCGATCGCTCGAGCATTAATTCGTGATCCGAAGATTATCATCTTCGATGAAGCGACCAGTAATCTCGATTCTCGCACCGAGAAGGCGATCCAAGAGGCCTTAGCCAACGCAGCCTCGGGAAGAACTGCCCTCACGATCGCCCACCGTCTTTCGACAATTACCAGTAGCGACATGATCTACGTGCTCGATAAAGGGGAGATCAAGGAGCAAGGTACACACCAAGAACTCTTGGCTAAAGACGACCTGTACGCTAAACTCTGGGCTATCCAGTCCAAAAATCCCGATGCGTGAGCTATCCGTCATCCTGAGTGGCAACGAAGGATCTTGGTCGCAAAAAGTAACGCTAAACAATATTAGAGATTCTTCGATTGATATCATCAGGATGACGCGTGGATCTTAAGCCCTAAAGCTCTTCAATACTACTTTTCGTCACTCGCTCATGCTCATCAAACTCAAAATAGCCTTTTATCTTTTCACCGGCTAAAACTTTTGGTAGCCAAAGTCGGTCATCACTCCACATCCTGTTGTATGGGATAGCATCGATTTTAGACCACTGCGGTGCCATCTCTTCGGTTTCTGTCGGCTCACCTTCCCAACTGGCTGTTGAGAAAGTATGGACTAAAGTATGATAATCAAGATGTGGGATAAAAAATTCGAGTTCTGCAACTTTTACTAGATCAGTCGGTGTCACCCCGATCTCTTCTTGACACTCGCGGACTGTCGCTGCTTCAATAGTTTCGCCAGCTACTACTTTACCGCCGATGCCGTTCCACTTACCTTCACCAACCCCTCGTTTCTTCATCGCGAGCAGGATTTGGTCGGTTTTTCGTAGAAAAAGAAGGGTAGATACGATCATAAAAAAACTACTGAATGGTTGCCCCGGCTCCCACCTCGTGCTCGGGCTGTAGTAGCACTGGACCAGCCTTACTGTTGGCGCAGAAGATCATCCCCTGACTTTCGAGGCCCATCATGGTTCGAGGGGCGAGGTTAGTAATGAACACCACCTGCTTGCCGATCAGAACATCAGGAGCATAATTTTTGGCAATACCGGAGAGTACTTGGCGTTTTTCTTCACCAAGATCGAGCTCAATCTTCAGCAATTTCTCACTTCCTTCGACTGGCTCGGCAGTTAGCACCGTTGCAACTCGTAAGTCTAACTTTTTTACGTCGTCGATCATACATTCCATATCTATCCTTCCGACATTTATGCCTAGGGCAAACGGATAATCTTATTGCGACTAGTACGGCCTTTGATAATTTCAAGATCAGTTACTGCGAGACCAAAATGTTTCGCCAAGAGCTTAAGGACAGCCTGATTGGCTTTACCGTCTTCCGGAGGAGCTGGAACAGTTACTCGATAGCGCGTCGTGCCGTCGAGTGATAACTCGCTAATCACTTGAGCAATCCGCGCCCCTGGAACCACCTTCACCTCAATACTTCGTCCACTCACCGCCCGCCTCGTTGATAAGGTGGGTAGAGATTACTGTCTCGTTCATCTTTACCTGTTCCCCCGAAAACCTGCTGTTTCTCAACATAATAACCGCAACGTGAGCACCGAAAAACCTGCTTCTTCTCGGTATCAGGAAGCACAGATTTTTTAATCTTCATCTGCAGCATGACGCCACCACACTTCGAACAACGTTCCAAAGCACTCCTCTACTGCCTTATAGCATCTTCGAGAGACCTGTCCACATCTGTTCCATCGGTTTCCAGTTGATATTTTTCATGAAGGCGTCGATGTAGGCCCCGCGATTTTGCTGGAAGTCGAGCCAGTAGGCGTGTTCGTAGGTATCGAGGGCCATAATCATGGTCGCGTTCCAGATAGGGTAGCTATTTTGGGCATCGCCCAAATAGTTAAACAGTTTCTTCGTGTCCCAATCAAACGCCAACCAAACCCAGCCCCGAGCCGCGATGCCCGTCGCTTTAAGGTCGGCAGCCCAGGCATCAAACGAACCGAAGTCTTCTTCAATCTTTTCGAGTAGCGTCCCTTCAGGCTTTCCACCTTTACCCCCAAGAATCGAAAAGTAATTTACATGGTTCTTAACCCCACCTAAGGCGAACGACAGCTCGGTTTTTAATACACGAATTTCACTGAATGTTTGATTCGCTTTAGTCGGATCTCGGTCAACCGACTCCAACTTCTCCATGATCTCATTGGCCTTTCTAACGTAACCCTCGTACAGCTTATAGTGGCTCTCCATAGTCTGCTTACTGATACCATCCATTTCAGCTGCCATTGAATCAAACTGCATCACTTCGTACATATTTACTCCTATGCTTAATACTACAACATCGATCTCATCATAACGCGCCGACTAAATCAAAGCTAGTAGATCCTCTAAATGCATTTACTGAGCGTAGTCCTTGAGTCGTTCCAAATTCTTCACATCTGGCCCCGTGCCATCGAAGCCTGGTGTCTCAAGAATAAATGGGAGATGTTGAAATTTGTTGTGTTGCAGGATATTGCGGAAACCAGCTTCGCCTATGAACCCTTCGCCCAGGTTCTCGTGACGGTCTTTGTTTTGACCAACGTCGAATTTGGAGTCGTTGGTGTGGATGGCGATGATCCGTTCCCAGCCAATAAGTCGGTCGTACTCAGCGACAAAGTCATCCACTGCGCCATCCAATCGCCAGTCAACACCGTTGGCAAAAGCATGACAGGTGTCGATACAGACCTTAACCCGGTCTTTTTGTTTCACTCCATCAATCAAGGCGGCGATCTCTTCGGCGTTACGGCTGATCAAGTTGCCTTGGCCGGCGTTGTTTTCAATAATCAGATAACTCTCCTCGGGCGTATTGTCTAAAATCTCGTTAAAGGCTTCACTCACTTGCTTCTTCACCGCATCGAAACCCAAACCTTTGTGCGAACCAGTATGAAAAACTGCACCAAGCATGCCCATTTTTGGTGTAACTTGCAGATAATACGACAGAGAATCGATCGATTTTTTTAGCAACTCTGGATTATCCGAACCAAAGTTCAGCAGATAGATGGCATGAAAAAAGTTTGGGCCGATTCCCGCATCCGCTAGCCCTTGTTTGAAAACCGCCATCTCCTCGTCGGTACGGGACGATTTATTCCAGTTTGAAGGTGCAGTAGCGAACATGGCCATACAGTCCACACCCAACTTTTTAGCCTTGTCGAGCGTCCCTGGTAGCCCTCCACCGCCGGAAATGTGAGCCCCAAATTTCATATGGTTCCTTTCCGATATCCAAACAACCAATTGATCTTGGTGTTATACTAACATAGAAGGAGGGGAAGACAATGCGCTATCCTGGCAAAGCTCACGACGAGCGGTATTGGCGTACGCTAGTTTTTGTTAGCGCAGTTGTTTTATTTGTCGGGGGATTACTGGCGGCGAAGATCAAGCTTGATGCCGATACAAAACTGAGTCAACCAATTACCAGCATCAAAACAGTTCTCTCTCCAAGCCCTAAGCCAACGGACAAAGCAGTGCGACTGCGTTTAACTGATCAACGAACCGAACAACCGATAAGTAATCAAGAGGTTACTTTTTTCCCATCACAGAGCTGTGACCGAGCAACGACCTGCCAAACCATCTCACCGGTCAAGACCACAACTACTGACGATGGGGAACTCCTAATTAGTGGCGATCTCATCGGTCAAAAACCCCAACTCTATGTCGTCGGCTACAAGATGGATCGCTATTTTACGATCCTCGATGCCAATCATCCAAACCAAATAAGCCTCTACTACGTTACCACAGCCGAGAAAGTGACTTACGATACAGATAAAGAGATCTTACCAGTTGCCCTCATACCGGTAGACTAAAAAAGTAATAAGTTTTTCCTTGTTCTCACCAGTCAGATGATGTACAGTGTTAAGGAAACGAAAGTTTGTTTTCTTTTGGTAATGACTGGAAAACCGTAAGGAGTGGCATGGCTAAACGTCGCAAGAAAAGAAAGAGCGACACAACTCGATCTACCATTGATTGGTCAGTCAACCCCGATACAGTTCGGGAAACTATTGCTATCTTCCTCTTAGTCCTCGGCATCCTCTTTTTACTCGCTTTATTCAATCTGGCGGGTAATTTTGGTTCAGCAATTCTCCAGATTCTCCGTTACCTCTTTGGGGTTCTTGGTTTTGTCATCTCTTTGGTATTTATCTTCCTTGGCGGTGGCTTGCTCTTAAAGCGACTGTCGTTTAATCCGATTCAGCTCGTTGGTTTACTGCTGACTTTCTTGTTCATCCCAGCTCTCGTCCATCCTTTTGGTGGCTTCTTGGGCGGTCTAGTCGGCATACCACTGCGTGATTCGGTTGGCCCCATTGCTGGCTTCATCTTAACTTTTGCCCTGGCCCTCGTCGCAATCTTAATTGCCGCCAATACCTCTCTATTGAAACTCATCGGCAAAGATAAGCCTGTGGACGATGGACCTGAGACAAACGAACCAGACATCAAGATTAATCAATCTAGTCAAAGTGTTCCCATCTTTGAAGCAGCGAAAAAGGGCTTCCGACTAGGCTTTGGTGATAAACGAGAAACCAAGACTCCGGTTATGACAACATCGAAAGTCGTACCGGTAACCGCCGCCAAAACCCGTGATCGTAACTGGATTTTGCCCTCGCTCGATCTGCTGGAGATCAGTACCACTCGAGCTGACGGTGGCGATATTAAGAAAAATGTCAAATCGATTGAGAAAACCCTCAAGGATTTTGGAATTGCGGTCACCATGGGTGAGGTCAATATCGGACCAACTGTCACCCAGTACACCCTCAAGCCGGCTGAAGGGGTTAAACTGAACCAGATCACAGCCCGCTCAAACGATCTGGCGCTTGCACTAGCCGCTCACCCCATCAGGATTGAGGCGCCCATCCCCGGCAAAGCGGCCGTTGGCGTCGAAATTCCCAATAAAGAAAAGGCTATCGTTTCTATCAAAGAAATCCTTGAGTCGGAAGTCTTTAAGAAAGATAAGTCAAATCTCGCTCTCGCCATTGGCCGCGACGTGGCTGGTGAGCCGATCGTCATTGACTTGGCCAAAGCCCCCCACATGCTGATTGCTGGCGCTACTGGTTCAGGCAAGTCAGTCGCCATCAACGCCGTCCTCCTCAGTCTGCTTTATCAAAATGCTCCCGCCGATCTGCGGTTACTGCTTGTCGACCCCAAACGAGTTGAATTCTCGCTATATAACGACATCCCCCATCTTCTTTGTCCAGTCGTTACCGAAGTCGATAAAACCATCAGTAGTCTAAAATGGGCTGTCGCAGAAATGGAACGTCGTTACGAAGTCCTTTCAAAACAAGGTAAACGCAATATTGGCGAATACAATTTAGCTAACGCTGAAGAGCACCTGCCCTATATTGTGATTGTAATCGACGAGTTGGCCGACCTTATGGCTCAAGCGGCTAATGAAGTTGAAGGAGCGATCGTCCGTCTAGCGCAGATGGCTCGGGCTGTTGGTATTCACCTCATTGTTGCCACCCAACGACCAAGTGTCGATGTCATTACCGGATTAATCAAAGCCAACATAACGACCCGTATCGCTTTTGCCGTGGCAAGTCAAATTGATTCACGTACCATCCTCGATCAGGGAGGTGCTGAGCGATTACTAGGTAACGGGGACATGCTATATCTGGGCGGCGACAGTTCTCAACCCAGGCGGGTACAGGGTGTTTACGTGAAGAGTAAAGAGGTTGAGTTGGTCACGCACTTCTTACACGACGCCGGACCAGCTGACTACAATGGTGAGATATTGACCTTCCGAGTAGCTAGCAATGGTCGTAGCGGGGGCGAAGGTAGCGGAGCGATCGATGACGATATGTACGAAGAGGCTAAAGATCTAGTCATGCAGGCAGGCAAAGCATCGGCTTCATTGTTACAACGCCGGCTACGAGTTGGCTATGCCAGAGCCGCCCGCTTACTCGATATCCTCGAAGATCATGGGGTAATCGGGGGGGCCGATGGGGCAAAGCCACGTGAAGTGCTCATCGATACCATGAATTACACCCGGCAAACACAGGAATTACCGCCAGACGATAACCAATAACAAGTTCGGGGAGGGGCATGAAGGCGCAACAGATCCGCTGGCTTGAAGAGCTTGAACAAAGCGATGAGCAATCGTTCGGACCTGTTCTGGTTGCCTTAGGTAGTCTGGCTAATAATGGTTTGTCGATCTCGCCTGGTTTTGTGATCAGCACGATTAGTCCCGATATTATCCGTCAATATTGTGCAGATCTGGAAGCGAGGCTCGATCAAAAAACAGTAACCTTCCAAGTTAGTAATTATTGCCAGCATGATCATTGCCCGAGTCAGACAACTCGAAACTACGCAACTGACGCGACTCAGTTGACTAGTTTACTGAATTCACTAGCACATCGCAGTAACCATGATCACCAGTTCCTTGTCCAAGCGGCGATCACTAGTGAGACTAGTGGCAATGTAGCGATACAAGACCAAGATGCTCTCACTATTCGAGCAATTGCCGGCGAAATCATGCCTCTTCTGGAAGATCGATTGCCAGGGGACAAATATGTTGTGGCTCGTAGTAACAGCGAGGTGATTCAACGCGACCACAACAAACAGTTCTGGCAGATAAACCGCCATGGCTCTGCCCTTCAACACATTAAGGTACCGTCGCTTGAGCAATCGTATCCAAAATTGAACGAGTCGTTGCTCGCCACGGTGGCTGAATTACTCGAAGAAGTTGTCGGTTTAGTTGGCGATCAGTTTGTAGTTTATTGGTCAATAGATAGTCGCGGCCAGGTTTGGATCCAGTCTCTCGCGCCAGCCCACAAGCCAGTTAAACTGACTGAAATCAATCCGCAGACTAGCAATCAACTCCAAGGTCTCATCGCCGTACGCGGTCACGCGACTGGCCCGGCCCGTATCGTTCACGGTCGAAGTGTAGACCATGTTGAACCGGGAAGCATCATCGTTACCGAGCTAGCCGATCACGCATTAATTCCGTTAATAGGCTCAATTCGAGGGATTGTGACCGAGACTGGTAGGATCGATAGCCAATTAGCCGCGGCAACCCGCAAGGCTGGCATCCCCTACATTTACGGTGTTCGTAGCGCGACCCATAAGCTTCATGATGGGCAGTTGGTGACCGTAAGTGGTGATCATGGCCTAGTTAGCATTGGCAAGGTTAGGCCTTCACACACGGCTCGAAACCAAGCGCCGACCACACTCATAACCGGAACTAAGGTATATACCACTCTTGGTCCGACCAGTTCTTTGGCTGAATTAGCAGACTCGGATATTGATGGTCTCGGCCTCTTGTCAGTCGATGATCTGATCAATCACCCCATCGTCGGCCAAGAGATTACGAGCGACAAATACCAAATAAATGACTTATCAAGAAGTTTGCAACAGGTCGCTAGTGCGCTCACACCTCGACCGGTCTATCTTTCCTTGAGTGACCGCGCTCCTGTAGCTGACGAAGCGCATGGTCATCGACTGTTAGGCTATCGAGGAGCGCTACGCCATCTTACTGAACCGACTCTACTACAGGTTGAGCTTGAAGCAATCGCTAAGGCACGTGCGCAAGGATTAACCAATATTTACCTTACCTTACCTTTCGTTCGAACTTACGATGAACTGACCAGGTTACAAGGTACATTGGCAAGATTTGGCCTGACCCCGGCTAACGACTTCAAACTCTCTCTGCTCTGTCAAACGCCAGCCAACGTCATTAACCTAGAAAAATATTTACGTGACGGAACAATTCAGAGTATCACCCTAGATCTAGATAGTCTGACTGAATTGACTCTCGGCTTTGATCGAAATCTTGAACATTTTGGCCAAGAGTATGGCAGTCATGACAATGCCCTAGTGACCAGTTTCAGACACAGTATCGACCTCTGCCGACACTATGGAGTATCGATCAACGCATTCGGTGATAATCTAGAGCATGAACCGGAACTTGTCGCTATGCTAGTTCAGATGGGTATCACCAGTTTAACTATTCCAACCGAAGACGTATTGAACACCCGACACTTGATCGCCTCCGCCGAACAGCGACTTTTACTTGACCACGCCTTAAACGACCTTCAAGTTTAGCCCGTAATCACTAGTTGTAATTTTTGCAACAAACCTGTAAGCTACTTGACAAAGGTGGGATTTTGTTGTAGAGTTATCGGTTTGAACATTAAAAACCGTTAGATGAACCCTTTTGGCAAAACCAGAGGAATTCATCTAACTTCATCGCACAAGCTGGCCACAGGGGTCAAGGAGGGGGACATGAGAAGTCGCTTTGAGATCGTAAAAGAGATATTCTATCTCACGATCTCGATCATGATGGCCATAGTGGTCATCATGTTCTACCTGCTATGGTCTGTAGGTAAGCAGGTTGCAGAAAGTCAACTGACCCTAAAAGTGGTGAAAACCATCAAGGGGATCAGGTTCGTCCAGGTTGCGCTAGTTGCTGTTTACTGTGTCGGTGGTTTGGCGTATAGACTCGCCTTACTGCCGCTCGTAATCGCAGTAATCGCGATTTTCACCCAGACCCAAGGGTGGGAACCGTACGCGATCGGTGGAGTTGCGTTACTAGCGGCTGGCTATCTCTTGAGCCAAGGCTCATTCGAGATTCACAAGATCGAAGAAGAAGAGAGTTTCGGTCCGCCAGCTGAGGTATTCCTGGTCGAACGGTCGGCGAGAAAGCGTGGGGTACGTCGTGGTCCACGTGGTCCAGTCCCACTGCAACGCAGTCAAATGGACAGAAACTCGCGCCGATATGTAGGCATTAACCGGAACTACCGGCTAAGGAGACCACTATGAATGAGCTCACCATTTGCGTGATGATCCTGGCCTTCCGGTACGCTAACCGGGAGATCCGCCAGATCATCCATGAATACCAAACCTGGAAAGTCGAAAGGCAAACCAGATGACCTGACAGGTCGATTGACCCGATCAAGCAAAAGGCGCCCCACGAGTCCGTGGCGGCGCTTTTTGTTTGACAGAAATGTAGATATTTCCCCCTAAACCTGATACAATCCCTTCTATGGAGAGTTCGCTCAGTGGCCTAGAGCGCGCGCTTGGAAAGCGCGTTGGGTGCAAGCCCTCCAGGGTTCGAATCCCTGACTCTCCGCCAGCCATCGCGAAAGCTTCACGTGGCGGGCCAGCCTTTTATTAATTATTCATTTTTAATTATTAATTCGTACTATGTCTTACATCGACCTCACCCGACCCTTCATCACGCCCATGCCCGTCTACCCTGGCGATCCAGTGCCGGAGCTTGGTCAGATCGCTTCAATAGTGAAGGATGGTTTTACTGACCACCTGATCAACACCGCTATGCATGTTGGTACTCACATAGACGCTCCGCTTCACATGATCGAGCACGGCAAATCGATCACAGACCTACCGATTGAGGCGTTTATTGGACCCGGCAAACTACTTAATGCCCTAGGCAAAAAAGAGATCGACAGCTCAGTTTTTGAGGGAATCAGTGTGTTACCTGGCGACATTGTCTTCGTCTACACTGGCTGGAGTAGCAACTTTCAGAATAAAAATTATTATACCGATTACCCGATCCTCACCGAAGATTTCGCCAAGGCTGCCATCGCCTTTGGGGCAAAGATCGTCGGGCTCGATACGCCAAGTCCCGATCACGAACCGTACAATGTCCACAAACTATTACTGGCTAAAGAAATATTAATCATTGAAAACCTGACCAATCTCGATGCTCTCATCGGAATTGAATATTTTGATG
>CAYGGE010000012.1:0-10313 GCA_964349485.1 uncultured Candidatus Saccharibacteria bacterium
AGGTACTATTTCACTCCCCTATTCGGGGTACTTTTCACCTTTCCCTCACGGTACTAGTTCACTATCGGTAAGATATGGTATTTAGCCTTAGATGTTGATCCACCTATCTTCACGCAGAATTACACGTGTTCTGCGTTACTCGTCTGTTATCTTAATAAATTAAGATAACAGGTTTACCACATAAACCACACAACCTTTCGTCTACAGGGCTGTCACCTTCTTTGGCCGGCCTTTCCAGACCGTTCTACTAGTATTATGCGGTTAGAGGTAAACTGGGCTGTTCCAGTTTCGCTCGCCGCTACTCCCGGAATCACGGTTGTTTTCTTTTCCTCGACTTACTAAGATGTTTCAGTTCAGTCGGTTCCCAGTCACAAAGGAATTGCACCTTTGTGCTACTGCAGGTTTACTGCAGTGGGTTTCCCCATTCGGACATCCCCGGATCAAAGCTTACTTGGCAGCTCCCCGAGGCTTATCGCAGCCTGCTACGTCCTTCATCGGCCATATCTTCCTAGGCATCCCCCGTGTGCACTTTCGTACGAATTATCATTCTCTCCATCAATCTAGTCTCATTATTATTGCTAATAGTGAGTTCGGCACCAGACTGATGCTCGATGAAATTGATCCTTTACCTGACAGTCGTCTACGGAAAGTAAAACGAATGATCTGTCAAAGCAAAGGTTTCGGATAACCACACAGTGGCAGAACGATGTCAAATGTTAGATGGTAAATGTCAAAACAAATGAGTGGCTAAGCCACACCTTATATTTGACATCTCACATTTGAGTTTTAACATGTTCCTACAATATGGTTCCGTTGTTGTTTTACTGGCGTGGAACCAGTAAAACACCGCGTATTCTGTTGTTAAGTAACGTCGGAGCATCTGTGAGCTACCGACCAAACGGGTGATGGTTCACTACGTTTGGTCACTAGCGGAATAAAAAAATGCCTCATCGGCACCTAAGACACCAGCGAATATCGCCTTGTGGCCTAGTTGCCTTCCCCCAATCTAATTGTTTGGTTGTTACACATATGTGTAAGACCCCTGTTTATCTGGCACTAAAAAACATCTTACAAAATGTTTATTCGTAATGCAAGACCCTTTATCTATCCAGACTCTAAGCAGTGTTCGGACCAAAGTGGAAAGCGGTTTCATAGGAGATCACCGCGTTTCATTTAGTGTAGACTGACTATAACAAAGGCCTCATTACTTGTCAAGCGACTCTATGACCAGGGAGTCTCCTTACGTAAGGAGACTCCCTGGCAGGTATATTTAGGCCACGTAAATTACTGCAAGTCTTTTTTGACTTTGTCCAAAAACTCTGCTGCGTTCTTCTGTCCACCGAGACCAAAGGCTAGGCCGACACTGATCGCGAGGGCGGCCACGAGGCCAGTAATGACGGTGTTGATGATGCCAGTGGCTACTCCAAGTTGAGCTAATCCAGCAAGGATCGCAAAGATCCAGAGTGCCCACCGAGTCATGCTGGCCAAGAAACCAGCATAGCCGAGGCTAGCTGCACTGACAGCGCCGCGTACCACTTCAGACAAAAACTGCGCCAAGATACCACCGATTAAAATGATGCTGACCGCTGCAATCACGTTAGGCATGTACGATAGGATCTGACTTAAAAAGTCACTGATTGAGTCCAGGTGTAGTACCTGAGCTGCAGCCATGAAGAAAACAACGTAGGTAATCCACTTGATCAGCCCAGCAAGCAAACCCGAAGTATCGCGTGCTGAACCGGTCTTTTGTACCAAACTCTCGATTCGTGAACCGTCAAACAACTTCTGAGCGCTAATAGCGCGAAGTAAACGATCGACAACTTGTTCGAGTAATACGCCCACAAGCCAACCAATAATAAGCAATACCACAGCTCCGACTAGAGTTGGAATAAAGTTTCCGAGCCGATCGAGAATATCGCTAAACGATACAGAAATTGCATCCGACCAATTTTCCCAATTCGTTCCATCCATTCTGACCTCCTAAAGTAATTTTTTTATGAGTAAACCTCTAATGTCACTTTTCGGATCGACCAAGAGCAATAGACCGTTGCTGATGCCCCTCCCCAATGCCTACTGGCTTACCGATAAAGCAACCTTTCCTTGAGTATAGTACGAAGGCCACGGAATGCAATAGCCCACTAAACCTGTAAATATCCATGAGTCGAATATACTTAGGAATCTACAAAGTCGAAACAGACTCCTTAATATCGATGTCTATGTATCCTGAAACTCAGAGTAGATTGGACATCGGCGTCTATAAAGAGATTAATGACTTCGCGGGAACATGAGAAATGACAAACACACCATTGTGGGTTGCATTAATTCAGGCTTTATGGTATATTCCACCCAGCACTGGCGATCGTCGCCTAGGCTACACCACACAATCTGCCGGACACGGGATAGTCACGGCAGATTTCTACGAACAAGGAGGTATCCCATGAACACACTGTGTTTGTCGCTCGCCAAAAAGATCCGCGACCAGGCCGAGGCCGCCTGTGCACTCCTCGAACTGGCGACCGCGGGCGACAAAGACCGGACCGGTCTCATGGCCGGGATCCCGGCCGACGTCCTGACCGTCCGCGGTCACATCGCGGACATCGGCCTCTCCAACGAACTGTTCGGGGTAAGGGCGGGCCTGCTCGACACGTCGATGCCGGACGACATCATGGCCTTTCTTAACCGACGCGAGGCCATGACGGCCGATGAGGCCGCCAACTGTACCACTGAGACCAACGAGGCGATGGCCTTCCAGATCGAACAGCTCACAGATGACGACCTCAGCCGCGAGGCCACGGACGTCTTCACCGGCGAGACCGGCACCCTGCTCGATGTGCTCCTGCACGTGATCGAGCACCACGGGGTGCACTTAGGCAAGGCCCGGCAGATCCTCCACGCCGCCGGCGTCTAACGCTAGCGCGGCCAGCAACGAGTGAAGTCAGGATAAACCTGTCACACATCACCACGAACTCATAGCGACCACTCCACTGCGGGTGGTCGCTAGTTCTTTTTAATGGAGGCTTTCAAACTAGGTTTTTAAAAACCAATCTTTCCTATTTAGAACGAACAGCAAAGGAAACTGGAAACTGAGGTTGCTCGGATTCGCCTCACATGTTATGTTGGTTAAAAATATACTACTATATATTAGGAGTTTGGATATGAAGCAAGCAGTTAAGGCTACCCCCTTCAAATGGTTCATCTTGATCATTTTAATCGTTGCCGTTGGTATCGGGCTATGGAGAAGTGGACGTCTGGATAAGGTTATACCTTCCACCGTTGAGCGAAGAACGGGTGAAGTTACCTTCATACATACCGGTAAGCAATTCGCAACTACTTTAGCGCCTGGATGGACTGCAGGTGAGACAAAAAAAGGTCTTCAAACCCTGATTTATCCCGCTAACACTAAACTAACGAGTGGGAACATCACCGAACTCCTTGCTAAGGATATCATACTGCTTGAAGTATCAACCAATCAACTCGCAAGCTATGAGGAATTGATCAAGGAATTAAAGTTGAGGGCTGAGAAGACAAAGGCAAGAGTTGATGTTTCTGAAGAAAAATACAATAAATTACCTGCTACACGTATGACAATTAGGGGCACCGATACATACGAACAAGTAATCTTCAATACACCTAGCATCGTTACCGTAACTTATAAGATAGATCATCCTGTTGTCAAACAGATACTGGACACACTCACGATCGACCTTTCACCATATGCGTCCGATATCGCAAAAGCGAGTGCAGTTACACGTGACATGCGAGGCTATATTGCTGAGAACAATTTTAAAGTAATGTACACACATGTTTCAGAGAGTTTAAAGAAAAATAATACGGAAAAGGATTTATCAACCTTACTCAAGGGTACTAGTCTCGACTTTAATAATCAAGCCTTAATCTGGGGCGTATATCTAAGTGATACAGGCATCGCTACATCGAGTAACCTCATTAGAGAAGGCTTAGTGTTTCGCCGTTTTACACTCTACTTCACTAGAGAAAAAGATGCTATCAAACTCGATGGGCTACGCATCTCACCTGCGATAATAAGCGAGTCCAAACCTAGTCCGACTGCAAAAAAGTAGTATTTGAGGCTATAGACTCTCTACACTAGTTAAGTACTTCTCACGAGCCCCAATGCTATACGAGTCTACCGACCAATGGTTACGTTTGCCGTCGTAGTCAACTTTGAATGATATGTTAAGTCGAACCATCATATTGTCGTCGAATAGAACTCTCGATTGCATAACAAAATTTCTATCGAAATAACTTAAGATTGTCGGCTCAAGGCTGATCATATCTTTGAATGAATTATTCTTGACACTTGTCTCGACCTCACGAATACTAACGTCAGCCTGGGCAGTTGTCGAAAGAGACTCAAAGGCTTTATTGACATCACCTTTTTCGTATGCAATAACTAGATTGCGTTGGATATCTTGAATCGCCTTATGGTCACTAGCGCTAATCAATTCGGTCGCCTTATATGTATCAACAATTTGTTTATATGCATCGGTTTCATCAGTGCTAATAATCTCTATAATTAGTTCACGCCTTAATAATGTATCTACCATCTTAAATGGCTTGGTTTGTTTAATGACATACTTCGTTCCACCAATCTTCTCAGGCATTACCTTCATTGTCGCATCACTCTCAGGATTATCTTTCTTGAATTCTGCAAAGCGCTGCTCATTCTTCGTCTTAAAATCCATCTCATCCTTCACCGTATTCGCCGATGAAATAAATATGCCTTTGAATGTACTGAGCGATTCCAGCCCACTGTAGACTACATTTTTTTGATCTTTCGGGTAGAGAATGATCGACGTATCAACGAGTTGACTATCGAGCAGATAATCTTGTGGTGCGACAAACGAATCCTTGAGTGCTAGGTAGACAACTGTATTCTCCGCTAGCTCTTCGAGCTCTGGGCTAATGTTCTTATTGATCACTACCGCTCTGCCTAGTCCAGACGATCCTGATTTCTTTTTGCTGATGATCCAGGCACCGATAGCTAAGGCTACTATGACCAATATAATCAGCCCATAGCGAGTCCTACGTAAACCGTTTCGTGATGTTTGTGAGGTATTTATCATTGCCTAATAGTAACTAATTTTACCTAAAAACTCAATCACGGTGTCATCTGGATTCGTAAGTCAGCAGACGCTCCGCTTGAGAGATCTCCTACGGTACAGGATTTATCCTCCTTGCGACTCGTCGAAATGACACAATGAGGGTACAGAAAAGCCCCGAACAAGTCGGGGCTTTTCTCGCTCGTCGGCAGAAGCCGACCAGCTAACTCATGCGAGAGTTTATTGACCGGCCGAAACCAGTGGGAACCAGTACAGTGCACCACCAGCGATAGTTGAGGCTACAAAGCCCATGGCTTCGTTCTGGTTGATGACTGCGCTAGTGCCATTCGCTACATTCGATGTCGCAGCAGCTGCGAAGGTAATGTTCTCAGCAGCGTCCGAGATGTTCGAGATGTATACGGTTTGACCATTGGCGGTTGGAGCTTCCAAGATAACACCAGTTCTGGAGGCACCACCAGCGTCATACATGTTGACACCGTTGGTCGTGTCGAGTGTTTCACCGTTACCTGCGCCGGCGGTTGCCGTGGTGACAGAACGGTAAATTGTACCTGCTGTTTGTGTAAAGTGACCACTAGTCAACAACACGTTACCTGCAGTTACGGTCAAGGCGTTGGTACCAATAGCTGAACCAGTAATGGTAGTTGCACCAGTTTGAGCGACTAAGAACATATCATCACCGTTGTTGTCCTCAAACAAGAGGAAGTCACCTTCAGCATCAGCATCGTCAGTATAACGACCCTGGATCAAGTATGTCTGACCTGAAAGATCAGCAGTCGTATTCTCTAACCAAACCATTGCATTTGCGTCTGCGCCAGTTGAGTCAGTAACTTTGATTGCTGAACCTGTTGTACCAGTGTAGGTAATGTTCATTACATTACCAGTTGTCAAAGCACTGGCAGTAACGTCGAAACCATCACCAGTTGTCAAAGCGGTGGCGTCAACATCGAAACCATCAGCAGTTGTGTTAGCTAATGATACATCGATACCATCCGCGGTTGTTGAAGCAACAGTCATGTCGATACCACCAGCAACATCAGATGAAGTCAAAACTATTGCGTTTCCTGCGGCTTCAGTGGCCGTAATGTTCACCGATGAGCCAGTGGCGACAATGTCAATATCTTCACCAGCAGCAGCACCGGAAGCTAGGATGTCAATACCACCAGCAGTGGACTCAACTACGATTGAGTCAGCAGCACTTTCTGAAGCATTTACGATCACACTACCACCTGTGTTAGAGACGGTGATGTCTTCACCGGCTGCACCAGTTGTGGTGATGTCGATGTCGTTGTTAGACGTGATATCAATACCACCAAGAGCAGTTGAAGCGTTCAAGACGATTGCGTCAACTACTGCTTCGGTTGAAGTGATGTTTACCGATGAACCAGTTGCAGTGACGTCAATATCTTCACCAGCAGCAGCACCGGAAGCTGAAATGTCAATACCACCAGCACTTGAAGTGATGGTGACTGAATCATTTGCGCTCTCTGTTGAGCTAATGTTTACCGATGAACCAGTTGCAGTGACGTCGATGTCTTCACCAGCAGCAGCACCGGAAGCTAGGATGTCAATACCACCAGCAGTGGACTCAACTACGATTGAGTCAGCAGCACTTTCTGAAGCATTTACGATCACACTACCACCTGTGTTAGAGACGGTGATGTCTTCACCGGCTGCACCAGTTGTGGTGATGTCGATGTCGTTGTTAGACGTGATATCAATACCACCAAGAGCAGTTGAAGCGTTCAAGACGATTGCGTCAACTACTGCTTCGGTTGAAGTGATGTTTACCGATGAACCAGTTGCAGTGACGTCAATATCTTCACCAGCAGCAGCACCGGAAGCTGAAATGTCAATACCACCAGCACTTGAAGTGATGGTGACTGAATCATTTGCGCTCTCTGTTGAGCTAATGTTTACCGATGAACCAGTTGCAGTGACGTCGATGTCTTCACCAGCAGCGGCACCGGAAGCAGCAATGTCAATACCACCAGCTGATGCTGTCAATTGAACAGCGTCGGCTCCAGTACCAGCGGATCTCAAGACAAGACTTGAGTTCGTGGCACCAGTCACCGCAACTGTAAGGTCGTCTGCATCACCGTCGGTAGCAAGTGTGAAGTTAGATGAGTTTACTGCATCTAGTGAGATTGAGTCGGTGGCATCGAGTGTGTATGTTGCCCCGTCAAAATCACCTGAAGCTGTAAGGGTCATCACTCCATCAAACCGTGACGTGCCATCAACTTCTAATTTACCTTCAACGAAGGCACTATCATCGGCTAGGGCCGTAAAGGCGTCTGGGGTTGAACCAGAACCAACTCGGATACCTGAACCTACCGTGATATCGCTGTTAAACGAAATCGTCAGACCTGCCGCAAGGTCATCTTGACCAACAGTACCGTTGGCAATCATGGCCGACGTGATGCTACCGCTTGGTAAGGCGACTGTACCAGCAACATCTAACCCACCGGTAAGATAGGTTGTGGTTGAACGAAGGTACATATTATCGTCTGTCTCAATGTTCAGATCACCATTGTCGTAGATACCTGTTCCTGTATCCACGTTCGTGTTCATGTTGTAGATTTGGATTTCACGACCTACATTTAGGTTCTTCTGGACATTGACAGCAACTGGTGCGTTCAGATAGATGTAATCATCTGTCGTCAGCTTCAGCTGTCCATCGTCCTTTATAGTTGACCCATTTCCCAGGTTGATTTTGCTTCCCTGGAGATTAATATCGGCGGCTAGGACCGACGACGCTCCAGTAAGCGGTGCAACAACAAGAGCTACTGTCGCGAAGACATGCCCTAGCCTTATCGGCTTGTTCATTGACCCTCCTTGTATATCGTACCAGGGGTTATCCACAAGATACGATAGATAAATAGATATGTACTTACTATAAGCTTTTTCGTTTCAGACTGTCAAGTGGTTAAGTTTCATTAGGTTCAATAGTTCGTTGGTGGACCATAGCGGGCTCGAACCGCTCACCTCCTGAATGCAAATCAGGCGCTCTACCAAATGAGCTAATGGCCCAGGACTAGTTTACTGGTTGACTGGTTACTAGTGATGATGATAACAGATTTGGGACGAGAGATCAATTGAGCCGGGTTATTGACTCAAGATATACCAGAGTGAGCCGATGATCAGGACTGCATTTGTTAGGACGCCGAGGGGGATGAGGTTGCCGCGGGCAGTGAAGTGGTATTTGTGGTGGAAGTGGAAGTATTTGCCGTTAAACATGGCCCGGGTTTTTGCTTGCCACCAGTTGGGGTGGTGGAAAATGTCCGGGAAGTTGCCGCCGGCTGCGCCAAAGAGCATGGCCCAGCTTGGTTGCATCGTAAAAAAAATGGCAAGAATAATCGCTGTGCCGAGCGCATTGTCTGCATAGGCGAAGATTCGTTCTCGTGAGTTGAGCGGGCTGAGATCATCTGGTTTTCGATATGAGCCGGGGTCGGTGTGGGGAATCATGTCGAGGACGTGGTGAGAGAGGACGCCGACGCCAAAGGCGATGGGAACCGCAAGCAAGGAGTCCGGTATAGCTGCCCCGATCACTAAACCCAATGCAGCGCCAGTTGTGATGTGTGTAGTAGAGATCAAACCGAACATCCCCCGTACATATTATCTTAGATAATCTCTATGAGTGCGATTATGTTCTTCTCACTTTGTTCGAAGTAAATGGTGGGTGTATCCGCCGCGGCGGAGACCTCGTCATTATACACAATATGGTTACAAAGTATTGGAAGCTCTCTGGTGGGCGTACATGGACTCGAATCCCTCGGTGCGATCGAGACAAGCCATGGACCTCGTCACTATATTCCGCTCCGCTACATTTAATCGGCAATGAATATCTATTTGGTGGGCGTATCTGGACTCGAACCAGAGACCTCGTCATTATCAGTGACGCGCTCTAACCAGCTGAGCTATACGCCCTTTATTTCGAGCAAAGCGAGAAAAACTTAATAGTCGCCTAACTCTAACAGGATCAAGTGTACTAAAAAAGGAGGAGGATTTCAAGTCTTCAGACTGCACGAAGCGGGGCCAACTGGACCCCGCTTCTGATCACCACTAAGCGAACATGCACTGGATCGATCCGCATGTCGGTACCAGCGCATCCGGCGGATCGAGTTGGTCCCGCACGGACTGCAAGTATACAACTCGTTCCTCTTCGTCATCTGGCGACTGCTCGGCAGTCTGCTGCTTCTCCTCGGGGCTCATCACTGAAACCCCACCGCGGCAGCTTGCTGTTCCGCCGGAGATTCTGGCCGTTTTCCCTCAGCCTCCGCTGCAAGCAAGGCTTGCAATATTGGGGACCCAATGTCGGTCGCCGGCTGCACGCTGCCTGGCTGAGAGTGACCAGGCGGCAACTCCCGGCTCCCCTCTTTGTCTACCCTTACCGGAGCATTCCTGTAAGACCCGGGCATGGCAATCTCCTATTCGTAGTAACTACTCGCTTGCAGTCACTTTTCTGGCATTAGCTTACATTAGTATTGGAGAATATGCAACGATTAAAACCAAAAAAATGACCAGTTGGCAACTACTTTAGGGAACAGTAGCTGCAAGCTGGTCATTTTAAATATGGATTACTCCATTTCACCAAGGCTTCGCGGGATTTAATTTGTTAGTTTACCCATTCTTCGCCAAGGCTATGGAGGGTTGTTCGCGGCGGCGAATAAAAAACAATCCCTATGTGGTTGTAAGAACGTTGTCGTGACCTCACGGTCCGACAGTGCATCTCTCGAGATATCTTGCGATATGCGTCGAGATGATCGACACACTAGAGTCTTTCTTTCGCTTCTCGCCCGAAGGCTCGAAGTAAAAGAAAGGCATAGGTCTGTATTTGATTACAGAACCATTGCTCCCTAGAAAGGAGGTGATCCATCCGCAGATTCCCCTACGGATACCTTGTTACGACTTAGTGCTCCTTACCGACCTCACCTTGGAACCTTGGAAGGCGCTTCTGGTGCTGCCGATTCGGCTCACTTGACGGGCGGTGTGTACAAGGCTCGAGAACGTATTCACCGCGACGTTCTGATACGCGGTTACTAGCGATTCCGGCTTCATGAAGTCGAGTTGCAGACTTCAATCCGAACTGGGCCATATTTTGATGAGATTAGCTCCACCTTACGGTTTGGCGACTCATTGTCTATGGCATTGTAGCACGTGTGTTGCCCCAGGCGTAAGGGCCACGCTGACGTCAGATCAGCGTGGCCCTTACGCCTGGGGCTACACACGTGCTAC
>CAYGGE010000013.1:0-3268 GCA_964349485.1 uncultured Candidatus Saccharibacteria bacterium
CGCCTATCAAGGTCGTAGTCTACAACCACCCTCATAATGAAACCTTATCTTAGGGATGGCTTCCCGCTTATATGCTTTCAGCGGTTATCCATAATGAACATAGCTACTCGGCAATGCCTTTGGGAAGACAACCGATACACCAGAGGTTCACCCAACTCGGTCCTCTCGTACTAGAGTCAGACCCCTTCAAGTTTCCACGCCCACGGCAGATTGAGACCGAACTGTCTCACGACGTTCTGAACCCAGCTCGCGTACCGCTTTAACCGGCGAACAGCCGGACCCTTGGGACCTTCTCCAGCCCCAGGATGCGATGAGCCGACATCGAGGTGCCAAACCGCGCCGTCTATGTGGACTATTGGGCGCGATCAGCCTGTTATCCCCGGGGTAGCTTTTATCCGATGAGCGCTGGCCGTTTCAAAATGTACCAGCTGGATCACTAACGCCTGCTTTCGCATCTGCTCGGCTTGTAGGCCTAACAGTTAAGCTAACTTATGCGTTTGCGCTATCGCTCTGATTTCCATTCAGAGCTAGTTAACCGTTGCACGCCTCCGTTACTCTTTGGGAGGCAACCGCCCCAGTTAAACTACCCACCAGACACTGTCTCCGCCTATGGCGGATTAGAATTTCAATGTAACAAGAGTGGTCTTTCACCTTGCGCCTAAGCTCCCACATAGCCTACACATGTTACATCGAAACCCAATATCAAGTTGTAGTAAAGCTCCACGGGGTCTTTCCGTCTTGCCGCGGGTAGCCGGCATCTTTACCGGCAGTGTAATTTCACCGAGCCTCTCTCAGAGACAGTTCCCAGACCGTTATGCCATTCGTGCGGGTCTGAACTTCATGTTCATCCAGCTATTACTAGTGGCATGGACTATATTTTCATCTTACTAAGGGACGTCAGAACCACTTCTTGAAGATACTTTCGCCGTCGCGCACCTGGGTTCATAGTGAACGCCAAACGGGCAATCCGCTCCAGTCCTTCTCGATTTTTATGTTCTTGACGATCCATCGCTAGACAAATTTCAGTGAAGATTTGAACTTGTTTATCTTTTGCAGAGAGTAAATGATAAGTTTGAAAGTGTGGAATAATCCTTGTGATTAAATCATCTAACTTTCTCACCTCGTATTTGACAGTATTGTCATGATAATCACGACGAATACTACCGCATCCGAAATACTCTTGCATAAGTTTCAAAACTTCTGCTCTATCTTGGTTCTGGCTGGTTGCAAAACTCGCCCGCACCTCCCAGCCCGTTTGAAAACGTGCCCTAGGAGAAAACGAGATGCAGAAACAGCCTTCGCCGTCCACAAAACCTGAAATGTATGAAGCTATGTTTACCATAATAAGCGTCGGCGTGTAGTCTCTACGGGGTCAATTTTGATGTTATCGCCACGACTTCCCTCGGTATTGCCCTCTTGTCAGATTGTAGCAAATCATTTATTAAATAATTTTTAACTTTCTGAGTAGGGTTTCACCGATACAGCCGAGTTTGATACCAGAATCACTTCCGGCACTGGCAAAGTTACTTACCAGACAAGGAATTTCGCTACCATAGAACGGTTCACTTTTGTTGCCGATCCTTACGAATCGGGCTTGGACATTTCTGCCAAGCTCTGTATGTCGCCATACAGGTCAGACTATATCATTCCTTCGATTCACCTTTCGGTTTCACTCAGGATTTGGCGTGTAGTCGTTGAGGATATCTTGATTGCTCAAGATCTTTCCTGCTGATTGTCTCCACACGAGTAGCTAGCAAGCTAGCTATCGCAAGTCCAACCGGTTTCCCGTTGGAATTCTAGAGAGGTTCCAGCATTTAGCCAAATTTTATAACTACAATGAGCAGTAACAAGTAATTGCTTACTCGATGGTAGCCTGCTCTTCGTTCATAGTTACCGCTGCCATTCACCCGGGCTTGAAGTCAGGCCTGGCGCAATAATAAATTATAACGCGTCAGCCCTCGTCTTAACCTACGAGCATTGGGCAGGCATCAGCCCCTATACATCAGCTTTCGCTTTTGCAGAGACCTAAGTTTTTGGTAAACAGTCGCCTGGGACTCTTTAATTTCAGCCTATCTTGGCGGTGGCACAAGTGCCAGCCCTTGCGACAGGCAGGGCATATCCCGAAGTTACGCCCGCTTTTTTGCCGAGTTCCTTTGAGAGAGTTCTCTCGATCACCTGAGGCTACTCGCCTCGTCCACCTGCGTCGGTTTGCGGTACAGGTTCCTTACATAGTTAATTGGCACCTTTTCTCGTCTCTCGCCACGCCTATCATCCACCCATACGGATGAAAAGACTTTCGCAAAAGCGTCAGTGCCAGGTAGTTGTAAGGAAGGGCTGGAATATCAACCAGCTGTGCATCGAGGTCTTACCCCTTAGCTCCTGCCTAACCCCCCGCCGATTAGCGTTGCGGAGGAAACCTTGGACTTGCGGTGTGCGGGATTCTCACCCGCATAATTCGTTACTCATGCCAACATTCTCACTTCTATCCGCTCCACGGTTGCTTACGCTCCCGCTTCACTGCAAATAGAACGCTCCTCTACCACTCGTTCTTGCGAACGAATCCAAAGCTTCGGTACTATGCTTAGCCCCGATAAATTTTCGGCGCAGAAACCCTCGACTAGTGAGCTGTTACGCTTTCTTTAAAGGATGGCTGCTTCTAAGCCAACCTCCTAGTTGTTTGTGGGTTTCCACATCCTTTTCCACTTAGCATAGATTTAGGGACCTTAGCTGTTGGTCAGGGCTGTTTCCCTTTCGACTGGCCAGCTTAGCCCGGTCAGTCTGACTCCCGTGCTGAACGCCTTGTATTCGGAGTTTAACTGGGCTTGAGAACTTGCGTCCCCAGAACCCAACTAGTGCTCTACCCCAAGACGGTATACACGAGGCTATACCTAAATATATTTCGAGGAGAACCAGCTATCTCCAGGTTCGATTGGCATTTTACCCCTAGCCACAAGTCATCCCCTAGCTTTTCAACGCTAGTAGGTTCGGCCCTCCACGACGTTTTACCGTCGCTTCAGCCTGCTCATGGCTAGATCACCTGGTTTCGGGTCTTGTAGATGCCGCTAAGACGCCCTATTCGGACTCGCTTTCGCTACGCCTCCGGGCCATAAGCCCTTAAACTTGCGACATCTATCAAACTCGTTGGCTCATTCTTCAAAAGGCACGCCGTCATCCGCCGAAGCGGACTCCGACTCCTTGTATGCACACGGTTTCAGGTACTATTTCACTCCCCTATTCGGGGTACTTTTCACCTTTCCCTCACGGTACT
>CAYGGE010000014.1:0-1399 GCA_964349485.1 uncultured Candidatus Saccharibacteria bacterium
GTGGTCGAGGGCGACGAGGGGAACTTGATCCGGGTCGACGCCTCGGGCGGGGCGGTGACCATTACCCTGCCGGACGTGACTGGTTTCACCACCGATTTCCGCGTCGGCGTCGTCAAGGTGGATAGTAGCGGCAACGCCGTCACCGTGGGCCGCAGCGGCACGAACACGATCAACGGCGGCACGAGTCAAAACATTTCGACCCAATGGCAGACGGTCAATTTCGCGGGCGACACGGCGACCGGCTCCTATGTGGCGATGGACGTTTCGGCCGGCGGCATCCAGACCTTCAAGACCATCGCCGTTTCCGGCCAATCGGACGTGGTCGCGGACTCGGCGGCGGACACGCTGACCTTGGCGGCGGGAAGCGGGATCGCCCTGACGACGAACGCGGGGACGGATACCGTCACCATCGCCGCGAGCGGCGGCGGGGCGAGCGCGGGTTGGACGCTTCTCCAAACCGTGACCGCTTCCAACAGCGCGACGGTGGATTTGGAGACGACCATCGATGGAACGTATGAGGTTTATGCGGTCACGTTTTCGGGTGTTTATTTCTCAGATGCAACCAATTTTTATACTCGCGTCAAAGTAGGAGGTTCGTACCAGTCCACTAGTTATGGTTATAACGTCATATATAGAACAACGAGCACCGCGAACGATTCTGTTTCGACTGAGAAATCTGCATCTGGAACTGGTGTATTGATAAATGGCGGTGCAAACACCGGGACGGGTACAAATAGAAGAATGTCTGGACACCTCTTCCTTCACAGTCCAGCCGATGCAGTAGGCTATAAGCAAATTGAAGGGCAATCTGGTTATATAACCGATGGCGATATAGCCGGTATGTCTTTATTTGCTGGTGCTTACATGGGTGGGACCGGCGCGGTGACAGGGTTCAGGTTGGTTAACAATACAGGGACAATCACCGCCGGAGTTTTCAAGCTCTATGGCCTCAAGAAAACGGTGTGACCATGACAAGATTTCATACGAAGAGAGACCCGCAAACCGGCGAGACGATCCATGTCCCGTTCACGTCCGAGGAAGAAGCTCAACGGGATGCCGAAGAAGCGGCCTGGATGGCGGGAAAAGTGGAACGGGACAAAGCCGCGTTCAACGCCCCAATCCAGGCGCAGATTGCCATACTGGAAGCAAAAATGCTTCGTCCGATGCGCGATCTACGCCGCGCCGACGCGATTGGCGACGTTCCCGCCGATACGGTCTTAGCGGCAAAAACAAAAATCAAAAATATCGACGACCAGATTATCGCGCTCCGGGCGCAGTTGCAGCCGTGAGCGACGAAAAGAGCGAACGCCATTCGGCTGGGCGCTCACTGGGGAGCGAATCCCTCCGCCGTCGCTTTCCAATACACTGTGCCGTCCATCCACAATGCGTCGAGGCCGGT
>CAYGGE010000015.1:0-1393 GCA_964349485.1 uncultured Candidatus Saccharibacteria bacterium
TCGCCGATTTCCCGCTCTGCAATAAATCCTTCAACTGCTCCTACTCCGGGCACGACCTCTAGGGCCGAACATGCGCAAGCTTCTCTTCAAAAGCCTCGGGCAAGCGCCCTTGACCGAACCGCCGCCGCCGGCGGACGAAGCGGCGCTGGCGGAACTCGCCCGGAGCCTCGACCGGGCCGCGCGGCAACGCCTCGGCCGGAGCCTGTCGATCCGCGAGGTGGACGCCGGCTCGTGCAACGGCTGCGAGCTCGAAATCCACGCCCTCAACAACGCGTTCTACGATCTCGAACGGTTCGGCCTCCGTTTCGTCGCCTCGCCGCGCCACGCCGACGTGCTGCTGGTGACCGGGCCGGTGACCGCCAACATGCGCGAGGCCCTGGAACGGACCTACCGCGCGACCCCGGCGCCGAAGTGGGTCGTCGCCGTCGGCGATTGCGCGCTCGACGGCGGCATCTTCGCCGGCGGATATGCCTGCATAGGCGGCGTCTCGGCCGTGGTGCCGGTCGATCTCCATATTCGCGGCTGCCCGCCGAGCCCGACGGCGCTGCTCGGCGGGTTATTGGCGCTGCTCGAGCAAAGCGCGTAGCCGGCGCGCACAAAAAAACGCCGGGCGCGAGGGCCCGGCGTTTTCCGTAGGCGACGACTCTCCAGGTCAGGCAACCTTGCGCGCGGTGTCCTCGATCAGCTTCTTGGTCTTGGCGACGAGCCCTTCGGGCGCGCCCGACTTGATCGCGATCTTGCGCGGTTTCATGGCTTCCGGCACCTCGCGGACGAGGTCGATCCAGAGTATCCCGTTGTCGAGGCCGGCGCTGGTGACCTTGACGTGGTCGGCCAACTGGAACTTGCGGACGAAGTCGCGCGCGGCGATGCCGCGATAGAGGTAGTTCGCGGGCTTGTCCGCGCCGGTCTTGCGGCCGGCGACGGTGAGCGTATCCTCGACCGCCTCGACCGAAATTTCGTCCTCGTCGAAGCCCGCCACCGCCAACGTGATGCGGTAGGCGTTATCGCCGGTGACCTCGATGTTGCAAGGCGGATAGTTCGGCTGGGCCGTTTCCTGCAACGCCTCGTCGAACAGGCGCGCGAACCGGTCGAAGCCGACGGTGGAGCGGAACAGGGGGGTGAAATCGAACGTGGTCATGGTGTGACATCCTCTGATTTGAGCAATGTTGCGCCGCCAGAGGGCGTGCTTGGCGCCAACCCCGGCGTGCCGGACCCTGCGATAGGCATCCGGTGAAGGTGATTTGGGCCGGACAGGGCCGGGGCGCAAGCCCCCCCTCCGCGCGCGCCCCACGCAAAAAAGCCCCTCAGGCCAAGGCGATTCCCGGCTCGGCCAAGACTTTGGTGGCGATGCGGTGGGCCTCGACGCCGGCCGGCACGCCGCAATAGATCGCGA
>CAYGGE010000016.1:0-1281 GCA_964349485.1 uncultured Candidatus Saccharibacteria bacterium
ACGCACGGCCGTCCGGTTTAAATTGTCGATAGTGATTAGCTAAGATGCCCTCCTGGTGTGGATTTCCAGCGACCGTAGTCTGCCAAACCGCTGGCAGTAAGGGTTTGCCGCACGAGCATTGCTCTTAGGCTGCACATGCTTTCTGACGGACTGCCTTCAAAGGCCGTCAGCGTTCTACTTAATTGCGTTAATAGTTGGATGAGTACCGAAACCGCAAGCTGAATTTGTATCGCGTTTGGAGTCTTAGTGGCCAGGTATCGGATATTGAGATTTCCTTTGAGCCAACGAAAAAGCAACTCGACTGCCCACCTTTTGCGATAGATATCAGCAATTGTTTGCGCCTTTGATTTCCGATCCGATGTGATGAAGTGAAATATTCGTCTGCTCTCAGGATCTCGGTAAATGATATGGCGAAATGAGAGATCTTTCGGAATCTGTGGGCACTTAGAGAAAGAGCTTTTGCCAGGTCGCCAGTTTCCGTCCCAAAGGACACCCACTGCCTCAGGTTTCTTCTGTAAAACCCGTTTCAGCAAGCGCTCATACACTGGGTACTTCTTAAGACGAGTTACGAAGTGGGCCTTGCTGGAGTAAATTTTCCACCAAAGAGCTATATCGTTGTAGGCTCTGTCGAAAACGTAGGTACTACCCGACGATATCTCGAACCAGTGCGCCACTATATTGTCGGCAGTTGCATTCCCAGTAATTCTAAAATCATCTATCCATTTCCCGCCCACGTCCCAGACAATATGGAGCTTCGCTGTTGCCTTTTTCCACTCCACTTTGCCTTCGCGCCACAAAGGTAACCGCGACAAGCTCCCATGCACGTTACACTCAGTTGAATCGATTGCTTTTAGCGCTCTCCTTATTTTGCGGCCCTTCGTCGAATTAAGAACATCAGAGAGAACGACTTCGCAGAGTTCCTGAAAAAATCCCGACGATCGTTTGGCATTGGCATCACTGAAAGTAGAGCGAGGGACCAGCAATCCTTGTTCAATTTCTCGAAGCGTCTTCAGGCGCAGAATAAACGCCATGATGTGAGTACACGTCATCTCCCAGCACGAAAACGATCGGACTCCTTTGTCCATGCCCCACTTATCGCAGAGCACATCGAATTTCTTCCGGTCGATCAGTTGTAAAAGTGTCTTACCTTTGCGAGATTGGATCACTGTTGCAGTCCCCTGTTGTGAGTCTTTGTTGTTCTTGGAAAAACAAGCAAAGCATCCAACAGGGTGACTTGCAACTAGCTGAAATAATTAGTATTTAAACCGGACGGCCGTGCGT
>CAYGGE010000017.1:0-1256 GCA_964349485.1 uncultured Candidatus Saccharibacteria bacterium
CTCCATCTCCAGCGTTCCCTTCTGCATCCAATTCCCCGAACTCTGCAGGAGCTCCTCGGCCACCACGAGCCGAACATCCTCCCGGTTCACCTCCGGTGCGACCACGTCCAGAGCGACCTCCGGTGCCACTACTTCTCGGGCGACATCGGGTGCGACCACCAGCCGTGCGACCTCCGGCGCCACCACATCCCGCACCAGTTCCGTCTCCTCTTGTCCGTCCGGCAGCATTTGCACAGTGCTCTACGACGCGGATACGAATATCTGCGCTCAGACGCCCATCACCTGTCCCGCGAACTTCATCCTCCTCTGTTCCGGAACCTGCGGAGGAGGGGACTGCCGCGGCCAATGCTGTAAGTGCGTGCCGACCTCCACGACGTCCGCGGCAACCACATCCAAGACTTCTTCCTTTGCGACAACATCCAAGGCGACATCCGGCGCCACTACCTCTATGGCAACGTCCGGCGCAACAACGTCGCGCGCAACTTCAGGTGCCACGACTTCAAAGGCTACATCCGGAGCAACCACATCGAAAGCAACCTCTGGAGCCACAACCTCCAAAGCGACTTCCGGAGCCACCACTTCCAAGGCGACGTCGGGAGCGACAACCTCTAGGACATCGTCGTTTGCCACCACCTCCAGAACGTCCTCCATCTCCAGCGTTCCCTTCTGCATCCAATTCCCCGAACTCTGCAGGAGCTCCTCCGCCACCACCAGCAGGACGTCCTCCTTCTTCACCTCGGGAGCCACCACCTCGAGAACCTCGTCCTTCCAAACCACCAGCAGAACCAGCTCCATCTCCGTCTCTTCGTGCCCGGCCGGTTCCCTCTGCACCGTCCTCTATGACGCCGCAGCAAACATCTGCGCCCAGACGCCGATCACCTGTCCCGCCAATTCCATCCTCCTGTGTTCGGGAACCTGCGGCGCCGACTCCTGCAAAGGCCAGTGCTGCAAGTGCGTCCCGACCAGCACCTCCAGCCGCGTCACCTCCGGAGCAACGACCAGCAGAACCTCTTCCGTCGTAACGACCTCCCGCACGAGTTCCTTCTTCACCTCGGGAGCCACCACCAGCAGGACGTCCTCCTTCTTCACCTCGGGAGCCACCACCTCGAGAACCTCGTCCTTCCAAACCACCAGCAGAACCAGCTCCATCTCCAGCGTTCCCTTCTGCATCCAATTCCCCGAACTCTGCAGGAGCTCCTCCGCCACCACCAGCAGGACGTCCTCCTTCTTCACCTCGGGAGCCACCACCTCGAGAA
>CAYGGE010000018.1:0-1157 GCA_964349485.1 uncultured Candidatus Saccharibacteria bacterium
TCAAGCGCCTGCCCGCTTATCTCCAGCAGCTCGAAATGGAAAGCAACGGCAAGTCCGTGACCCGCGAGGGCCGCGCCCTCCGCCGCGCGAGCGCCCCGGTCGTTTTCGGCGCGCCCGGCACCAACGCCCAGCACGCCTTTTTCCAACTTCTCCACCAGGGCACCAACCCGGTGCCGGTGGACTTCATCGCCGCAGCCGAGCCCGGGCCTGGGCCCGGAGCGCAGCGCGCGATTTTGCTCGCCAACATGCTGGCGCAAAGCGAAGCCCTCATGCGCGGATGCGACACCGCCGAGGCCCGAAGCGCGATGGAGTTGGAAGGGTTGTCTCCGGCCGAGATCCGCCGCCTGCTCCCGCATCGCGTATTCCCCGGCAACCGGCCGAGCACGACGATCCTGCTCCGCCGCCTCGATCCCTTTCACTTGGGGCTCCTGCTCGCGCTCTACGAGCACAAGACGTTCGTCGAGGGCGTGCTGTGGGGCATCAATTCCTTCGACCAATGGGGGGTGGAACTCGGCAAGCAGCTCGCCGGCGGCGCCGCGCGCCTGCTCAAGGGCGGTAAGATGGAGGGGCACGACTCTTCTACCGTCGGGCTCGCCCGCCGGATCAGGGCTTGGGCGGCGGCGAAGCGGCCATGACCATCCGCATACTCCCCGAAAATCTCGTCAACCGCATCGCCGCCGGCGAGGTGGTCGAGCGCCCGGCGTCCGCGGTCAAGGAGCTGGTCGAGAACGCGCTCGATGCCGGCGCGCGGCGGATCGAGATCGTCGTGCGCGACGGCGGCCAGGCGGAGATCATTGTCGCCGACGACGGCTTAGGAATGACGGCGGACGAACTCGTGCTCGCGGTCGAACGCCACGCGACCTCGAAACTGCCGGGCGAGGATCTCTCCCATATCGCGACCTTGGGCTTCCGCGGCGAGGCCCTGCCCTCGATCGGCGCGGTCGCCAGGCTTTCGCTTGCAAGCCGCGCCCGTGGGGCGGCCGGCGCTTGGACGCTCGCGGTCGAGGGCGGGCGCAAGAGCGAAGTTCGCCCCGTCGCGCTCAACGAGGGCACCCGGGTCGAGGTCAAGGACTTGTTCTTCGCCACCCCGGCGCGGCTCAAATTCCTGAAATCCCCGCGCGCCGAACTGGGGCACGTGGAAGAAACGGTCGAGCGGT
>CAYGGE010000019.1:0-1123 GCA_964349485.1 uncultured Candidatus Saccharibacteria bacterium
GTAAATAGTCTGCTATAGCGGTTTACCCGATTTAATTTGGTTGACGGAATCCATTGCAGGTGAATGTTCGTTTGCTTTTCAGATAGGCGGAGATCCACTTCATAAATGAGTGCCGGGTACGGAAACCGCGTGCTCGGTGAGAGAGGTTCCGTAGACCGCCAATAAGCGCCTCAATCGCATTACTTGTCGTTGGCAGATTCAATGTGGGATACATGAGATACGACCGATACTGTTCGTAGTGGTTTACAAATCCATGGAGAATCGTCTTTAAATCACCTTGCTTCGTATGCCAAGCGATTTCTTCAAGTTCCGAGACGGTTTGAGAAAGGCATCGTGTATCGCGTGTTGTGCAGATTGTTTTTACGAGAGTATACAACCGGTGTCCCTCATCGCTGTGACGAGATGAACTCCATTTTGAGCGTTTGAGTTGCAATCGGGCAATGAGGTGGAACTGACAGCGTTGAATGATCCATTGACGATGTTTTGCGCACAACATGAGACCAAACCGCCCATCACATACCAGGGCTTCAATACACGCTTGAACATCGAGCGGTATGCGCGCAAACGCCGCCTCCCATCCCGCAGCATCCTCAGTGCCTTGCCTTACGATTGGTGGGACAATAACTGCTTGATGGTCGGTGGTTGGTCTGAGCAGGATGAAGTAAAAACTGTATCGTGTTCCTTCAATCCACTGGACCATCGCATCAGCAATGGCGATGAGCGGCATGCCACGAGGCAGAGGCGGCCAAGGGGTATGCTTCAGAAATCCGTCACGGCTTCGATTAAGACGGGCTTCCAATACATCCGCGCTCTTTCCAGTACTTTTTGAAATAGCATACAGAGAAGGTATTTCATGGCGCAGATACTTCTCAACCAGTGCTACTGTCTCCCGCTTCTTTTTTCTACCTCGTGTCTTCTTCCGTATCCGCCAGGTCTTCTTGCATTCGCTACATTGTCTTCTGCGATTACCGAAACGATGAATGAGTGCCTCGCAACAGAGAGATTTCGCATGTGTTTTGTTCATACACACGAAGTGTGCACCAAAAACACGAAACCAGCCCTCTACTAAAGAATGGTTTTAAAACTTTATCAACCAAATTTCCTTGGTTAACTCGCTATAGCA
>CAYGGE010000020.1:0-1117 GCA_964349485.1 uncultured Candidatus Saccharibacteria bacterium
CGCGCTTAAAACCCAGCGCGGGTGGGGCTGGCCCGAAGCCGCCGCCGCGTTCGAATCGCTGTTAACCTGAGGCCGACACCCATGCGCGTCCTTCAAGCGATGGCGGGAGCCGAACACGGCGGGGCCGAGGCGTTCTTCGTCCGCCTCGTGCTCGCGCTCCATCGCGCCGGCCTCGAGCAGCGCGTCGTCATCCGCGCCGACGCCGCCCGCGCCGCCGAACTCAGCCAAGGCGGGATCGAGGCTCTTCAGGTTCCTTTCGGCGGGCGGCTCGATTTCCGCACGCCGTGGATGCTCAAACGCGCGATTCGCGCCTTCGCGCCCGACATCGCCTTGACCTGGATGAACCGCGCCACCCGGATGCTGCCCGAGGGTTCCGACAAGCCCTTCGTCCACGTCGGCCGGCTCGGCGGCTATTACGATCTCAAATATTATCGCCGCTGCCGCCACTTGATCGGCAACACCGAGGATATCGTGAATTACATCCGCAACGAGGGCTGGCCGGCGGAACGGGTCCACTATCTTCCCAACTTCGTCGCCGAGGCCAAGGCGCCGCCGGCGCGCCGCGCCGAGATGTTCACGCCGCCCGACGCGCCGCTGCTGCTCGCCATGGGCCGGCTGCACGAAAACAAGGGCTTCGACGTCTTGATCGAGGCGGTCGCGCGTCTGCCCGACGTCTATCTCTGGATCGCCGGCGAGGGCCCGCTCGCCGCCGACCTCGAAGCGCTTGCGCAACGGCTGTTCGTCAAGCCCCGGGTGCGGTTTCTCGGCTGGCGCGACGACGCGCCGGCGCTGCTCGCCGCCTGCGACCTGCTCGTTTGTCCGTCGCGCCACGAGCCGCTCGGCAACGTGGTGATCGAGGCTTGGGCGCAAGGCGTCCCGGTGATCGCAACCGAGTCTCAAGGGCCGGCGGCTCTGGTTCGTCACGGCGAAACCGGACTTCTGGTGCCGGTGGACGATGCGGCCGCGCTCGCCCGCGCGATCCAGCAACTGCTCGCCGACCGCGCACGGGCCGCCGCGCTCGGCCGATCTGGCCGCGCCGCGTTCGAGCAACGCTTCACCGAAGCGATCGTGGTCGGCCGGTATCTCGAATTTTTCCGCCGGGTGATGGCCTGACATG
>CAYGGE010000021.1:0-1093 GCA_964349485.1 uncultured Candidatus Saccharibacteria bacterium
CCGCCGATTCAAGTTTGAAGAGCAACAATAGGAATTAAAAAAATAGGCCAGAGAATGAAAAAATCCTTATGGTGGTTTTTATCAACAGAACCAACAAGAGGACCCTATGCCCGAAGGCTATCATCATCTGACCTACGACCAAAGATGTCAGATCTATATTTTAAAGGAAAGAGGAGATAATCAAAGCGAGATAGCCAAAGCTATAGGCGTTAATCGTTCCTCTGTAAGCAGAGAACTTAACAGAAATACAGGTCAAAGAGGTTATCGCCATAACCAAGCTCAGGAGAAAACTCAAATAAGAAGATCTGAAACTCTACCTCCAAATCTCAAGATGACACCTCAATTAATTACAACGATAGAAGAGAAGTTGAAAGTACAATGGAGTCCAGAACAAATATCCGGATGGCTTAAAAAACAAGGAACCCCTATCAGTCATGAAACTATCTATGCATATATCTGGAGGGATAAACGACAAGGTGGCTCTCTATATCAAGAGCTTCGTCATCATGGTAAAAAATACAACAAACGAAGCAAAGGAACCTCAGGAAGAGGATGTATTTCAAACCGCATAGATATCGATGAGAGACCTGCCATAGTAGAAGAAAAAGCACGCCTTGGAGATTGGGAGCTAGATACAATCATAGGAGCAGGTCAAAGTGGAGCCATTGTATCCATGGTAGAGAGAACCTCTAAACTAACAAAACTTACTAGAGTAGATCATAAGACAGCAGAAGAAGTAGAGAAAGCTTTAATAGAGAGGCTAAAACCTGTGAAAGACTTTGTGCATACGATGACAGCAGATAATGGTAAAGAGTTTGCGAACCATCAAAAAATTAGCATAGAACTCGAAGCTGGCTTCTACTTTGCTAAACCCTATCACTCATGGGAAAGGGGGCTTAATGAGCATACAAATGGACTTGTACGTCAATACTTCCCTAAGAATAAGAGGTTTGATGAGATCACCTTAGAAGCTCTTGAAAAGGTCGAACTCTTACTTAACAGCAGACCACGAAAAGTGCTATACTTTGAGACACCACTGGAGGTTTTTAATCGACTCTCTATCGAAGCTTCAGTTGTTGCACTTCGAGGTTGA
>CAYGGE010000022.1:0-1036 GCA_964349485.1 uncultured Candidatus Saccharibacteria bacterium
GATGAAACGAAAAGATAATAGTGTTTTTCCTGCAATGTTTGGTGTTACCAGTATTTATGATGAAAACGGTCAATTGATTGGCAGTAATACAGTAATTCGTGACATGTCTGAAATTCATTCTGCAAAAAAAGAAGTTGAAGAACAAAAGATGAAAAGACTTTCTGTTATTGGAGAATTAACAGCACGTATAGCTCATGATTTGAGGAATCCTCTTTCTGTAATTAAAAATACAATTAGTATTATCACACAACAAAATCCTAACCTTGATGAGAAAATTATCCTACAGTTAGCAAGACTTGAGAGAGCCTCCACAAGAATAAGCCATCAGGTTAATGAAGTCTTAGACTTTGTAAGTCCTACTTTTCTACAACTTGATAATAATTCAATGTCTACCATTTTGAATTCTACTATGGATAGGATAGTAATACCGGATACCATAAGGATCACTTTACCTCAAAATGATGTTACTGCTTTTTGTGATGCTGAAAAGATGGAGATTGTATTGGCGAATCTAATAACAAATGCAATTCAGGCGATGCAAAACAATGGTAAGATCAATATTAGAATTACCGAAGAAAAAAAACAGTTCATAATAGAAGTAGAGGACACAGGTCCTGGTATTCCACCTGATGTCTTGCCTAGGATATTTGATCCGCTGTTTACAACAAGGCAAATTGGTACGGGTTTAGGACTTGTAAGCTGTAAATCAATTGTAGAAAAACATGGTGGAACAATTGAAGTAAAAACTGAACTTGGTAAAGGAACTACATTTATTATAACATTGCCAAAGAATCAATAAATTACAAAATCTCCGTCTACAAATCTCTATTTGTTTCTGTTAAAGACATTTGTACATGATGATCTTCAAGTTTGTAATTCATTTATTGGTATGTTTATGATTTTATTTCTGAACCACAGAACTATACTACATGAGAGATCTGGTGACATTATAGATTTGCACTTGTAATTGCACCTTGTGCAGCAGAACCAACCAGTGTTGCATATTTTGCCAATGCCCCTGTTGTATAGTTTGGTT
>CAYGGE010000023.1:0-1008 GCA_964349485.1 uncultured Candidatus Saccharibacteria bacterium
CAAAAGAAAATACGATGTATTTTTGGATCATTCAGGTGCAATAGGAAGAAGATACAGAAGACTAGATGAGATAGGTGCACCATTTGCTATTACTGTTGATTATCAAACTTTGGAAGACCAAACTGTAACATTGCGTAAAAGAGATTCAATGGAGCAAAACAGAATCAAGATTTCAGAGATTGACTCTATTCTTTCTGAATTTACGGCATATCCATAGTTTTAAAAAAGATGATTAAATTACTCTGAATAAACAGTAATTGTTTCTGAATATGTTCTATACTTTACTTTGATAGGCATATCGTTCATTGCTTGGGCTTGAGGAATAATTCCATCAGATGTTTCTAGGGATACAATCCAATTATCTACTAGTGGATCAATTGATGTAATTGAGAATCTTTCAAGTGAACTGTCTGGACCACTATATCTTACTCTAATTATTTGATCTTCATATTCAATGCTTGTCAATCCACCACGTTGATTTGTGGTACTGTCATTAATTGCACATTCTTCTGAGACACCAATTATACACTGACCATTTGGAGCTATTACATGGAATCTCAAGTTTTGATCAACAGAGTTTGATGCATAAATTAGTGCTGGGTCTGCCAATACTGTATCATTTTCTTTAATTGGTTCTAGTGATTTTATCTCTGAGGCTAACATGGTTATTGTTTTTGGATAAATGTGTAGTTTAGCAGACTGGGTAGAGATTGATTTGTCATACAAATCAACGCTTGCCATTACATCATAGATTGTGTGTTCATCTATACCAGGTGATTTCCATTCAAGATTAACAATTGTTTCTCCAGTTGCAAATAATTGTGATTTCTTGGATATGACCTCTCCATTTACAATTAAAGATACTATACCGTATGATGGTAAATCATTGTTATCTACAAATAATTGTGGTCTAACTAGTGAACCACTTTCTTTGATGGATGGAATGTCCATCTCAAATGAAACATCGCCAACAGAGATTGGTTTTACACCAATGTTGTATTGCTTTGA